>NZ_JBGOSH010000001.1:0-792228 GCF_041537925.1 Ruegeria hyattellae | reverse complement strand
TTCGATCGACAGGTCGCGGAAATCCAAATCCGCGCCGCGATCCTCAACGCCTTCACGACACTTGGCATTCCAAAGACAGCGGCCGTAGGCTAAATCCGTCCAGTGTCAGGGAAGGCCCGAACTCAACACGACTTGTGCAACAAGGCCGGTACTCGACCTCGTCTACGGTCCACCCGGCGTCTTTCAGTTTCTCTGCCGCCTCCAGAATGGCTGCGCAAATTGTATCATCAACGGGCATCTCGTCGGGTGCAAGTGTCATCGCGGCGCGTTTCGGATATTCAGGTCCGCTGAGGGACATGCCAACATACCAAGAATCCCGCGGGTCGGGTGCGGCCATCGCTGCAAGCGAGATTTTGAGGTCGGAGACACAGCGCGCAATGGGGCCGGACACAGCCATAATCTGAGCGCCGATGAACCGATCCGCCGCGCAGGCGTTATAAGCTGGGACACGTCCAAGCACGGACGGAGGCCATGAACCCCACAGGCGTAGGCCGGATATCTGATTGACCCCGCGATGTCGGTGGCATGGCCAATTGTGCAAATCCCAGATGCCACCGCAGCGGCAGCGCCGCCGGACGACCCCCCCCGGTGTGATATCTTTGTTGAGAGGATTCAGAGTTTGCCCGTACAGATCGTTACTTGAAAATCACCGCAGCAGAAAAGCAGGAGTGTTAGTACGGCCCACGATGATACCGTCAGCTTTTCGCACGTTGGCTACAACCGGGCTGTCAGTTTGAGCGAGATTGTCTTTTAGAAGCCTTACACCATTGCTGGTGACATGGCCCGTCCGGTCAACGTTTTCCTTGATGGTGAAGGGCACGCCGCAAGGCGGGCCGGGATCTTCGCCCCGTGTGATCGTCCCGTCGACCCTGCGGGCTTCTTGCATTGCCTCTTCGGGAAACTCCTGCACAACCGCATTGATCCTTGGATTGACGTCAGCCAGCCGCTGTAAGTGCGCTTCGGTCACTTCGGTTGCAGATACCCGCCTCTTGCGGACGTGATCTGTAAGTTCAGCTGCAGTCATTTTCCAAAGCTGGGTCTTAAAGTTCTCATTGAATTCTCTGAATGATTTAGCTTCATCCCATAAGTCTACCCGGATTTCATTCGCCAAGCACGACGATAACGGACCTTTGGTTTGGCTGTGTCGAACATCAGATTTGTTGCGCGACCCTGTCACCGCTCTGGCATCGATGTTGCGCATCCGATCAATGTCTGCTCTTGGGAAGCTGCACTGCGGCGGCGTGGCTTTCGATGAATGGCTGGTAGGGGCCGACACCAGTGCTAACCAACAAGCCTTTCCCTTGTTCCTTCCTTTCTTTCGCCCTCGGCCATGCGTGCGAATGCCTGCCGCCAGCCGGGGGTGAGATCAGCCAGATCTGCCAGGGCCTCGGCATCTTCACGGGAAACCCTGCGTGTCAGCCGGGCCCTGGTTACGCGCAGGACACTCCAGTTCGGGTTGCGTCTTTCAGTCAGTGTTATCCGGTTGCCTGCGTCAGCCACGCCCGTCTTCAGCACACGGTAGTACCAGCCGGTGCGGCCCGTTTTCTGGAACAGGTATGGCATCTTTTCATTTCCGGTATGCAGCCCCAGCTTCCAGCAGGGCTGTCGACCCTGGCTGATTTGAACGGTTGCTGTGCCCAGCGTCAGGATATCGCTGATGCAGAGGTTTTCCTCGGTCAAACCAGTTGTTGTGATGTTTTCACCAAAGGCAGCGGGTACTGCGCCAGCGGCCATGTGTCCCTCGCTCTGCCAGGCCGCATAGTGATCCAACGCATAGTTGTGAATGGCTTTTTCTTCGCCGCCATGAACGGTCAGGTCCGCCTGTGCATCTTCCAAAAAACCGGTCAGCGTAATGGCCTGGCGGCCGGACACTCGGTCTTTCTGAATGGCGGAAGGCGGTTTTTCTTCCCAGCGGTCCTGAACACTGCCCAGGAAAATGCCTCCGATTTCTGCCGATAGTTCAGGAAGGGTCATTCAGGCCTCTTTGTGTTCGATGCAGATTTTGTCACTTTCGCCGGCCTCCAGGCCGAGCCCCAACAAAGTGCAGAAGCCATTTTCCGAGCCTGTTTCATGATAGGCGCAGGTCTTGCATTTCCCGAACGACTGGCCGCCGTTTGCCGCCAGAGCCAGCCTCAAGCTCTGAAGCAGGCCGTCCTCGAGTGCGGCCTGAACGTTGGCGGGCAGGTTGCCAATGGCGTCTGCAATCGGATTGGCACCTGTCACAGCGGCCACGCCTGCCTTGGTCAGTTCATAGGAAATTGACCGCTGGTCGGACTTTTGCCGGCGTTCCGCGGCGTATCCCTTGCGCACCAGTGCCTTCAGCGTCTGGGACATCGTTCCGCGCGTTGTTCCCAGATACTCGGCAACATGTGACGGCGAACGGGAAAACTGATTTGCCTCAGACAGATACTCCAGCGCTGCCCTTTGTGTCGGGTTCAGGTTGCCGGTCCAGCCGGTGGCGGAATCTATCCTGGCAAGGCGGTTTATGAGGATGCGGATGCCGTGGTCGTTTCTCATGCTCAACAAGTAGCGAGTCGAAATTAAAGTTGCAATGTGTTTTTCAAAATAGTAGCGAGTCGATACCAAAAGATTGGAGATGCAAAATGAAACTTCCCTGGATATCCCTCGCCGCCATTGTTTTCGGCGCCTCGTCCTCTGTTGCGGACGGCGATCACGCCCTTCATCAGGAGGGGGCCGTCATTTCCCCATCTGATGCCGGCAAGGTGGCCGATTTCGACATCCTTGCGGCGCATGCGCACCGCAACGGCAACATTGTTACATTCCACATGACCACCAGTGGCATTGCCGGGGCATCGGTTCCGGCCGCAACCGGAGCAGTGGGCGGGTCTGATGTCTGGTCCTACGTGTGGCCCACATCTCTTGATCCCTCTGCAGTGGGCTTTGACGGCGGCACCGGCATTCTGGCAATGGCCGCGACCAGCCATCCGGATTTTGACGACACCCCGCTTTTTGATGAAAACGGCGATGGCGATCCGGCTAACGACGGTATCGAATGGCACAGCCATTGGGTTGTACTAATCCCGACCGAAGCCTGTGGCCCGGGCGCCCTCGCGGTGCGCGACATCCCCGATGGAGCGTCACCAAAGCTGCCTGCGACCTGGCCGGGGTTCCCGATTTTCCTGGACAGCCCAGGGTTCACACCGCTGTTCGACGGTCCGGAGATCAAGGTGAATGCCGGCTTTGCCAGCGACGTCCAGCTGGAAAGTTTAGCCTATGACGGCGTCACATCCGCGCTTCGGGTGAATGCCAGCATTCACGCACCACTGCTGTGTGTCACGGATGTTTTTGACATTGCTTCAGGTGACCTGAGCCTGCCTGGCAAGCTTCAGTAAACGATATCTGGCGGCTGCCCCGAACCGGGACGGCCGCCTGCTGATTAGGGTCAGGATGCATTGATTTTCGCTGCACCACGTGATCCACGGCTCGGAAAACGGAGTGGTGACATGAGCGACCTTTACTGGCTGACCGACGAGCAGATGGCCAAGCTCACCCCTTTTTCCCGAAGTTGCACGGCAAGCCTCGGGTTGATGACAAACGGGAGTTGAGCGGAATTATCTTTATCAATCGCAACAGGTTGCGTTGCGAGGCGCGCCTTCTGAATACGGCCCGCACAAGACGCTCTACAGCCGGTGGAGGCGTTGGAGTGAGAAAGGCATCTTCGCGCGGATGATGGCCGGTCTAGCCGCCGAGAACGGCGAACAGAAGACGTTCATGATTGACGCGACCTATCTAAAGGCACACCTCACCGCGACCAGTATGGCCGCGAAAAAGGGGGGCGTGGCCGCCTGATCGGTAGAACTAAGGGCGGCATGAATACAAAATTGCACACCATCTGTGATAGCAAAGGGCGGCCTTTGAACCTCTTTGTCACCGCTGGCCAGGTTAGTGATTACATCGGTGCTCGGGCTCTGCTCAGCAGCATACCAAACGTGGACTGGCTGCTCGGTGATCGTGGCTATGACGCCGATTGGTTCCGAGATGCGTTGAAAGACAAAGGGATACGCGCCTGCATCCCCGGCCGAAAACAACGCAAGACGCCGGTAAAATACGACAAGCGAAGATACAAGCGGCGAAACCGCATCGAGATCATGTTTGGCAGGCTCAAGGATTGGAGGCGCGTGGCGACCCGCTGTGATCGCTGCCCAAAGGTCTTCCTATCAGCCATCGCACTCGCAGCAACCGTCATATACAGGTTATGAATCCTGAGCCTAATCATAGGGGCGGACCACTTCATTGGGGGAGGCTCAACCCGGAAAACCGACTGCCCTCAATCTGACGCAGGCCAAATCAACGGCAACGACAAACACATAATCCTAAGGGAATCGTCAAACTGCGTAGCAGCCGTGCCAATCGTCTGTTCACTTGGTTTGTCAAAAAACCCCGCTGGTTGCCCAAGCGGCGTGTGCAGGGACAGGCAGGGATCGATGCCGCCGAAAGACCCTCCGATAGACAAGAATCTGGGGGAAACAAAGAAGGTGTGCCCACCGCGCGGAAGGCGAAGTGTGCCGAAAATGACCGCCAAAAAATCAAAGGCGTGCTCTTAGCCTTGAGCAATTGCTTTCCAAGTTCGGGAAATTCCTCGTAAGTCCTTGAAAAGAAATGGAGGCGAGTACCGGAATCGAACCGGTGTACACGGATTTGCAATCCGCTGCGTCACCACTCCGCCAACTCGCCTTTTCCAGTGATATCAACCACTTGCTGTGATGCGATAGGTGTTCTAGCACCTTTGCGAAGTGGCGTCCAGACGGTCTCGGTCGAAAATCTCCCGTTTGCGCAGCCAATCCGGCCAGTGCGCGCGTTGCAACACGGCAACCGCGGAAATGTTACGTGAGGATGGGACATTGCCGCACGAGTACCAGTATGGCACAAGCCAATATAACACAGTGTTGGAAGATCACGATTATGCCTGACTTTGCCGCACGGCGCCGCACCATGGTGGACACGCAGATCCGCCCGTCGGATGTGACCAAATTCCCGATTATCGAGGCGATGTTGGCGGTCCCCCGCGAAGCCTTCGTCCCCGATGCAAAGCGCGAAGCCGCCTATGCGGAGGAGATGTTGGATCTGGGCGATGGCCGGGTGCTGCCCGAACTACGTACTTTTGCGAAGATGCTCGATGCGCTCAACATTCAGGACGACGAAGCGGTTCTGGATGTGGCCGCGGCACTTGGCTATTCCACCGCCGTCACAGCGCGCCTGGCGCAATTGGTCGTCGCTGTAGAGGAGGACGCCGACATGGCGGGCGAGGCGCAGTCGCTACTGTCCGAGGCCGGGGCCGACAACGCGATCGTGCATCACGGGCCGCTGGCCGAGGGCGCGGACGAGCACGGCCCCTACGACGCGATCCTTGTGCAGGGGGGGGCCGAACAGGTGCCGCAGGCTTTGCTGGCGCAGCTCAAGGAGGGCGGGCGCATCGCCTGCACCTTTGTCGAGGACGGTGTGGGGACCGTGCGGATCGGTTACAAATCCGGCGGCAAGCTGTCGTGGAGATACGCATTCAATGCTGGCGGGAAAATCCTGCCGGGGTTCACAAAACAACCGGAATTTTCGCTATGACCTGTTGGGTCGGGGAAGACAGGCCGGACACATAAAGAGGCGCGGAAAACAATGTTGAGAGCAGTATTAAAAGGAACGGCCCTATCGATTACGCTGTTGGCGGCAACGGTGGCGTCTCGACCGGCGGCCGCGGACAACCTCGCTGATGCGCTGGTAGGGGCCTACAATACAAGCGGTCTTCTGGAACAGAACCGGGCGCTGCTGCGGGCGGCGGACGAAGATGTCGCGATCGCAGTGGCGCAATTGCGGCCAATCATAAACTGGACCATGCAGATTCAACGGGAAATGGTCGATCAGCGGAACAACAATTTCGGTTCGAACAATGGTGAAACTGAAGGGTTTATCGGTCTGTCCTTCCAGCAATTGCTTTATGATGGGGGGGCTACGCGTCTTGCCAAGCAATCCGCCCAGGAAACCGTTCTGTCGGCACGGCAAACACTGATCAATGTCGAGCAGAGCATCCTGTTCCGGGCCGTCAGCGCCTATATGAACCTGATCCTGCAAGAGGACAATGTCGAGCTGCGCCGCAACAATGTTCGGGTTCTGGGCGAAGAACTGCGCGCATCGCAGGATCGGTTTGAAGTTGGAGAAGTGACGCGAACGGATGTGGCGCTGTCCGAGGCCAGCGTCGCCGCTGCGCGCGCAAACCTAGCGGATGCGCTGGGCAGCCTCACGACGGCAAAGGCCGAATACGCAAACGCTGTCGGAAATGAGCCGGGCAAAACTGCGGGACAGCCAAGCTTGCCCAACCTGCCAGCATCAATTGAGGCAGCCACTGCGGTGGCGGTCAAGACACATCCGCTGATTCTAGCGGCGCAGCATCAGGTGCGTGCCGCGGAACTGATCGTGCAGCAGCAGCGCAAGGAACTAGGTCCCAATCTGACCCTGGATGCTGACTTGGGATACACCGAGAATTTTGGCGATTCCGATTTCCGCAATACGTCTTCCGCCGGAGTGGTATTCCGTCAGCCGGTCTATGCAGGGGGCGCGCTGGCGGCTCAGGTTCGGCGGGCAATTGCTACCCGCGATTCCAGCCGTTCCGCGCTGCTGAGCACCCAAAGGGACATTATCCAGGGGGTTAAGGATGCCTATGTGCGGTTCCAGACCGCCGGGGCCAGCCTGACGGCGTCGAACGAACGCGTGCGGGCGGCGCAGATTGCCTTTGATGGCATTCGCGAAGAGGCGACACTGGGTGCGCGGACAACTTTGGACGTGCTGACCGCCGAGCAGGATTTGTTGGATGCACAGACCCAACAGATTTTTGCCCGTTCTGAACGCTCGCTGGCCGCCTATCAGGTGGTGCAGGCGCAGGGGCTGCTTACGGCTGAGCGGTTGGGAATTGCGGTTCAGATCTATGATCCGACGCTCTATTACAATCTGGTGAAAAACGCACCCGCACAGGTCAGTAAGCAGAGTAAGGATCTGGATCGTGTCCTGAAAGCGTTGAGCAAACAATAACACTCCACTCCTCTGTTGGCAGAACTGCCGAGCTTCGCTACACTTGTGGTGAGGTTCAGAGTGGTAGAAAAAAATGTCCAACCAAGCAGCCAATATGGGAATCGAGGATGTTCTGTCCTCGATCAAAAAACTTGTCAGCAATGAAGGCGCGCCCGAGCCCCGGCCGGCCGCACCCCGACGGCCCAAAAAGGCCAATAAGCTCGTCTTGACCCCGGCTTTGCGCGTGACGGAGCCCGCTGCTGAGGCGGACCGCAGGTCGCCGCCCGAACGGGCAACCGCCGTTCCGTGGAAGAACCCGAAAACGACGCTCTACGAGGCGGCGCAGTCGGCCGGGTCGGCAGAGACTGAAGCGCGGTCTTCGAAACCCCGTCCGATGTTGTTGCGGCCCGAGGATGCAGTTCCGAATGACAAAGTGGCATGGATCCGCCCGGAGGTGGCACGAGACGATCTGCAGGGCGGTGAATCATCGGCGGATGATTTCGCCTTTCATGGCAAAGAGAGCACGGCAAATGCGGTCGCCGCGTCAGTTGCACAGCCCTTGAGCAAGAAGATCGAGGCGCTTGAAGCGGCGATTGCGCGCACCATTGACCAGTGGGAGCCCGACGGCACCACGGATGAGGATTATTCCGGAACAAAGGTCGGATCTGGCATCGCCTGGCAGGACCGCGCGACGGAAAAGGATGCAGCAGCGCAGGTCGAAATCGCCGCGGGTTCTGTGGTTGAACCGGCTGCCGATGAAATTGCGCAGGAAGCGTCGCCCACCGAATCCGTGCAAGAACGGACAGAGCCTGCAGCACCGGAAAGGACCGCTCCGCAAGAGATGCAGGCCGAATGCGCGCCTCAATCCGTAGCACAGACAAGGCAAGCCCCGTTGGCATCGGATGAGGCGGTTCTGGACGAGGAAAGCCTGCGTGCGATGGTCGCGGAAATCGTTCGTCAGGAATTGCAGGGCGTCTTGGGAGAGCGCATCACGCGCAATGTACGCAAGCTTGTCCGCCGCGAGATTCATCGTGCCCTGATGGCCCGCGACCTGGAGTGATCCGTCACCGACGCGCCGGGGATTCCGCCAGCGACAATAACTGATCCAGATCCATGTAGCGCGTCAGATGATCTGCCAGCGTGTCCAGCGTTGCCTCGACACCGTCCTCATACGCGGTGTCGGATGTCTGGCCCAACGATGCCAGATACCCGGCCCGGAACTTATCCGACGAAAAGATGCCGTGCAGATAGCTGCCGCGAATGCGCCCATTGGCCGAGGCCGCGCCCTCTGGCCGCCCCGCGATCGAAAGCCAGGCGCGGTCGCAATCCGGCCCTGTGGTGCGGCCCATGTGAATCTCGTAGCCGTTGACCGCAGCACCTGTGTCCAGCGCCACCGCGTCGGTCAGCGTCACCTGCTTGTGACCTGCCATCACGGTTTCCACATCCAGCAGGCCCAGCCCGGCAACCTTGCCGGGGCGGCCATCCACCCCGTCGGGATCGTTGATGCTGTGTCCCAGCATCTGATACCCGCCGCACAGGCCCAGAACATGGCCGCCGCGCCGGACATGCGCCAACAGGTCGACATCCCAACCCTGGGCGCGGAAATAAGCCAAATCGCCGATGGTGGATTTGCTGCCCGGCAGCAGCACCAGATCGGCATCGCCGGGCAGCGCGCGGCCACCCGGCACGATCTCGACGGTGATGTCCGACTCGACGGCCAGCGGGTCGAGATCGTCAAAATTCGCCATCCGTTCTAATTGCGGCACCACAACCTTGAACGCCCCGCCCGCATGTGAGCGTATGTCCATCATGTCCTCGGCGGGCAGCTTCCATGCATCGTCGAACCACGGCACCACGCCAAGGCTGGGCCATCCGGTACGGGCGGCAATGTCGTCGCGCCCGTCGTCAAAAAGGCGGATGTCGCCCTTGAACCGGTTGACCGCAAAGCCCCTTACGCGGGCCAGGTCGGTCTGATCCAGCACAGCCTGCGTCCCGACAATCTGTGCGATCACGCCGCCGCGATGGATGTCGCCCACCAGCACCACCGGAACCCCCGCCGCACAGGCAAAGCCCATATTGGCAATGTCACCTGCGCGCAGGTTGGTCTCGGCCGGGCTGCCGGCGCCCTCGATCAGCACCAGATCAGCATCGCCGCAGAGCCGGTCAAAGCTGGCCAGCGCGGCGGCGAGCAGGCTCGATTTGTCCCTGCGATAATCGGTGGCCTTCAGGGTGCCACGCCGTTGGCCCTGCACGATCACTTGAGCGCCGGTGTCGGTCTCGGGTTTCAGCAGAATCGGGTTCATGTCGGTATGCGGCGTACGGTAAGCGGCGCGCGCCTGCAGCGCCTGCGCACGCCCGATCTCGCCGCCATCCTCGGTCACGGCCGCATTATTCGACATGTTCTGCGGTTTGAACGGTGCAACCCGCAGTCCCCGTCGCGCATAAGCACGCGCCAGCCCCGCCACCAGCATGGACTTCCCGACATTGCTGCCGGTTCCCTGAATCATGATGGACTTGACCATGGCCCGCCTCCTAACTTGGTCTGCAGATGACCCGATTTGGGCCCAGAGGAAAAGCCCCGTGAACACGCCCGCGCATCTTTTGATTGGTGCCGCCGCCTTTGGGCGGGGCAGGGGGCGCAAGGTTATGGCCGCAGCCTTGCTCGGGGCGCTGGCGCCGGACGCATCGCTTTACATCATGGCACTCTGGGCATTGCACGTTCAGGGCATCCCACCGCAGGTGGTGTTTGACGAGCTGTATTTCTCGCCCACATGGCAGAGCGTCTTTGCCATCGACAATAGTTTTTTCCTTTGGGGGCTAGTGCTGGGGGTTGCGCTGCTCAGCAGCAGCGCGGTTCTGATCGCATTTGCCGGGGCGGCGCTTTTGCATCTTGCAACCGACTTCGTGCTGCATGCCGGGGACGGGCGACCGCAATTCTGGCCGCTCACGGATTGGGTGTTTGACAGCCCGGTTAGCTATTGGGACAGCACCCACCACGCGCTTTGGGTGGCGCCGCTGGTGGCCGTTACCTGTTGCGTTGCCTTTTGGGGCCTCTGGCATGGCGGTCTGGGGGTGGTCGGAGGGATGGGATTCGGGCTGCTGCTGGCTGCCGAGCTTTGGACGGCGCGGCAATGGTTCTTATTCTTCTAAAGCGTTTCGACGTTTCGCTGAAACACTCTGCATCGCTTTTCGCGTTCGACCGGAGCGAGGCAGCGAACAAGCGATTCAAAGTAAAGTCGAAAGGCTAAAACGAAAAACGCGCCCCAGAGGGCGCGGCTTTCACCTTATAGGCGAGTTGAGCTCAGGCAGCTTCAGCCTGTTGTGCCGCATTGCGGCGCTCGCTCTCTTCGCGGGACAGCGCCACAGAGGTCCGAACCCCGCGGCCCACGAATTCCATCAGCCCGTTCACGACCCGTTCATTGGGGTCGATCCCGGCACAGCTCAGAACCTCGCGCCCGTCGCGCGACCGCGCCCAGCGGGCGATCTGCTCGGGGCCATTGCCGTATTTCTTGTCATCGGCGATGGCATCGTCCAAAGCGGCCAATACAACAGCCGCGAAAAGTTTGCGTGCACGATTGCCTTGCTCGTTATTAAAGGCTGTGCCGTCAACGAAATCTTGCATCTCGTCTTCCTTGTTGTTCTTGCTCTTGCATTTTTCGGCGTGGCGTTGCTTATGACCGATCCAACTCGATTCGGGTACCCCAGAGATGCATAAGAGTATTGCGAAATTTGCATGGCTCGCTGCGGGTGCAGCACAAGGTATCGTTGTCTTGTCAGGGTCCGTCGCGCCAGATATAGGAGCGCGGACTAAGGCATCAACCGTAAGTGAAGGATTTATGTCATGCCCAAGATCAACGGAAACGAAATCCGGCCGGGCAATGTGCTGGAGCATAATGGCGGGCTTTGGGCTGCGGTTAAGGTCGACCATGTGAAGCCTGGCAAGGGCGGCGCTTTTGCCCAGGTCGAGCTGCGCAACCTGCGCAACGGCTCGAAACTGAACGAGCGGTTCCGCTCTGCCGACAAGGTCGAGCGCGTCCGCCTGGAACAGAAAGACCAGCAATTTCTCTATGAAAACGATGGGATGCTGGTGTTCATGGACACCCAGACCTATGAGCAGGTCGAGGTCCCGGCTGAGCTGCTGGGCGACCGTCGCCCGTTCCTGCAGGACGGTATGACCATCGTGGTCGAGTTCTATGATGCCGAAGCGCTGAATGCCACTGTGCCGCAGAAAGTGACCTGCCAAATCGTCGAGACCGAGCCGGTGGTCAAGGGCCAGACGGCCGCGAATTCCTTCAAACCGGCGATCCTCGACAATGGTGTCAAGATCATGGTGCCGCCCTTCGTCGGGCAGGATGAGATGATCGTCGTGAACACCGAAACCATGGAATATTCCGAGCGCGCGTAACGCAGCGTCAAAAGATAATCTCGACGAAACGCGCCAGTTGCCGGGGTAGCTGGCGTATTTTTTTGGCGAATCGCAGGCATCCCGGAGCACGTCATGCAGTTGTCGAAGGGCAGGGCTCACGGAGCGACGGGGGTTTGGCCTCGTTGCCGCGCTATGGCGGCGGCGCGGGGCGCAGGATTTCGCGCAGCAGGTCGAACTTGATCCGATTGGCGCTGACCTGCCGGTAGAAGGCGATCAGGAATGCGGTGGGGGCCTGTATGCGGGTGAGACCAACTGTGGCCGCAACAACCGTGCCAACATCCGTGCGCCCGTTCAGGACCAGCCAGCCACCTAGCATCAGCACGGCAACGGTGCCGACTCCGTTGATGACGCTCAGCAGGAACTTGCTGGACAGTTTCCAGATGAAGATCCGGCGGCGGGTCTCATAGATCCGGTCGAATTCGGCCAGAATGGCGGCTTTGACCTCGGCTGTCTGTTCGGCGGTCAGGTGGTCGGTCGAGGCGCGCAGCACATGTACCCGCTCGGCGATGAAACGATTCACGTGGCTTTGCGAGTAGATCACGATCAGGATCTGCGGCGCGATCATCATCACCGCGATCAGCCCCAGCATCGGCTGAGTTGAGGCGATATAGCCGATCACGCTGACCAATGTGCCGATCTGCATCACTGGCTCGGAAAAGGCGCTGCCGGCGAATTTTCCCAATTCTTCGGCCTCAGCCGAGATTGCAGTGGCCAGCGTGCCTTGGCGCCCCTTGGTTCGGCCCGGAATGTCGGTCCTGTCCAGCAGCCGTGTGCGGATCAGGCGGATCGTGTCCTCGCCCAGGGTGCTGGCGCGGTAGCCCATGATCCATTTCAACAGCAGGCTCAGCAGGATTGCCGCCAACATGCCCGCGCCCAGCAGGAACAGCTTTTCTTTCTCCAGCGTTTTTGCGGTCAGCAGGTTGATGATGTTCTTCTGGAAATCCAGAGGCACAGCCGCCAGTGCGGCGATGGCCAGCGACAGCAGGATCAAAACGATCTGCCGCCCGGAACTGACCCGCCAGATTGCGGCATAGAGTTGAAGCATCTTCGTCCCCCGAGGTCTCTTTGGTGCAGTGTGCGAAGAAACCGATCGGAACTCAAACCTTCAATACGGTCTGGTCCATGGTGTCAGGCTTGGTTCATCCTGACCCGAGCGGCACCCGCGTTCAGATCGCTTTTGGCACGATCAAAGCGCAGATAGGCGATGGCGCGGTTGCCGGACCGGGTAAAGAGCGTCCCGGCGGGTTTGCCATCGGCGGTGATCTCGGTTCCCGATTCGGCGTCGCCTTCGACATCGACCAGGCAAAGCCCCTTGCGCAGCGCGGTCTTGTGTTTCATCCGCGCCGTCACCTCCTGACCGACATAGCAGCCCTTCTTGAAATCGACACCTTGCAGCGCTTCGAACCCGGATTCGAGGATATAGCTGTCGGGTGTCAACTCGATCCCGGTCTCAGGGATGCAGTGGGCCACGCGGATGGTATCCCAGTCGCTGCCATCATCGCTCTCAGTGGCTTCGGAATAGAACCGCCAGCCCAGGTCAGCATGGCGCGGATCGGGCAGGGCGCCTTCGGGCGCAGGCCCGGTGCCGCGTTGCAGGTTCAGGGCGCATTCGGTGATCTGCACATCGGCGCGCAGCTTGTACATGCTCAGGCGTTTGAACAGCATGTCACCTAGGGGGGCTGCCACATCCAGCAGTATGCCGTCCTCCTGCCGGGCAAGAAAGAAATCGGCGATATATTTGCCCTGCGGCGTCAGCAGGGCGGCATAGACCAGACCATGGTCCAGACCCTTGATATCGTTGGTGATCAACCCTTGCAGGAAATCCGTGGCGTCAGAGCCGGAAATCAACAGGATGCGGCGGCTGGACATCTGGGGTTCCTCGTCTAGGGTCTGGCCCCCGTGATATAGGACAACCCCGCCCGGGCACCAGAGGAGAAGCACATGGTGGCCAAGATCAGTATCGTGATCCCGACGCTTGACGCAGCCGACAGCCTGCCAGCCTGTCTGGAGGCCCTGTTCGAAGGGCTGACCGCCGGGCTGATCCGCGAGCTGATCGTCTCCGATGGCGGGTCGCAGGATGCGACCTGCGCCATCGCGGATGAGGCCGGGGCGCATGTGTTGACCGGACCTGCCTCGCGCGGGGGGCAGCTGCGGCGCGGCTGTGCCGGGGCGAAGGGTGAATGGTTGCTGGTCCTGCATGCCGATACGGTGCTGGATCGCGCTTGGTCTCAGGTGGTGGGCGATCATATCGAAGTGTCGGGGCAGGGCGCCTATTTCCGACTAGGTTTTCGTGCGGGCGGATTTGCACCGGCCTGGGTCGCGGGCTGGGCCAATCTGCGGTCGCGGCTTTTCGGGCTGCCCTATGGCGATCAGGGTCTGCTGGTGCGCCGGGCGGTCTATGAGCGCGTCGGCGGCTATCCCGACCAGCCGCTGATGGAGGACGTGGCGCTGGTGCGCGCCCTGCCGCGGCTGAGTGGCCTGCCCGTTCGTGCAACAACCAGCGCCAGTCGATATCGCGCCGGTTGGCTCCGGCGCGGGGCGCGGAACCTCTGGACGCTGACGCGGTATTTCGCCGGGGCCGATCCACAAAAGCTGGCCGCGCGTTACCGGCGCTGACCAGAGACCGCTAGCGCAACTCCACCAGCGATTTGCCCAGCCGGAATGGCGCGGCAAAACTCACCAGACAGAGGGCGATGACCTGCAGGATCAGGATATGGGCATTGTCTTGCAGGTATTCCCACTCGTCCTTGAGCTTGCCCACCTGCGTGACCAGATCATCATAGGCCTGCGCCAGGATCAGGTAATCGCCCGCAATTGCAGGCACCTTGCGGCGCATGTTGTCAACGGCGGCTTGGGTTTTGTCGTCCAGCGTGGTGAAGACCAAAAACTGGTCGAGATCAAAAGCATCGGCCTGCGCCATCATGCCCTTCATCTCGTCCATGTCATCGTCGTCGCGCCCACCAATCAGAAAATTCAGCCCCTGCAGAGGCGCGACCTCGTCGGTGACGGCGATAAACAGCGGCAGATCGGCATTGCTGGCGGTGGAGGCGGACAGGAATTCAACCTTTTCGCACAGAATCCCGGTATCGGGGTCATAGGCCGGATCGCAAAAGCGCAGGCGAAAGCGGGCGGCGTCGCGGTCAAAGGCCAGCGTGGCGGCATAGGCCACGTCGATCTGGCGGTCGAGGCGCGAGCTGTCCGAGACATAAAGCCCCGCGATAATCGCCGTCAGCGCGCCGATCCCGCCGAGCAGAACCCAGACCAGATCGGCCAGTTTCCAGGCCCGGTGACCGGCGGGTTTGCGAAACAGGAACCCGGTACCGAAACAGCCCCCCACGAAGAAGAGCAGCAGCAAGGACAATTGGTTCTCGGCGATGAAGGATGTCATGGGGGAGAGTCTATGCACGCCCCGCCCACACGCAACAGGCCTCACGCATTTGTCGTCAAGGTTTCAAGTGCGTGTGAGGGTGTTGGAGATGTTCCTAAGCCATCCTAAGCACGACGCGGGCGCGTTCCGCACTTACCACCGGGCCGGGCGCGAGGGCGGTATTTGCAGGGTAGAGTTGAGTTTCACCCAACCGTGTGATGGATCAACAAGACGCTTGGTGGGTTGGAAGCCCACCCTACGGCTTGCTAAGAATATTTGACCAAATACTCAAAACGAACTGAGCTTCTCAATTGATCCAAATCAGAAGCGTCCATTTGTTTGTGGATCATACGGTGGCAGGTCGGGCACAGAACAATGAAATCGTCAGGCACTTTGTACCTGCGGCTTTCTCCTTCGGCCAAACCGCTAATGGGTTTTGCATGATGCACATCTAGCGGGGTATTCTTCAAAGGGCCTTCGAAACCGAAGTGCGTCTGGGGATCCAGGCCGCACGCTTCGCATACAGTTCCTTTTGTCTGAAGAACCATTTTCCTAACGTTGGGTGTTCTTTCAATTCGACGTGAAAGATAATACTTGCGTGTCTCGGTTATGTCTGTAGATCCGGCTTCCTCCATCATTGTATCAGTTGGAGTTGTACCACCGCGATCAACTAGAGCATTATATGCGGATAGTATTCTTTCGAGGTCTTGGTAAAATGCATCGGGATCGATTTCCCTCGCGGGATATGTGCGCCCGAAAGAATGACCTGCTTCGTAACCAAGAGGCAGCGATTCAACAGAACCCAATTCAATAGGATCAAGATCGAAGAGCTTCGCGAATTCTGGTGTTCGTTCGGCCAAGTCAACGGCTCTTCGGCGCAATACTTGTCGGCCCGTGCGTTCCCCAAATTCGCGGTAGACCTCTGTTGTACCTTGATTCAGAGAAAGTACGATTTCTTCGGATTGAGCATTGATAAGATAAACAACATAGAATCCCCTAGTTGCACTAACGGTAATTAATGGGTCAAAATACGCAACCCATGGTACGGCCGCCCAGTTGCCGGCACCAACACTGGATTTGACCTTCAACTCGTAGGGTAAGAAAATTAAGCGTTTCTTGGCTTCTAAAGAAACGTCATGCCGGACAAAGTTGCCGAACTCGCTGCCGGCGAAGGGTTTGGCGCGTTCAAAGACGAACTCCCTCGCCAACCTGGCGAGCATTTGATGAAGCATTCTGACTCCTAGACATCCAACTCCTCCACAAACCGCGCGTTTTCCTGAATGTACTGGAAGCGCAGTTCGGGTTTCTTGCCCATCAGGCGTTCGACGAGGTCTCCGGTCTCGCCGGGTTCGTCCTCGTCGATGGTGACGCGGATCAGCTTGCGCGAGGACGGGTCCATGGTGGTTTCCTTGAGGTCCTTGGCGTCCATCTCACCCAGACCCTTGAAGCGGGAGACGTCGATCTTGCCTTTGCCGCCCAGACCTTTCTCCAGCCATTCGTCCCGCTCGGCCTCATCCAGACAATAGACCCGTTTCGCGCCTTGGGTCAGGCGGTAGAGCGGCGGGCAGGCGAGGTACAAATGCCCTGCATCGATCATCGGGCGCATCTGGGTGAAGAAGAAGGTCATCAAGAGCGCGGCGATATGCGCGCCGTCCACATCAGCGTCGGTCATGATGATGATCTTGTCATAGCGCAGATCGTCGATGTTGAACTTGGTGCCCAGCCCCACACCCAGCGCCTGCGTCAGGTCGCTGATCTCGGCATTCGAACCCAGTTTCGAGCTGGCCGCACCCAGCACGTTCAGGATCTTGCCACGCAGGGGCAGCAGCGCCTGGTTCTTGCGGTTGCGCGCCATTTTGGCGGAGCCGCCCGCCGAGTCGCCCTCGACAATGAACAATTCGGTGCCGTCACGGTTGGTGGCGGAACAATCGACCAGCTTGCCGGGCAGACGCAGTTTCTTGGTTGCCGTTTTGCGTTGGGTTTCCTTTTCCTGCCGGCGGCGCAGGCGTTCTTCAGACCGCAGAACAAGGAAATCGAGGATCGCACCGGCAGATTTGGTATCGGCGGCCAGCCAGTTGTCGAAATGGTCGCGCACGGCGTTTTCCACCAGCCGCTGCGCCTCGACCGTGGCCAGACGGTCCTTGGTCTGGCCCACGAATTCCGGCTCGCGGATGAAGCACGAGACCAGCGCGCAGCCGCCGGTGATCAGGTCGTCGCGGGTGATCTGGCTGGCTTTCTTGTTGTTGACCAACTCGCCATAGGCCTTGATCCCCTTGAGGATCGCGGCCCAAAAACCAGCCACATGGGTGCCGCCTTCGGGCGTGGGGACGGTGTTACAATAGGACTGGATGAACCCGTCGCGCGAGGGGGTCCAGTTGATTGCCCATTCGACCTTGCCGGGGGTCTTGAATTTCTCCAGAAAGTCCACGGTGCCCGCAAATGGCTGCTCGGCATAGGTGGACGAGCCGTTCATCGAATCCTTGAGATAGTCCGAGAGGCCACCCGGGAAATGGAAGCTGGCCTCGGTCGGGGTTTCGCCATCGTCGATGGCGGACTTCCAGCGAATCTCGACGCCTGAGAACAGGTAGGCCTTGGAACGGATGGATTTGAACAGTCGGGCGGGTTTGAACCGATGGTGGCCAAAGATTTCTTCGTCCGCATGGAAAGTCACGGTGGTGCCGCGCCGGTTTGGCGCTGCGCCGACCTTTTCGACAGGTCCCAGCGGCGTGCCGCGCGAGAAGCGTTGCTCGAACAGCTGTTTGTCGCGCGCCACTTGCACGACCATCGAGTCGGAGAGCGCGTTGACCACCGAGGCCCCCACACCATGTAACCCGCCCGAGGTCTGATAGGCCTTGCCCGAGAACTTGCCGCCCGCGTGCAGGGTACACAGGATCACCTCAAGCGCGGATTTGTCGGGGAATTTCGGATGCGGGTCGATTGGGATGCCGCGCCCGTTGTCGCGCACGGTGAGCGCATAGTCGGCATGCAGTTCCACCTCGATCCGGTTGGCGTGGCCCGCCACGGCTTCGTCCATCGAGTTGTCGAGGACCTCGGCCACCAGGTGATGCAGGGCCCGCTCATCGGTGCCGCCGATATACATGCCCGGCCGCTTGCGCACGGGCTCCAGCCCTTCAAGCACCTCGATCGAAGAGGCGTCATAGGTGGCGGTCGCTTCAGGCGTCAATAGATCGTCGGGCATGTCGGCTGCTCTTGTTCTTGGGTTTTTCATATTATGGCAGGTGATGTGGTTCGGGGGAAGAGGGACGCGAGGTGTTGTGGATAAGCGCGCATTTCAATGCCCCGTCTCTATGTCGCCGGACACTGCGCGGGGCGACGGTTTCGGTCTGTTGAGCGGAGCCGTCTCTGGCCAAGGCATGGGCATGCATCGCACCAACGTGCGCGTTGACCAAAAGTCTGTGTTGCCTAGGCTGCATCGCAACTGGGGTGCAAAGATGAGGCAAGGGCATGTACGGGCTGGATATCTTGGTAAACATCGCAAACGTGGCCTATCTTTGTTCCTACTCGGTGCGGGACATATTCTGGTTGCGCGTGCTGTCGGTGATCGGCGGTGCACTTCTTCTGCCCTATTACTACCTGCAGGCTCAACCGCTTTGGGCCGCTCTTGGCTGGAACATCTTTTTCATTGCGATCAATCTTTTCTGGATCATCCGTCTGTTAGCCGAACGCCGACCCGTGCCGTTCAGCGACGAAGAGAGGCGCTTGTACCGGCTTGCGCTCCGCAACCTGAAGGAACGTGACGCCTTCAATCTGTTTCGAATGGGGCAGCGTGCTTCCGTGCCAAACGGGGATTCACTGCTGCAGCAGGGTCAACCCGTGAACAGCCTCATGCTCATCGTCGATGGCGAGGTCGACGTCGAGATCAACGGGACCCGCGTGGACACGCTTGGCCCCGGCCGGTTTCTTGGGTCTACCGCGTTATTGAGCCAGGACGAAAATTTTTCGGCACCTGTGACGGTTTCTACAACGAAGCCAACGACAGCATATGTCTGGAAGTTCGACACGCTGAATTCCGCGTTTTCTAAAAATGCGGACCTCCAGATTGCAATTGAGGCAAGCCTCGGCATGGAGGTTTCGAGATATCTGCGATCCGCCAGGGCGCAGTTGATAGTTTCATGAACTGGCAGGGTTTTACGTGCACTGATGCCTCGCTCACGAAGTGCAGGATTTGCTTTGGTGCTATCCTTTGCGCATCAGGTTCTGGCTGGGCGCTGGTATTGCAAGAAACAACACTGCAGCCATCAACATTCAACACTGGAGACACAGATGAGTTGGATCAGAACCATCCCTTATGACAAGGCCACCGGCAAACTCAAGCGGCTTTACCAACGGGTGACCGGGCCGGGCAACAATGTCGACAATATCATGATGGCCCACTCCCTGCGCCCGCATTCGATGGAGGGGCATATGGTCCTCTACAAGAATGTGCTGCACCATTCCGGAAACACGGTGCCGAAATGGTTTCTGGAGGTGCTGGGGGTCTGGGTCAGTTCGCTCAATGGCTGCGCTTATTGTGTCGAGCATCACTTCCAGGGATTGCAGCGCTTGCTGGATGATGCGGCGCGTGGCGACGCTATCCGCGCCGCCATCGAGGCGCGCGCGCCAGAACAAGCCCCGTTGGAGCTCGCGCAGATCGCGGCGATGCACTATGCGCGGAAACTGACGCACAGCCCGGCGGATATGGCCGAGGCAGATGTGGCGGCTTTGCGTCAGGCTGGGTTCGACGATGGGCAGATACTGGAGATCAATCAGGTCACCGCCTATTTCTCTTATGCCAACCGGACGGTCTTGGGGCTGGGTTGTTCGACCGAGGGCGATGATCTGGGCCTGTCGCCGGGAAACTCCGAGGATCCCGACGACTGGGGCCACATCTAGGCACGCTAGCGCGGCCTACTCCTCTCCCCCGGCGACCAATGCGCGCTGATAGGCCGGGCGCGCGCGCATCGCCTTGGAGAACGAGGCGACATTCGGGAACTCTTGTTCCCGGCCCAATCTGGCAAGGGCGCCGGCGGGAAAGCTCAGCATGATGTCGACGGCGGATAATTCATCCAGCACGAAATGGCCTGAGGGGCGCAGCAGTGTTTCCAGATAGCTGAAATGGTTGGTCAATTCCTGTTCGATTCGGGGGTGCAGCGGAGCACCCGCATCACCCAGCAGACCCACATAGAGGTTCAGCAAGAGTGGTGTCATCATCGAACCTTCGGCGAAATGCATCAGTTCCAGATGGCGGATATGCGCCTCGCTACCAAGTTCCGGCACCATTTGCGGGCCGTGCCGGGCGCAGATGATCTCGACGATGGCGCCGGATTCGGTCACTTTCTGACCCTCGATCTCGACCACCGGTGATTTCCCCAAAGGGTGGATCGCGCGCAGTTCCGGCGGCGCGAGGCGGGTGGTTTCATCGCGCTGATAGCGGATGACCTCATACGGTAGCTCCAGTTCTTCGAGCAGCCAGAGGATACGCTGCGAGCGGGACTGATTCAGGTGGTGGAGTGTGATCATGGGGATTGGTCCTCTGGTGGTAGCCAGCCGCGTATGGCATCTGCCACGGCCTTTGGGATTTGGTGATGTAGCCAATGATCAGCTCCCGCGAAATCGATGCGGGTCAAATCGGCGGCGAAGTCTTCGAGACCCTCGGTGGCCTCGGGCAGCAACGCGGTGTCATTGTTGCCCCAGAGCAGCAGATGCGGGCATTTCACATGCAGTCGGTCAAGCGGCAGGGCAGGCAGATCAGTCAGCGTCTGGCCGGGGCGGGCCAGTTTCAGCGGCGAGGCACGGTACCAGTTGAGCATACAGTCCAGCCGTCCGGGCCGTGCCCATTCGGTGCGATAAGCGGCCAGCCGTTCCTTGGTCATCCAGTTGTGATCCATGCCATGTTGGAAAAACCGTTCCAGCCGCGCAAAGTTGTTTTCAGACAGCGATGCCGTCGCCTCTGGCTGTCGCAGCACGTTGATATATTGCGATGCGGTGCATTGCGGTCCGCCCGCCGCCAGAGCCCGCTGGAACGGCACGGGATGCACCCCGTTTGCGATGATCAGCCGCGTCACAAGCTCGGGCCGGAACATGGCCAGCCCATAGGCCACTGACGCGCCCCAGTCATGCCCCAGCACCGCAACCGGTCCGCCGTTCTGTTCGATGAGCGTTGCCATGTCCGAGACCAGCGCCGACGCAACGTAGTGCTCGATACCGGACGGTGCCCAGCTTTGACCGTATCCGCGCTGATCGGGGGCGATGCAATGAAAACGGTCGCTCAGATGCGGCGCAAGATCGGACCATGCGCCGCCATATTCGGGAAACCCGTGAAGCATCAACAGCTTTGGCAGGGCCGGGTCGCCCCATTGCCGCAGAAAGAAGCCCCGTCCGTTGAGGGTAACTGTCCGGCTGTCCATCACATGCTCCGCTTGGTGCTGCAGTCAAACAGGCATTCCCATCGATGGAAACCCGTGTGCCGGATTTTGGTTGCGTTTCGTAGGGTCGCCACCCGGCATGTGATGATTTTTTGACACCGATCAAGGCGGCGTTCGCGCGACCTCGTTACCCTGCCGCCAGAATGAGACAGGAGGGATTTACATGACGCAAGAGACCCGAACACAGACGCCATCGCCACTCAGCAATGGGGCTGCCGTAACTACCAAAGCCACGCAACCTGACACGACCCCAAAACCCGGAACCGCCCCCAAAGCGCCAAGCCCCGATGATGTGCGGAGGGCCTTTGAAAGCGGCCGATATCCTTATGACCGCAAGCTGCCCCGACGCCGCTACGAGGCAGAGAAAGCCAAATTGCAGGCGGAATTGCTCAAGGTGCAGCTCTGGGCGCAGCAAACCGGACAGAAATTCGCCCTGATCTTCGAAGGCCGCGATGCGGCGGGCAAGGGCGGCACCATCAAGCGGTTCATGGAGCATCTGAACCCGCGTGCGGCCCGTGTCGTCGCCTTGAACAAACCTAGCGAAGAAGAGCGCGGGCAGTGGTATTTCCAGCGCTATGTGCGCGAGCTGCCGACCTCTGGCGAAATGGTGTTCTTCGATCGCTCCTGGTACAACCGCGCCGGGGTCGAGCGGGTGATGGGGTTTTGCGGGCCCAACGACTATCTCGAATTCATGCGTCAGGCGCCCGATCTGGAACGGATGCTGGTCCGGTCCGGGATACGGCTGTATAAGTACTGGTTCTCGGTGACGCGCCCCGAGCAGAAGAACCGGTTCAAAAGCCGCGAATCCGACCCGTTGAAACAGTGGAAGCTGTCGCCCATCGACAAGGCCAGTCTTGGCAAATGGGACGACTATACCGAGGCGAAAGAGGCGATGTTCTTCTACACCGACACCGCCGACGCACCTTGGACTATCGTCAAGTCGAACGACAAGAAACGGGCGCGGCTGAACTGCATGCGGCATTTCCTGTCGACGCTTGACTATCCGGGCAAGGATCACGATCTGGTCGGCGCGCCGGACCCGCTGATCGTAGGGCATGCGAACCATGTGATCCACGGGTCCGAGCATATCCTGGGCACCGCGCTGCATCCAGACGCACGCAAGGTGGGCTGATCCTCAGAAGATCGCCTGCAGGCTGCCCAGCAAAGGTGCGAGCCTTTGGTGGGTGGCGCGGATGGTGGCGACGGGGCTGGCGATCTCCGCCTTGTCCAGATCGTGCCAGACCGTCAGCGCCTTGCGGCGCAGCAGCGCGCCCCGAGGATGATCCTTGTCATAGGGGGCGGGAACCCGCTTGAGTTCAGGCGCGCCAATACGCAACCCGTCGGCGGCAAGGCGGTCCAGTTCGGCTGTGATCTTTGCGCCCCGCGCGCCGTCAACGCCAGCCCGCCAGATCGGCAGGGCCGTCTTGTCAAATCCCATGAACCCGGCACCGGCACTCACATAGTTCAGCCCGATCCCAAAGAAGAGCGCCGGGCGTGGCCCGCTCTCTGATGGCAGGCTCCACAGCATATGCAGATGCGTGTGATAGGGCGTCTTATCCTTGGAAAACCGCACATCGCGATGCGGGCGGAACAGTTTGATTCCGGTACCCGTGCCAAGATCAGCGGCGATGATGTCAAGTAGCGCCATCGCGGGCGCTTTCAGCTTGTCCTCATAGGTCGGCTTGTGGGCCAGGAACCAGTCGCGCGTGTTGTTCCGGGCAAGATCGGACAGAAAACCGGTTGCATCCGGAACGAGGGTTGCGAAAGGGTCTGACATTGGGGCCTCGCTGTGCTGCGGTCATCTCCGGTTGCGAGTGTGCGGGGTTGAACCTGTCTCTTGCAAGTCTGAAAGGCCCGCCATATGGCTGTCGGATGAGTCCCACTATGACATATGGCGGCCATGTCCGCGCGATTGCCGTCCTTGGGGTCCCGCTGATCGGCGGGCACCTGGCGCAGTTTGCCATCGGTTTGACCGATACCGTCATGCTGGGCTGGTACGGGGTCGAGGCACTGGCCGCGGTGACCTTGGCATCAAGCTATTTCTTCGTGCTGTTCCTGCTGGGGGCGGGCTTTGCTATGGCGGTGATGCCGATGGTCGCTACCGCCGCTGCCGAAGAGGACGAGACCAGCATCCGCCGCATCACACGCATGGGGCTGTGGCTGTCGATGCTTTTCTTTGTCGTCGCCTTGCCGCTTTTGTGGTGGTCCTATCCGATCCTTCTGTTGATGGGGCAGGAGCCCGCAGTGGCCGAGACCGCGGCCACCTATCTAAGGGTCGCGGGTTGGGGCCTACTGCCTGCGTTGCTGGTGATGGTTTTGAAGTCTTATTTGGCGGCGTTGGAACGGACGCAGGTTGTGTTCTGGATCACTATAGCCGCCGCTGTCACCAATGCTGTGACAAACTACGCGCTGATCTTCGGCAACTGGGGCGCGCCAGAACTGGGCGTGATCGGTGCAGCAATCGCCTCGGTTCTCACCCAGATCGTGTCGCTGCTGGCGGTTGTTGTCTATGCGGTGCGGGTCCTGCCCGAGCATGAACTTTTCCGCCGCTTCTGGCGCCCGGATTGGGAAATGTTTGCGCGGGTGTTCCGGCTGGGCGTGCCCATCGGCTTGACCATGCTGAGCGAGGTGACGATGTTTGCTTCTTCGGCGCTGATGATGGGCTGGCTGGGGGCGATACCGCTGGCCGCCCATGGCATCGCGCTTCAGCTGGCCTCAGCCACCTTCATGGTGCATCTAGGACTGAGCAACGCGGCGACGATCCGGGCTGGCAATGCCTATGGCCGTAAGGACCGGGCGCATCTGGCGCGTGGTGCATTGGTCGTCACGATCATGTCGCTTGCGATTTCAGCGGTGGCGGTGACGCTGTTCCTAGTCTTTCCGGAACAGCTGATTTCACTGTTCATGGAAGCCGACGATCCGCATCGTGGGCAGATCCTGCTGATCGGCACCGGGCTGCTGGCGGTAGCGGCACTGTTTCAGACTGTGGACGGTGCTCAGGTCATTGCGCTGGGCGTGCTGCGGGGGGTGCAGGACACCACTGGCCCAATGGTGATCGCGGCGCTCAGCTACTGGCTGGTCGGCATCCCGGCTTCCTACATGTTGGGCTTCCAGATGGGTTGGGGCGGCGTCGGTGTCTGGAGCGGGCTGGTCCTCGGCCTTGCCTGCGCGGCAGTGCTGCTGATGACGCGGTTTTGGGGGCGGACGATCAACCGGGTCGGTGTCTTGGCCTGAGGTTTGATCCGACAGGCAATGGCAAGAAAGATCATGTCCGCTAAGCGCCCATACATCCCAAGCTGGCGCGGGGCGGCGAGTGCCGGCTTTCTGACACGATCAAAAACGTGACGGTATGAAGCGAAGTGCTGCCCCGGTGATTGTGGTACAGGTTTTTTCAGCCATTGCGACCAAATGCACTCCTTGCCAATAACGACAGTTTTTGGACGATGCGTATTAACGCGAGCAGCCTCATGTTGATCCGGCGGCTGACAATAGCAGACCTCTGCCGTTCCGTACGACCATCGTTGAAGATCTTCGGATTTGGCATTCTGGCGTTCATTTTTTGGAGGTGCTAGAGTGGGCCTTAAGGGAGGCAGCGTGTGGATCGCAAATTAGCGGCGATACTCGCCGCAGATGTCGTCAGTTTTTCGCAGATGATGCGTGACGATGAAGCGGGCACATTAGCGGCACTCTCTGCCTGTCGACGTATAATTGACCCGTGTATCCGCACAGGTGGCGGTCGCGTATTCGGTAGTGCCGGTGACAGCGTAATTGCGGAATTTGAAAGCCCTGTCGCTGCGGTTCGCGCAGCACTCGACATACAAAATCGGCTGACCAACCGAAACGCGAAGCAGTCTGACGGCGGCCAGATGCGTTTTCGGATCGGTGTCAATCTGGGCGACGTGGTCAGCGAGGGTGACAACTTGCTAGGTGATGGCGTAAACATCGCCGCGCGGCTCGAAGCCTTGGCCCCGCCCGGTGGCGTTTGCCTCTCTCGACAGGTGATCGATCAAATTTCCGGTAAGGTGGACGTGGCTTTTGCCAGCGCCGGACAGCAAGCTCTGAAGAACATTGCGCTGCCGATGGAGGTCTTTGTCTGGCCGGCCGAGGCCGCACGAAAAATGCGCCCACTCCCAAATTATGGCCGTTGGATCGCCGGGGTCGCTGCCTTCTTGGCCCTGACCGCAGGTGCCGCATGGTACAGTTTGAAGCCGCAGGACCAAACCACGCTGCCGACCGGAGCTCGGATTGCATTGGTGCCATTCGAAAACCTGAGCCCCGATCCTGGAGATCAGTTCTTCAGCGAAGGTCTGAGCCGGGACATCAACGCGCTTTTGGCAAAGTTCTCCAACCTCTTTGTCATTGCACCGGAAGCCACGACGGCTTTCCGCGACGATGCCGGATGCGACAATCTGCGGGAAGAGCTTGGAGCCGATTACATCCTGCGAGGCACGGTGCAACGCTCGGCTGACCGGCTCCGAGTCACAACGACGCTCACCGACGCCAAAACCTGTCGACAATTGACACCGCCAGGACCGTTCGATGCCGATCTTGACGCAGAAGGCTTGCTGGAAGTTCAGCTTGAAATCGCCCGAAAAGTCGCAGCCGCAATCGGGTCGAGCGACGCGCCACTCTTCAAATCGGCCATCGCGCAGGAAGTCAGAAGCAAAGCGCCGGAAAGTCTCGACGCGTATGAATGCGTCTTTCTGTCATTCTGGTTTTATCAAACCTTCGCCATTGAGGATCATCGCATCGCGCGTGACTGCTTGCTGCGGACAGTCAAAGCCGAACCGGATTATTCCTTGGCTTGGTCACGGCTGGCCTACAATTACCTCGAATCCAAAAAGCGCAAAATGGACCTGAAGCCTGACTGGTCTGATCAGGCTCTAAATGCAGCATCAAACGCACTCGATGCAGACCAGGACAATCCAGATGCGTATTATGCGCTGGCGATCCACAGCCGCATGATCGGAGAGAGCAAGGAAATCTTCTACAACTACGCGAACCGCGCCATTGAATTGAACCCCAACGATTCATGGATCTTGGCTGATCTAGGGGTCTTCTTGGCGTATTCCGGTGAGTGGGAGGAGGGTGAGGCCTGGATCGCACGAGCGCGCGCTTTGAATCCGAGACTTCATCCCGGTTATGGCAACGCTTTTCACCTGCACGCCATCGCCCGAGGTGATTACGAAGATGCAAAGGCCGTAATGGCCGGCATGGGCGGTGCGCGTAATCCCATGGGTATGGCATCAACGGCTGCGGCCCTTGCTCTTAATGGTGAAATGGAAGAGGCCAAAGACTTGGTCGAAGAAATGAGCCAAAAGTTCCCTGAAGCTATCAAAATCCCGCTTGCCCCATTCCGAGCGCGTGGAATGCCCGAGGAGCTGATTTCCAGAATAAGAGAAGGCCTTGAACTGACAGGGCTGGATATTCCTGATGAATGAGCCCGCGAATGCGCAACAAAGAAATTTGGCACCGCGATATCGATAAACACTTCGTCTGTTCACGTGTTAGCAAGTTTAGGATGTCCGGCCGACATAACCCGAAAGCAGGTCTTGGCATAGCCACAGCGAAAGCTCGCTTTGTTTTAGGTTTTCGAGGCGGATCTGAGTGCAAGACTTCAAAGTGTACTGATTGTCTCCGGCTTTGAAAAACCCTGACAAAATGGAACCCGCAGGCGCTGTTTTCTGGGATGCGCCGACCTGCCGTCACGCAGGAACAAACTTTCGGGAAATGTCAGCAATCTCCAGCTTGGAACGCAACAACCGCCCCGAATGTTGCCGGGACCCTTGTCGGAGCGAACGGCCCTGTAAGGTTCTGAGCGCTTCATACGGGCTCACGTTGGCTCGGGTGGGTTTGGTGGCGATCTGGATTTGCGTGTCGTCTTGCTCAGCTTGGCATGGCCGGGCAAGACCTAGCTTATCCCCAATGATCTGCTCGCGCAGCGACATTGTTCTCTTCTTTGGCATGGCAACCTCCATTGTCGACTTGGAAAGCACCAATCGTCAGGCAGGGGGGTCAGTGCGCAATATGCACCACGTTGGGAACGACGCGAAACATCAACGGCAAACGCCAGGGCCGCAGTAGCGGTTTCGTCCTCGTCCAAATTGTGGGCATTGATGACCAAGCCTTGAGAATGTGAGATTGGTCACGCCTCAGATCCATCAGATCACTCGGACCGCCCTTTGCCCAAAAGCCGGTCTGACTTTTTGCGCACCAGCACCGAGCGCAGGTCGTGCATAGCAAGAAGCAGGGCGTCGCTCACCTCTTCAAGCTGCGTGTCGCTCGCTTTGGACTGCGCCCATTGCGTGGTCAGGTTCAGGTGATCCACGGCCCTGTGGATGTCGTCGATGTCACGGCTGGCAAGCAACGCGGTCCGTGTCGCCATCCAGGCGCGGATCTCCTGCAGGTCCTGCTCGGATAAGTCCCGCTGCCCTTGCGGCTTGATCTCGCCATTGCGGATGTTGACCACCGCGATCTGGTCCATCTCGATCCGGCGCTGGCGGTTCTCCGTGTCCACGCGAAACAC
This sequence comes from Ruegeria hyattellae, assembly GCF_041537925.1. Lineage (NCBI taxonomy): Bacteria > Pseudomonadati > Pseudomonadota > Alphaproteobacteria > Rhodobacterales > Roseobacteraceae > Ruegeria > Ruegeria hyattellae. Next base: position 764,470 of record NZ_JBGOSH010000001.1, on the reverse strand, counting down.
GACGGCTCCATTTTCGCGGACACGGAAGTAATAGTCGGGCAATTCGGCTGACATGCCTGCTCCTAATCTAGTTGAGTGCGGCGCAGAAGCGCTGGATGCGCGTGCAGGCCTCGGTCAGTGCCTCGTCCGAGGTAGCGTAGCTGACCCGAAAGTTGGGCGAAAGACCGAAGGCTGCACCGAACACCACCGCCACATCCGCCTCTTCCAGCAGGGCAGTGGCAAAGGCCTCGTCGTTTTCTATGACGGTCCCGGCGGGGGTGGTTTTGCCGATCAGGCCCGCGATGGAGGGGTAGACATAAAACGCCCCTTCGGGCACCGGGCAGGTGATCCCGTCGATCTGGCCTAGCATCGACACGACCAGATCGCGGCGGCGTTTGAATATCTCGTTATTGGGGGCCAGGAAATCCTGGGTTCCGTTCAGCGCCTCCACCGCGGCCCATTGGCTTACCGAGCAGGGATTCGAGGTGCTCTGCGACTGGATCTTGCGCATGGCGGCGATCAATTCGACCGATCCAGCGGCATAGCCGATGCGCCAGCCGGTCATCGCATAGGCCTTCGACACGCCATTGCAGGTGAGCGTGCGCTCATAAAGCCCCGGCTCGACCTGCGCGGGCGTGCAGAATTCAAACCCGTCATAGGCCAGATGTTCGTACATGTCGTCGGTCATGATCCAGACATGCGGGTGGCGCATCAACACATCGGTCAGCGGTTTCAACTCGTCCTGGCTGTAGCCAGCGCCAGTCGGGTTCGACGGTGAATTAAAGATGAACCATTTGGTGTTCGGCGTGATCGCCGCCTCAAGCTGCGCTGCGGTTAGTTTGAAGCTGTTTTCCAGTGCCGTCTCGACCACCACCGGCGTGCCGCCCGCCAGCAACACCATGTCGGGATAGCTGACCCAGTAGGGGGCGGGGATGATGACTTCGTCGCCGGGATTCATGGTGGCCATCAGCGCGTTGTAGAGCGTCTGCTTGCCGCCGGTGCCGACCGACACCTGCGCTGGCGTGTAGTCCAGCCCGTTATCGCGCTTGAGTTTGGCGCAGACCGCCTGCTTCAACTCGGGAATCCCATCGGGTGCCGTGTACTTGGTCTTGCCCGCCGCGATGGCTGCTACGGCCGCGTCTTTGATGTTCTGCGGCGTGTCGAAATCCGGCTCACCGGCGCTCAGACCAATTACGTCGCGTCCTGCGGTCTTCAGTTCCGCCGCTTTTGCTGTCATTGCAATGGTCGGAGACGGCTTTACGCGGGACAATGTCGCTGACAGGAAATTCATGGGCCACCTCGGTTTGTATCATGGGCGCGACTGTCATAGGGTGCGCCCAACCGGCGATCAAGCGATGAAGGACATGCGCTGATGAACAATGAAGCTAATGACTGGTACGGCCCCGACGCGGCAACCTTCGGGGACCGTGTCGCCGGCGCGCGCGAAGCGGCGGGCATGACGCAGACCCAGCTTGCGCGCCGGATCGGTGTCAAGAAGGCGACCGTTGCCGGGTGGGAGGATGATCTGGCCGAACCGCGTGCCAACAAGCTGTCGATGATGGCGGGGCTGCTGAACGTCTCGATCATGTGGCTGCTGACCGGTGAGGGCGAAGGCACCGATGCACCCGCCGAGGAAGGCGAGACCAATGGTGAGCTGACCTCGCTGGTGGGTGAACTGCGCGCAATCCGCGGCGAGATGCGCGGGTTGACCGAGCGGGCGGCACGGCTGGAAAAGAAGCTGCGCGGTTTGGCGGAGCAGGGCGCTTGAGCGAGCCGCGAGCGCATCGCCTCAAGCGTCTGAAGATGCGCTCGATGCGCCGCGGAATCAAAGAGATGGACCTAATCCTCAGCGCCTATGCCGAGGCAAATCTGGCGCAGCTCGATCCAGCGGCGCTGGATCTGTATGACCGGCTGCTGCACGAGAACGACCAGGACCTTTATCAATGGGTCACAGGGCAGGCCAGCGTTCCCGTGCCTTACGGCGAGTTGATAACCGATATCTCGCAAACCTTCCAAAAATAGACGAAAATTCCCCTTAACCGATTGTTTGGTTTTTCCGGTCATTCTTGTCGAAAGCAAGCGAGTCGGAGAAGCGGATGAGTATCGAAACACAGATCGCCAGCGATGGCGGCAAGGGGTACATGACCAGCTACCTTGAGGCGCTAGCGCTTGTGGAACGGCTGCACCGGCTGCTTCTCGATGTGATCAAGGACGAGTTCGAGCGGGTCGGTGTGCTGGAGATCAACGCAGTGCAGGCGCTGCTGTTGTTTAATATCGGCGACAATGAGGTCACGGCGGGTGAATTGAAAAGCCGTGGTTATTATCAGGGCAGCAATGTCAGCTACAACCTCAAGAAACTGGTCGAGATGGGCTATATGCACCACCAGCGCTGCGAGATTGACCGTCGCTCTGTCCGGGTGCGCCTGACCCAGCGCGGGCGCGAGATCCGCAATATTGTGGCCGATCTCTTTGCCCGCCATGCTGTGGGCCTGCAGCACAAAGGGGTGCTGGGTATGGAGGGGATTGAGGATATCACAAGCTCACTGCGCCGGGTCGAACGCTACTGGACCGACCAGATCCGCTATATCTACTGAGGTGCGGGGCGGCGAAGCGCCAGGCGATGCATGGGACCGATCGCGGACATCGCCGGTGCTTCCAATTCCCGCCTGAGTTTGCGCACCATCGCTTGCTCATATTGCTCGAATCCCAGTGCGATTTCGACAAAGGCACCGGGGCCAAGAATCACCCATGCGCGGTAATAGGCCGATAACTCCCCGATTTGGCCATATCTTCGGTTCTGCCCGAATCTCGGATCGGTTCCGATCAGCAATCCGTTGATGGTCAGCCCTTGAGCACTGAGGTCCTCCTGCACGTCGCGTGGATGCGGACCGAGATTGTGCTTGCCGTCGCCGGAAAGATCGAGCGTGCGTTTCCAGCAGTCACCCTGTTGCGCCAACATACCCGCGCCGAACCGCATCGACGCACCAACCGCAGTACCAGGATCCGCTGCCGCTCTTCTGGTGGCACGCAAAACCGCGGTGATCTGTTCCAAATCCGTTCGGTTTCGAATGTCGCGCCAATTGACCAGTACTCGCTGGTCACTTGCACCGCTCCATTCATAGACAGCAATCCGGACGGGTGCCGCCGGTTGCGTGGTCAAAAGTGTCACGATCTCGGGTTGGGTCAGCGCATTGGCCAACCCATCCAACTGCATCCGATATTCCTGACTGTCGACCGAGCCAGAGACATCCAACCCCAGCGCCAGCGCCTGACGACATTGCGCCTGGGCGCCGACAGCACCGAGGCAGAATGCAGTCAGTACCAGTGCACGGATCACCAATGGCCAGTGTTTTCCATACTGGCCCAGGGCTCAGCCGATGGCAGCGATTCGCCCTTTTGCAGAAGTTCGACCGAGATATTGTCGGGTGAGCGGACAAATGCCATATGGCCATCGCGTGGGGGCCGGTTGATCGTCACGCCATTGTCCATCAGGTGCTGGCAAGTCTCGTAGATATTGTCGACACCATAGGCCAGATGCCCGAAATGGCGGCTGTCGCTGGGCAGTTCGTCATCCCCGTCCCAGTTATAGGTCAGTTCGATCGGCGCGCCCTCCTGACCGGGAGGGGTCATGAAGACCAACGAGAACCGCCCCTGTTCGCTTTCGTAGCGGCGCGTTTCCTTCAGACCAAGCAATTCGTAGAAGGTCATCGATTTTTCCAGATCCTTCACGCGGACCATGGTGTGCAGATAGGTCAGACTCATCAGCATACTCCCTTGCGTTTGGCTCTAGCTTAGCGCTAACGCCGCAAAGGACCAGAGCAAGTCAGAAGGTTGATTCAATTCCCAGCGACAGCGAAGTCTCGGAAATGTCATAACGGCTGTCATTCGACGACCGCTTGCCGGTCCGCAGCCGTAGCACCGGGGCAAAGCCCGCATAATCATAGCGATGAAAGAAAAAGCTGACATCGCCATAAATCGACTTGTCGGTGCGCCCACCCGGCACCTCGATGAACCCGGCCGACAGGAAGCGGGGGTAGTGGGAATATCCCAGCACCAGCCCGGTATCGATCAGCACCGGACCGACCGGTTTGCCGAATCCATAGGCGACGCGGATCGAGGCGGAATAGAAAGTGCCATTGTCCCAGCGCGCCTTCGTGTCGCGAAAGGCCATATCCAGCGACAGCGTATCGCCGTTTTGCAGCGGTTTGGTCAGATAACCGCCCAAGCCAAGGATATTGGCGTCATTGGTCCCGAACCGTTCCGCAAAGCGGGTCTCGCCCAATCCACCAAAACGCAGCTTTGCTCCATTGTTCAGACGCCAGGTCCGATCGCCGCTGATCCGGGCGAAATTATAGGCCCGTTCACCGCCCCAATAAGAACTGCCCGCGGCAACACCCACCGATGCGCTGCCACCGCGTTCCGGCTTTCCAACCGCAAAGAGATGCCGGAACGAGAACTCGGCAAAGGTCGAATCAAGCTCGGACTCGTCGAAATCGGGTGCCTTGTCCTCGGAAGAGGACGACAGCTTGACTCGTTGCACGTAAAACCGGCTGCCAAGTGTCGTTCGACTGTCCTGTGTCTGGCGCAACCGGTAGGACACCGCCAGGTCGACCGAGGCGATCAGCCCCGAAAGGGCCTGCGCGCCACCACTTAACTGACCCACCACAGGTACACCGTCGATGATTTGCAGCGAGGTGTCGGCACCGCCATTTACGTTATCGGATGGGCTGAGTTCACCACGCAGTCGGAACGCCCAGGGGTTCAACTGTCGCAGCACCCGGTAGTCCCGCGCGATCAGGCGCTCGGATTCGTCATCTGGCGCGTGGATCGCTGTGCGGCGCAGCCAGACTTGAGACAACGTGTATTGCCGCGCCCCCAATGCCATGCGAGAGGCCAATTGCGCCGCCTGGAACTTGTCCTCGGATTTCTCCGCCAGCCGATATGATCGCGCCGCTGCCTTACGACCCTTGCGCACCTGCCCGAGATCGGCATGCGCGTTGGCTTTCAGATAATGCAGCACCGGGTCTTTCGGCCGCGCCTGCAAAAGCGCGTCCGACAATTGCAGCGCAACATCCGGCTGGCCGCTGCGCAAAGCCTGAAGGGCCAGGGCAAAGCCCTGGTCCAGTGTCAATTCCCGACTTTCTGCCTGTGCAAGCGCCGATTGGACCTGCACAAACATCAAGCAGAACAACAAAAGTCCCAGCTTGCACATGTAATTTACGGCGTTTCCGAACCGTGAAGCGATTGGACTACCGCGTCGCCGTAAAGACGCCATCCTCAAAAATCGTCGGCCCCGCCGCGTCGTCCAACGCGTCAATATGACCTTCAGCCCGGATCACACCACCTACGGCCGGTGCGCGCTCGCCGGCAAATGTACCCGCGTAAGATCCGATATTATCCGCATTGAGGTCGGTAAGCGTTCCGGTGAATGTTCCGTCGGCCCCAAGCGCTGTGGTTTCGAATCTCATATCATCAAGCAGCGTACCTGCCGGCAACGATATCGGGTTGTTGTCGTTATCCAGCAAGAGTACCGGGTCTTCAAATTGCCGCCCTGTAACCGTTCCTTCCTGAACTGTGTTGTCGGTGAAATCAGCCGTCACCGAGACGTCGCCTGATGTGCGAATGACACGACTCACACCCGGTCCGCCATCGGTATTCGCGTTGATAATACCAGCATAGGATCCCGTATAGAGAACATTGCCGACCGTTGGCTCGGTGCCGGTGAGATCCTCGTCTCTCGGTTTCGAGTAGGTGTTCTGGCGGGCAAAGTTCGCGCCGCCAAAAAAGGTTCCGGCAAATCCCGAGCCCGCATTCGCAACAAGAACGCCGTCCTGTTCGCGTACCAGCACAGTGTAGTGCCTCGAGCCACTGCGAGCCTGCGCGGTGAAGGCTTGGAAGCCAGGCACATCCAACGAGGCATCACGGGTATATTCGGCGGACAGAGACCCGTCGTCAAAGGGAAGGCCGGTCACCTCCAGCGTTGCAGGCTCACCTGTCGCGGGATTGCCGGGGTTGTAGACGACGGAATCAAGCTGTCCGGCAATGTTGTCGGGGGCGAGGAACCCCGTCGCGCCGGTGTCGCCACCGTCTCCACCACCGCCGCCATCGTCCGTATCGTCTTCGCTGAACACGCCCGAACCACATGCGGACACAAGGGACAGTGCTGCCACCGCCAACAGATACCGCTTCATCGCCTCAACCTCGATTTTTTCTTTGCTCACCAAAAAATCTTTCACACACATGCGAATGTCAATCGCATTGAAACACCAAGGCATGAAATGTGATATTAATGAGTGCCCCGATATAGCGGTTCAACCTTTGCAATTGTCCAGATATAGTCTCTACAGTGAGATTCTGAGCGCCCGCAGGAAGGGGACCCAATCATGTCGCTGTCGACCGAACAACTGGCGGAAATCGAAGCTCAGCGCGGGCAGGGTGCGCCGACCCGGCGTGTGGTGTCTGAGGGGCTTGAAAACCGGCTTTATACCGCGCATCCGGTGCTGGATCACGGCTTTGTCCGGGTTATCGACTATATGGGCGATGACGCCGCAATTTGTCAGGCGGCGCGGGTGTCTTATGGCAAGGGCACGAAATCGGTACAGAATGACGAGGGGCTGATCCGCTATCTGATGCGGCACTGGCATTCGACTCCGTTCGAGATGTGCGAGATCAAACTGCATGTGAAACTGCCGGTTTTTGTCGCCCGCCAGTGGATCAGGCACCGCACTGCCAATGTGAACGAGTATTCGGCGCGCTATTCGATCCTGGACCGTGAATTCTACATCCCCGCGCCGGACCATGTCGCCGCCCAGTCCGAGATCAACAATCAGGGCCGTGGTGACGCGCTTGAAGGCGAAGAGGCCGCGCGGGTTCTGGACATGCTCAAGGCTGACAGCACGCGGTGCTACGACAATTACGAGGCGATGATCTCGCAGGATGGCCAACAGGGGCTGGCACGTGAGCTCGCGCGGATGAATCTGCCAGCCAATATCTATACGCAATGGTACTGGAAAGTGGACCTCCACAACCTGTTCCACTTTCTGCGGCTGCGGGCGGATGCCCATGCGCAATATGAAATCCGGGTGTATGCTGATATCATGTGCGATATCGTCGCCGATTGGGTGCCTTTCGCCTTCAAGGCGTTCGAGGATTACCGCCTTGGCGCGGCCAGCCTGTCGGCCCAGATGGTGTCTTGCGTGCAGCGCATGCTGCGGGGCGAAGAGGTCGGGCAGGAAAACTCGGGACTGTCGGCGCGCGAATGGCGCGAATTCGAAGCGATCGTGCGGGGCAGCTAAGTCTGTCGCCGGAGCCTGCAGGTGGCGGAACCCCGTCTAATTCCGGGGCACCGCAGAGCCTTATGTGGCCTTGAGGTCTCCGGCCATCTGACGTCCGTCGCGGCCGTCGATTAGCTCATACGAGATCTGTTGATTGTCGGCGAGGCCCGTCAATCCCGAGCGCTCGACCGCCGAGATATGAACAAATACATCCTTGCCCCCGTCATCGGGGGCAATGAAGCCGTAGCCTTTGGTTGAATTGAACCACTTCACGGTGCCGGTCGGCATGTCCCGTGTCTCCTTCTGAACTTGTACGTGACCCCTAAATTGGCGGGGTGATCGACTGTACAATCCCAAACCCGCCCTCTTGGCTTTTGCAAATCGTGGCGAAGGTGACGCGTTTTGGTTGCACCGGCTACAAGATTGCACGGTGCCCTCAAAAATCAAGAGAAAGGGGATGCATCGCGACCAAATGCCGGATATTTCCACTCTGCAACAAGGAGATGGCATGAAACTCTACGGTCTGAAATCCTGCGCTACCTGTCGTAAGGCGTTGAAATGTCTTCCGGATGCGGAATTTATCGATGTTCGAAAAAGCGGTATTTCAGAGGCGGTATTAACCCGCGCATTGGCGGATTTCGGCGCGGCGCTGATCAACACGCGCTCAACTACATGGCGACAGCTGGATGCGAGCACGCGTGAATTGCCGCAGATGCAACTGCTGCAAAGCCACCCGACACTGATGAAGCGACCGTTGATCGAGCGGGATGGAGAACTGTTCCTCGGCTGGACGTCCCAAACGCGCGCAGCCCTTGGCGTGGACTGATCGCGCCCCTATCTGCTCAGAACCGCAACAGGAGATGACGCATGCGCAGTGCCGCATCGGTATTGGGAATAATCGCCGGAGTGATTGGGATGATCGTCGGCTTTTTCAGCTTCGGCTATGTCGAGGCGGTACAACATTTCGGCGAGGTGGACGGGCTATTCAACCAGGTCACCAATACCCAACTGATTCAGACCATGTCGATTGTCGCGCCGCTTCTGGCGATTGCCGGTGGGGCCATGGCGGGGGCGCGGGCGCTTTGGGGCGGGATCCTGCTGCTGCTCTCCGCAGCGGGGATGTATCACGCCTTTGGGTTCAACGCCTTCACTATGTTCCCGATCGCTTTTGCCGGGGTGGCCGGTCTTTTGGCGGTGACAGCGGGCAAACCCGATGAACCCAAGGCGCATTTCTGAGCTTATTTGAGACCCAACAACCGGTCGAGCGACAGCGGGCCGGGACCCTTGAACAGAATGACAAGGAACAGGAAGGTCCAAATCACGCGCTGATCGGCCAAAGTGATAGCATTGTCGAATAGCCCGCCAAAGGGAATATTGTGGCCGTTCACATCCACAATGGTCTGTACCCAGACAAAGCCGATCATGCCCAGAGCCGCCGCGCGGGTCAGCAGCCCGGCCAGAAGCAAGGCAGGCAGGACAAACTCGGCCACGGTCCCGGCAAAGATCACGAGGCGCTGGAAAAGGGTGATTTTGCTGATGTCATACAGCACCGCCTCGGCCGCTTTCGGAAACATCTGGCCGAAGGCTCCGGCAGACGGTGAAAAGATCGACCCGTCGATCTTGAGCATGGCCGAGTTCCAGTAATAGACGATGAAGATTGCGACAAAGACCAGCCGCGCCAGGGTTGGGACCAATATGTCCGATACCCTGTCAAACTTGTCGAAAATATCGTTGTAAAGCGTTATCAGGGCAGTCATGTGAGCGGCCTTTCCGTATTCAGAGTGGTAATCGCGCCACCCTGCAACAGCAGGGCGAGTGTGGCGCCGAGGTCGAAATCGGGATGTTCGGCAAGCGCGGTCTCATGCGCGGCGCCGATGGTTTGCCCACCCTGCAGGGCCGCGATCCACGGTGCACCGCCGGGGGGCAGCAGATTCGGCAAAGGGTCGAACTCGGCACGGGTGATCAGCGTGTTCTGGGCCTGCGCTTGCGGTTTCGGGGCATCGTTCTCGGTGTTGAATCGCCAGATTGCATGGATCGGCCAGGGCGAGCGCAGCAGCGCCATCGCCGGAGCAAATTCCACGGTCGCCGCCATCAGTTTTTCTGGATCGATGGCCAGCGCTTGCGGGTCAATCCCTGTGCTGTCAGCGGCGTGATAGGACCGGCGCAGCGCCAGTTCCAGCCGCGCCACATCCGGCAAGTAGCCCAAATGCGAGAGTTGCTCCATGCCTGCCAGAAATTCGGGGAATTCCTCGCCATAGAACATCATCAGCGGCGACGATGGCGGGTGACGGCGCAGGAAGCTCCCCGCCAGACCATCCATATTCTGTGGCCCGAGCAGCTTGGTGATGACGGGGAAAGCTTGATGCATCGCTTCGGTCAGCGAGACGGCCACATTGTTGCGGTAGACACTGAAACGTCGTCCTGCGGGGCGTGTTTCCGCATCGAACAGACCGTCCGGTACCGGCTGCGCCGGGTCCAGCAGCGCGGTGTGAAAGGCGGATTGGCTGACGCTCATGCCGGGATACGCTCCAGCGCCGCATGGGCGCGCGCGGCTTCGGCCTGCAGGACGGGCCAGTCGGGCACATCGGTGTCCCATTCCACCAGAACGGGTTTCGGACCGGACCGTTCCAGCACGTAGTCCAGCAGTGCCCAGACCGGATCGACCACCTCGCACCCGTGACTGTCGATCAGCAGCGGGTGGCCATGGTCATCCTCGTCTTCGTCATGGCCGCCCAGGTGGATTTCCCCCACCTTTTCCAGCGGGTAGGCGTCGATGTAACCCTGTGGCGAAAAATCCAGATTGGTGGCCGAGACAAAGACGTTGTTCACATCCAGCAACAACCCGCAGCCGGTCCGACGGGCGACCTCGCGCAGGAAATCGGGCTCGGACCAGTTGCTTTCGGCGAAGGCCAGATAACTGGACGGGTTTTCCAGCAGCATGGGGCGACCGAGAACCTCTTGCACCTGATCGATATGGGTGCAGATGCGGGCAAGGGTCGTATCGGTGTAGGGAAGCGGCAGAAGGTCGTTCAGGAAGTGGCTGTCATGGGTCGACCAGGCCAGATGTTCGGAGAAGCTGGCCGGGTTCAGCCAGCCGACAAGGTGTTTCAACCGGGCCAGATGATCGGCATCCAGCGGCTCCTCGCCTCCGATCGACAGGCCGACGCCGTGCACCGATATCGGAAATTGTTCGGATAGGTGGCGCAGCTGCGCCAAGGGCCGCCCGCCATCGCCCATATAGTTCTCGGCATGGATCTCAAGCCAGCCCACCGGCGCGGCGTCATTCAGGATCTGGGCAAAATGCTGGGGCTTGTACCCTACACCCGCCGCAAATGGCAGGCGGTTCGATCTGAGCGAATTGTCCAGCATCGGGGCACCCTCCGCCTGTCCATGAAATAGCCGATCAATGAATAAGGGGCGGGCGGTGAAATTGCGCCCGCCCCTTGGTACTCAATATTTGGCTTATGCCGGCAGGTCGCGATCCAGCGGCTCGAGCGAGCCGGTGCGTGCGCCACCATCTGCGGTTTTGGGCAGTTCGATCTTGTCGCAAGTGCCTGCATCGACCAGCGTCCAGGCGTTGCCCTGATAATCGACAGTCGAAGTGCCGGCACATGTGGTGCCCGGACCTGCAGCGCAGTCATTCTGGCCAGCCAGCGACACGCCATAGCACTTTTCCTTGGCTTGCGCATTGGCGGTGGTGGTGACCGAGGCGGTCAGGGCGGCAGCAACCGCACCGGCGACTGCAAGGGTTTTTGCGGAGTTCGACATCTCGTTAAATCCTCTTTCGGTGATTTCACTCGTCTGGGGTGACGACTAGAACATAGCTATTTGGCTGTGACCATTGAACTCACGAGCCCGTGCCTCACGGTCCCGTCAGACAATGTCATGTCGAAGGTACGCGCAATGCCGTGTAAATCAAGGAAATCCCGACCAAAAACGAAATCCGGCCCCGCGTGGGAGCCGGATTCCGGGCAGGATTTTGCCGAATGTTACAACTGATCGGGCGGGGTGGCCGCGCGTTTGAGCTCGATTGTTACATCCGAGAGCGGCTGCACGCTGGTCTGTTTCTCGCCCAGCCGGCGGACGCTGACGGTGCGGTCCTCGACTTCGCGATGACCGACCGCAAGGATGACCGGTACCTTGCCCACAGAATGCTCGCGGACCTTGTAGTTGATCTTTTCGTTGCGGATATCGGCCTCGGCCCGGACGCCCGCGGCGCGCAATTCGGCGACGACCTCGTTCACGTATTCGTCGGCCTCGGAGGTGATCGAGGCCACGACAACCTGACGCGGGGCCAGCCAGAAGGGCAGTTTGCCCGCATGTTCCTCGATCATGATGCCAACGAACCGTTCGAACGAACCAAGGCAGGCGCGGTGCAGCATATAGGGACGCTGCTTGCTGCCATCGGCGGCGACATAGCTCGCCCCCAGCCGATCCGGCAGGTTGGGGTCAACTTGGAAGGTGCCGCATTGCCAGACCCGACCGATGGCGTCGGTCAGGTAGAAATCCAGCTTTGGCCCGTAAAAAGCGCCATCTCCGGGCTCCAGCGTGAAATCGCGGCCCGTTGCCTTGATTGCGCTTTCCAGCGCGCCTTCGACATGATCCCAACTTTCATCGCTGCCCACACGTTTTTCAGGGCGGGTGGCGAACTTGATCTCGAACTTCTCAAAGCCGAGGTCGTTGTAGACATCGGCGAGGAAGTTGATGAACTTGGCGCATTCCGCCTCGATCTGATCCTCGGTGCAGAAGATATGAGCGTCGTCCTGGGTGAACCCGCGCACCCGCATGATGCCATGCAGGGCGCCCGAAGGTTCATAGCGCGAACACGAGCCAAACTCGGCCAGCCGCAGCGGCAAGTCGCGATAGGATTTCAGGCCCTGATTGAACACTTGCACATGGCAGGGGCAGTTCATCGGCTTGAGCGCGTTGACCGCCTTTTCCTTGGCATGTTCTTCCTCGACCTCGACGATGAACATGTGCTCCTGGTATTTGTCCCAGTGACCCGAGGCCTCCCACAGCTTGCGGTCGACGATCTGCGGTGTGTTGATTTCGTCATAGCCACCCGCGCGCTGTTTGCGGCGCATGTAATCCTGCAGGGTGGTGTAGATGGTCCAGCCATTGGGGTGCCAGAAGATCTGGCCCGGGGCCTCTTCCTGCATGTGGAACAAGTTCATCTCGCGGCCCAGCTTCCGGTGGTCGCGCTTGGCGGCCTCTTCCAGCATGTGCAGATGGGCCTTGAGCTTTTCCTTGCCGGTAAAGGCCACGCCATAGATGCGCTGCAGCATGGCGCGGTTGCTGTCGCCACGCCAATAGGCGCCTGCGATGGACATCAGCTTGAACGCATCGCCGGGCACCTGTCCGGTATGCTGCAGATGCGGGCCACGGCAGAGATCCTGCCAATCACCATGCCAGTACATGCGCAGCGGTTCGTCGCCGGGAATGGCGTCGATCAGTTCGACCTTATAGGGTTCGTTGTTGTCGGTGTAGTGTTGCACCGCCTTGGCGCGGTCCCAGACCTCGGTCGTGACGGGCTCGCGCTTGTTGATGATCTCTTTCATCTTCTTTTCGATCGCGCCCAGATCTTCGGGGGTAAAGGGCTCTTCGCGGTCGAAGTCATAATACCAGCCGTTCTCGATGACGGGGCCGATGGTGACCTTGGTGTCGGGCCAGATCTCCTGCACGGCGCGGGCCATGATATGGGCCAGGTCGTGTCGGATCAGTTCGTTGGCCTGATCTTCGTCTTTCATGGTGTGGATGGCGATCTGCGCGTCCGCATCGATGGGCCATTGCAGGTCCCAGTGCTGGCCGTTCACCGTGGCCGAGATGGCCTTTTTGGCCAGTGAAGTCGAGATATCGGCGGCGACCTGCGCGGGAGTAACTCCTGCGGCATAGGATCGTGCATTGCCATCGGGAAAAGTAAGAGAGACGGATTTTGAATCCAGGGCCATGATCTGGCTCTCCTCGTCGGTTTGGCGCCCACTGAACGCCCGGTTGCGGGTTATTTGCGTCGGAGTGATGTGGCAGGGGATTTGCTGCCTGTCAAGCGCGGGCGACGGGCAATTCGCTTGGGTCTTGTCAGCCCGGTGAAGAGCGGATCACTGCAACGGGTCGGGCACGGCCTTTCGGATATCGGTCGAGTAGTCCGGGGTCAGGCCCACCTCACGTGCGACATCGGTGATATGGGCGCGGGCATGCAACTGGTCGAAGCTGAGGCGGGTGTCCAGAACGCCCAAGTCGTAGGCATATTCGGGCAGGTATCCGTTGACGAAGATGCGCCAATCCATCGGTATGGTGACAAACAACTGCCGGATCATTGACATAACCACCGTGGTGCAATTGGTTGTCAGGCTGTTGTACCATTTTGGTTCGGTGGCGAGCGCATTGGAGGTTTCGACATAGTCTACCAGCAAGGCGCGAGCGTTCTTGGGTGAGGCGTTGAGACGATATAGCTGCACATCCTCGCCCCTGATATTGGTGCGCAGGCCGACCAGGTCGCGCTCGTCTCCGGCGATCAGGATCAGCGTGTGGGTCTTGAAGGCGTCTTTCAGGGGCGAGAATTCGCTGCCCTTGAAATGGCGCACCTCGGCGGACCAGGCGAGGTAGTCACCCCCTTCGAACCCGAAACTGACAATCATATGGGCGATGGAGGGACCGGCCCAGTAGGACATGAACATATCCGCTGTTTGCAGTTTGCTCAGGTCATAGCTGCGGGTTTCCCAATTTGGCGAGAACGTGTCCTCAGTCTGCCAATTGAAGTTACGCACGCCGTCCAGTGTCAACCTGTCGCCTTCGATGGTGCCGGTCACCTGTAGCGCGTCATCGGCAGCCCAGTCGCCGTCGAGCGGGGGGGTGATGGTTTGCCACCAATAGGCGACGGCAATCAGTGCTGTAACAAAGCCTACCAGCATCTTCACCCGGCCGGGCCAGAACTGGGCGATAACCGTGGCGCAGCCCAGAAGGGTGAACAGCCCGGCGATGATCCCACGGGCGACCACGGGGCCGGGCAAGTGAAACCAGAGGGCAAGGCTGCCCCAGAGCGTGAACAGGGCCACGCCGATCATGATCAATGCGATCAGCAGAAGTCGCAGGAATGTCAGCAGCACAGGCTCCGTGATTGTTGCGGGAACCCTAGGGATGGATTTTGGTCGGGGCAAGCGGCAGTCTGGCTTAGTGTCACCCGCCCTCAGTCATGGCAAAGCGGTGCGCCTCGCCGGTTTCCAGCCAGGTCTTGAGGCCCGCAATCATCCGGTACCAGCCATCGGCAACACCTTCCTGTCCCGGTGGGATGTCATAATGTTCGACCGTGAGCTTGCAGTGATCGCCCTGCGGCTCGATCAGGTAGACGCAGCGCGACGTGGGCATTCCGTCGCCTTCCCAGCAGGGCCGGAACAGCATGTCGAGATAGGTTTTTGGCCGCGCCTCGGTTACGTCGATGGTCAGCATCGGCATGCCTCCGTCAACCTGGTAAGTGGCCGATCCGCCTTGCTCCAGTGTGCCTTCGGCGGATTTGGCCATGAAATGGTATTGGATGACCTCTTGCGGGTCAGTCAGCGCAGACCACAGCGCGTCCTGCGTACAACGGATGAACGTGGCCATCATGAAATCGGGTTTTTGAGTCTCACTCATTGGGGCAGCTCCTTCGAGTTTCGCTTTCAGATCGAGCACGCTGCGCGCCGCTGGTTTGGCGCGATACGGGTCGATCCACCGGTCGATCGCCTCCTGCAGAGGCAGGGCGTTCAGATAGTGATATTTGAACCGCCCTTTCTTGCGGGTGACGATCAGGGACGCGTCCTCGAGCAGCTTGAGGTGTTTCATCACCCCGAACCGGCTCATGTCGAGCTGGGCTTCCAACTCGCTCAGGCTTTGCCCGTCCTTTTGGCGCAGACTGTCCATCAGGGTCAGGCGGGCCGGATCGGCAAGGGCCTTGAAGATCGCTTCCATGGGAATCACTTATACGTTACTAATTAGTCACGTGACAATATGGTAACGTAAAATCTGCAATTGCGGCTACGCGGCAGGGCTTGCATGATCGCGGCAAAGAAGGAGGCAGCGATGGCAGGGACGCAATATCTGGACACCGCACAGGGGCGGCGGATCGCCTATCACCGGACCGAGGGGCGTGGACCCTGCATCGTGTTTCTGGGCGGTCTGAAATCGGACATGGAAGGCACCAAGGCCGTGCATCTGGAGGCCTGGGCGCAGGCACAGGGCCGTGCCTATCTACGATTCGATTATTCTGGACATGGCGAAAGTTCGGGTACGTTCGAAGAGGGCTGCATCGGCGATTGGCACGAGGATACCGTCGCGGCCATCGCTGCGTTGACCGAGGGGCCGGTCGTTGTGATCGGGTCCTCCATGGGGGGCTGGCAGGCGCTGTTGCTGGCTCGTGCGATGCCCGAGCGGATCGCCGGAATGGTCACCATCGCAGCCGCGCCGGATTTCACCGAAGAGGGCTACTGGGCTTCCTTCTCCGATGCGCAGAAACAGGCGCTGGAGGAGGTGGGGCAGGTGGAACTGCCCTCGGACTACATGGAGCCCTACGTCATCACCAAGCGGATGATCGAAGACGGCCGTAAGCAGTTGGTGCTGCGCGATCCGCTGGAATTGCCGTTCCGTGTCAGGTGTTTGCAGGGCACAGCTGATACGGCGGTTTCGACCGAAACGGCGGTGCGCCTGCTGGAACATGCCACTTGCGAGAACATGCGGCTGACGCTTGTGAAGGACGCCGATCACCGGTTCTCGGATGGGCCCTGCCTCGGGATGATCGAACAGGCGGTGCTTGATGTTCTGGGGGATGGGTGATGCGCGCCTTCGGAAGGTTTCTGGGGCGCGTCCTTTTCGTCTTGCTGGTGGCCGGCGGACTGCTCTGGGTCTTCGGTCCTTATGAGGAAGTCGATTTCAACGCCCGCTTTGATCCGCGAAAATTCGGCGAAGGGGTGCAGGTCTATTTTGAATCCGTGGAATCACGGCATGAGGATATCACCGAGGGCGCGCAGAAACGGGTGATCTGGCAACCCGGTTTCAAGGAACAGCGGACACCCTATTCCGTGCTCTACCTGCATGGGTTCTCCGCCACCTCCGAAGAGATCCGACCGGTGCCGGACCGGGTTGCCGAGGCGTTGGGGGCCAATCTGGTCTATACCCGCCTGCGCGGGCATGGCCGTGGCAGTGCTGCCTTTGCCGGGGGGGATGCGACCGCATGGATGCAGGATGTCGCCGAAGGGCTGGCTGCGGCGCGCGCCAGCGGTGACAAGGTGGTCGTGCTGGCAACATCCACCGGTGCGACCCTAGCCGCTGCGGCGGCTCTCGACCCCGAACTGAGCCGGGACGTCGTGGCAATGGTGCTGGTGTCGCCCAATTTCGGGATCAACGACCCGATGGCGTGGGTTCTGACGCTGCCGGCGGCGCGGTTCTGGCTGCCATGGGTCATGGGGGAGGGTCGCAGTTTCGAGCCGCGCAACGCTGGGCAGGAAAAATACTGGACCACCTCCTATGGTTGGCCGCCGGTTCTGTCGATGGCAGCGCTGGTCAAAAAAGTGGTGACTCTGGATTTCTCACAGGCTAACGTTCCCGTATTGTTCTTGCTCTCGGACGATGATCTGGTCGTGCGCCCTGACCTGACGCGAGATGCGGCGGGCCGCTGGGGCGGACCGACTAAGATTGCGGCGATGACTATGGGCGCCGGGGACGATTCGTATTCCCATGTCATCGCGGGTGACATCATGTCGCCGGGCCAGACAGAGCGCGCAGTTGCCGCGATCCTGAGCTGGTTGCAATAAAACGGAGTAGAGTGATGGACCAACGTGTCAGCCTGATCACCATTGGCACGGATGATATGAACGGCTCGGCCCGGTTCTACGAGGCCATTGGCTGGCGGCGCGTCGAGACGCCGGATGGCGTGATTGCCTTTGATTTGATCGGGCAGGTGTTGGGGCTCTATCCGCTGGACAAGCTGGCCGAGGATATTGGCTGCACACCGGGGGACCTAGGGCAGGGCGCCACCACGTTAAGCTACAATTGCGCCGCGAAAGAGCAGGTGGGTGAGGTTCTGGCCGCAGCCGAAGCGGCGGGGGCTACGATCCTGAAACCCGCCAGCGACGTGTTCTGGGGCGGCCATCATGGCTATTTCCGCGCGCCCGAGGGCACGATCTGGGAGGTGGCGCATAACCCGTTTTCGGCGCTGGGTCCCAATGGCGAGTTCCGCTGGAACGGCTACGGCTGATGCGCCCGCCCCGCAGCATGTGGAGCCTTGAGACGCTGGGCCGCGTGCGCCTGTCGAAATATTTTTACATGCGCGAGTTTCTCTATTCCGAGATTGGCAATTTCCACCAGATCCAGAACATCCCTGAAAACCCGGACCTGGCCATCGAAACAGGTCGCGCGCTTTGCGAGGTCTTGCTGGACCCGCTGGAGGAGACCTTCGGCCGCGTCGCGATCCGCTCGGGCTATCGCTCACCCAGGCTGAACCGGTTCGGGAATGAGAACAAGCTGAACTGTGCCCGCAATGATAACCCGCTGGAATGTCATATCTGGGATATCGGCGTGGGCGACGCCCGTGTGGCCGGGGCGTCGATTGTGGTCCCGTGGTTTGCCGATCTCTACGCCGAGGGCCGCGATTGGCGCGATTTGGCCTGGTGGATGCACGATCATCTGGACTATTCCGAGATTTGGTTCTTTCCCAAGCTCTGCGCTTTCAATCTGGTCTGGCGCGCGCAGCCGCTGCGCCGGATCGACAGTTATGTCGCCCCGCGCGGATGCCTGCTGCGCCCCGGTGCGGACCCAAGTGAACCGCAGGCGGAGCGGCGCGCACGCTATGGCGATTTTCCGCCTTTTCGCGGGCTTGTCGGCGGTTGAATAAACCCGCATCCTGCGCTCAGGCAAAGGTAATGAGGGCAGCGTGAAAGACTCCGAATTACAGGGTGTGGCGTGCCGTGGCTGAGCCTTTGGTCTTTCTGACCGGGCTGATGTGTGACGCGCGCGTGTTCGGTGCGCAGCTTCTGGATCTGTCCGCGGATCGCGCGGTCACGGTTGCACCCACTTCGATGGGCGAACGGGTCGAAGAGATCGCTTCGGACCTGCTGGATCAACTGCCGCATCGCTTTGCACTGGTCGGGCACAGTATGGGCGGAATCATCGCGATGGAGATATATCGCCGCGCCCCAGACCGGGTTGCGCGGCTGTGCCTGATCTCGACCGACAGTCTGGCCGATACGCCGCAGATCGCTGCCGACCGCGAGCCAATGATCGTCGGCGCGCAAGCTGGCCGGCTGGACGAGGTGATGCGCGAGGCACTGCTGCCGGATGTACTGGCGCCGGGGCCGAACCGCGCCGGGATTCTGGAGTTTGTCCATTCCATGAGCGCCCGGCAGGGGCCCGATGTGTTCGTCCGGCAGATGCGCGCGCTACAGCGCCGCCCCGATCAGCAGGCGACTTTGCGCAAGATATCAGTGCCGACGCTGGTTTTGTGCGGCGCGCACGACGTGCTGACACCGGTCAAACGCCATGTCTTCATGTCGGAACTGATCCCGACGGCAACGCTGCGTGTTCTGGACGATACCGGACACTTCCCTACGCTCGAAGCGCCGGGCGCGGTGACAGAGGCGCTGCGGGACTGGCTGGCAAGCCCGCATTGATCTGCTACTTGCGGTCGCTCCTGCTCCCGGTCTGGGCGACTCAGGCGGCGTTTGTGTTGGCGGGTTTGCGTGCGGCGCCCTTGCTGTTGGCGTTCATGAAATCGATGACCAGCGGGCGAATATTATCGCGCCAGCTACGGCCCGCGAAAATGCCGTAATGGCCCGCACCGGGTTCAACATGGCTGGCCTTCTTGCTGTCGGGTAGCCCGGTGCACAGGTCCAGCGCAGCGACGCATTGGCCGGGGGCGGAAATGTCGTCATTTGCCCCTTCGACGGTCTTGACCGCGACATTGGTGATCTTGCTCATATCCACTTTGTGCCCGGCCACGACAAACTCGTTGCGCGCAATCTCACGGTTCTTGAAGACCCGCTCGACGGTGGACAGGTAGAACTCGGCAGGCATGTCCATCACCGCCAGATATTCGTCGTAGAACCGGTTATGGGCATCGTGATCGGAGGCCTCGTTGCGCATGACGCGCTGGATCTGATCAACGAAGGCCTGACTGTGGCGATCCGAATTCATCGACATGAACGAGGCCAGTTGCAACAGGCCGGGATAGACCTTGCGACCTACGCCCTTGTACTTGAACCCGACGCGCTGGATCATGGTTTCTTCGAGCTGTCCCATCGTCACCCTGCGTCCGAAATCGGTCACATCGGTGCGGGTAGCATCGGGGTCCACCGGGCCGCCGATCAGGGTCAGCGAAGAGGGTTGTGCCTTGGGATCCTGCTCGGCCAGATACGCGGTTGCGGCCAGCGTCAGCGGCGCAGGCTGGCATACGGCGACTACATGGGTGTCTGGGCCAAGCTCGCGCATGAAATCGACCAGATAGAGCGTATAGTCCTCAATGTCGAACTTGCCATCGGAGACCGGAATGTCGCGCGCATTATGCCAGTCGGTGATATAGACCTCGCAATTCACCAGCAGGCTTTTTACGGTCGAGCGCAGCAATGTCGCGTAGTGACCCGACATCGGTGCGACCAGCAGCACCTTGCGCGGCTGTGTTTTGCGCCCGTTCACGCTGAAGTGGATCAGATCGCCGAAGGGACGCTCGACAACCGTTTCGATCTCGACCAGGTGGTCCTTGCCATCCTCGCAGGTGAAAGTGCGGATGCCCCAGTCGGGCTTGACGATCATGCGCTGATAGGTGCGTTCTGTCACCTCACCCCATGCGGCCATCCAGCTGAACACGGGATTCGGAGCCATTGCGAACATCGGATAAGACGCCAGTGACCGCGCCGAGGCACCCAACCACTGGTTGGTATTTCTGACGGTCTCCGCCAGATCGTAGGTCATCATGTATCGCATGATCTATACCTCTTGTGCTATGGCTTGTGCACCAGACAACGCGTCGCTCCGCACCTTGCCGGGCCGAACATTATTCTGCACAGCAGCGAGACTATGAGGAATTCCTTAAAATGACAACTAGCGAAGACCTGCCGTCGGAGATTTCGCAAGAAAGCTTTGATAAGTTGAAGGAAAACCTGGAGAAGGTTGAAGATCTGTCAAAGCGATTTGTTGAGGTTATGGCTAATAAGTCTGGACATAATCCCGGTCTGGATAGCCCGAATCAAGAAGTTTTTGCAAAGGCAGCAACGTCCTATTTGTCCGAGGCGCTGCAGAACCCTGCCATGATACTGGAACAGCAGATTGAGTTCTGGAGCAAATCGGTTCTGAACTTTGCCGAAGCCCAGCAGGCTCTGCTGTCAGGCGAAACGGAAGAGGATGACGACGAACCCACCGACCGCCGGTTTTCCAACCCGATGTGGAAATCCAGCCCCTATTTCCGGTTCGTCAAGAAACAGTATCTGACCACCTCCAAGGCGATCGAAGAGGCGGTCTCCACAGCCGAGGGTGTCGACGTGGTCCAAAGGCGGCGACTGAACTATTTCGCGCAGCAGATCGTCGACCTGATGTCGCCGACCAATTTTCTCGCCACAAACCCGGATGCGCTGGAAAAGGCAGTCGAGACCGAAGGGGAATCCCTGATCCGGGGGCTTGAGAACCTCGTCTCTGACCTCGAGGCAAATGACGGCGAGCTTACGGTGCGGCTGGCGGACGAGTCGGCGTTCGAACTGGGTGGCAACATCGCGACCACGCAAGGAGAGGTGGTCTTTCGCAACCGCATGATGGAACTGATCCAATACGCCCCGGCCACAGAGACGGTGCACGAAACGCCCATTGTCCTGTTTCCGCCCTGGATCAACAAATTCTATATCCTCGACCTCAAGGCGCAGAACAGTCTGATCAAATGGGTGACCGAGCAGGGCTATACGCTGTTTGTGGTCAGCTGGGTCAATCCGGACCGGTCGCTGTCCGATGTCGGCATGGAGGATTATATTCAGGACGGGTTCCTGACTGCAATTGAGAACGTCAAAGAAATCTGTGGCGTCAAGCAGGTGAACGCGGTCGGCTATTGTATCGCGGGCACAACGCTCGGCCTGACCTTGTCGCTGCTTAAGCAGCGCGGCGACACTTCGGTCAATTCGGCAACTTTCTTCACCGCGCTGACGGATTTCTCGGATCAGGGCGAGTTCACACCGTTCCTGCAGGACGATTTCATCGATGCAATCGAAGAAGAGGTGAATACTCAGGGCGTTTTGCGATCCTTCATCATGGCACGCACATTTTCCTATCTGCGATCGCGCGATCTGATTTATTCACCTGCCATCCGCAACTATATGATGGGCGAGACGCCACCGGCCTTTGATCTGCTCTACTGGAACGGGGACGGGGCGAACCTGCCCGCGAAGATGGCGGTCGAGTATCTGCGCGGCCTCTGCCAGCGCAACGAGTTCACCACGACCGGGATCGAACTGATGGGTCACACATTACATGTGCGCGACGTGACGGTTCCGCTGATGGCGATCACCTGCGAAACCGACCACATCGCCGCCTGGAAAGACTGCTATCGTGGCGTGCAGTTGATGGGGTCGCGCTCGAAGACTTTCGTGGTTTCGGAGTCGGGTCACATTGCTGGTATCGTCAACCCGCCCAGTAAGGACAAATACGGCCATTATACCAATGCCGATCTGAAACCCGATCACGAGGGCTGGATGAAGGCGGCGAAATACAACAAGGGTTCCTGGTGGCCGCTGTGGGAGGCGTGGCTGAAAAAGCGGTCTGGCAAACAGGTTCCGGCCAGAATTCCTGGCGATTCGACGCATAAATCGCTGGGGCCGGCCCCCGGATCCTATGTGAAAGTCTCCGCAAAGCTCTGATTTTCATGTGAAATAAAATATTATTCTGCGCCGCAGCAAATTCTTCTTGCAATGCTGCGACGCAGCATACATATTCGTCTCAAGCCGAAGGAAACGGGGTGGGCCCGTACCCGGTAACTAGGATTGAGACAATGGCAAATTCGCAAGACTTCACCACCATCTTCAAAGACGCAATGGGTGCTTTCCCGGTTGACACCGCTGCCTTCCAGGACGCCTTCAAAACCACCACTAACCTGAGCGAAAAGCTCTCGGGTGTTGCTCTGGAAGCGGCTGAAAAGTCGGCTGAGATCTCCAGCAAGTGGACCAAGGACACCCTGGCCAAGATGGGCGACTATTCCAAAGCCAAGGCAGAGCCGGCAGACTACGCCAAAGCCGCAACCGACTTCGCCTCTTCCTCGGCCGAAGTTGCTGCTGAAAACCTGGCTGCCTACGCTGAAGTTGCAAAGAAAGTACAGATGGACACCGTCGAGCTGCTGATGGCTGCTGGCAAAGACATCACCGAAGATGCAACCGCCGCCGTGAAAAAAGCGACCAACGACGTGACCACTGCTGCCAAGAAAGCAGGCGCGAAGTAATCGCCGACGACAAATTGCGCCCTTTCCTCCCATTTAGGTGCAATTTTTTGGGCAGGTCGTAAGACCTGCCCTTTTTTGTGTCCAGACGGACACTTTCCTTTTCTGCTGCGCTCGCATAGTCTTTGCTGCATTGCACCAATACCGGGGAGGGATATGGGTGGCCGAACAGGAAAAACCGTTGCTGATCAAGCGGTATGCCAGCCGCAGGCTCTACAACACTGAAACCAGCGACTATGTCACGCTGGAAGATATCGCAGGCTTCATCCGCGATGGGCGCGAGGTCCAGATTGTCGATCTCAAATCTGGCGACGACCTGACCCGGCAATACCTCCTGCAAATCATCGCCGAGCATGAAAGCAGGGGCGAGAATGTGCTGCCGGTCAATGTGCTGAATGATCTTGTGCGCAGCTACATGCTGCCAGGTGGCGGGATGATGCCGCAATTCCTGCAAAGCTCGTTCGACATGCTGCGCGAAAGCCAGGCGAAGGTCGTGAAGAACATGAACGCCATGAACCCGATGACACAGATCCCGGGCTTTGACGCGCTCAAGGCCCAGCAGGAGGCCTTCCTCAAAGCGATGACCGGCGGATTGTCCGGCAACTGGTCCGCTCCGGACCAGGACGCCGAAGAGGCCCCCGGCGAAGATCTGGACGAGATCAAGAAGCAACTGGCCGAGCTTCAGCAAAAGCTTTCGAAACTTAGCTGACATGCCCGTGATGCGCCTGCTTGCGGGGGCATTCGCGCTTGTTGTCACCTCGGGAAGTTCCGAGGCGCAAAGCCTGTGCCTGCTGGGCCCCGATCTGGCGCGCGACTGCGCGCCAATCCGTGAACGGCCGGTGCTGGACGCGGCCAGCGCGCCTTGGCGCGCGATCGGACGGGTCAATTTCGCCAGCACCGATATCCGCCAGCACTGCACTGGTGTGCTGGTCGCTGACCGGCTGGTTCTGACGGCGGCGCATTGTCTGTATAACGGCGCGCGTAAACGCTGGATACCACCCACTAGCATCCGTTTCGTTGCCGGTTACCAGAAGGGCGCAGCGCAGGCGGTGTCCGAGGTGTCGGACTATGTGACTGATCCGGGCCAGGACGTGCAGAGCCGCAACTTTGCTCCGATGACCATCGCTGATTGGGCAGTGCTGATCTTGAAGGACCCGATCGGCCAGCAGGTCGGAACCTTGCCAATCGCCGATCCCACACGCCCCGTCGCGGCCCTCTATGTAGCGGGCTATTCCGGCCTGCGACCCCATGTGCTGAGCCGAGCGGGACCCTGCGAGCCTCAGGCACCGCGCCAGTTGCGCGAGGTTGCGCTATTGGATTGCCCGATCATGCAGGGCGATTCCGGCGCACCACTTCTGATAGATGGCCCCGTGGGACCTGAGGTGGTGGGCATCTTGTCGAAGGGCCGTGCCACAGCAGATGGCGCGCGCGGCGTGTTTCTGGGCAGCCAAATGTTCGAGCGTGGACTGCAACGTGCCCGCGATCAGGTGCCGTAGGCGCGCAGGGGGCCGGTGGCATCTTCCATCGCGGCCAGCAGGATATCCGCGATCAAGTCAAGCTCGTCTCGGGTCAGGCGGACCGGCAGGCGCACATCGCAGGCGCGCATCAGCATGGCGCGGGTTTGCGGCAACTCGACCTGTTCGGGCAGGAACTGCCAGTTCCAGAAGGCACGGGCATTGTCCTCGCTCAGGCCAAACACCTGCACCTTGACCCCGCGCGTGGCGGCGGCGGCGGCAAAGGCGCGGGTTTGCGCATCATCCAGGCCCACGAGATTGAACTGAATCGAATCCGGCGCCCGTTTCTCGGGCACCAGTGGCGCGGGCACGTCAATATGGGGCGAGACATTCAACTGCGCGGCCACATGATCGTGATTGGCCAGACCGTCGCGCACCCGCCGCGCAAGTTCCGGCAATTGTGGGCGGATCACAACCGCGCTCAGATTGCTCATCCGCAGGTTATAAAGCGGCAGCTTGTTCTGCCAGCGGGCAAAGGCTTGTTCCAGATCGGGCGCGTTTTCGCCATGCGGGCCTTTGTGTTTTTGCCAGTTATGCTCATAAGCGCCGGACATGATGACGGCGCGGGCGACCAGATCGGCATCATCGGTTATTAGGATGCCGCCTTCGCCCGCGTTGATCATCTTGTAGGACTGGAACGAGAAACAGCCCAATTTGCCTATGGTGCCGATATTGCCGTCATGCCATGTTGTGCCCAGCGAGTGGGCCGCGTCCTCGACCACCGGAATGCCGCGCGCATCGCAGAGCGTCATGATCGCGTCCATGTCCGAGGTATGGCCCCGCATATGGCTGATGATGACAGCCTGCACGCTGTTCAGCTTGGTCTCGAAATCGGCCAGATCGATGCGGTAGTTCTCACCAACCTCACACAGTACCGGAATGCAGTCGGCATGCACCACCGAAGAGGGAACAGCGGCAAACGTAAAGCCCGGGATCAGCACCCGCGCGTCACGCGGCAGGTCCAGCGCCTTGAGCGACAGGAACAGCGCCGCCGAGCAGGACGAAACCGCCAGCGCGTATTTTGATCCCAGCAATTCGGCAAATTCCGCCTCAAGCAGAGACACTGGCGCGTCTTGCGGTGCGGTGTAGCGAAACAGGTCGCCCGATTTCAGAAGCGCGTCGATCGCGTCTCGGGCTGCTGCTGGAATGGGTTCAGCTTCGTGGACGTTGGGAGCCTGCATCACATTTGGCCTTACTTAATGTACTTTTTCAAAAACATAAAACTAAAGGATCGACGTGCCAAGACCCTTCGCGGCAGGGTGGCGAAAATTCACCATTCTTTCACTGAAGGCCGGTTCGCGGTTCAGACGTTCAGAAGCAGGTGCTCGCGTTCCCAGGGCGAGATGACCTGCAGGAACTCTTCGTATTCCGAGCGTTTCACGATGCCATAGACCCGGGCAAAGTCCGGGCCCAGCACCTGATGTAGCGCCTCGGCCTGATCAAAAAGGTCCAGCGCCTGTCCCATCACCTGCGGAATATCGCCGTCGCCCTCATAGGCATCGCCATAGAACTGGCGTCGGGGGCGTTCTTGCTGGGTCAGACCCAGATAGCCGCAGGCCAGCGAGACCGCAATGCCCAGATAGGGGTTACAATCCATCCCGGCGATACGGTTTTCCACCCGCCGGCTTTCAGGTCCCGACAGCGGCACGCGGATGCCGGTGGTGCGGTTGTCGCGCGCCCACTCAAGATTGATCGGCGCTGCCTGATCCTTCACGTAGCGGCGGTAGGAGTTCACATAAGGCGCCATCACCGCAAGAGCGGCGGGCAGATGGTTCTGCAGCCCGGCGATGAAGTGATAGAAGGCGTCCGTCTCTCCCCCTTGCGGACCCGAAAAGACATTCTTGCCGGTCTCCATGTCGATCAGCGAGTGGTGGATATGCATGGCCGAGCCGGGCTCATTGGCGATCGGCTTGGCCATGAAGGTTGCGAAACAGTCATGGCGCAGCGCGGCCTCGCGGATCAGGCGTTTGAAGTAGAACACCTCGTCGGCCAGCTTCACCGGGTCGCCATGGCGCAGGTTGATTTCCAACTGGCCAGCACCGCCTTCCTGGGTGATTCCATCGATCTCAAAACCCTGTGCCTCGGCAAAATCATAGATGTCGTCGATCACTGGTCCGAATTCGTCCACCGCCGTCATCGAATAGGCCTGACGGGCGGCGGCGGGGCGGCCCGAGCGACCCATCATCGGCTTGATCTCATGAGCGGGGTCGAGGTTGCGGGCGACCAGAAAGAACTCCATCTCCGGCGCGACAACCGGTTTCCAGCCCTTCTTGTGGTACATGTCGACCACGCGTTTGAGCACATTACGGGGGCTGCAGGGAATTGCGTTGCCGTCTCTGTCATAGGCGTCGTGGATGACCTGTAGGGTCCAGTCGCCGGTCCAGGGCGCGGCGGTGGCGGTGGACATGTCCGGTTTCAGGATCATGTCCTTTTCGATGAACCCGTCCTCATCCGCCGCTTCGCCCCAGTCCCCCGTGATGGTCTGGTAAAAGATGCTGTCGGGCAGGTGGAAATAGTCTTGCTTTGCGAATTTCGACGCGGGCACCGCCTTGCCGCGCGCAATGCCGGGCAGGTCCGAGATGATGCACTCCACCTCGTCCAGCCTGCGCCCGTCCAGATAGGCGCGCGCAGCGTCGGGAAGGTTTTTGGTCCAGTCGCTCATGAGGTCCTCGCTACGCGAAAGAATGCGCCAATACGCTGCGCAATTGTGCTGTTGTCGATGGGGTCGCTCAGCCGCGTTTCGGCCGCGTCCAGTATCGGGTCGGGCACGACGCCGCGCCCGCGTGCTTCCATCAGGTCGTGGATGAAGTCGTTCTCGAACTCGGGATGCGCCTGAATGGTCCAGATCCGGTCGCCATATGTCAGCATGGCGTTTTCGCAGAAGGCGTTGCTGGCCGTTAGGCGCGCGCCGTCGGGGCGGCGCGTGACCTGATCCTGATGCCAGGCATTCAGCGTCAGAGTGCCGTCATCCGCGGCATAATCGGTGGGGCCGATCGCCCAGCCGCCGTCGTATTTCTCGACCGTGCCGCCAAGCGCCTGCGCGATAATCTGGTGGCCGAAACAGATGCCAACCAGCGGCACGCCACTGTCATGGATGTCGCGGATCAGTTGCTCCAGCGGCGGTATCCAATTGTGATCCTCATAGGCTCCGTGGCGCGAGCCCGAGATCAGCCAGCCATCGGCAGCGCCGGGATCGTCTGGAAACACTCCATCAACCACGGGGTAAGAGACAAAGTCAAAGCCCTGATTTTTCAGAAGCGCGGGGTAGAGCCGGTCATAGTCGCCATAGGTTTCGACAAGCGTATCCGCCAGATGCCCAGCCTGCAGTAGTCCGATTTTCATAAGTCACCGATTGAGATTGGCCCGACGGTAGTGGAGCGTCAATTTGCTGGCAAGGGATCAAACGCTTTCCACATAGCTGCGCCAATGGGATTCGGGCGGGCGGGCCGCAAAGCCGGCAATCTCCTGCCGTTTGGTCAGGCACAGGTTGCGGATCAGGTCAGGTGCAAAAATCCGAGCGATCATCGGGTCACTTTCGAATTGGGTCACAGCCTCCCCGAGCGAGGTGCAGAGCTGCGGTAGACCGGCGATCTCATAAGCATTGCCGGAAATGGGTGTGGGGGGCTGCATCCGGTCTTCCATTCCGCTCAGCGTTGCGCCGAGCAGGGCAGAGAGCAGCAGATAGGGGTTGATATCGGCCCCGGCCACACGATGTTCGATCCGGCGCGCGGCGGGTGGGCCGCCGGGTATACGGATGGCCGCAGTGCGGTTCTCATAGGCCCAGCAGAGGCCGGTGGGCGCGTGTGCGCCGGGGACCAGCCGGTCATAGGAATTGCCATGCGGCGCGAAGATCAGGCTAGAGGCCGGGGCCGCCGCCAGACAGCCCGCCACCGCATGGCGCAACGTGTCTGTGCCCTCGGGGCCGCCATCGTCGAAGATGTTGCGCCCGTCGCGATCCAGAACCGAGAAATGCACATGCATCCCGTTGCCCGCGTCCTCGGCATACGGTTTGGCCATGAAGCTGGCGGCATAACCGTGCTTGCGCGCCAACCCGCGCGCCAGCGTCTTGAACAGCCAGGTATCGTCGGCGCAGCACATCGCGTCCTGATGGGTCAGGTTGACTTCGAATTGGCCTATGCCGCTTTCCGATATCCCTGCCTGCGCCGGAATATCCATGACCGCACAGGCGTCGTAGAGATCGTTGAAGTACCCTTCGAACCCGTCCATTTCGGCCAGGGACAACACCGCAGGGCTTTCCAGTCGTTGGCCGGTCAGTGGGTTGAGCGGCGGGCGCAAAGTATCCCCGCTGGCATCAACCAGCGTGAATTCCAGCTCGGTGGCGGCCAGAACCGTCCAGCCGCGCGCGTCAAAACCGCCCAGCACCCGCGCCAGCGCATGGCGCGGGTCGCCGTCAAAGGGCGTGCCATCCTCGTTGTGCAGCACCATTGGCACCAGTGCGGTCTCGGCACGCGCCCAGGGCACGGGCACTGGGCCTCGCTCGGTGGGGCGCAAGATGCCATCGGCATCGCCGGTTTCGAACAGCAGCGGACTGTCGGCGATATCGGCACCCCAAAGATCGACATTCGCCGCCGATAGCGGCATCCGCAACGCTCCGCTCTCCAGCTTGGCGCCATAGGCGCCGGGCACCCATTTACCGCGCATCTGACCGTTCAGATCGCAGGCGGCAATGCGAAAACTACGCAGCTTGGTCAGATTCATCGGGTTCCCTTCAGCGCGCCAGATTCAGCCGCAGCCGCAGCTTTTTCTTCTGCCCCTGCGGCAGGTGCCGGTTCAGCCGTGTATTGATCCGCCCGAACACCCAGACGATGAAGAGCGTGAAGAGGATGAAGTAGAAGGCCAGGATCGGGTAGGGAATGAACGGATTGAAGGTCTTGTCCGCGAAATAGCTGGCATAATAAAGCGCATCGCCCTCTTGCCGCCAGGCGGGAAAGGCCGAGAAAAAGACCAGCGTTGTGGCCTGGAACAGAAAGATCGCCTCATTTGTGTAGGCGGGCCAGGCCAGCCGCAGCATGGTGGGCCAGATCACCCGGCGGAACCGCGCCCAGCCGCTTAGGCCATAGGCATCAGCGGCCTCGACATCACCTTTGGGGATCGAGCGCAGCGCGCCGTAGAATATCTCGCCCGAATAGGCGGCGGTGTTCAGGAACAAGACAATCAACGCCCCCAGCCAGGCCGAAGTGAAGGCGTCGAACATCGGGTTGGTTTTCTTCAGCGACAGGAACAGGAAATACGCAAAGAAGAACTGGATGAAGAGCGGCGAGCCGCGAAAGAGAAAGATGAACCATTGCGCCGGTTTGCGGAAATAGCGGTTCTTTGAGGATTTTCCGACCGCCAGCGCGGTGGCCAGCAGGAACCCGGTGGTCAGCGCCATGATCCCGAAATAGATATTCCACATCATGCCCGAGCCGATCAGCGTGAACTGCTCGCACAAGGTGAAATCCGACGTCGGTAGCCGCCGCTCGCCAATGCCCAGCGATCGCAGGCCGTAATCCTGAATGGTCTGGATGCAGTCTTTCATGCCGTCACCTGCTTGCGCAACGCTTCACCGCCGGTGGTCGCCTGACCATGCGACAGGCGTACCATTAGCTTTTCCAGAACGATTTCTGAGACGCGGGTGAAGCCCAGGTAGAACACCAGCAAGAACAGGAAATACCACATGCGCCAGTCGGGATGGGGATAGTCCGTGAACCGTGACGTCTTGGTGCCACCCAGTTCTCTCGCCCAGTAGACGATGTCTTCGATCCCCAGGAGGAACAGCAGCGGCGTAGCCTTGATCAGCACCAGCCACAGATTGCTTAGGCCGGGCAGGGCATAGACCCACATCTGCGGCACGAGCACCCGCCAGAAGGTCTGGCGGCGGGACATGCCATAGGCCTCTGCGGTTTCAAGCTGCGGATGAGGCACCGCGCGCATGCCACCATAAAGGACATTTGCGGCAAAGGCGCCAAAGACGATTGAAAAGGTGATGACCGCCAGGAAGAAGCTATAGGTTTGATGCACCCATTGCGGGGCGGACCCAAGGGGCAGTTTGGCATTTGAGCAAACAAGGAAATCATTTCCCTGCCGAATCGGCGCGTCCCAGTCCGGGCACAGGATCTGATGGCGCATCCATTCGAAGCCCTGATCCAGCGCAATCACGAAGAACAGGAAAAAGGCGATGTCGGGCACGCCGCGTACGATCGCGATATACCCTTTGCCCAGCCAACTGACCGGAAAGACATGCGAGCGCGCTGCCATCGCGCCAGCAAAACCGAAGCTCAGCGCCACCGGGGCCGTGATCGCCAGCAGAGCCAACACCTTCACGAAGGACAGGTAGAAGGACATGTGCACGCCGTTGGTCAGATAGCAGGAGAACCAGCGGACCGTGCCAAGAGCGTCAGGATCGGCGCAAAAGGAAAACATGTGTCAGCTTTCAAAACCTGGAACGCGCCTGTCGGAGAGCTCCGAAACGGGGCCGGCGCGATCCGCGCCGAACCCGAAGACCAAAGTCTTAGTTGGTGACGACGGTACCGTCTTCGCCATAGGTCACCGCTCCTTCGCCGAACCATTTCTTGATCAGCGCAGTCAGCGAACCATCCGCCTTCATCGAGGTGATTGCCTCGTCGAGCTTGCCTTTCAGCTCACCATCCGATTCCCGCACGCCGACGCCGATCCCTGAGCCAAGCGCGACATCTTCGCCAACGAACATCAGCTCGCCGTTGGATTCCTCGACGATCGGCACCAGAAAGTCCTTGTCGGCAAATACCGCCGAGGCTTCGCCGTTGCGGACAGCAGCGATGGTTTCTTCCGGCGTGGCGAACTCGACCAGTGTTGCGCCGCTATCGGCGACGAAGCCCGCCTGCAGCGTGGCGGTCTGGGCTGCGACAACATCCGCAATATCCGCATCCGCGCTTGCACCGACATAGGCCGAGGCGGCGGGCGGGAAGTAGTCCTGGGTAAAGTCGATGACTTCGTCACGCTCGGGTGTGATCGACATCCCGGCGATGATGGTGTCGTAGTTGCCCGAGACCAGATTCGGAATGATTGAATCCCAGTCATTCTTGACCCATTCGCAGGTCAGACCGGCGCGCTTGCACAGCTCGTCGCCCACTTCGCGCTCGAATCCGTCGACCTCGCCCGCGTCATTGATGAAATTATACGGAGGATAGGCGCCCTCGGTGCCCATCCGCACGGTGTCGGCCATCGCCATGCCAGCGCTAAGCGCCAGAGCGGCGGTGGTCAGAATCAGTTTCTTCATAGGTTTCTCCCCTTATTTTGGTCGTGTTTTGATTTATGCAGCCTGCGTGGCGGAAAGGAAGCCCCGCAAGCGTTCGGATTCGGGTGCGCCGAACAGTTTTTCGGGCGCGCCTTCTTCTTCGATCAGCCCCTGATGCAGGAAAACCACGTGGCTTGAGATATCGGCGGCCATCTTCATGTCATGGGTGACGATAATCATCGTGCGACCCTCGGCGGCAAGATCCTTGATCACCTTGATCACTTCCTGCTCAAGCTCGGGGTCGAGCGCAGAGGTCGGTTCGTCGAACAAAAGCGCCTCAGGCTCCATGCACAGGCCCCGCGCGATGGCGGCGCGCTGCTGCTGGCCGCCGGAAAGCTGGGCGGGATAGACATCGCATTTGTCACCGATACCAACCTTTTGCAGGTATTTGCGGGCACTGTCCTCGACCTCGTGCCGGTCGCGGCCCAGCACGGTCACCGGGGCCTCCATCACGTTTTGCAGGATGGTCATATGCGCCCACAGATTGAACTGCTGGAATACCATGCTCAGATTGGTGCGGATGCGCAGCACTTGTTTGGGATCGGCAGGGTGGCGGTTGTGCCCATTCCCCCGCCAGCGCACCGGCTCGTCCTTGAACAGGATCTCGCCTTCCTGGCTGTGCTCCAGCAGGTTGCAGCAGCGCAGAAGCGTGGATTTGCCCGATCCCGACGATCCGATCAGTGAAACAACGTCGCCCCGATGGGCCGTGACATCCACCCCTTTGAGGACTTCGAGCTGCCCAAAGCTTTTGTGAAGGTTCCTGATCTGGATGACGGGAGGGCTGTCTGACACGACGGGTCCGTATGTTGTGAGCTGTTAATGCGCTACTAGGTCGGAAAAATTGGTGTAATGCAATGTGCAAAACGCAAAAAACCGCCCCTGAATGCACCGATTCGAGCATCGGCACAGGCGGATTCGGCGCTTGTTGCTTAATCCAGCGTCTTGGTGCGAACCGGGGTGCGCGCAGCCATTACCGGTTAGCTGCGCGCGGCCTTGTGGCGGGCGATGGCGGAATCCCGATCATTCACTCCCAGTAGACTGGAGACCAGCCGCAGCAGCGAATCTTCCTCTTTGCTGCGTTCTCCGTCGGCCAGAACCACTGACCAGGCCACCTCGACCACGGCCTTGCGGTGGTCGTAAGGCACCGCCTCCTTTATGGCGCGGGTAAAGCGCACCGTGTCGGGTGCTTCGGTTTCCAGCGTTTCGGCCTGGCCACGCAGATGTGCCGCCTCGAAGGGGCTCAGCCCGTAACGCGCCTCGATGATCTTGTCGATGCGGCGAATCTCGGCGTCGGCATAGTCATTGTCAGAGCGTGCGATCCGCACCAGCAGCGCGGTCAGCGCCAGGCGCGCGTCAGGTTCGGCCAGATCGTCTGGCGTTTCCTGGGTCAGGCGGGAGAGGAAATCCTTGAACATGAGACAGATATAGAAGCGTCAGACAGATCAGCCAAGGGCCTGTGCGACACGGTCCATCACGCGGCGGCGCGCGGCCTGACTGTCATTATAGCTCAACCCCATGGCAATGCGGGCCTCTTCCACGATCTTTAGCTCGCCTTCCTTCTGCTCGCCATCGGCCAGCACGACCTCCCACAGCGCCTCGATGGCGGCGAGCCGTTCGGTCAGGCCGGTGGTCTCGCGTATCAGCTTGCCAAACGTATCGGTGTCGGGGGCGGCGGCGTGCAGTTTCTCGCAGGTGGCGCGCACTTTGGCGGCCTCGATCGCGTTATGCTGATAGAGCCGGGCCAGAATGCGGTCGATCAGGCTGATCTCTTCGACCTGGTAGTCCCGGTCGGATTGCGCCACCCGCACCAGCAGCGCCCCGAGGGCCAGTTCGGCATCGGGATCGGGCAGGGGCGCGGGCGCGGTCGGGCGAAACGCCTGGAAGAACTTTTTCAACATGGGCGAAAATTATCGCGGAAAACGCGGGCCGCCAAGCGCGAACTACGCGCTGAGTGAATTCGCCCGAAAGTTGCGCCCGTTTGCGCTCGCCGCTTGTTCCCTTGCCGGATTTGGATCAGGCTGCACAGATGCTGATATTTGACGGACACAATGACGTTCTGACCGAGCTTTTTGAGGCAGGCGGCGTCGCGGCGGCCCCTTCATTCGGGACTGGCCTTTCCGGGCAGCTGGACACCGCACGCGCCGCAATGGGTGGATTCGGAGGCGGGTTCTTTGCGATCTGGGTGGCTTCACCCGGTACGACTGATTTCGACGGTATCGACGGTGCCTATGATCTGCCAATGCCTGCCGAGATCGCTCAGGAAGACGCGTGGCGCGTGGCGCGAGAACAGGCGGATATTCTTGAGGAGTTACAGCGGCTTCGGGCGCTGAATTTATGTCGCTCCGTGGCCGAGATCGAGGCCGCGCGGCAGCACGGCAAGATCGCGGCGATCCTGCATATGGAAGGGGCCGAAGCAATAAGCGACAGCCTGCGGGAACTGGATTGGCTGTATGAGCAAGGGTTACGCTCACTCGGCCCGGTCTGGAGCCGGCCGAATCGATTCGGTCACGGCGTACCGTTCCGCTACCCCTCCGACGGTGATACCGGGCCGGGCCTGACGGCAGCGGGTCATGTGCTGGTCGAGAAGTGCAACGAGATGCGCGTGATGGTGGACCTCAGCCACCTCAATATGGCGGGTGTGCGGGACGTGGCGGCGATCAGCAATGCTCCGCTTGTTGCGACTCATTCCAACGCCCATGCGATCAGCCCGCATGCCCGCAACCTGACCGATGCGCAGCTGATGTTTATGGCGCAGAGCGGCGGCGTGGTCGGCCTGAACTTCGAAAGCACCTTCCTGCGTCCCGACGGGCAGCCGAACCCGGATATCCCCGAAGCGGTAGTGATGGCGCATCTCGACCATCTGCTGGGTGCGATGGGTGAAGAGGGCGTGGTGCTTGGGTCTGATTTCGACGGCTGCACCCCACCGCTGTGGCTGAATGGGGCCGAGAAACTGCCCGCGCTGATCGCAGCCATGGAACGCCATGGCTACACTGCCGACCGGATCGAACGGATATGCTGGTCGAACTGGATGCGCGTGCTACGCGATACCTGGGGCGGCTGAGCGTCCCGGGCCCGTCAGACCAGGCCCGTCAGACCAGCCGCGAGCTTTCTTTGGCGGCGCGCACGAAATCGGCAAAAAGCGGGTGCGGCTGGAATGGCTTCGACTTCAGCTCGGGGTGGAACTGTACGCCGATGAACCACGGGTGATCCGCCCATTCCACGATCTCGGGCAGGCGGCCATCCGGCGACATGCCGGAAAACTTCAGCCCCGCCTTTTCCAGCTTGTCGCGGTACTTGATATCCACCTCGTAACGATGGCGATGGCGTTCTTCGATGGCGGTTGAGCCATAGACCGACGCCACCAGAGACCCATCGCTCAGGGCCGCGTCATAGGCGCCCAGCCGCATGGTGCCGCCCTTGTCGTCGCCCACCTTGCGTTCGACCTTGTGGTTGCCCTGCACCCATTCCTTGAGGTGATAGACCACCGGTTCGAACCGTTTCTGGCCCGCCTCGTGGTCGAACTCTTCGGAGCCCGCCTTGGCAATCCCAGCCACATTGCGCGCCGCCTCAATCACCGCCATCTGCATGCCCAAACAGATGCCCAGATAGGGTACGTTGTTCTCGCGGGCATATTGCGCCGCCTTGATCTTGCCTTCGGTGCCGCGCTCGCCAAAGCCGCCGGGCACGAGGATGGCGTGATAGCCTTCCAGATGCGGCGCGGCGTCTTCGCAGTCGAACACTTCGGCATCGACCCACTCGACCTTGACGCGCACCCGGTTGGCCATGCCGCCATGGGTCAGTGCCTCGGCGATCGACTTATAGGCGTCCTCAAGCTGGGTGTATTTGCCGACAATGGCCACTTTCACCTGACCTTCGGCATTGTGGATGCGGTCGCTGACATCCTCCCATTTGGCCAGATCGGGTTTCGGGGCGGGGCTGATCTGGAACGCGTCCAGAACCGCCTGATCCAGCCCTTCGGCATGATAGGCGAGCGGTGCGTCATAGATCGTGCCGAGATCCTGCGCGGCGATCACGCTGTCGGGCCGTACATTGCAGAACAGCGCCAGCTTTTCGCGTTCCTTGGCCGGGATCGGCCCTTCGGAGCGGCAGACCAGAATGTCCGGCGCCAGCCCGATCGAGCGCAATTCCTTGACCGAGTGCTGGGTCGGTTTGGTTTTCAGCTCACCACTGGCCTTGATATAGGGCAGCAGCGTGAGATGCATGAAGATGCACTGACCGCGCGGCTTGTCCTGGCTGAATTGTCGGATGGCTTCGAAAAACGGCAGCCCCTCGATATCGCCGACGGTGCCGCCGATCTCACACAGCATGAAATCGACCTCATCCTCGCCGATCGAGATGAAATCCTTGATCTCGTTGGTCACATGCGGAATGACCTGAATGGTCTTGCCCAGATAATCTCCGCGCCGCTCCTTCTCCAACACATTGGAATAGATGCGGCCCGAACTGACCGAGTCCGTCTTGCGGGCGGCCACCCCGGTGAAGCGCTCGTAATGACCAAGGTCCAGATCGGTTTCGGCCCCGTCATCGGTTACGAAGACTTCGCCATGTTCAAACGGCGACATCGTGCCGGGATCGACATTCAGGTAGGGGTCGAGCTTGCGCAGCCGCACCGAAAAGCCGCGCGCCTGCAACAATGCGCCCAGAGCAGCCGATGCCAGACCTTTGCCCAACGAGGAAACGACCCCGCCCGTGATGAAGATGAAACGCGCCATGAGTGTTGGTCTACCCCGTGAGACTACAAGATTCGAGTGCCCGGCGGTCCGTTAAAAAACCGCTGCATCACGGGACTTCACTAATAAAGGATTCGCGCGCATTGCGCAAGGGAACCGCAAGATGCTGTTGCGGTTCTTTCCCAGATGGCAAGGTGTTGTGGATTATTCGGCGGTAGGCGTCAGCGGGCCAGTGTCACCGACACCCGGTGGCAGCAGGTCCTGACCTGCGGGCAGATCGGTGCTGCCCTCTTCGTTTGTGGTGGGCGCCGACACACCCAGCCGGTCGATAACCGAGCTGCCCGAGGCGTTCTTTGCCGCGATGATCGTCAGCGTGATCGAGGTGATGATGAACGCGGTCGCAAGAACCCAAGTCACCTTGCTCAGGGCCGTGGCCGCGGCCCGGCCGGTCATCGCGCCGCCACCGCCGCCGCCCATGCCCAGACCACCCCCTTCGGACCGCTGCATCAGCACAACGGCAATCAGCCCGAGGGCCAGAAGAAGGTGAATGATGAGGACGACGTTTTCCATCGGAAATCCTGAGCAGCTTGGGCCGTGTATCGCGCGGTATGTATGCAAGTTTGCGGGCAGGGGCAAGGGAGGAATGGCATCAGAACCGATGATGGGCACCATCACGAGAAAGACACTGGACAGGGGCGGGCCGGGGGTCGCACTCTGACCCCATGCCACATGACGATTCCGACCATCCGCATGCCCTTTTGCCACCCGACCCGGCGCTGCGCGTCAAGGCGCTTGAGACAATCCTGACCCGCAAGGGGTTGATCGATCCGGCGGCGCTGGACGAGATCATCGACACCTACCAGAACCGCATCGGCCCCAGAAACGGCGCGCAGGTAGTGGCCCGCGCCTGGAGCGATCCCGGCTTTCGCACCGCGCTGCTGGAGGACGCGACCGCTGCAGTGTCCGAGATGGGGTTCTATGGCCGCCAGGGCGAACACATGGTGGTGGTCGAAAACACGCCCACGCAGCACAACATGGTCGTTTGCACCTTGTGCAGCTGTTATCCGTGGCCGCTGCTGGGCATTCCGCCCGGCTGGTACAAATCCGACGCCTATCGCTCCCGCGCCGTACGTGCGCCGCGCAAGGTACTGGCTGAGTTCGGGGTGACCCTGTCGCCCAAGACCTCGGTGCGGGTCTGGGATTCGACCGCCGAGATTCGGTATCTGGTCCTGCCCATGCGGCCCGAGGGCAGCGAGGGACTGTCGGCAGAGTCACTTGCCGCGCTGGTCACCCGTGACAGTATGATCGGAACGGGGCTGCCCCGATCGCCGGAGGAACCGACATGACCCGCGTGCATGACATGGGCGGCCGGTTCGGGGATGGCCCGGTGGTGCCGGATCAAGAGGGCGCGCCGGTCTTTGCCGAAGACTGGCACGCACGAGTGCTGGCGGTCACTTTGGCCTGCGGCGCGCTGGGCAAATGGAATATAGACATCTCGCGCCACGCGCGTGAATGCCTGTCGCCTCAGGATTATGCCCGTTTCAGCTATTACGAGAAATGGATTGCCGCGCTGGCCGATTTGCTGGTCAAGACTGGCGTGCTGACCGAATCCGATCTGAGCGATGGCGGGCCCTCGGATTTGCATGCGCTGGCGGCCAAGGCCCTGCGCGCCGATGCGGTTGCCGGTGTTCTGGCCAGCGGCGGACCCGCCGACCGGCCCAGCCCGCTCGCGCCGCGATTCACCAAAGGACAGGCGGTCCGCACCCTGCGGCCCGCCGCAAACCGGCTGGTTGAAGGGGGGCATACCCGTTTGCCCATCTATGCTCAGGGCGCGTTGGGATACATTCTCCGACTGCATGGCACGCATGTTCTGCCAGACAGCAACGCGCATGGTCTGGGCGAAGCGCCAGAGCCGCTTTATGCGGTGGTGTTTCACGCATCCGAGCTTTGGGCCGCGCCCGAACACCCCGAGGACGACGTGGTTCTGGACCTCTGGCAAAGCTATCTGGAGCCGGTATGAGCACCTTTGCACCCGAGCCGGTTTTCGAAGAACCCTGGCACGCGCAGCTTTTCGCGCTGACCGTGCATCTGAACGAAACAGGTCGCTTCGACTGGCCGGACTGGGCGGCGCGCTTTTCGGAAACGCTGAAACGACACGGGCTGGAACGGGAACTGAACGGCGGCGATGACTATTTCAACGCGTGGCTCGAAACGCTTGAGGCTTTGTTGGCCGATAGCGGTGAGGCAGGTGACGGCGAACGCGTCAGGATGCGGCAAGCATGGGAACAAGCCTATCTGTCCACGCCGCACGGTCAGCCGGTTCACCTGTCGGACTAGGTGGCGTCGAATTTACGACCGTGCCGCAGCAATTGTCGCGGTATCCTGAAATTCCAGAATTTCGGTAATCTTGCCGTCTTCGACGGTCCAGAACAACGCGTTCAAGGTTTGCAGTTGCGCTCCTGTCCTGCGATTTATGAAGTCGACCCGCTGCCGCGTCGCCGCGCGATTTCCGGACAAGAAAAGATCGTCCAGTTCGAAGGCTCCGAAAGTCCAGTCTTCTACATATTTGCTGAGGGCGTCGACGAACGCCGCTTTTCCTCGGCAATCGGCGCAGTAGGGGCCACATTCAGGGGTCGATTGTATGCAATAGTGGATATCATCGGTGCACAATCCCAGAACGGTTTCGATATCTGACGCCGCATATGCAGCTACGGCCTTACGAATGACGGTTTCGGTGTCCATGAATGCCTCCTGTAAAATGCTTCAAAAAAAGTTGTCAGTCTGGCGCTCGGTCTATTCCTCGCGCCTTTGGGGACGTGATGTCAGCCCGGCCTTTTGCAGGAAACGCCGGAACCCGGCGCGGCTTGGCCGGGAGAATCCCGCACGCGGGCGAACGCTTGACCCGGCCAGCCGATTGAATTCATGCACATCTATGATCCGTTCGGCGCAACCGCAGCCTTCGCCCGTGGCGACCTTTTCGAAATAGAACTTTTGGAAATCAGTGTCTGTTTTCTTCATAGCTGGTCCTCCGCCATGGCCTATTCTGCCAGAAAACCCGGCCCGGGCCTACTGTAGGCGCCCCTGCGGCGAATTTGATGTTTCGCCCGGACGATCCCGACGCTATACCGGCGCGGGTTTTCATTCTTCTCAGCAAAGGACCTGCAATGGCCAATGTCGTGGTTGTCGGCGCCCAATGGGGTGACGAAGGTAAAGGCAAGATAGTGGACTGGCTCAGCGAGCGCGCTGATGTGATCGCGCGCTTTCAGGGCGGGCACAATGCCGGTCATACGCTGGTCATTGATGGTGCGGTCTACAAGCTGCACGCGCTGCCCTCGGGCGTGGTGCGTGGCGGCAAGCTGAGTGTGATCGGCAACGGCGTCGTGCTGGACCCCTGGCATCTGATGAAAGAGATCGCGACGATCCGCGCCCAAGGCGTCGATATAACGCCCGACACCCTGATGATCGCCGAGAACACGCCGCTGATCCTGCCCATTCACGGAGAGCTTGACCGCGCCCGCGAAGAGGCCGCCAGCAAGGGCACCAAGATCGGCACCACCGGCCGCGGCATCGGTCCGGCCTATGAGGACAAGGTGGGTCGCCGCTCGGTCCGGGTGGCCGATCTGGCCGATGAGGCAACGCTTGAGGCGCGGGTCGACCGGGCGCTGCAGCATCACGATCCCCTGCGCAAAGGGCTTGGGATCGAACCTGTCGACCGTGACGCATTGATCGCGCAACTCAAGGAGATTGCTGCTCATATCCTGCCCTTTTCCGCACCTGTCTGGAAAGTGCTGAACGAAAAGCGAAAGGCCGGTAAGCGTATCCTTTTCGAAGGGGCGCAGGGCGCGCTACTGGATATCGATTTCGGTACCTATCCTTTTGTGACTTCCTCCAACGTGATCGCCGGACAGGCCGCGACCGGTGTTGGCATCGGCCCCGGCTCGATCGATTTCGTGCTGGGCATCGTCAAGGCCTATACCACCCGCGTGGGCGAGGGGCCGTTCCCGAGCGAGTTGGACGATGCCGACGGCCAGCGGCTGGGCGAACGCGGCCATGAATTCGGCACTACCACAGGCCGCAAGCGCCGCTGCGGCTGGTTCGATGCCTGTCTGGTGCGCCAGACCTGCGCGACCAGCGGCGTCAACGGCATTTCTCTCACCAAGCTGGATGTTCTGGACGGGTTCGAGACCCTGAAGATCTGCACCGGCTATGAGCTGGATGGCGAACGTGTTGATTACCTGCCCACTGCCGCCGACGCACAGGCCCGCTGCACCCCGATCTATGAAGAGGTGCCGGGTTGGAGTGAATCCACCGAAGGCGCGCGCAGCTGGGCCGATCTGCCTGCCAATGCCATCAAATATGTGCGCCGGGTCGAGGAACTGATCGACTGCCCGGTGGCGCTCTTGTCCACCAGCCCGGAGCGGGAGGACACCATTTTGGTGACCGACCCGTTTGCTGACTGATGGCGCTGAGCTACAAGGCGCGGCGGCGCTGGGCTCTGGTGATCCTGCTGCTGGGGCTGCCGCTTTATATCGTAGCGGTGGTGACGGTGCTGAACCTGCTGGACCGCCCACCGCTCTGGCTGGAACTCGTGATCTATGTAGGGCTTGGCCTGCTTTGGGCGCTGCCGTTCAGGTTCATCTTTCGCGGGGTCGGGCAGGAAGACCCCGACAGCACAAAGAAATAACGTCTTCGACGGTAAATTTTTCACAGCTTTCGGAGATGGTTACGTGGTTGTTGACCCGGCCCCGCCCGACTCTGCAGGGCGATCAGGTTTACGTGTCTCCTTTAACCTATTGGCAAATAATAATAATCTTTGCCTTGCGCGGATCAATGCAGGATTGCACGGATCAGCGCGTTGTCTTGAGTTCGGCCTCGTGCCTGCACACCAGATTCTGTATTTTCTGGTGGCTGGCGAGACAGAGCATGTAAAATTCGCGGATGCACCGGTTGCGCGCGGCCGTGAGCGGCCGCGATAGCTGGGCGTCGCCCAACCAGCGATTGTGCCGGCGCGGCAAAACCGCATCACTTACAGGTTGCGCGTGAAAAAAACGGGCCGTAACGGCCCGTTTCTCTTCAGTTTTTGCAGGGTTCTCAGCCTGCGGCGCGGTTGTCCGGGCGAAACCCGATCTCACCCGAGGCGGTGAAACGCCCGCCGCTGGTTTTTTCGATCTTGCCGTCGCGCAGCAACTGACCGAAAGAACGCAGACCGTCCTCGCGATTGAACTCCTGATTGTCGAGCTGGCGCACCTTATTCATCAGCTGCGGTCGCGAGAATTGCTCGCGCCCTTCGACAAAGGACATATAGGCAGCAGCAGCCTCAAGCAGGTTGGGCAGCGAAACGGCGCCGTTCTCCGAGGCATACTCGGCGAAACCGCTGCTTTCGCCGTCAGTCTCTTCGACGGTGACGCTGGCGACGCGGCGAGGCAGGACCGGGCCGCTGTTGTTGGTCTCGGCCGTCAAGTCGACGCGCTGTTCGGCCACCAGTTTCAGCGGGGCGGGGCGGTCGTTCGCGGTGCGAGAACGCGGAGCACTTTCGGTCACAACCGGGCGGCGCGGGCGCACGACATGAGACAGATCGTCGGCATATTGATCGGTTTCTTCCGGCTGTTCCGCCTCTTTCGGCGTGTCACCCGTCGACCGATCCGCCTCGGCGGCAGCGGCGGCGGCGCGTAGATGCGAATAGGTGTCGCGGCTGGTTGAAGCGTCTGGATTGTCCAGCCGCTCGTCGGCGGCGGCCATCAGGCGCGACAGGTTGTCCTCACCGTCTTCCTCAGTCATCGGCGGCAAAACTGCGTGTTGCGTCTGGGCTGTCTCGGGAGCCTCATCGCGCGGGTCGCCCGCATCGGAAAGCGTCTCTTCCCCGTCTTCGGTATCCTCCCCGGCAGC
Source organism: Ruegeria hyattellae (assembly GCF_041537925.1). Lineage (NCBI taxonomy): Bacteria > Pseudomonadati > Pseudomonadota > Alphaproteobacteria > Rhodobacterales > Roseobacteraceae > Ruegeria > Ruegeria hyattellae. Next base: position 722,423 of record NZ_JBGOSH010000001.1, on the reverse strand, counting down.
CTCCTTCAACTCGGCCTCGACCGCGGCCAGTTCACGCAGCAGGTCGGCTTCGTCATCGGGTGAGAGAGCCGAGGAGAAGTCGGGATCGTGGGACGCTGCACCGGTTTGTTGTGCCGGGGTCTCCGGGCTGGCTCTCAGGACATGGACCGGGGCGGTTTCGACCTCTTCCGGGCTGTCACCGCCCCTCAGGATGTTGGATAGGTCGTCCTCGGCGGAGATGTCGTCGCCTTCTTCGTCATCCAGGTCACCGAACAGCGCGTTGTCGTCCTCGGCGTCGTCATCCGAATCATCAAACAGAGATTCGACATTGGCGGGTTTCAAAGCGACGGGTTCAGCGGCCTCTTCCTCATAGTCGGTCTCTACAGCCTCGCTGCTCTGCGACATGAAGGCTTCGACCGACGGTGCATCCTCCTCGAAGGCTTCCGAAAGATCCGCGGACGCCTCTTCCGCCACAGCTTTGGGCGTGGTGTCCTCGGCATGTTCGTCTTCGGAATAAGTCAGTCCGGCAGTTTCCTGATCCGCGTTCGAGACAACCTCGCGAATGCGCTTGAGCTTGGCAGCGATGCTGTCGGCAGCGGGCACGATTTCGGGTTCTGCAACCGGTTCCGCCTCTGGGATGGGCTGCTCGACAGCGACGGGGGGCGCCGGGGGGGCAGTGTTTTCGACGGGAGTGGGCGCAGCGCTCTCGGACGGCGCAGGCGCGGCGGCAGAGGGTGCCGCCGGGATCGGCGCCGCAACGGGCTCTGGCTGCTGAGGCTCGGGTGCCGTTTCCGCCTGCGGTGCGGGTACGGCTTGCGGTGCCGGGGCGACAGGCGCCACTTCGGCTTCCGCTGCGCGCAGCACGATATGTTTCTGTTCGGTGCGTGCTTCGACCTGACGTGAAATCTCGCGCTGGGCAATACGGGCAAGCATGTCGGCATCGGGCTGAGGAGGCTCGGCACCGAAATAACGGTCATCCGAGGCCAGATCGCGGAAATACTCTGCGATGGCCTTCATAGTGTCAAACGAGTCGTCAAACCCTTCCAATGTGCACGAGAAGGTCCCGTAAGAGACCGTTAAGACCTTGTTATTCTGTACCATGGGTTGCTCGCCCTCCACATACTTGTGGCTACCCGTTTACCATCGGCGTAGCGTCAATTTCGGCCCGAATCTGTGCAAATGAAAGTATCATTTCGTGGCCAGAATGTGGCCAACTTCGAATTTGGGAAACAATATGAGCAAAAAAACAGATATTGTTTCCAGCCAGGGCGTGGTCGCTCTGATTGGCGGTGGTCAGATTGACGCGGGTGATATCGATCTGGCGCTGCAAGACAGCACGGCGCTGGTTGCGGCGGATGGCGGGGCGCGGGCAGCGCTCGATCAGGGACATATGCCAGATGCGGTGATCGGTGATTTCGATTCTCTGGACGGCGAAACAGCGGCACGTCTCCCCGCCGACCGCCTGTTTCCGATTCGTGAACAGGACAGTACCGATTTCGACAAGGCGCTGCGCCATATTGCGGCCCCTCTGGTTCTGGCTGCCGGGTTCCTGGGCGGCCGGGTGGACCATCAACTTGTCGTCCTAAACACTTTGGTCAGGCGGAAAACATCGCCTTGCATCCTGATCGGCACACACGAAGTGATCTTCCATGCCCCGCCCGAAATCCGGCTGGGGCTGGATCTGGGCGCGACTGTGTCACTGTTTCCATTGGCACCGGTAATGGGACGCTCTGGCGGGTTGCGCTGGCCCATTGACGGGATCGCATTTGCACCCGGCGGGCCGGTCGGAACCTCGAACGAAGTCACCGGCCCGGTGCATTTGCGCTTCGATGATCCGGGTATAATCGTGATGGTTCCGCGTGCCGCATTCGGGCAGGTCAGGCAGGCGTTTCTAGCCCCGGATCGCGCGCGGTGGCCCGCTCGCGCAGAATGACGTAAAGCCCTGCACCGATGGTGATTGCGATACCAAGGCTTGACAAGCCGTTGGGCAGGTCCCGGAAGATCAGCCAACCCAGCAGGGTGGCCATGGGAATCTCGAGATATTGCATCGGCGCCAGCGTGGCCGAGGGCGCAAAGCGCAGCGACCACGTCATCAAAAGATGCGCCACCGTGCCAATCAGGCCGATCGACACAAGCAGCCACGCCTCCCAGCGCTCGGGCGGGGTGATCACCAGATCGTGCAGGCCTGCTGCGTCGCCCAGAAGCAGCGCGGGCACAAGAAACCCGGTCGCCATGAGACCCGAGACCGCCTGCAGCGCGACCGGGTCGGTGTCCTTCGCCAGATGCCGCGTGACGATGATGAAAAAGGCAAAGGCCACCGCCACAAGCAAGGGCCAGAGCGCGTTCCAGCCAACCGCAGCAAAGCTGGGCTGGATCACCATCAGCGTTCCGGCAAAGCCAACGGTGCAGGCGATGATGCGGCGTTTGCCAACTTCTTCGTTCAGCACGAACCGGCCCAGGATCAGAAGAATGAAGGGCATGACGAAGGCGATGGCGAACGCGTCCGCCAGCGGCAGATACTTTAGCGACGTGAACATTGCACCGATGCCGATGATATGCAGCGCGGCGCGCAGCGCTGTCAGGCTCCAATACCGCCCGCGCATGCGCCAGGGCCGCGCTGTCAGCCAGACCAGCGGCACCAGGATGATGGATTGAATGCCAAAGCGGACCACGACCAACTGGCTGACCGGCAGGCTGTCCGACAACAGCTTCGCAATCGCATCGCCCATTGGGGCAATCACGCAAAAGGCAAGCATCAGCGTGATGCCGAGAACCGGGCGATCCTGTGTCATGGCGCGACGCTATCCGGTCGCCCGGCGCGGGGAAAGACGAAACCGCCGCAGGATTTGTCCGGAGGCGGCGCATCCGATCATTCTGTATACAGCTCGGTCCGTTGTTTTTTGACTTTGACAGCCAAAGATCACATGTCACCATCACCCGCAGCAGGAGAACGTCATGACCCAGCCCAAGCCCGATCTGTCCGTGAAGCCCGAGGTCACCGCCTTTTTCGACGCGCAATCGAACACGATCAGCTATGTGGTCAAAGACCCCGCCAGCCCGGCCTGCGCGGTGATCGACCCGGTGATGGAGTTTGACGCGGCGGCCGGGCGGCTGACCCATGACGGCTCCAACAAGATCATCGCGTTCATCCAGGAACATGGCCTGACGACCGAGTGGATCATCGAAACCCATGTTCACGCCGACCATCTGTCGGGCGCGCCTTATCTTCAGGACCGGATTGGCGGCAGGATCGGCATTGGCGAGCATGTTATTACGGTGCAGGAAACCTTCGGCAAGATTTTCAACGAAGGCACCGAGTTCGAGCGGGACGGATCGCAATTCGACCGTTTGTTCACGGACAACGACACGTATCAGGTTGGGCAGATGGCCTGTTTCGCGCTGCATACGCCGGGCCATACGCCTGCCTGTATGGTGCATGTGATGGGCGACGCGGTCTTTGCCGGGGACACTCTCTTCATGCCAGATGGCGGCTCGGCGCGGGCGGATTTTCCCGGCGGCGATGCCGGGCAGCTTTACGATTCGATCCAGCGTATCCTCAGCCTGCCGGACGAGATGCGATTGTTCATCTGCCACGATTACGGCCCGAACGGACGGGCGATCGCCTGGGAAACGACGATCGGCGACGAGCGCGCGGCCAATATCCATGTGGGCGCGGGCAAAAGCCGCGATGAATTCATCCGTTTCCGGACCGAGCGCGATGCGGAACTGGCCATGCCGGCGCTGATCCTGCCATCGCTACAGGTCAATATGCGTGGTGGTGACGTGCCAGCCGACGAAGACGGCAACCCGACGTTAAAAATACCGCTGAACAAGCTCTAGCCGCACCACGAAATGCGAGACCGGAAATCCTGAAAAGAATTCGGACTGCTTTCTTTCTATGATTGCGGCGCCCGCTCAGCAGTTCGGCACGTTCACGGCCAGGCCACCCAGTGAAGTTTCCTTGTATTTCTCAAGCATGTCCTGACCGGTCTGGCGCATGGTCTCGATCACCGCATCCAACGGCACCAGATGTTGACCGTCTCCGCGCAAGGCGAGCGAGGCGGCGCTCACCGCTTTGATGGCCCCCAGCCCGTTGCGTTCGATGCAAGGCACCTGCACCAGCCCTTTGATTGGATCGCAGGTCATACCCAGATGATGTTCCAGCGCGATCTCGGCCGCGTTTTCCACCTGTTCAGGCGTACCGCCCATCACCGCACAGAGCCCGGCAGCGGCCATGGCCGATGCGCTGCCCACCTCGGCCTGACAGCCTGCCTCGGCGCCCGAGATCGAAGCGTTATACTTGACCAGCCCGCCAATGGCGGCGGCAGTCAGCAGGAAATCTTCGACATGGCTGGGAGCCGAACCGGGCACATGGTCCAGGTAGTAGCGCAGCGTTGCAGGCAAAACGCCCGCCGCGCCATTGGTCGGTGCGGTGACCACCTGACCGCCTGCGGCGTTCTCCTCGTTTACCGCCATCGCATAGACGCTCATCCAGTCGTTGATGGTGTGCGGCGCGGTCAGGTTCATGCCGCGTTCGGCCTGCAGGGCATCATGGATGCCCTTGGCGCGGCGGCGCACGCTGAGGCCGCCGGGCAGGATGCCATCGGTGTGCAACCCGCGTTCAATACAGGCATTCATCACTTCCCAGATCCGGCCGGTGCCGGACTTCAGCGAGACCTCGCAGCCGCGCGCGATCTCGTTGCCGCGCTTCATCTCGGCGATACTCTTGCCCGAGGTTTTCGCCATCTCCAGCATCTCGGCGGCGGACTTGAACGGGTAGGGGACGGGATCGCCCTCATTGGTGGCTTCACCGTTGGCCAGTTCCTCTTCGGTCAGGACAAAGCCGCCGCCGATCGAGTAATAGATCTGCCGCAGGATCACGTCGCCCTGTGCATCTGTTGCCATCAGCACCATGCCATTGGCGTGGCCGGGCAGGGTGTGATCATAGTCGAACGCCAGGTCCTGCTTCGGGTCGAACCGCAGCGTGGGCAAGCCCTCGGGCTGCACGGTCTTCTCGGCGTCAATCCGGGTCAGTTCAGCCTCGGCCTTGTCATGGTCATAGCTGTCGGGGCTGAACCCGGCGAGGCCCAGGATGGTGGCGCGATCGGTGGCATGCCCCACCCCTGTGAAGGCGAGCGAGCCGTGCAGCGATCCGCGCAGGCCCTGAAACTCGAAGGGCGAGGCGCGCATCAGGTCCAGAAACCGTGCGGCGGCCACCATTGGACCCATTGTGTGGGACGAGGACGGGCCGACGCCCACTTTGAACATGTCGAAGATGGAAAGAAACATTCAGGTCGCGCTCCCTTGCGGCGGCGTGGGATGGGTGGGTGAGGTGAAGGGCGTCGCCCCGAGCCCCTCGGCTGCGATGGCCGCCCGCGTGGCGTCGCGCGTCTCGAGCGCGTTCAGCAGGCGTTGCAGATAGGGCGTGTCGGGCAGTTGAAACCAGCTCCGGTCGCTGCCCGCCGGATAGATCGCCATCCACCGCATCATGCAGGCGAGATAATAGCTCAGAGCCGAGGGGTTGTCAGGGCAGAGCCAGCCCGGTGCGACTGCCGCCTGGTTGTCTAGCAGGCGCAGATGCCGACGCAGGCGGGGCCGGATACCGGCGCGCAGGGTCTCAGCCTGATCGGGGTCGATGTAAGTCTCGGCGTAGAACAGGATTCGCAGGTCGGCATGCAGGGTGTTCGAGGCGAAGAACAGCCATTTCAGAAAGGCTCCCCGGTCGAGGTCGCTTGCCGCCGGTGCCATCATGCCATGAGTGTCGGCCAGCCAGAGCAGGATCGCGGCGGTCTCGAAAATCGGTCCCTGCGAGGTCTCCAGTACCGGGATCAGCCCGTTGGGGTTGAGCGCGCGATAGGTGGCGCGCTCCTGTTCGCGCATCGACCGGTCGACCAGCACCGTCTCATAGGGCAGGCCCATCTCTTCCAACACCAGCCGGATCACCAGCGATGCGTTGTCGGGGGCGTAATGCAGGCGTAGTTTGTCGGTCATGATCGGCTTCTAGGGGGTTCGGGTGATTCCCCATACACCGTTTCCGACGTTTCCGATAGGAAACGCGCAATTTTTTCCACCGTTTTTTTTTAGGATGGTCAGACCCGCCGACCAATGCGCGTTTTATGACAGGGTTTACCTTTGCTGTGGATCCTGGCCGCACTCGCAACGTTGGAGGAGCGCAGATGCGCGCGGTCAGGTGTCTGTTTATGTCTCTGCTGTTTTAGGGTGGCCTGGCCCGGGCCGTGATGGCGCAGGATCTGGAGGGTCACTTGGAGGAAGAGCTGCTGAATCTGCTCGGCACCGAACTCGACAAGGTCTATTTCGTGTTGACCGACGCGATCATCGGCTTAGGGCAGGACGGTCGCATCAACAGGCCGGGCATCGAGACGATGATCGCCGTGCGGCTGTTCGTGCTGCGGGCCGGACATTACCGTCGCCTGATCCTTGCCGATCTCGACAATGACGGCAGCGTCACCCGCGCCGAGGTGGTGACCTCCATGGGCGCGGCGAGGATCGAGGAATTGCGCCGGATCATGCTGATCGATCTCGACCGCGATGGCTGGGCCACGCTCGACGGGTTGAGCGAGTTGCACCAGATCGTGTGATAGGGGTGCCGAATCCCCCTCGCAAGCGGTGAGGGACTTGCCTATAAGTCCCCTGGGACCAACCAGGGGATGCAGTCATGATCGGAGAATTGTCACCCATCGACAGGGCCAAATTCGTCGCCGCCAAGCGCGCCGCCGATCTTGTCGAGGACGGAATGCGCGTGGGGCTGGGCACCGGCTCGACCGCCGTGTGGTTGGTGCGTTGTCTGGGCGAGATGGTGCGCGAGCAGGGGCTGAAGTTTCGCGGCGTGCCCACCTCGACCCGCACGGCAGAACTGGCGCGCGAGGTCGGCATCGAGGTGATCTCGCTGGACGAGGCGCGCTGGCTGGACCTGACCATTGATGGCGCCGACGAATTCGATGGCGAGCAGAACCTGATCAAGGGCGGCGGCGGCGCGCTGTTGCAGGAAAAGATCGTGGCGACCGCCTCGGACCAGATGGTGGTGATCGCGGATGTCGGCAAAGAGGTCGAGGCGCTGGGCACCTTCCCCCTGCCGGTTGAGGTGATCCCGTTCGGTTGGCAGACCACGCAAGCGCTGATCGAAGAGATGCTGGTGTCGATGGACGTTCTGGGCCGCCAGTCCAGCCTGCGCATGAATGGCATCGCGCCCTACATGACCGATGAGGGCAACCACATTCTCGATCTGCACCTGGGTCGCATTGGCAACCCGCGTCAGATGGCGCTGACCCTCAACCAAATCCCCGGCATCGTCGAAAATGGCTTGTTCATCGATATCTGCGACATTGTCGTGATCGGCTATGGCGATGGCCGGGTAGAGTTGCGCGACATCAACGAGGGCACGGTCGAACATGACCGGCTGGAGCTTGACGAGAACGAGAACCTGTTCAGCGATCTCGCGGATTGAGGGGCGAGCACACCTTAGCCCGCAAAGCGGAACCCTCTTGCAGTCCGCAATGGGGCTGTATGCCCGATAGCCTTTGAAAATCCGGAGCGCATATATATCTGACCAGTACGTACATGCGCAGCAAAGGCGTTGGCGGGTCGCGGACCTCTCGATGCCTGGAACGGGCTGGACAGCGGCGCGGGATAAGATACACCCTTTGCGGGAACAAAGATGAGGCAGGACCATGAGCTTTGACTACGATCTCTTTGTCATCGGCGGCGGCTCGGGCGGCGTGCGGGCGGCGCGCGTGGCGGCGGGTGAGACCGGGGCCAAGGTGGCGCTGGCCGAAGAGGATCGCTATGGCGGCACCTGCGTGATCCGGGGCTGCGTGCCAAAAAAGCTGATGGTGTTTGCCAGCGAATACCCCGAGATGATCGACGAGGCGCGCGCCTATGGCTGGGATGTCAGCCAGAGCGGTTTCGACTGGGACATGTTCCATGGCAAGCTGGCCGCCGAACTGGACCGCTTGGAAGGCATTTATCGCAACATCCTCAAGAACAATGGCGTCGAAAGTTTCGATCAGCGCGCGCGACTGGTCGATCCGCATACGGTCGAACTGGCCGACGGCACCCGCAAGACCGCCAAGCACATCCTGATCGCCACCGGCGGCCGCCCCGTTGTGCCTGATTTCCCCGGCTCGGAACTGGCGATCACCTCGAACGAGGTATTTCACCTGCCCAAACTGCCCGGCAGGATGCTGATCGTCGGCGGCGGCTATATCGCCTGCGAATTTGCCGGCATCCTGAACGGGCTGGGCGTCGATGTGACGCAGTATTATCGCGGCGCGCAAATATTGCGCGGTTTCGATGACGAGGCACGCGGGCTGGTCAGCGAAGAGATGTGCCAGAACGGCATCGACGTGCATCTGGGCACCAATGTGCTGGAGATGCATAAGGAAGGCGACCAGATCCGGGTCAAAGCGACCAACGGCGACGAAAGCCTCTTTGACGTGGTCATGTATGCCACTGGCCGCGCGCCCAACACCGATGATCTAGGGCTGGAGTCTCTGGGCGTCGAACTGGGCCGCAAGGGGCAGATCATCGTGGATGAATACAGCCAGACCGGCGTGCCCTCGATCTATGCCATTGGCGATGTGACCGACCGGGTTAACCTGACCCCGGTAGCGATCCGCGAGGGGATGGCCTTTGTCGACACGGTGTTCCGGGGCAAACCCACACCGGTGGATCACGAACTGATCCCGACCGCTATCTTCACTCAGCCAGAAATGGGCACCATCGGCCTGAGCGAGGAAGTGGCCGCCGAACAGGAACCGGTCGAGATCTACGCGACCTCGTTCAAGCCGATGCAATCGGCCTTTGCGGGCGGCAGTGCGCGAGTGATGATGAAGCTGATCGTGTCCAAGGCCACCCGCAAGGTTCTGGGTTGTCACATCGTGGCGCCGGGCGCGGGCGAGATGATCCAGATGGCCGGCATCGCGGTCAAGATGGGCGCGACCAAGGAAGATTTCGACCGCACGGTTGCGGTCCATCCCGTAATGGCAGAAGAACTGGTAACCATGCGAACACCTGTGCGCAGCGCTTGATTTGCACCGGCGCGCATACAGGTTAAGACTGACGCCGCAGCGACGCGGCACAACAGACGAGGATTGAAAACACATGGCGGGCAACAGCGGTGGCCCCTGGGGGGGCGGAGGCTCATCCGGCGGCGGAGGAAACCGGGGTAATAATGGCAACGGGCAGAAACCGCCCGAAGGCGATGGCCCGCAGATCCCTGAGATCGACGAGTTGATGAAGAAGGGCCAGGAACAGCTGCGCGTCCTGATGGGCGGTCGCGGCGACAACCGCCGCGGTGGCGGCTCGGGCGGAACCGGTGGACCGGCCTTTTCGAAAGGCACGATCGGTCTTGGTATTCTAGCCGCAATTGGCGTTTGGCTTTTCGCCAGTTTCTACACCGTGAAGCCCGAAGAGCAGTCGGTGGAACTGTTTCTGGGCGAGTTCTCGGGCATCGGCAATCCCGGCCTGAACTTTGCTCCCTGGCCCTTTGTTACCGCAGAGGTGATCCCGGTTACCCGCGAACAGACCGAAGACATGGGCGGGGCCCGTGGCGGCAATGACGGCCTGATGCTGACCGGTGACGAAAACGTGGTCGATATCGACTATCAGGTGGTCTGGAACATCAACGATCCGGCGCAATACCTGTTCAACCTGCGCGATCCGCGCCCGACGATCCAGGCAGTGTCTGAATCGGCGATGCGAGAGATCATCGCGCAGTCCGATCTGGCGCCGATCCTGAACCGGGACCGTGGTCTCATTTCTGAACAGCTGCAGGATCTGATCCAGCTGACGCTCGACAGCTATGGCAGCGGGGTGAACATCATTCGTGTAAACTTTGACAAGGCTGACCCACCGCCCTCGGTGATCGACGCCTTCCGTGATGTTCAGGCCGCCGCACAGGAACGTGACCGGCTGCAGAACGTGGCCGATGCCTATGCGAACCGGGTTCTGGCCGAGGCCCGCGGTGAAGCCGCGCAGTTGCTGGAAGAGGCCGAAGGCTATCGCGCGCAGCAGATCAACGAGGCTCAAGGTGAAGCCAGTCGCTTTAGCGCGGTTCTTCAGGAATATGCCAAAGCGCCCGAGGTGACGCGCAAGCGTCTCTATCTGGAACGGATGGAACAGGTGCTGGGCGATGTCGACAAGATCATCCTGGACGACTCAAGCACTGGTGGCGGACAGGGGATCGTGCCCTATCTGCCGCTCAACGAACTGCGTCGCAACCAGACCGAGCAGGGGGCGAACTGATGCGTAAAACTACCTTTCTCATTCCGATTCTGGTGATCGCAGCGGTTATCGGCCTGTCGTCGATGTTCATCGTGGACGAGCGTCAAAAGGCACTGGTGCTGCAATTTGGTCGCGTAGCTGCGGTGAAAGAAGAGCCGGGTCTGGCCTTCAAAATCCCGCTCATTCAGGAAGTTGTGCGTTATGATGACCGCATCCTGTCGATCGATGTGCAGCCGCTTGAGGTCACACCGCTCGATGACCGCCGTTTGGTGGTGGATGCATTCTCGCGGTACCGCATCACTGATGTTGAACAATTCCGGCAAGCGGTTGGTGTGGGTGGCATTGCCACTGCTGAAAACCGTCTGGACAGCATCTTGCGTGCCGAAACCCGCGCGGTGCTGGGCTCGGTCAGTTCCAAGGACATCCTGAGTTCCGACCGTGCCGCGCTGATGCTTCGGATCCGCAATGCTGCCATCGCCGAGGCACGGGCACTGGGTGTCGAGGTGATCGACGTGCGCCTGAAGGCCACCGATCTGCCGACCCAGAACCTCGAGGCCACCTTCGACCGGATGCGTGCCGAGCGGGAGCGGGAAGCGACCGATGAACGCGCCCGTGGTAACGAGGCGGCGCAACGCGTTCGCGCGCAGGCCGACCGGACCGTGGTCGAGCTGGTCTCGGACGCCAAGCGCGAAGCTGAGATCATCCGCGGTGAGGCAGACGCCGAACGCAACCTGATCTTTGCCGAAGCCTACGGCGCGGACCCGGAGTTCTTCGAGTTCTACCGCTCGCTCACAGCGTATGGCCGGGCGATCCAGGGCGGCAACAGCTCGATGGTGCTCAGCCCGGATTCGGATTTCTTCAACTACCTGAAATCCCCCGACGGCGCCGGGCAGTGATCTGACAGCCAAAACCAAATCTCAAAGGGCCGACCCACGGGTTGGCCCTTTTTATTTTGGATTGCGCCGCCCTGCGCATCACCGGCACAATGCGGCAGTCTCTTGCGGATGAGGTATGCGGATGACCATGATCCTGATGGCCCTGGGGCTGGTACTGATTGTTGAGGGGCTGGTCTACGCCCTTGCCCCGACTCTGGTCGAGCGGATGCTGGAAATGCTGCGCACCCTTCCCGAGGCGGGGCGGCGGCAGGTGGGCATCCTGTCGATGGTGCTGGGGCTGATCCTGGTCTGGGGTGCCTATCAGCTGGGTTTTGGCTGATCTCGTCGCTACAAATGAAAACCACGCGATCATACATTGCGGGCGGTCGCAAACTGACTACATTACTGCCCAAGCCACCGGTTCTACGACCGGAGGGGGATAACGCGTGAGGACAAGGAGAGCGCCCGTGAAGGCCGAGGCCCGTACCGTTTCACTCAGACAGAACAGCACGATCACAAGGACTCGCCTGATGTGGCTGGCGCTGCTGAGCGTGTTGTTCGTGCTGGCGCAGACGCTGATTGCGCAGGCGCGGCCTGAAAGCCTGGCGCCGTTGGCCCAGCGGATCAGCCCTTCGGTGGTCAATATCACCACCTCGACACTGGTCGAAGGGCGCACCGGCCCGCAGGGCATCGTGCCCGAAGGCTCACCTTTCGAGGACTTCTTCCGCGAGTTTCAAGACCGCAACGATGACGGCGAAAACGGCGCGCCCCGGCCACGCAGGTCGTCGGCACTGGGCTCGGGCTTCGTGATTTCCGAAGATGGCTATATCGTCACCAACAACCATGTGATCGAAGGCGCCGACGAGATCGTGATCGAGTTCTTCCCCGGTGACGGTCAACCCGAAGAGCTGAAAGCGACTGTGGTGGGCACCGATCCCAAGACCGATATTGCGCTTCTAAAGGTCGAGGCGGACAGCCCGCTGAAATTCGTGAGTTTCGGCAATAGCGACACCGCCAAGGTGGGCGACTGGGTGATTGCCATGGGCAACCCGCTGGGGCAGGGGTTTTCGGTCTCTGCCGGGATCGTATCGGCCCGCAACCGTGCGCTGAGCGGCAGTTACGACGACTATATCCAAACCGACGCGGCCATCAACCGGGGCAACTCGGGAGGCCCGCTCTTCAATATGGATGGCGAGGTTGTGGGCGTGAACACCGCGATCCTCAGCCCCAATGGCGGCTCGATCGGCATCGGCTTCTCGATGGCGTCGAACGTGGTCACCAAGGTGGTCGACCAACTGCGCGAGTTCGGCGAAACACGCCGCGGCTGGCTGGGTGTGCGTATTCAGGACGTGACCGATGATGTGGCCGAGGCGATGGGGTTGGACGAAGCCAAAGGCGCACTGATCACCGATGTGCCGGAAGGACCAGCCAAAGAGGCCGGGCTGCTGGCCGGTGACGTGATCCTCAGCTTTGACGGGGTTGACGTGGATGACACGCGCGGTCTGGTCCGGCAGGTCGGGGAAACCACCGTCGGCAAGGCGGTGCGCGTTGTGGTCTTCCGCGATGGGGGCACCCAGACGGTTCTGGTAACGTTGGGTCGACGTGAGGATGCCGAGCGAGAGGAAACCGAAGAGGAAACCACCGAAGACGGCGCCCCGAGTGTCAGCGAGAAGGACGTGCTGGGCCTTACGCTTCAGGTGCTCAATGACGCTCTGCGTGCGGAATTGGGGCTGGGCGAAGACGAGACCGGTCTGGCGGTGACAAATGTCGACGAAAGCTCGGAAGCGTTCGAGAAGGGCCTTCGGGCCGGTGACGTGATCACCGAAGCGGGCCAGCAGAAGGTCACCTCGCTGGCCGATCTGGATGCCCGTATCGAAGAGGCCAAGGATGCAGGTCGCAAATCGTTGCTGCTGCTGGTGCGCCGCAACGGTGAACCGCGTTTTGTCGCTCTGAACCTCGAAGGCTGAGACAGATAAATATGTTTGAAACGGCCGGCATTGTCCGGCCGTTTTTTTGTTGGAGGAGAGGTTGTTAGATCAGGCCATCCCCAAAAAAGGCGAGCCATGCGCGGGGGCGCATGGCTCTTTGGTTTGGCACCCGGACGAAGCGAGCGACTGGGATCGTATCCGATCCGCCGGGTAACCAAGGTCAGAGTCACACGGCGATGGCGTCGGGGTCTGTGAACTATTACGCATCCACGGATTTTAGTGCATTTTCTTGCAGAATTCAGATCTGCTCGGGATCGGCCAGTTCTTCCATCGTATCAGAATCGAGGATCTCCAGCCCACCTCGCGACGCTTCGATAATGCCTTGTTTTTTCCAGACCGAGATTGTCTTTGATACCGCTTCGCGCGTGGCGCCGACATATTCGGCCAGTTCGCTCTGGCTGAGGCTGACACTGCAATTGTCCTCGCTTTGGAGTTGCGCCAGATGTAGCAATTTGCGGGCCAGCCGGGTTGGAACAGTCAGGAAAACCTGTTCGTGCAGTTGCATGTTGATCCAGCGCATCCGCTGACCGGCCAGCCGGGTCAGGTCGACCGCCAATTCCGGATTACGCCGGACCTGCCGCATCACGTCGGCATTCTGTACTTTGAGCACGCGGCATGGTTGCGTCGCGGTGATCGTCGCGGTGCGCTCGCCCGGATCGAACAGCGCAATTTCTCCAAAGACCGAGCCAGGCCCCATCAGATCCATCGACAGTTTGCGACCGTTTTGCGACAGGATCGAAACCTCCATCATGCCTTGCAGAATGACATAGAGCGCGTCGCCGGTATCGCCGTGCTGAAACAGCACGTCGCCAGTGCCCAGCCGCGCCTCGATCGCTTCTTCTTCGAGCATGAGTTTAAGGCGATCAGATGCCTGAGCCAGAAAACCCGCTTCGGGCAGTGAAACCATGCGCAGATCCTCCCTTGCCCTCCGGTCTAAGGGGCAAACACGCAAAACTCAACTGTGCTGAGCGACAGAAACAGTCAGTCTTCGGATTTACCGGCGCTATCAGCATCGGGTTCGATCAGAAAACGTTGAAGCAGGCTGAACTGCATCATCAGAAAAGCCATCAGCGCAAGTGGGAAGCCGAAGGTTTCGATCTTGACCCAGGCCTCTTCAGACATGGTGCGCCAGACATATTCGTTGGCCGCTGCCAGTGCCGCGAAACAGCCGCAGAGGCGGCGGGTCAGGATCATCCAGCCTTCCTGCTCCATCGGCAGCATATCGTTCAGGATATAGGCCAGGTAAGATTTGCCACGCAGCAGCCCGAAGCCGAGCAAGACGCAGAATGTGCCGTAGACAAGCGTGGTCTTCATCATGAAGAATCGCTTGTCGTTGAAATAGGCCGTGAGTCCGCCGAAAAAGATCACGATGAAGGCGGTGAATATCTGCAACCTGCTCAGCTTGCCGGTAAGCATCCACAAGATACCCATCGCCACCAGCAGGATCGGAACAAAGATCAGCGCCGAAATGATAAAGCCGGAATATTCAGTTCCGCCAATGGCAAAGACGTCATCCTTGATGCGCAGATAGATGAAGAAAAAGGCCAGGGTCGGGCCCAACTCCAGCACCTGTTTCAGGATCGGGTTGATGTCTTTGGTCTGCGTCATGTCGCGCCTTGCTCTGTTATCCGCCCATCTCAACTATCACGGCTCCCAGCGCGATCAAGCTCATCAATGCGATACGGCGCGGTCCCACCGTTTCTTTTAGCACCAGCCAGCCAATGAGCGCGGCAAACACGGTCGACGTTTCGCGCAGCACCGCCGCTTCTCCTACCTTGTCCAGCCGGGTCGCAAGCATGACCGCCCCGAAGGACAGAAACGCCGCGATCCCGCCTGCGAATCCGCGCAGCATCAGCGGGCCGGGCGTGGGCGGATCGGCCATGTTGCGCCAGCGCAGCCAGGCAATGACCGGCATCGCCGTCCCATCGATCATAAAAAACCACGCCAGAAAGGTGAACGGGTCGGCCGTCGCGCGGATGCCATAGGCGTCATAAGTGGTATAGAGCGCCACGAAGAGCCCGGTGATGAAGGCCAGCGCGAGGGCTGTGGGCAACGTCTCGCGGTTGGCCTTAAGGTGCAGCAGGTTATAGACGGCAAGGCCAAATATCCCGGCCAGCAGCACGCCGACGCCGAGCCACTGCACCGGCGTGAAAACCTCGCCGAACAGCAGGTAGGCACCGATCACGGTGAAGAGCGGCCCGGTGCCGCGCACCACCGGGTAGACCACTGTGTAGGAACCTTTCGTGTAGGCCTGCGCCTGCAGGAGTTTGTAACCTATATGGATGACCCAGACGATGGCGAAGATCGGCCACATATGTGGCTCGGGCCAGGGCACGACGAACAGCGCGAAAGGGGCCGCCATTAGCATGTAGGAGGCATCGATCGCTCCGCGCGACAACCAAGGGTCGTGGCGACCCTTTTGTAGAGCGCCAAAGACAGCGTGCAGCAGCGCCGCCATCAATGCGAGGCCCAGGGCCAGCCTGTGGCCCGCTTCGGTGCCTTCGAGGGAGATCAGCCAGTCGCTCAAATGTCAGGTCTTTGTGCTGGTGGAGAAGATCAGGGCTGTCTGCCCCTCCATACCCCCGGAAAGTAATTTCGAAATGAAGAAAGGGTTAGGGCGCTCCAAGGCCGGTCAGGGCGGCGGCAAACTCTTCGGGGTCGAAAGGCGCGAGGTCGTCGATTTGTTCGCCCACACCGATGGCGTGGATAGGCAGGCCGAACTTGTCGGCCAACGCCACCAGCACGCCACCCTTGGCGGTGCCGTCCAGCTTGGTCATGACAAGTCCCGAGACGTCAGAGATCGTCTTGAACGTCTCCACTTGCCGCAACGCGTTCTGGCCGGTGGTGGCATCCAGCACCAGCAGTGTGTTGTGCGGTGCGCTTTCGTCCTTCTTACGGATGACGCGGACGATCTTGGCCAGCTCCTCCATCAGGTCGGCGCGGTTCTGCAGCCGTCCGGCGGTATCGATCATCAGCAGATCGGCCCCGTCCTCCTGTGCGCGGGTCATCGCGTCAAAGGCGAGGCTGGCCGGGTCCGAGCCCTCGGGCGCAGTCAGCACCGGCACACCGGCGCGGTCGCCCCAGACCTGCAACTGCTCGACCGCGGCGGCACGGAACGTATCGCCTGCCGCAATCACCACCTTTTTGCCGGCGGCGCGGAACTGGCTGGCCAGTTTGCCGATCGTAGTGGTCTTGCCCGAGCCGTTCACTCCGACCACCAACACCACCTGCGGGCGTTTGGGATAGATTGGCATCGGGCGGGCAACCGGCTCCATCACGCGGGCCACTTCCTGAGCCAGCGATTGCTTGATCTCTTCGGTCGACAGCTTCTTGCCGAAACGCCCCTCGGCCATGTTGGCAGTCACCCGCAGTGCTGTGTCGACACCCATATCCGAGGCGATGAGCAGCTCTTCCAACTGCACCAGCATGTCATCGTCCAGGGTGCGGCGGATAACGGGGGTGTCATCGGCCTTCTTGAACAGTCGGTTGAGCAGACCCGGCTTGGCGGGTTCGGCCGGTTTCGGCGCGGGCTCCGGCGGCGGCGGGGCCTTGGCGGGCGCAGGGGCCTCCGGGGCGGTGGCCTGAGGCACCGGTTCGGGCGCGGGCGGCGCTGCGGCGGGTGTGGTGTCGACTTCGCCACCATCCTCGACGATCGCGTCCAGCCCCTCTTCCAGTTTTGAGGAGGATTTGAACAGGCGGTCCTTGAGCTTTGAGAATAGCGCCATCTGGCCGGCTCCTCGCTTTGGTTTTTCTTCACCTAATGCGGATCACGCCGGGTTGCAAAGGGTCTCGCGCACGAGAAGGAACGGGAAGTCGCGCAAAACCCTGCCGCAGCGTCGGGTGAGTGGCGGGCCTTGTCCTGATCTGCAAAGATCGGGCCATGTTGCGTCTTGTCCTGATTCTCGCCTGTTGCGCCGGTCTGCCCGTTCTGGCGCAGTCCGATATGTCGGCGGAAGAGTTTGACCGCTATACTCTCGGCAAGACGCTGTTCTACGGGCAGGGCGGGCAGGCCTATGGGGTTGAGCGCTATTTGCCCGACCGCCGGGTGATCTGGTCGTTTCTGGACGGCGATTGCAAGCAGGGCCTCTGGTATGAACGCGAGGACGGCCAGATCTGTTTCCTCTACGAGGACCGGCTGGACCCGCAATGCTGGAGCTTCAGCCAGGGCACGCAGGGCCTGATCGCACGGTTTGAAAATGACCCGCAGGCCACGGAACTCTATGAGGCTGAGGATATCGGCGAAGAGATGCTGTGCTACGGCCCGGATGTGGGGGTCTGACGGCGCATGCGGTCAGACCGGGCGCAGTTCGTCATATGAAATCATGACATGCGCGCGATAGGCCGGACGCCGGGCAAGTCGCTCGTAATAGGACCGAAGCGCGGGCAATGCGCGGCGCTCGATGTCGATATCATAATATCGGTAGAGCATGTGCCCCAACTGGATGTCGGCCAGCGTGAAGTGGTGGCCCGCCAGGTAAGGGTGACGTTGGAGTTGGGCATCGGCGATGCCGAGCATGTCTTCGAGCGCGGAACACGCGGTTGCCAGCGCCGCCAAGTCGCGTGCCTCCGGCGGGGTGCGGACCAACTGCCAGAAGACCGGCACGGTGAACGCCATGGCCACGTTCAACTTTGCCCAGTCGGCCCATTTGTCGACCTGCGCGCGCAGGCCCGGCGCGCCGGGCCAGAAGGTCCCGCCGCCATAGCGACTGGCCAGATAGCGCAGGATCGCGCCGGTTTCCCAGATCGGGTCGTCATCGCCGTCCTGTAGCACCGGGATGGTCCGGTTCGGGTTGAGCAGGGCGAAGTCGTCGCTGTCGAGACCGCCAAATCGATGACCCGCGTCGTGGCGGGTATAGGGCAGGTCCAACTCACCGACACACCACATCAGGGCCTGTACGTTCGAGGATGTCCTGCGGCCCCAGATCGTCAGCATAGGCGCTAGAACAGCGAGCCCTGCGAGGGCGGGTCCGGTTTCGGTTTCTTTGTCGCAGCTCGCGCCGCGCCGCCCCCGGTCGTTATCTCGCCATCTGCGAACTCGATTTCGAGGGCCGCGTGTTTTTCGGCCTCTGCCTTGCGTGTGACCACATGGCCCTCGGCGCGTACCACCGCATAGCCGCGCTCCAGCGTGGCCTTGTAGCTAAGCGTTTCGCGCAGCCGGTCGGTGGCATCCAACGATTGCCGAAGCCGGTCGATGCGAAGGGCCTGCGCGGCGTTCAACCGCTCGGTTAGCCGTTGCAACTGGTCAATGCGGGTGATGATCTCGCGCTGGAGAGGTCGTGTGCTTAGGCGCGAGGACAGGTTGGTCCAGCGGTCGCGGCGGGTCTCGACAAGGCCGCGCAGAGTGGCGGGGCGCAGATGTGCGGACATGTCCAGCAGTTTCACCCGCCGGGTCTGCACGCCGCGGATCAGGGCGTTGGGCAGGCGTTCGGTACTTTGGTCCAGCCGTTGGCGCGGGCCGTCCAGCAGCGTGTCGGGACGCGGCAGGGCGCGGGCCAGATCGGCCAGCCGCTGCGCGCGGCGCTGCACCGCATCGCTGGCGGCGCGGCTCAGGCGCGCGCCTTGCTCCGTGGTCCAGGCCAGCAGGTCGAGGCGCACAGGCACCGCCAGTTCTGCAGCCGCGGTGGGGGTTGGCGCACGCTGGTCCGATACATAGTCAATCAGGGTTGTGTCGGTCTCGTGCCCCACCGCCGAGATCAGTGGGATTTCAGAGGCTGCCGCCGCGCGCGCCACGCTTTCTTCGTTGAAGCCCCAGAGATCCTCGATCGACCCGCCGCCACGCGCCACGATGATCAGGTCGGGCCGGGGCAATGCGCCGCCAGGGGTGAGCGCGTTGAAGCCTTCGATGGCACGGGTCACTTCCGGCGAACAGGCGTTACCCTGCACGGCGACGGGCCAGATCAGCACTTTGCGCGGGAACCGGTCGCGCAGCCGGTGCAGAATGTCGCGGATCACCGCGCCCGAAGGCGAGGTCACCACACCAATGATCTGAGGCAGGTAGGGCAGGGGGCGCTTGCGCTCGGGCGCGAATAGCCCCTCAGCCTCCAGCTGTTTCTTGCGTTTCTCCAGCAGTGCCATCAGCGCGCCCTGACCCGCAACGGACACTTCATCAACATTCATGTTGTATTTCGATTGCGCGCCAAAGGCAGTGAGGCGTCCCGTGACCACCACCTCGAGCCCTTCTTCGGGCACCACCGACAGCCCGGCAATCTGGCCTTTCCAGGTGGTGCAGGCCAGCACGTTGCGGTCGTCCTTCACGTCATAATAAAGATGCCCGGACCGCGCCTCAAACACGCGCCCCACCTCACCGCGCACACGGATACGGCCGAACGTGCCCTCAAGCGTGCGTTTCACTTCGCCGGAGATTTCCGAGACGGTGAATTCGGGCATGTTCTGGCCGGGAAGCGGATCGTCGAGAAGGTCGGACATTGTGCGCGCCTGTTGGTCTTGTGTCACTGCTCGGGCCAGCTTAGAACGCCGCGACAGCAGGGCCAAGCAGATCGGAGCGCTTTTCATGAATATCCTCATCCTCGGTGGTGGCGGGCGGGAACACAGCCTGGCCTGGGCGGTGATGCAGAACCCCAAATGCGACAAGCTGATCGTGGCGCCGGGCAATGCCGGGATCGCTCAGATCGCGGAATGTGCCGATCTCGACATCATGGATGGCGGCGCGGTGGCGCGGTTCTGCGAGGAGAACGCGGTGGACTTCGTGATCGTCGGTCCCGAAGCGCCCTTGGCTGCAGGCGTAGCCGACCGGCTGCGCGAGGCGGGTGTGCTGGTCTTTGGCCCCTCGGCGGCGGCTGCACGGCTGGAAGCGTCGAAAAGCTTTACCAAAGAGATCTGCGATGCGGCCAATGCACCCACGGCGGGCTATGCGCGCTTCACCGAGGCCGAGCCGGCCAAGGCCTATATCCGCCAGCAGGGCGCACCGATCGTGGTCAAGGCTGATGGTCTGGCGGCGGGCAAGGGCGTGATCGTGGCGATGGAGGTCGATGCGGCGCTCGCGGCTGTGGACGACATGCTGGGCGGTGCCTTTGGCAGTGCCGGAGCCGAGGTGGTGATCGAGGAGTTCATGGAGGGCGAAGAAGCCTCGTTGTTCGTACTTTGCGATGGAACCGATATCCTGTCGGTGGGCACCGCCCAGGATCACAAGCGCATCGGCGAGGGAGATACCGGACCCAATACCGGCGGCATGGGCGCCTATTCCCCGGCGCCAGTGCTGAGCGCCGAGGTCGAGGCGCGGGCGATGGACCAGATTGTCCGGCCCACAATGACAGAGATGGCCAAGCGTGGAATGCCGTTTCAGGGCGTGCTCTATGTCGGGTTGATGATCGACCACGGTCTGCCGCGGCTGGTGGAATACAATGTGCGGTTCGGCGACCCTGAATGTCAGGTGTTGATGATGCGGCTGGGTGCGCAGGCGATGGACCTGATGCACGCCGCCGCCGAGGGCCGACTGGGCGAGGCGCAGGTGAACTGGGCCGACGACCACGCGATGACGGTGGTAATGGCGGCGCAAGGCTATCCGGGCGACTACAGCAAAGGCACTGAGATCGGCGGGCTGGACGATCTGCCCGAGGATAGCAGCAACATCGTGTTCCATGCCGGAACCAAGACCGAGGGTGGGGCGGTGCTGGCATCGGGCGGACGGGTTCTCAACGTCACCGCACGGGGCGACAGCCTTAGCGCGGCGCGTGATCAGGCTTATGAGATGGCTGACCGCGTCAACTGGCCGGACGGCTATTTCCGCCGCGATATCGGCTGGCGCGCGCTCTAGCGCGCTCCAAGGCGTGTCAAACCCATCCCTCCTTGGAAACAGGTTGGGGACAGGACATTAGGTCCTTCTCCCTTGATTTGATCTAGCAGGCCAGCGCTGCGGTCAGACTTTCGGGCCCAGTATATGGCCCGACATGACGCTCGACCCAGCGCTTGTGAAAGGCGACGGCGGCAATCCGGCTCCAGTCGCCACTGACCACGATCAACTCAGGCCCCGCCCCACAATTCCGAAGCCCGCCGGAAATGAAATCCTCGCCAATCCGGTGATTGGCAAAGCCCGGGATCGCCGCAATTTCGGTCAGAGCATCATCCTTGAACCGCCAGATGCGCAACATCTGCGCCAGATGTGGTCGGTCGATGAAAGCAATCTCGACATGCCCGTCCCCATCAAGATCGGCCGCCCCGACTGGTGCGAGCCAGCGAAACCGCGTGCCGATATAAGGCGTTGCTGCAATGTACCGAAGTTCGCCGTCTTGCAGACCGATTACCATTAGCCGTGCGCCGTAAGACTGATGGCTTTCCACGACCACTACCTCGGGCGATCCATCGCCGGTAACGTCCCAGAGACGCGGTTCTAGGTCTTCGAATACGGTATCGGGCAGGGCGTCGATCCGGTAGGTCAGGTTGACATAGCCGGAGATCAGCGATCCCGGCTCACCGCGTTGCCGCTTGACCGTGATCTGAACGGCACCCCATTCCTGATCATCCCCGAGCACGCCATGAGGGTAACTGTCTGTCGGCGCGAAATATTCCGCATCAACGATGGTCTGAGCCTGCACGGGCAGCAGCGGGCAGAGCGCAAGGAACGCCGCTGCCACCGTGCTGTGCATCAGATTTGCTTTTCGGGCATCTGCACGACCAGACCGTCCAGCGCGTCGGTGACCTTGATCTGGCAGGTCAGGCGCGAGCGGGATGGGTCGGGTTCAAAGGCGAAATCCAGCATGTCCTCCTCCATGTCGTCTTTGGTGGGTATTTTCTCGACCCAGGCCGGGTCGACATAGACATGGCAGGTGGAACAGGCGCAGGCACCGCCGCAATCGGCTTCGATGCCGGGAATGTTGTTGTCGCGCGCGCCTTCCATCACGGTCAGTCCGTTGGCGACCTCAACGACATGTTCGGTCCCGTTGTGCTCGATATAGGTGATCTTGGCCATGGACGCTCCCCTCCTGCGGCGGTGTTTCGGCAGAGTCCTTAGACAAGCCGGTGACCCGTTTCCAGCCTCAATCGTGACCCCACGGGACAACAATGCGGTTTCTTTGTCGATTTTCCATGTTTGTTCTCTTTTGAGACGAGTATTGCAGAGGGCTTTGGTCGGCAGGGCCGGGTCGCGGGCGAGCGCTTGACTGTGCCTCCGTTGATCGGCAGCGTCGACTTTGAACGGGCACGAGGATCTCAGATGATGACAGAAGAGGATTGACGCTTCCTGCGCATCGCCTATGACGAGGCAAAAGCCGGGTTCGATGAAGGTGGGTGCCCGATCGGATCGGTGCTGGCACGCGGTGGCGAGGTGCTGGCGTGCGGGCGCAATCAGCGGGTGCAGCGTGGCGACCCCATCGCGCATGGCGAGATGGACGCGTTGCGCAAGGCAGGACGCCAGAAATCCTATCGCGACACCACGCTCTTCACCTCGCTGTCACCCTGCGTGATGTGCGCGGGCACAATCGTTCAGTTCGCCATCCTGCGCGTGGGAACTGGCGAGGCGGTAAATTTCGCCGGCAACGAGAAGTTCTGCGCCAGCATGGCGTCGAGGTGGTGATCGCGAATGATCCGGATTGTATCGCGCTGATGAACCGGTTCATCGCGGAAAAGCCAGCGCTTTGGGCCGAAGATATCGCCGAGCGAAGGGTCGATGGGATGTCCCGCGCTAGCCACTTTAGGGGTACCCGGAGCCATCCCCGTTGACGCCATCGGTTAATTGAGACAAGCCAATTCCACAATTGAACAGACGGAGCGCCCGATGCAGACACTCACCAATCTCGACGAGCTGGAAGCTCTTTATGGCGCCGCCGTTCCGCGGTCGCTGACCAAAGTCTGGACCCGGCTGACCCCGCTCTACCGCGCCTGGATCGACAGGGCACGCTTTGTGGTTCTGTCCAGCGTCGGGCCGGAAGGAACAGATGCCAGCCCCCGTGGCGAGGATGGTCCCGTGGTGCGGATCGCCGATGACCGCACCCTGATGCTGCCCGACTGGATGGGCAACAACCGCATCGATTCGCTGCGCAACATCCTGCGCGACGGGCGGGTCAGCCTGATGTTCATGGTACCGGGCTGCAACAACGTGGTGCGGATCAACGGCACCGCTGTGTTGACTGCGGATTCGGCGGTTCTGGCCGGTTTCGAGAAATCCGGCAAACGCCCCAGAACCGTGACCGTCATCACGCTGGGCGAAGTGTATTTCCAATGCGCCAAGGCCCTGATGCGATCGGGGCTCTGGACCCGCGAACACGAGGGACATCTGGTGCCGACCGCCGGGCAATTCGTCAAGGAAGAGGATAAGAGTTTTGACGGAGAGGCCTACGACGCGGGATATGCAGATTATGCCAGGGGCCGCATGTGGTGATAGGCCTCATCGATTGAACAGTACCGATTGCGCGTCCTTGCCCTGATGCCCGCCGCGCAGTTCGATCCTCAGGGACTGGCCTGCCTGCACCGCAGGCCGGTTGCCGACGGTCTCTAGCCAGCGTGCAAGGTGGGGTTTGTCATGCAGGACCTGTTGCTGACCTTCCCACAGGCTGGCCCACGGCCAGATCGCAATATCCGCGATGGAATAGAAATCACCGGCCGCAAACTCGGTTTCGGCTAATTGCCGGTCCAGCACGGCATAGAGCCGACCGACCTCGGCGCGGTAGCGATCCTTGGCATAGGGCAGGTCTTGCGGCGGGTCCATTAGCGGGGCGTATTTCAGGAAATGATGCGCCTGTCCCGCCATCGGTCCGACCCCGCCCATCTGCCACATCAGCCATTGTTCGACTGCGATCCGGTCGCGTTCCGTTTCTCCGAAAAATCGCCCGGTCTTGCGCGCCAGATAGGTCAGGATCGCGCCACTTTCGAAGATCGACACCGGTTTGCCCTCCGGCCCAGCCGGATCGGTGATCGCGGGCATGCGGTTATTGGGCGCGATCGCAAGGAATTCCGGCTTGAACTGATCGCCCTTGCCGATGTCGACAAGGTGCAGCGCATAAGGCAGCCCCATCTCCTCCAGCGCGATTGACACTTTCCACCCGTTTGGAGTGGGCCAGTAGTAGAAATCGATGGGCCGCATCCGTCATCCTCCGCAGTCAATCGGGGATCATGACGCTTTCTGGAGAAACGGCAAGGAAAGTTGCGGCAATGGCAGGCTCAGCAGGCGAGACCAGCGCGGTGCGACCGCCTGCGGCATACCCGTGCGCAACAGCGACAGGTCAAACCCCTCGGGCGCGCGCAGCAGGGCGTTGTAGAATCTCAGGGCGCCGGGACGCCGGTAACTGGACCAGTGGCAGACGCGATGCTCCGGCCCGCCCACTGGCCCGGCAAAGCGCGAGATATGTTCCAGCGTATGGCGGCAATCCAATTGCAGTGTGACGGCGTTGAGCGCGTCCAGCCCGAAACCCAGCGCACGGTCGCCTCGCTCGGGCGGCGCGATCAGGCATTCGTACATAAAATCGAACAGGTCGTTTTCACGGCTGGTGACATTGATGAAGGCCGCCGCCTGTCCCGCAGCGGTGTCCAGCGCCGCAAGCGCCCGGCGGCGATAGGCGGCACCAGTCAACGAGATTATCCGCGATAGCGCGCCAGGCGGCAGGTGATGCAGCGCTTCAAGCGCGACCTCGATTCCCATGGAATGACCGATGAAGTGAACTGGCCTGTCCGGGGCAATCTGGCGCAGATGTGCGACGATTTCGGCCAACGCCCGCCCGGCCTCGACCGCCCGCCGCTGCGCTTGCCACAGCCCGCCGCGCCCGTCCCAGCCAAAGGCGATGGCCAGCCCCTCGTCAGCGTTACCCTGCCCAAAGCCCAGCTCTTGCGGCCATTGGCAGGCGCGCCGGGATTTTCCGGGGCGAGGCAGGGCGAAGATGTTCTCGTGCGGGCAATGACGGACGTTACCGGGTTGGTATTTGCAGCCATGGGTCATCACGATCACCGGGCCTGTTCCGGTCTGCGCCCGTGCCAGCACATTTGACGGTGCCTGCGGGCTGCCTTGCAGCGCGGGCCGGTCACCTTGGGCATTGATCCTGATCAACGGCATGCTCCGCCTCACACAAGATGTTGTGGATACCTTCTGCTCGAAGCATATGAAACGAAGATGAATAAATGATTGCAGCGCTGTGACGATGCGTGTTGCGGTCTTGACGCCCTGCCGGGTGCGGCGTAAAGCCAACGCTCAGAACACGTGGCGATTTGTTACCGGATTGCGGGCCACGCTAAACAACACCGCTAAAAGGTCAGGATGGAAGCCCCCCTTTCGCTTGACCGCGTTTGGGGGTTTTTTATTGGCGCCGCAGGACCGGCGCGGAAGAGGACAAGATGAGCAAGAGCTGGAACAAGCGTACCCAGGCCGTTCATGGCGGTATCCGCCGCAGCCAATATAACGAAGTGAGCGAGTCGATTTTCCTGACTCAGGGCTTTGTCTATGACAATGCCGAACAAGCCGAGGCCCGGTTCATTCAGGCCGGCGATGACGAGTTCATCTATGCCCGCTACGGCAACCCCACCGTGCGCATGTTCGAAGAGCGTATTGCCGCGTTGGAAGGGGCCGAGGACGGCTTTGCCACCGCCAGCGGCATGGCGGCGGTGAACGGCGCGCTGACCGCGTTGCTCCAAGCCGGTGACCATGTGGTGTCGGCGCGCGCGCTCTTCGGCTCGTGCCTGTATATTCTCGAGAACATCCTGTCCCGCTATGGCGTCGAAGTCACCTTTGTCGACGGCACCGATCTGGACCAGTGGAAGGCGGCGCTGCGGCACGACACCAAGGCAGTGTTCTTTGAATCAATGTCGAACCCCACGCTTGAAGTAATTGATATTGCAGCAGTTTCTGAACTTGCCCATGCCGTGGGCGCAACCGTTGTGGTCGATAACGTGTTCTCGACCCCGGTCTATTCGCGGGCGATCGAGCAGGGCGCCGATGTGGTGGTCTATTCGGCGACCAAACATATTGATGGGCAGGGTCGCGCGCTGGGTGGCATCATCTTGGGCACGCGTGACTTCATTCGGGGCACGGTCGAGCCTTACCTGAAACATACCGGCGGCGCGCTCAGTCCGTTCAACGCCTGGGTCATGCTCAAAGGCCTCGAAACCATGGCCCTGCGGGTGAATGCGCAGAACGACAGCGCCCAGCAAATCGCCGAGGCGCTTGACGGGAACGCAGCGCTGGACCGGTTGCTGTATCCAGGGCTCAAGGCCCACGCCCAGAATGCGTTGATCCAGACGCAGCTGGGCGGCAATGGCGGCACGGTGCTGTCGCTGGACATCCGTGGCGGCAAGGACGCGGCGTTTGCGTTTCTCAACGCTATGACCATCCCGGTGATCTCGAACAATCTGGGGGATGCCAAATCCATCGCGACGCACCCGGCCACCACGACCCATCAGCGGCTGTCGGAGGACCAGCGCAGCGCGCTGGGCATTACGCCGGGCCTGATCCGCCTGTCGGTCGGACTTGAGGACACGGACGATTTGATCGTCGACCTGCTGGCTGCGCTGGCTGCTTCGCAGGCCTGAGCGGGCAGGTCGGGCATCGCGCAAAGGGGCCTGTCAGAGCCGACCAGGGCTCTGGCAGGGCGCAAAGCGTCGAAATGTGGCGATTTTCTGCGATCCGGTTTGCTATCGAACCCGTATACCAGATAGATTAGAGCGTGCTGACGGTGCAAACCGCCTCATGCCACAGGCGAAAGACAGGGAACGGACCCATGAATTTCCAACCGCGCGATCTGGACGAGGCGCCGAACCGCAAGGCCGCAGAAGCGGCGCTTGACGTGTTGCGAGCCTGGGCGACAGGGGCCACCGATGCCGAGATAGCGGCTTTGGACCCGGCGGTTGCAAGGCTCATCCCCGGACAGACCGATCTGAACTACCCGGCACTGTCGCGGGACTATCCGGCTGAATTCAAGGCGGATGACGCCTATCGCGCCACACTGCCGGACCTGCAGAACGGGCCCTCTAGCCTGATCCGGGGGTCAAAGCAGCTTATCCAGCATGTGGGCATCTCAAATTTCCGCCTGCCGGTCCGGTTCCACTCCAAGGGCGGGTCCGACCTGACGCTGGAAACCTCGGTCACTGGCACGGTGAGCCTGGAGGCCGAAAAGAAGGGCATCAACATGTCCCGGATCATGCGGTCCTTCTACAAGTATGCCGAGCGAACATTCAGTTTCGAGACCATCGAGGCCGCGCTGGACGACTACAAGACCGATCTGGACAGTTTTGATGCCCGTATCCAGATGCGGTTTTCCTACCCGGTGAAGGTGCAAAGCCTGCGCTCGGGGCTGGAGGGGTATCAGTATTATGATTTCGCGCTCGAACTGATCGAGGTCGCGGGGGCGCGCAAGAAGATCATGCATCTGGACTATGTCTATTCGTCGACCTGCCCGTGTTCGCTGGAACTGTCGGAACATGCCCGCGTGATGCGCAGCCAACTGGCGACGCCGCATTCGCAACGCTCGGTGGCGCGGGTCTCGGTCATGCTGGACCCCGATGCCAGTTGCCTTTGGTTTGAAGACCTGATCGCGCTCTGCCGTCAGGCGGTGCCCACCGAGACTCAGGTGATGGTCAAGCGCGAGGATGAGCAGGCTTTCGCCGAGCTGAATGCGGCGAATCCGATCTTCGTCGAAGACGCGGTACGGCTGTTCTGCGCCGAATTGCGCGCCGATCACCGCATTGGCGATTTCCGGGTGGTGGCGAGCCATCAGGAGAGCCTGCACAGTCATGATGCGGTATCGGTCCTGACCGATGGCAAAACCTTTGCCTCCGACAGTCTTGAACCGCGCCTGTTCAGCACATTGATCCACGCCGGATAGCGCTCTGCCAGACGCCGATTGTCGATCCCCCGCCCACTCGTGACGCTGCGACGCAGCATTTCTTGCTGCACCTGCTCGGCTTTGTCGATATACTCAGGGTCAGATCAGGTCTCGCACCGTTGAGCAGGATGTTCGCCGGACGGGCCGATACAGGCAGAGAGCGGCAATGCGAGTCATGAATTCACAGCCGGGCAATCAGGCCGGTGGCCTTCACAAGGTCATCGCAACCTCCTCTATGTCTTCACTTTTTCCCGACCTTTACACATAGGGGAGCGCAAAAATGAGCTTCATCAAGACACCTTTGGACATTCAGATGGCCGCCATCCGTGTGACAGGCCAGTTGATCGCGAATCAGCTCAGGATCGTTGAGCTTGTGAGCAGATCGGCGCTGCAGGCACCGTTCTGCCAGATTAGCGCCATGCAGTCTGTAGCGGCGGAACCCGCCTCGGAACCTGCTGCCAAAGCGGCACCAAAGACGCCGATCGCGCCTGCTCCGGCCAAGCCCGTGCCCGCTGCCAAGGCCAAAAGCGCACCGGCCAAGGCCGAAGCGGCAAAACCTGCGCCCAAAGCCGCAGCACCTGCGGCCAAAGCGGCCCCTGCCAAACCCGCGCCCAAAGCCGCAGCACCTGCGGCCAAAGCGGCCCCTGCCAAACCCGCGCCTGCAGCCAAGGCCAAGGTCGTACCGGCTAAGGCCGAAACGGCAAAACCTGCGCCCAAAGTCGAAACACCTGCGGCCAAAGCGGCCCCTGCCAAACCCGCGCCTGCTGCCAAGGCCAAAGCCGCTCCGGTCAAGGCTAAAGCCGCGAAGCCTGCGCCCAAGGCCGCAGCACCGGTTGCAAAGGCGGCCCCGGCAAAGCCCGTGCCTGCTGCCAAGGCCAAGGTCGCACCGATGAAGGCCGAAGCCGCGAAAACCGCGCCCAAAACTGCGGCTCCTACGGTGAAAGCGGCCCCTGCCAATCCTGCGGCTGCTCCAAAAGCGCCTGTTGCAGCGGCGAAACCTGCTGCACCCGCCGCCAAGGCAACCCCGGCCAAGCCCGCTGCAAAACCGGCCCCGGCCAAAGCCGCAGCAAAACCCGCTGCGGACACTGTCAAAACCAAGTCGGAATCGGCGCGCAGCACCACGCGGACGCCGTCCACCCCGCCGGCGATGCCCGCCTCCAAGGCCAAACCCATGAGCTGACCCCGCACCAGCGCTTGACAGCGAACCCATGGCGCGCCAACCCTGCGCGTCATGTTGGACCTTCGCCCCGTCGGATATGTAATCGGCCTGCTGGTCGCCATTCTTGGCCTGACCATGCTGTTGCCGATGATGTCGGATTTCGCCGAAGGGCGGGGCGAATGGCATGTCTTTCTGCAAAGTGCCCTGCTGACCACTTTGGTGGGCGTTCTGATGGCCATGAGCTGCGCCAACGGCGTACGTGAGGGCCTGACCATCCAGCAGACCTTTCTTCTGACCACCGGCGTCTGGGTGGCGCTGCCGATTTTCGGCGCGATCCCGTTCATGTTCGGCGAGACCGAGCTGCGCTTTGTCGATGCGCTGTTCGAATCGATGTCGGGCCTGACCACCACCGGGTCGACCGTGATCTCGGGGCTCGACGAATTGCCACGCGGGTTGCTGCTGTGGCGAGGCTTGCTGCAATGGCTGGGCGGCATCGGAATCATTGTTGTCGCGATGGTGTTCCTGCCCGAGCTGCGGGTCGGCGGAATGCAGATCTTCCGCTCGGAAGGCTTTGATACTTTTGGTAAAATCCTGCCCCGCGCGACCGAGATCTCGTCCAGAATCTCTGTCGTCTATATCTCGCTGACGATGGCCTGCGCGCTGGCCTATGCGGCTTCTGGGATGGACGCGTTTGACGCGACCGTCCATGCCATGACAACGGTGGCGACCGGCGGGTTCGCCAATTACGACGCTTCGTTCGGTGCTTTCCCACCCGCGACCGAATATGTGGCGGTTCTGTTCATGATCCTCGCGGCGCTGCCCTTCGTGCGATATGTGCAGATGATCGCGGGCACCGCCGAGCCGCTTTATCGCGACAGCCAGGTGCGGGCCTTTATCGGAACCGCCGTGGTGCTGGTGGCGGTGCTGACGCTCTGGAACCTGTTGCAGACGCCTACGGCTGGCGAGGGGGCCATCCGTAAGACGCTGTTCAACACGGTTTCGCTGATGACCGGGACCGGTTATGCCAGCACAGACTACATGGCCTGGGGCGGCTTTCCGGTCACCATGCTGTTCTTTATCGGTCTGATCGGTGGATGCGCCGGATCAACCGCCTGCTCGATCAAGATCTTCCGCTACCAGCTGCTATTCGCTTCGATCCGTGCGCAGTTGCAACGCATTCGGCAGCCTAGCGGTGTGTTCATCCCACGCTATAGCGGGCGCGCGGTGAGCCAGGACGTGCTGGGCTCCGTGATGAGCTTTTTCGTCTTTTTCATCGTGACCATGGGCATCCTGTCCTGGGGTCTGGGCCTGACCGGGCTGGATTTCACAACATCCGTCTCCGGGGCCGCCGCAGCACTTGCCAATATTGGGCCAGGCCTGGGTGACCAGATCGGCCCGGCGGGCAATTTCGCAAATCTCAACGACACCGCGAAATGGATGCTGACCATCGGCATGCTGATCGGCCGGCTCGAGCTGATGGCCGTCTACGTGATCCTGACTGTGCAATTCTGGAGAGCTTGATGAAAAAACCGCTTGGGGCGCAGATTTCCCATATGCTCAGCGACCGGGGTGTCGATGTGATCTTCGGGATACCGGGGGTGCATAATCAGGAAATGTATCGCGGCATCGAAGAGGCCGGTATCCGTCATGTCCTTGCCCGTCACGAACAGGGAGCTGGGTTCATGGCGGACGGCTATGCGCGTGCCTCTGGCAAGCCGGGTGTGGCCTATGTGATTACAGGGCCGGGGCTGTTGAACACGCTGACACCGCTCGGGCAGGCCTATTCCGATTCCGTGCCGGTTCTGACGATCTCGTCTTGTCTGGACGACACCGCGTCGCGCAAGGGGCAGCTGCACCAGATGCGCGACCAACGGGCAGCGGCGGCAACGGTTTGCGACTGGTCCGAAACTGCCGGGTCTGCAGATGCGGCTTACGGCCTGATCGAACGCGCCTTCGAAGAGTTCGAACTGGCGCGACCCCGGCCCAAGCACATCCAGGTGCCTATCGCGCAGCTGGAAACACCGGCGGAACCGGCCCCGTTTCCCAACCAGCTAGCGCTGCGCCTCAACGCGCAGGACCCCGATATCGCGCCGGTGCTGTCCTTGCTGAACCTGGCTCGGCGTCCGCTGTTCATTCTGGGCGGCGGCGCGCGGTCGAACCTGTGGCGACAGATCGTGACGCAGTTGGGCGCTGCCACCTTCACCACATATGCCGGGCGCGGGCTGGTCGGCGCGGGTTATCCGCTGGATTTCGGGGCAACGCTGGCCCGGCCCGGCAGCGCCGAGGTGATCGCCAGCGCCGATCTGGTGATCGCGGTGGGAACGGAACTGGCCGAGGTTGACCTCTGGCGCGACCGTCTGGGCCATAGCGCCACTTTGGTGCGGGTAGATCTGGACCCGCAGGTGCTGTCGGACCCGCAACGCGCGCTGGTCAAGTTGCAGAGTGATGCCACAAGTTTTGCAAAGGCGCTCTGGGTGGCCACCGAAGGCGCCAAACCCGCCACCGGCTGGTCGGCAGATGAGGCGGCCAAAGCCCGCACGCGCTGGCAGGCCGAGGCGGACGCGGAACGTCCCGGTCTCTTGCCGGTGATCGATGCATTGCGCGCGGCGGTGCCACAGGATGCGATGATCTATTCCGACATGACCCAGTTCGCCTATCTCGCCAAAGAGGTCTGGGACATGCACTATCCCCATCACTGGCACCACCCAACGGGGTTCGGCACGCTGGGCTATGCGCTACCCGCCGGAATCGGCGGTGCCGTCGCGCGTGGCGGCAAACCCACGATGGTGATCGCGGGTGATTACGGCTTCCACTACACGATGCAGGAACTTGGCGTGGCGGTTGAACTGGGCCTGAAGCTGCCGATCGTCATCTGGGACAATGGCAAGCTGAAAGAGATCGAGGAAAGCATGCAGGCAGCGCAGATTGCCCCCAACGCAGTGATCGCCCGCAATCCCGATTTCTGCAAGCTGGCCGAGGCGTTCGGAGCGGCTTCAACCGCGCCCGCATCCCTTTCCGAGATGCAAGAGGCCGTGCGCGCTGCCTTCACTGCCGATGGTCCCACGCTCATCTACCTGACACCGGACATTGTCTGACGAGGCGCTGCCGGACACGTCGCCCTAAAGGAATTCCACCTTGCCGGTGGCAATGTCATAAATCGCGGCGCGCGCAGTCAGGTCGCCGGCCCCTCTCAACTCCGACAGAATCGGGGCCGTCCGCTGCGCCTTTTCAGCGCCCAACTGGGCGTTCCGCGCCGTTGCAGCGGTCAGCAGATCGGCCGGGTTGTCGCGCATGGCTTGTTGTACGGCAGGGCGGATCGCCTCCACCAGCCCCGGCAGATGGCCGCCCGGCATGGCATCATCCCGAATGGCCGAGATTGCCGCCTCAACCGCCCCGCATGAACTGTGCCCAAGCACCAGGATCGTCGAGATGCCAAGCACCGCCGCGCCGTATTCCAGGCTTGCCAGCCCATAATCGCTGATGACGTTGCCCGCAGCACGGATCACGAACAATTCGCCCGGCCCCTGATCGAAGATCAGCTCCGGCGCTACGCGGGAATCGGCGCAGCTGACGATGGTTGCAAAGGGCTGTTGCCCCAGCGCGCGGGCACTGCGGCCAACCGAATGATCAGTGTTGATCGGCGTATTCGCCACATAGCGCTCATTGCCATCGATCAGGCGCTGAAGTGCCTCGGCCGGCGGAACCACCGGGGGTGCGGCAGAAACCGGTCGCACGAACGGCGCGGCTGCTGCTGCCATGATCCCGGTGATCAATCCCCGTCTGTTCAACATCAATGTCCTGCGCTTCTTCATCTTTTTACGCGGCGCCGCACCTCGGCCCTCCGGGATCAGTCCCAGCAGCTTACCAGCACGGTCATGCCGATTGCCCTGCGGTTCAGCTCATCCGGCGTGATCTCTGCCGCGTCCGAGGCATTTTCCACCGTCAGGCCTGACTCCTCCAGCACGTTCCGCAACGCCTGCGCATCTGCGGCAAAGCTCACATCGCGGGGCAATTGCTGGCCATTGGCCGGATCGGGCAGCAACATGCCCACAACCGAGCCTCCGGTGTCGAATACCGGCCCGCCCGCATCACCTTTCTGCGGGGCCATGGCTAGGCGCGACAATTCGACCTCTCCGCGCAGCCCGGCCACATCGGACAGCGTGCCGAAGGTCAGGGTCGGGGCGCCCAGCACGCCTTCATAGGAATAACCCGCTAGCGTAACCGGCGATTGCAACTTGGGCTCGTCCGGGTGCAGTTCGGCCACTGCCATCGGGGCCAGTGGCTGGGTCGGGCGCAGGATGGCGACGCCAAGCCCTGAATCCTGGCTGACGAGATCGGCGCGATAGGTGTTGTCCAACGTGATCCGTGTGCAGTTCTGCACCGCCTCGGTCACGGTAAGGACCGCGCCGGACCTGTCCACATAAAAGCCCGAACGCGAGATGCGCGGTTTGCGTATTTCAAGCCCCGAAACCAGATCGACGCTTTGCGCTGCTTCTGCCCCCTCGGCCGGATCGAGCGCGCCATCGGTACGCGCAAAGCTGGTCTTGATGGCTTGCAGCACGCGCGCCCGGCGGCCCTCGTCGCCCTCAGGCCAGATCAGCGAGAAACCCTTGATCTGGCCATCGCGAAGGGTGGCCTCGGTATAAGACACGATGCCGTTGCCGCGCCCTTCGATGGTGAAGCTGTCCTTCCGACGCTGACGGGGACCATCCAACGGCACGATTTCCAGCGTCTGCATCACATCATACAGCCCGAACAGGTCGGCCCGCTCACCCTGCTGGCTGATCAGCAAGACCCGCGCGCCCAGATCGCTTTGCGCATCATAATGGGCGAACGGTGGATCATAGCGGCTGAAGGCAACCTCTCCCAAAGGCAGATCGACCGAAATCCCGGCCTTTTCATCTGAGCGGCGTGCCATGCCGACGCTCAGCAGGGGGGCGTTATACTGGTCCATCAGAACGATGCGTTGACTGGTTGTCAGGATGCCTGTGGGCTCATAGCCGTTGACGCTCTGCCAATCCGCCATCGAGCGGCGGGTGCCGGGACCAAACGCCCCGTCGATGGTCGAATTGTAGAACCCTTCGGCCTTTAGCGCGGTCTGCAACCCGCGGCGTTCCTCGCGGTTCAGCAACCGTTCGCTGCGCCGCGCCTGGGCGGGTGTCTCGTCCGAGACCACGACAGGTGATTGTGCGGCAGGGGTCGGTGTCGGCAAGGTGGGGGCTGTCACGATGCCGGTTGCGCCGTCCTGCGGCCAGAACTGCCGCCCCAAAGAGCGCGAGAAGGTGATGAAACTGTCGCTGGGGATCTGGCGCTCGGCGCGGTAGACGCGCAGCACCTGCTCGGCATCGGCGCGGGTGTAGGGGCCAAGCACGATGCCGTACCAGCCGCCACCCAGCGCAAAGCCCTGCACATCGGCGAGACTGCCAGAGAAGAACTGCGCGCGCTGCTCTGCCACCGGGAAATCGGAGTGGGCTTCGATCTGGACCCAGACGCCCTCGGCGCCGGATTGTTGGGCCGTGGCGGCGCGCAGGCCAAAGGTGACCGCAAGGAGGAATGCGACGAAAAACCGGATCATGGGGGAACTCTTGCCTTAGCTCTTGTCTGTTTCGTGCAACATACGCGGGAACACACCCCAAACACCATGCCTGCGATGATGCGCCGTCGCGGGTGTGGTCTTCGCACGACAGGCGGGTAGGTGCGCCTTCGGGTACGTCCAGAAGGGCCGTTGACGGGTCAGGGCTGCTTGCATAGGAAAGCGTTGATCCCACCCGCGTTCACGAAAGCAGGCCCATGAGAGACAAATCCGGCGCACCGCGCTCTTTTCAGGAGATTATCCTGCGGCTTCAGGCCTATTGGGCCTCAAAGGGCTGCGCCGTTTTGCAGCCCTATGACATGGAGGTCGGCGCGGGCACCTTTCACCCGGCCACCACGCTGCGCGCGTTGGGGTCGATGCCTTGGGCGGCGGCCTATGTGCAGCCCTCGCGCCGCCCCACCGACGGGCGCTATGGCGAGAACCCGAACCGGCTGCAACATTATTACCAGTTCCAGGTGCTGATCAAACCCAGCCCGCCTGACCTGCAGGAGCTGTATCTGGGGTCGCTGCAGGCCATCGGCATCGATATGGACCTGCATGACATCCGCTTTGTTGAGGATGACTGGGAAAGCCCGACGCTGGGCGCCTGGGGTCTGGGATGGGAGGTCTGGTGCGACGGGATGGAAGTCAGCCAGTTCACCTATTTCCAGCAGGTCGGCGGGCATGACTGCGCGCCTGTCTCGGGCGAACTGACCTATGGGCTTGAGCGTCTGGCGATGTATGTGCTGGGCGTCGATCATGTGATGGACATGCCATTCAACGATCCGCAATCCCCCAGCCCGCTGAGCTATGGCGACATCTTCAAGCAGACCGAAGAGGAATACGCGCGCTGGAATTTCGACGTCGCCAATACCGAGGTCCTGCTGCGCCATTTCGAAGAGGCCGAAGCCGAATGTGCCACTATCCTGGCGCAGAGCCAAGACGACCCCAAGACCGGCAAGCGCATCGTGATGGCGCATCCGGCTTACGATCAATGCATCAAGGCTAGCCACATCTTCAACCTGCTGGATGCGCGGGGCGTGATCTCGGTCACCGAACGGCAAGCCTATATCGGCCGGGTGCGGGCGCTGGCCAAGCAATGCGCCGATGCATTCGTGCAGACCACGGCAGGGGGGCACGCGGCCTGATGCCGCTTGGCCGCCTATGCCAGCCCGGGCAGCAGCGCCTTGAGGCCAGCCACGATCATGCTGACGGCGATGGTGGCCAGTATCATGCCCATCAGCCGGCTCATGATGACGCGGGCCGATCCGGTCAGGTACCGTGCCAGCGAGGCCGCGTTCCAGAATACCAGCCCGACAAATACCGTCATGCCGACAAAAATGGCTGCAAAAACAGTAACCTGAAGCAAAGATTTAACCTGATGGGCATAGACAATCAGCGTGGCCACAGTGCCGGGGCCAACGATGATCGGAAAGGTCAGTGGGTAAAAGGCGACCGTCTCGGGCGCCGGGTAGTTCTGTTTTTCCCCTTCGGTGCCGTGATGCGAGCTGCTTTCATTGCCGTTGAGCATGTTGAGCGCGATCAGCAACACAACCAACCCGCCTGCGACGCGGAAATCGTCGACGCTGATGCCGAACAGGTTCAGCATCTGGCTGCCCGCCACCGCCACCACACCACCCATGATCAGGCTGTAAGTGGCGGTCTTGACCGCGACTTTTTTCTGATCGGCGATGCTGGCCCCTTCGGTGACGCTCAGGAAAATCGGCAGGTTGGTGATCGGGTTCATGATCGCAAAAAGCGCTCCGAACAACGAGATGACGAATGTGCTGTCCATGAAACGCTAACGCCCGTGATTGCTGCCTGTGGCCGGTATGCTGACCGATTTCGCGGCGCGTTGATAGAGGCTGCGTGAGGTAAGAGACCACAGATGAAGGGAAAGCTGCTCGCCATCGTCATTCTTGTCAGCGCCGCCGCCGCCGGCGGACTGATGTATTACATGCAGATCTACGGCTTCTATTATGATGTGGAACCGCAGCCCGGGCAGGACGTGGCCCTGCTGCCCATCGAGGGCGGACCCCCTGAAGCCATTTCCTACAGCGCGTTTCAGGCGATCGACGCCGACAGCTCTCCGATCCGGTACCGGGCCTGTTTCGACACCGTTCTGAGCCTGGATGAGCTCAGCGCGACCTACCGCGCTGTTGAGGGGGCAGAGCCACTCACCGCGCCGGGTTGGTTCGCATGCTTTGACGGGCTTGTACTGGCAGCGGCGCTCGAAGATGGCACGGCGCGAAGCTATCTGGCGACCAAGAACATCCATTACGGCGTCGATCGGGTCGTAGCCATCACCGATGACGGACAGGGCTATGCCTGGCATGTGCTGAACGATTGCGGGAAAAAGGCCTATGACGGCACCGTCGTGGGCGAGGCCTGCCCGCCACGACCGGAGGTAACGAAATGAACCTGCTTGTTCCTGACATGATCTCTGCGACGCTGGGGCTGGCGGTGTTCCTGCTGGGGGTCGAACTGAACGCCCGCATCGAAATCCTGCGCCGCTTCAACATTCCCGAAGCGGTCAGCGGCGGCCTTGTGGCGGCAAGCTTTTCGCTGGCGATTTACCTGATCGCTGGCATCGAGTTCACGTTCGAGATGGAGACCCGAGACTATCTGCTGGTGCTGTTCTTTGCCGCCATCGGGTTGAATGCCCGGTTGTCGGACTTGATCAAGGGCGGCAAGCCTCTGATTTTGCTTCTGATTCTGACAGTCGTCACCATCCTTGCACAAAACCTGATCGGCGCGCTAGGTGCCATCACCTTTGGCTTTCCAGTTCAGTCCGGGGTGCTGTTCGGCTCTGCCGCGCTGATCGGCGGGCATGGCACTGCGATCGCCTGGGCGCCCGAAGTGGGCGCGGTGACCGGGCTTGAGGGCGCGACCGAGCTGGGTGTTGCAGTGGCGACGCTCGGACTTGTGCTGGCCGCGCTGGTGGGCGGCCCGGTGGCGAAATTCCTGGTTGAACGCAACAACCTGACCCCCGACCGCCCGGACGAAGAACTTACTGTCGGTGTCCCTGCCGAAGAGAAAGAAGATGCCGCGATCACACCGATCGGCTTCATGCGTGTGATCCTCAACCTGCATCTGGCGATCATCTTCGGCTATTTTGCGAATATCGCAATCGCCGAAGCCGGCCTGAAACTGCCGCTCTTCGTGCCCTGCCTGATCGTCGCCATCCTGATCGCCAACCTGCGCAGTTGGCTGGCACCTGATGCAGTCCCGGTCAGCCGCACACCTGCGCTGGCGCTGGTCTCGGACTTTGCGCTGGGCGCGTTTCTGGCAATGTCGCTGATGAGCCTGCAGCTCTGGACCATTGCCGAGCTGGGCATGACCATCCTTGTTGTGCTGAGCGCGCAAACGCTCTTTACCGTCCTCTTTGTGATCTACGTGCTCTTTCCGGTGATGGGATCGGGCTATCGCGGGGCGGTGCTGGCGGCGGGGTTCGGCGGCTTTGCGCTGGGCGCGACCCCCACCGCCATCGCCAACATGACCGCGGTCACCAAGCGATATGGCCCTTCGCCTATTGCCTTCATCGTGCTCCCCCTTGTATCCGCCTTCTTTGTGGACATCGCCAACGCCATCGTCATCCAGACGATCGTGAATTTCTGAGGATCTCATGCCCGACCTGCTGATAGAACTCTTTTCCGAGGAAATCCCCGCGCGCATGCAGACCCGCGCCGGTGAGGATCTGAAAAAGCGCATCACCGATGGTCTGGTCGAGGCAGGTCTGACCTATGCGGGCGCTGTAGCGCTAACCACGCCGCGCCGTCTGACGCTGACGGTACAGGGGCTGCTGGGTGAAAGCCCGACCATCCGCGAAGAGCGCAAAGGCCCCAAGGTCGGCGCGCCCGACAAGGCCATCGAGGGCTTCCTGCGCGGTGCAGGCCTGACCCGCGACCAGTTGGAAGAGCGCGACACGCCCAAGGGTGCGGTCTATTTCGCCAGTATCGAAAAGCCGGGCCGCCCGGCCGCAGAGATCATCGCCGAGGTGCTCGAGGCGACGATCCGCAACTTCCCCTGGCCCAAGTCGATGCGTTGGGGCCGCGGTTCCTTGCGCTGGGTGCGACCCCTGCATTCGATCCTGTGCATCCTCAGCGACGAGGCGGGCACGCAGGTAGTGCCGCTGGAGGTCGAGGGCATAGCCGCGGGCGACAGCACCGAAGGCCATCGTTTCATGGCTCCGGGGAAATTTTCTGTCACCTCTTTCGAGGATTACGAGGCGAAGCTCAAGCGCGCCCATGTGGTGCTGTCCCCATCAGAGCGGGCTGACCATATCTGGGCTGACGCCCAGAACATGGCCTTCGCCGCCGGTTTGGAACTGGTCGAAGACAAGGGTCTGCTGGCCGAAGTCGCCGGTCTGGTGGAATGGCCTGTGGTGCTGATGGGGCAGATCGACGCTGAATTCCTCGACCTGCCACCCGAGGTGCTGCAGACCTCGATGAAAGAGCATCAAAAGTTCTTTTCGGTCCGCAATCCCAAAACGGGGCGGATCGAACGCTTCATCACCGTGGCGAACCGCGAGACGGCGGATAATGGCGCGACCATTCTGGCGGGCAATCAGAAGGTGCTCTCGGCGCGGCTGGCTGATGCCAAGTTCTTCTGGGAGAACGACCTGCGCATCGCCAAATCGGACATGGTGCAATGGACGCGCTCGCTGGAAAACGTGACCTTCCACAACAAGCTGGGCACCCAGGCCGAACGCATCGCGCGCATCGCATCGCTGGCCCGCGAACTGGCCCCGATCACCGGTGCAGACCCGGATCAGGCCGCGAAAGCCGCGCGT
The DNA here is from genome assembly GCF_041537925.1 of Ruegeria hyattellae. NCBI lineage: Bacteria > Pseudomonadati > Pseudomonadota > Alphaproteobacteria > Rhodobacterales > Roseobacteraceae > Ruegeria > Ruegeria hyattellae. The sequence continues at coordinate 683,057 of NZ_JBGOSH010000001.1, read as the reverse complement.
TTGGCCAAGGCTGATCTGAGTTCCGAGATGGTCTATGAATTCCCCGAACTTCAGGGGCTTATGGGCCGCTATTACATCGAAGCCGCAGGCGAGGACGCGGCCGTGGCCGCCGTGGCGCAGGAGCATTACTCGCCGCTGGGCCCCTCAGACGACGTGCCCACCGCGCCTTTGTCCGTGACCGTGGCATTGGCCGACAAGTTGGACACGCTGACCGGGTTCTGGGCGATTGACGAGAAACCCACCGGATCGAAGGACCCGTTTGCCCTTCGCCGCGCCGCGCTGGGCGTCATTCGGTTGGTGCTTGGCGGGTCATTGGCGCTGCGTTTGGATCAGTACATCGACAGTGAACTGCTCAAATATGAACTCACGCGGTTGCGCGAAATTGGTGATGAACAGGACCTCTATACACTTGAAAGTACGCTTGAAGCGATTTCTAAGTTTGGCGTTTTCGGGGCGGCGTTTCGAACTGTTGTGGACCATATCAAGAATTCTGAAACACATCCGTTCGAGCCAAATCTTGGGGAAGGTTCGGTACTGAAATCTATCGCTGATCGTATCGAAAGCAACTCCAACGATCTCCTGTCCTTCATCCACGACCGCCTGAAGGTATTCCTCCGCGACGAGGGCATTCGCCACGACATCATCGACGCCTGTATCGCTATGGAGGGCAATGACGACCTGACCTTGCTGGTCAAACGCGCCCGCGCATTGAACGAAGTGCTCAGGACCGAGGATGGCGAGAACCTCGTTCAGGGCTTCAAGCGCGCCAATAACATCCTGACGCAGGCCGAGGAGAGGGACGGGGTCGAATACTCCTATGGTGCGGATGTGAAATTCGCCGAGACGGACAGCGAAAAAGCGTTGTTTGCGGCGCTTGATGCCGGGCAGGCCAAGATCGCGCCGGCCCTCAAGGCCGAGGACTTCTCAGCGGCGATGGCGGCGATGGCCGCATTGCGCGGGCCGATTGATGCCTTCTTCGAAGAGGTGCAGGTCAATACCGACAATGACGTGCTGCGCCGCAACCGTCTCAACCTGCTCAGCCAGATCCGCGAGATCTGCTCCAGCGTGGCCGATCTGACCCGGATCGAAGGGTAGCAGGCAGGGGATGCGTAGAACTACGCATCCCCAACCTCTCCCTTGCGTCGATCCCAAACCTTCTTATGCTGCGGCCAAGCAAAAAAGGTGCCGCAGTGCAGAATAACCCGCATACCACGTTGATCACGCCCGATGCGCCGGTGGCGACCGTCACCCATGGCGGACGGGCAAAATGTCTGCAGCGGTTGGTGCGGTTGGATATGCCAGTGCCGCGCACGGTGGCTCTGTCCTTCGAAACGGTGCAGGGGATCGCGGATGGCCATGTGCCTGATATTGCTGGTATCCTCGAACAGTTCGACCCAACGGCGCTGCTCTGCGTGCGTCCGTCCTCCGAGGATCCTGACTGGGGCGGGCCGGGGGCGGTTCTGAATGTGGGCATGAACGATGCCCGCTATGTGGATCTGAGCGACAAGATGGGCGGCGATGCGGCGGCGGCGATTTATCTGCGTTTCGTACAGACCTATGCGCTGCATGTGGCGCGGCTGGACCCGGATGTGTTCGATGATCTGATGGAGGATGGCCAACGAGGGCTGAGCGAAACGCTGCACGCCTATGAGGCAGAAACAGACGAACGCTTTCCGCAGGACCCGGGCGAGCAACTGGCGGCTGTGCTGAAATCAATGGCCCGCGCCTGGGATGGCACCACGGCGCGGTTGTTGCGGCAAGCCAAGGGTGCGCCTGCCGATGCCGGTCTTGGCCTTGTGGTGCAAGAGATGATCCCCGGTCTGGGCCGTGGCGAATGTGGCTCGGGTGTGATGCAACTGGTCAGCAGCACCACTGGCCAACCACAGATCACCGGCCGGTATCTGAGCCAGAGTCAGGGCCGCGATGCGCTGGGGGCCGGGACCGGCGCGCTTTATCTGGCGCGCGACGACCGAGGCCCCTCGCTGGAAGAGGCCGCGCCTGAAGCATATGCCGAGCTTCAGCAGCATGCCGAACTGATGCGCCGCAAGTTGCGCGAAGAGATGCAGGTCGAGTTCGTTATCGAAAACGGCCATGCCCATATTCTGGACGGGGTGCGGGTGACGCGCAGTTCGCGCGCGGCAGTGCAGATTGCGGTGCGGTTGGCTGAAGATGGCATCATCCCGCCGCAAGAGGCGCTGATGCGGGTCGATCCGCACGCGCTGAACGAATTGCTGCACCGACAGGTTCACCCGGATTCAGAACGCGACGTGCTGACCACCGGCATCGCCGCCAGCCCCGGTGCTGCGACCGGTCAGATCGTCTTTACTGCCGCCGAGGCGCAGGCCAGCGCCGCGCGTGGCGAGCCCTGCATTTTGGTGCGGCGCGAAACGTCTCCGGAAGATGTGCGCGGCATGCATGCTGCCGCCGCCGTGCTGACCGAAAAGGGCGGAATGACCAGCCATGCTGCAGTGATCGGACGGGGCTTGGGTCTGCCGTGCATCGTCGGCGCTTCGGGCCTGCGTTTCGTGACCAAGAAGCGGCAGCTGATGACGCAGGACGGGCGCGTGTTCAAGACCGGCGATGTGCTGACCATCGACGGCACCTCGGGGCAGGTGCTGGCGGGCCAGCCGCAGATGCTTGAGGCGGCGCTGGATGACAGTTTCCGGACGCTGATGAGCTGGGCCGAGGCGGAATGCGATATTGGCATCCGGGCCAATGCCGACACGCCCGCCGACGCGCAGACGGCGCAGAATTTCAACGTGCAGGGCATCGGGCTGTGCCGGACCGAACATATGTTCTTTGAGCCGGGTCGCCTGACGGTGATGCGCGAGATGATCTTCGCCCAGACCCCCAGGGGCCGCGCCGCGGTGATGGAGCGGCTTTTGCCGATCCAGCGCAAGGATTTCGTGCAGCTGTTCCGCATCATGGGGGGCAAGCCGGTCTGTATCCGCCTGTTCGACCCTCCGCTGCATGAATTCCTGCCCACCAACCGCACTGGCCAGCGCGAACTGGCCGAGGCGCTGGACCTGCCGGTCTCGGATGTGGAACGCCGGGTCGCGGCGATGAGCGAATACAACCCGATGTTGGGACTGCGCGGCGTGCGGCTGGGCGTAACCGTGCCCGAGATCTACGACATGCAGGCGCGCGCCATCTTTGAGGCCACGCTTGAAGCCAGCAAAAAGGGCGAACCGGTGGTGCCCGAAGTGATGATCCCGTTGGTCTCGGCCTGTCGCGAGGTCGAACTGGTCAAGGCGCGGATCGATGCGGTGGCGGCCTCGGTCGCCTCTGAACAGGGTCGGGATTTCGATTACCGGCTTGGCGTGATGGTTGAAACCCCGCGCGCCTGCCTGCGGGCCGACGAGATCGCGCCGCATTGCGCCTTCCTCAGCTTCGGCACCAACGACCTGACCCAGATGACCTACGGGTTGTCGCGCGACGATGCGGGCCGGTTCATGTCGGCCTATGTCAATCAGGGCGTCTTCACCGAAGATCCGTTTCACGTTCTGGACACCGACGGGGTGGGCGAACTGCTGCAGCTTGGGGTGCAGAGAGGGCGCGAATCGCAACCCGGAATCACCCTGTCTGTCTGCGGCGAACATGGCGGAAACCCCGAATCAATTGCTTTTTGTCGGGCGGCGGGATTCGATTATGTCTCTTGTTCGCCCTTCCGTGTGCCGGTGGCACGATTGGCCGCAGCCCAATTGGCGATTTCCCATCAGGTGGGTGATAGCCGCTAGCTGCCCACAAGATATTGCGGGTGCGTATAATCGGTGGATTTTTGCCATCGGCAAGATTCCACTGCTTTAACGCTTGCAATTTTTTGCGAACTGGACCTGCGCCGAACTCTGGGCTAGAGGGCAGCCTGCGTTTGCTTTTCGGGGGGATCGGTAAGCGCGCGTTATAAACCTGGTGGGGTTTTAGAAATGAACCGATTTATGAAGACGGCCGCTCTGGCGGCGGCTGTGCTGCTGCCTAATGTTTCTGCGTCCGATACGGGGCTTTCCTCGTTGATCGAACATGAGCAAGCGTCTCTCGACACGCTGCCCGGATCGCAGTTTCGCAAATACCTGACCTACGTGCAGCCCAAGGCGCGTCCGGTCGAGGTGACCTATTCGCGTGCCTGGGTGGACGAGCGCCCCAAGGCCGAGGGCGACCAGAACTGGCAATGCCTGGCCGAGGCTCTCTATTTCGAGGCGCGCGGTGAGACAGTCAAAGGGCAGTTTGCCGTGGCCGAGGTCATTCTGAACCGCGTCGAAAGTAGCCGCTTTCCTGACTCTGTCTGTGGCGTGATCAATCAGGGTACTGGTCGCAAATACCAGTGCCAGTTCACCTATACCTGCGACGGGCACAAGGAAGTCATCGCCGAAAAGCAGGCCTATGCGCGTGTGTCCAAAATCGCGCGTGCCGCCATTGACGGCGTGTCGGGCAGTCTGACCGATGGTGCAACGCACTATCACACCACCTCGGTCAACCCGAAATGGGCGCGCGTCTACAAGCGGACGGCGAAGATCGGCGTGCACCTGTTCTACCGCCACAACTATCGCACCGCGAGCAACTGAAACCTTCGGAAATCAGCAGGCTGAAATGGCCTGCTGATGTGACGCGTCAAGGCAGGCGGTTTCGAACCGCAGGCGCGGGATCGCGATTTCCGGTGTCGGGCCGGGTTCCTATGCTGGCGTAACCGCGCGCGGGCTGCTATAGCCCGCCGAACCGGTGATTGCCCATAGCCGAAGGACCCTCTCATGAGTTCTGAAATCCGCCTTGCCTTTGCGCATCCCTCGGAACGGTCCGAGGCCACGGCACCCCGTGCGCCGCTCGACCGGATTTCCCTGCGCGACCACATTGTCGAGGTCGAGATCGGGGCGTTTCAGGCCGAACGTGGCAACACCCAACGCATTTGCTTCAATGTTGTGGTCGAGGTGACGCCTCTGACCGGGCCGATTGACGATGATGTCGACCGGATCCTGTCCTATGACCGGGTGACCGAAGCGATTGCGCATGAATTGTCGGAAGAGCGGCTGAACCTGCTCGAAACGCTGGCCGAACGGGTCGCCGAACGGATCCTGCTGGAACCGCAGGCGGTGCGCGCTTTTGTGCGCATCGAGAAGCTGGACCGTGGCCCCGGTGCGCTGGGGGTCGAGATCGTGCGCGCCCGCGATAAGGTGCAAAGCGAGCCGCAGGAAGAAGACCGTCCGCATCCGCGTCTGGTCTACCTGTCGAACGCGGCCATCGCTTCGCCGCATCTGACCGGCTGGATCGACCAGATGGAGGCGCGCGCGCGTCCGCTGATCCTGTGTGTCGGGCCCTCGGATCTGGCTGCGCCGCAGACCGGCCATGCCATGACTCAGCGGCGGATCGATCTGCTGGCCATAGAACAGAACGCCTGGGTGCTGGCGGCGCACGATCCGCGCTGCGTCGTTGTTTCGACCCGGACCGAGCTGGACTGGGCGATGAAGAACGGCCAGATCAGCGTCTGGGCGCCGTCAAAGATCGTTCTGGACGCCGTGGATGGCCCTTCGGCGCATCCCTCGGACGCGGTTGCACTGGCTGCCTGGTTTGCCGCGACTTTCGAGGCGGGTGAGATGCTGGTGATCGGGGCGGACCTGCCGGTCGAGGCCGACGTGTTGCTGCGCCACAGCCCGGTAGACCAGGCAGACCTGTGACCGAGTATCACCGGCCGATTGTCCAGCACGGTCCCGCGCGCCCGGCGAATGCGCTGCCGCTGGCAGGTGGCCCGCTTTGGTTTACCCATGTCGAGATCCTGTCGCGGCAAGCCGGTCCCCGTGTGGTCGCGGCGCATGATCTGGCCGAGGATGTGCAGGCGCGACTGTCGGGTGCCCGTGAACCGATCGCCGGTCTGGACATGGGTGGGCCGCATATCATGGGCATCCTGAACGCCACGCCGGACAGTTTCTCGGATGGCGGCCAACATGCCACGGTCGAGGCTGCGCGCGCCTCCGCGCGGCAGATGGTTGCACATGGCGCCAGCATTCTGGACGTTGGTGGCGAATCCACCCGGCCCGGCGCTGATTTCGTGCCGATCGAGACCGAGATTGCGCGCACCGCGCCGATCATATCGGCGATTGCTGCTGAGAGTGACACTTTGATTTCCATCGACACCCGAAAATCCGAGGTCGCCGCAGCCGCGCTGAATGCGGGGGCGGGTATGGTCAACGACGTGTCGGGCTTTACCTTCGACTCCGATCTCGCACCGCTGAGCGTGGCACGCAGCGTTCCGGTCTGCGTGATGCATGCGCAAGGCGACCCGGAAACGATGCAGGACGATCCGCATTATGACGATGTCCTGCTGGATGTGTTCGATTTTCTGAGGAACCGGATCGTCCATCTGGCAGGCGCGGGTATACCGGGTGACCAGATCGTGGCCGATCCCGGCATCGGCTTTGGCAAGACGCTTGACCATAACCTGGCGCTGTTGCGCAATATCGGCTTCTTTCACGATTTGGGCGTGCCGATCCTGCTGGGCGCGTCGCGAAAACGCTTCATCGGCACCATTGCGCAGGAACCGCGCGCTGACGCGCGCGCACCCGGTTCGATCGCCGTTGCGCTGGCCGCGCTGGCGCAGGGGGTGCAGATCATTCGCGTGCATGACGTGACCGAGACCGCTCAGGCCTTGCGCCTGTGGTCCGCGGTCCGCTAATTTCGGGCAGCGAAACAAGAACTATCGGCGAGGGGCAGGATGCGGAAACTGTTTGGAACAGATGGGGTGCGGGGCACCGCCAACACCCATCCGATGACCGCCGATCTGGCGTTGCGCCTTGGTGCGGCTGTCGGTCGGTACTTCCGGCGTGATGCCAAGGGCGTTCACCGCGTGGTCATCGGCAAGGATACAAGGCTGTCGGGCTACATGTTCGAAAACGCGCTGACCGCCGGACTGACTTCGACCGGCATGAACGTGTTGTTGCTGGGCCCGGTGCCCACGCCCGCCGTAGGCTTGATGACCCGGTCGATGCGCGCCGATCTGGGTGTGATGATCTCGGCCAGTCACAACCCGGCCGAAGACAATGGCATCAAGTTCTTCGGCCCGGACGGGTTCAAACTGTCCGATCAGGCCGAGGAAGAGATCGAGGCGTTGCTGGAGGCCGGTGTGCAACCGGCGCAGGCGCATAATATCGGCCGCGCGCGCCGGGTCGACGATGCAAGGTTCCGCTATGGCGAGCGGGTGAAATCTTCGCTGCCGCGCGCGTTGCGTCTGGATGGGCTCAAGGTGGTGATCGATTGTGCAAACGGCGCGGCACACCGGGCCGCGCCAGAGATCCTTTGGGAATTAGGGGCCGAGGTCATTCCGGTTGGTGTGGCGCCCGACGGTCTGAACATCAATCTTGGATGCGGTTCAACTCATCCCGAGGCCGCCGCCGAGACAGTTGTGGCCCATGGGGCAGATGTGGGGATCACGCTGGATGGTGACGCGGACCGAGTGATTCTGGTGGATGAGGCCGGGACCGTGGCCGATGGTGATCAACTCATGGCCTTGTTAGCCGAGCGCTGGAACGCCGATGGCATGCTGTCGGGCGGGGCGCTTGTGTCGACGGTCATGTCCAATCTGGGGCTGGAGCGGCATCTGGTGGTGCAAGGCATCAGGCTGGAACGCACGGCGGTCGGTGATCGCTATGTGGTTGAACGCATGCGCGAGGGTGGCTTCAACCTGGGCGGTGAGCAATCGGGTCACATCGTGATGAGCGATTTTGCCACCACCGGCGACGGGCTGATGGCGGGGCTGCATTTCCTGTCCGAAATGGTGCGCAGTGGCAAACCCGCATCGGAATTGGCGCGCCGGTTCGAGCCGGTGCCGCAACTCTTGCGCAATGTACGCTTTGCCGAGGGGCAGGCGCCGCTGGACTTGGCGGCGGTCAAAGCCGCAATCAGCGACGCCGAGGCAGCGCTGACCGGCAAAGGCCGTCTGCTGATCCGCAAATCCGGCACCGAACCGCTGATCCGTGTGATGGCCGAATGCGAGGATGAGGCGCTGTTGGAAGAGAGCGTCAGATCGGTTGTGGGCGCGGTCGAACAGGCGGTTGGATTCGCTGCTCCGGTGGCCTAACGCCCTGCGAAGAAGAGTCGCTTCAGTGCGCCATATTGGCTCAGGCCCATGCCGCCAAGGATCAGGATCATCGCCAACAAAAGGCTATGGGGCAGGGGTTCGTGTAGAAAAACGGCACCCAAAATGACCGACCAGAGCGGCACCTGGTAATTCGTCAACCCCATGAAAACGGGTCCGGCGCTGCGGATCACCAGCACACGCAACAGGTTGGCCGCCGCCGTGGGCACAAGGCCAAGCAGTGCAAGATAAAACAGCGTTTCGCCAGAGGGCAGCGGTGGCGGACCCTCAACAGCCAGCGCCGCCGGCAGAACAACGCAAACCCCGATGCTCAATTGCAGCGCGGCCAGCGCGTAAGGGTCGATCGCGGGCAGTTTACGCATCATCACCGAACTGGTCGCATAACAGGCTGCGGCCGACAGGCAAGCAAGGCGGCCCCAGCCCTCAAACCGTGCACCGGTGCTGTCGAAGGCCTGTCCGCCGATCAGCACCACCACTCCGGCAAAACCGATGAGAAAGCCCAGCACCCGGCGCTGGGTCATGCGTTCTCCGGGCACGAAGACATGCGCCAGCGGCAGAACCATCAGCACCACCGCTGCCATCGAGACCCCGGCAAATCCGCTGGTCACATATTGCTGTCCCCAACTGAGCAGCATGAAGGGCAGGGCGGTGCTTAGCACACCGGTGACCGCCAGCGCACCCCAGGCGCTGCTTTCGCCAAGCCAGATGCGACCGCCCATCATCTGCCAGATCGCAAGCGTCAGCAGCGCCGCAAAGCTGATCCGCGCAGTGGCAAGCCAGAACGGGGTGATCCCGCGCAGGGCCAACTCGATCACCATGAACGTCGCCCCCCAGACCAACCCCAGCGTTGCTATCATCAGCCAGCTTTTTGTGGTGATGTCGGGGGATTGCGTCATTGGGGCTCCTTATGCCGTGCAGTCGGTTTTGAACCGGCTGGCTCAGGCGGTCAACAAGCTATGCTTCGATGTGGATCGAACTGTGAGCGTCTCTGGATAAACGAAGGGCGGACCAAAAGGCCCGCCCGTCAGGATGCCACAACAGCAGGCCGGATCAGTTCTTTTCCTGATCCACCAGCTTGCCGGCGGAAATCCACGGCATCATGCCGCGCAGTTTCTCGCCGACCTGCTCGATCTGGTGCTCGTCGTTCAGACGGCGGGTGCCTTTGAAGAAGGGCTGGCCGACTGCGTTTTCCTGCATGAAGTCCCGTACGAACTTGCCGGTCTGGATGTCGCGCAGGATGCCCTTCATCGCCGCCTTGGTTTCGTCATAAGGCAGTACCCGCGGCCCCGAGACATATTCGCCATATTCAGCGGTGTTCGAGATCGAGTAGTTCATGTTGGCGATACCGCCCTCATAGATCAGGTCGACGATCAGCTTGGTTTCGTGCAGGCATTCGAAATAGGCCATTTCGGGCGCGTAACCTGCCTCGACCAGGGTTTCAAAGCCCATGCGGATCAGCTCGACGATGCCGCCGCACAGAACCGCCTGCTCGCCGAACAGGTCGGTTTCGCATTCCTCGCGGAAGTTGGTCTCGATGATGCCCGAACGGCCGCCACCGATGGCCGAGCAGTAGGACAGGCCAATTTCCAGCGCCTTGCCGGTTGAGTCCTTGTCGACCGCCACCAGACAGGGCACGCCGCCGCCTTTGACATATTCGCCGCGCACGGTGTGGCCGGGGCCCTTGGGGGCCATCATGATGACATCGATACCCTCTTTCGGCTCGATCAGGCCGAAATGCACGTTCAAGCCGTGGGCGAACGCGATGGCGGCACCCGGCTTGATGTTGTCATGCACATATTTCTTGTAGGTCTCGGCCTGCAATTCGTCGGGCATGGTGAACATGATCACGTCGCACCAGGCCGCCGCTTCCGCGATGCCCATGACCTGCAGACCTTCACCTTCGGCTTTCTTGGCCGAGGCAGACCCTTCCCGCAGGGCGACAACAAGGTTTTTGGCGCCGCTGTCGCGCAGGTTCAGCGCGTGGGCGTGGCCCTGGCTGCCATAGCCCAGGATGGCCACTTTGAGGTCCTTGATCAGGTTGATGTCGCAGTCGCGATCGTAATAGACGCGCATATCGGCGTTCCTCCATTAGAATGTCTGGCGCTGTTTTAGGTCACACACCCATGGGAGTGGAGGGGGGATTGCTGCTATTTTGCACACCAGGAGAGATTTTCATTCGCGAAAGTAAATGATAATGAATAAATCATGCTTGACGATATCGACAGACGCATTCTTCGCTACCTGCAGGCCGATCCCAGCCTGTCTACTTCTGAACTGGCCGAGCGGTGCCGGATCACCTCGGGCGTCTGCTGGCGACGGATCGAGAAGATGGAGGCGAACGGGATCATCCAGGGGCAGGAGGCGGTGATCGACTGGACGGCGCTGGGCTATGCGGTTGAGGTTTCGCTGCGGGTGACATTGGACAAGACGCAGGCGCGCGCCTTTGATGAGTTTACCGCACAGGCGCGTCAAGTGCCCGAAGTGATCGAGATCCAGACCTTTCTCGGCCGGGTCGATGTGCGGCTTTCTGTCATCGCGCGGGACATGTCGCACTACCAGCAGATCTATCGCGACCGCATTCTGACACTGCCGCATATCGCCGATATCGAGGCGCTGATGCATATCGCACGGGTGAAGCGGGACGAGGCGCTGCCGGTATGATCGAGTTTGACGAGATGGACCGCAAGCTGCTGCACGCACTGACCCAGGATGCCACCCAAAGCGCGGGCGCGCTGGGCCGGCGTTTTGGCCTGTCGCAGCCCGCCGCCTGGCGCCGTATCAAGCGGTTGCACGAAAGCGGTGCGATCAAGGGCCGTCGGTTGCGGCTGAATGCCGAGGCGCTGGGATTTGGCGTGACGGTCTTTTTGGGTGTCAAGCTGGCGCGTAAGGGGCAGGTCAGCCTGGAGGATTTCGAACGTGCGGTCTCTGCAATCCCAGAGGTGCAGACCGTGGAACATGTTCTGGGGCTTTATGATTATCGCTTGCGGATTGTTGCCCGCGATCTGGCTGATTTCGAACGGGTGCTGCGCCGCCGGATCATGACACTGCCCGGTGCCGGAGACGTTGAGGCAAATGTATTGCTGAGCGAAGAACGACTACCCGGCCCGATCGGGGTCAGTACCGCGCCCGGACCTGAAAGCCCGAATGGTGCGTCATCCGCACGAAGGTGACCGGGACTCCCTGTTTCCAGGTGGTCCGCTCGATCTGCATCACGGAGGTGCCTGCCGAGGTCGCCAGAAACTCGGCTATGCGGGCATCGGCTGGCACCGAGGACAGGATCATCTCGGCATCGGTGAAGGGGACATAGGCCAGCAGCCATTCATTCGGGCCTGCCTGAGAAAGGTCGGCCTGTTCGATCTCAGGGACCACATCCAGATTGACCCAGCGTTCCTCGAACTGGAAGGGGTGGTTATTGGCATAATGCATGCAGAGCACGTGCAGGACGCGGCGATCGGGCAGCAGGCCTAGCCGCGAACTGAGCCAGGCCGGCGCGGGATCGATCGAATGGCTTACCAGCGTGTACCGGTAGGTTGCGTTCTGCTCTTCGACCATTTTGCGCACCAGCGCGATCTCGAACTTCGCCAGCTTGACTGGCGCGGTTGTAACCCGTGTTCCGCTTTTGCGGCGGCGTTCCACAAAGCCGCCATCGGCAAGTTCCCGCAAAGCGCGGTTCACTGTCGCACGGGCGCAGCCGAATTCCTCGGCCAGATCTGACTCGGTGGGAAGCAATGTGCCTTGCGGCCAGATACCCTTTTCAATCCTGCTCTGTACCAACTGGCGAACCGCTTGGAAGCTGGTTCTTTTACGTTCCTGCAACTGGCTACGACCTTATCTTTCCTTGCGTGTGCCAATTTGTTCGCAAACATCTTATGGTGTAAAGTTAAATTGACCCCAATTGGCGTCATGCCCTTGGGGAAGCACCTATTCCATGGTTGATTTTGACGTTTTTGTTAGATCGTTCATGCGGCCGCGATGCTAAGGGAAGCTGGGGAGTTTTCTGTCGAGATTCGCGTTTGCAGGTTTCCCCAGCGTCAATCGGCCGGTATCTACAGGCTGAAAATATCAGAAGGATAGCTGCCGTGCCTGCACTGCTTGATACTGTCGACCCCAACGGGCTCGAGGAATTCTCCGTTGTTTTCACTGACCGCTCGCTCAACCATATGTCCGCTGATTTTCAGCAGGTGATGCGCGACATCTTGGAACTGCTGAAATCGGTTTATAACGCCGATGGTGTAGCGGTGATCCCTGGTGGCGGCACCTATGGGATGGAGGCCGTCGCGCGTCAGTTTGCGCGCGGTGCAAATATTCTGGTCGTGCGCAATGGTTGGTTTTCCTATCGCTGGAGCCAGATCATCGAAACCGGCGAGTTGACCGCGAGTGCCACGGTGATGAAGGCGCGTCAGACTGGCAATGCCAGCCCGCAGCCCTTTGCACCGGCTCCCATCGACGAGGTTGTGGCTGCGATCCGCGAGCAAAAGCCGGATGTGGTCTTTGCCCCGCATGTGGAAACCTCGGCCGGGGTGATCCTGCCCGATGACTACGTGACCGCGCTGGCCAGCGCAGCCCATGAAGTGGGCGCGCTGATGGTGCTGGATTGTATCGCCTCGGGCTGCATCTGGATCGACATGAAAGCCACCGGCGTCGATGTGTTGATCTCGGCCCCGCAAAAGGGCTGGAGCGCGTCGCCCTGTGCTGGGCTGGTGATGCTGTCAGAGCGTGCCGAACAGCGCCTTCAGGAAACCACGTCGGACAGCTTCGCAGTCGACCTCAAGAAGTGGCGCGAGATCATGGCGGCATATGAGAATGGCGGTCATGCCTATCACGCCACCATGCCAACAGATGCACTGAAAGCCTTCCGTGACACGATGGTCGAGACCCGCGATTATGGCTTTGAAAAACTGCGCGAAGCGCAATGGGCGTTGGGCACTGGCGTGAGGGCGCTGCTCAAGGACAAGGGCGCTACCTCGGTTGCCGCCGACGGGTTCGGCGCGCCGGGGGTGGTGGTCAGCTATACCGGTGACCCCGACATCAAGAGCGGCAAGAAATTCGCCGCCGAAGGCATGCAGATCGCCGCTGGCGTGCCGCTGCAATGTGATGAGCCCGAAGGCTTCAGCACTTTCCGGCTGGGGCTGTTCGGCCTCGACAAGCTTTATGATGTGGACGGCACCATTGCGCGGTTGAAGCGGGTGCTGGACAAGGTTCTGTAAGACCCGTTCAGCGCACACCCAGCCCCATCTGCATCAACGTGCGGCGCACGGCGGGCAGGGCATAGAGCGTGTCCAGACCCAGGGCACGGGCATCACGCAACGGCTGCGCCTCGACCATCGAGGCGCGGTTCAGCAGGTCGATCCCGGTGACCCGCAATTCCACGTCTCGGATGCGCGCCTTGTGATAGGCATCAAGCATGGCGGCGTTGCCGAGATCGTTGCGATGCGCCTCGGCCAGGTCCAGCAAGATTCGCAGATCGTTCAGCGACATGTTCAGCCCCTGCGCGCCGATCGGCGGCACCACATGGGCAGCCTCGGCCATCAGCGCGATCCGTTCACCTGCAAGCCGCGTCGCGGATTGGCTGATGATCGGCCAGATCGTGCGGCGCGAGGCCAGTTTCAGCGGCCCGAGCAACCCGCAGGAGCGTTCGGTCATTGCAGCCTCGAAGGCCGTATCGGGCATCGCAAGCAGATCTTGTGCCACCGGCCCGCGCTCCATCCAGACAATCGCGGATGAAGGCGATCCCTGCCAGTCCGGCAGCGGCACCATGGTGAACGGCCCGCCCGAGCGGTGGATCTCGGTCGAGACATTTTTGTGCGGTGTCGCGTGGGTGACGGCAAAGGCCAGCGCTTTTTGCCCGTAGCGCGTGGTTTTCACATTAATTCCGGCGGCCTCGCGCATGGGCGAGTTGCGCCCGTCTGCGGCAATGACAAGCTTGCAGCGGAGGCGGCTGCCATCGCTCAAACCCACCCGCGCCTCGCTGGTCCGGGTAAAGAGCGTGGTTGTGCCGGTGCCGGGCCTGAAATCGACATTCGGCAACTCGGTCAGCAGGGCGATCATCTCGCGGCGCAGCAGCCAGTTCGGCAGGTTCCAGCCAAAAGGCTGATCGGAGATGTCGGCGGCGTTGAAATCGCGCACGATGCGCGGTTCCGGCACCTCGCCGCCCGCGTCGACGATCCGCATGATTTGCAGCGGGGCGGCATGATTCGTCAGTCGCGCCCAGAGCCCGCATTGTTCCAGCAGCGCCTGCGCCGGCTGCAGAAACGCGGTGGTGCGCAGGTCCGAGCCCGCAGCGTCGCGTTCGGTCACCGGCGGGGTCGGGTCGACGCAGATCACGTCAAAGCCTGCCGCGCCAAAGGCGGCGGCAGCGGTCAGGCCGGCGATGCCGCCGCCGGAAATCAGGATATCGCAGGTTTGGGTCATCGCGCAGGCCTCCGTTCGGGCGGACTGTAATCCGCGCCGCCGGTCAAGGCCAAGCGACAAGCTGTCCCGGTGCTTATCCCAGGGTGATAATGAGCAGGATGGCCCAGATCACCGGCACCATGATAAGCGCCGGGATATAGAGGCCAAGCACGCCGAAAAGGGCAATCGAGCATCCCCAGATCGCCACGCCCGCAATCACCAGACCCCAGGCCTTCACCGCTCCGCGATCCAGCGTCCCGGCGTCGATCTGCCCGACGATGCCAGCACCAAACGGGAGCGCCATCGCCAGGCGGCGCCAGAAGGAATGCGGGGTGGGGGATGTTGTAGTGCTCATAAGAAACCTCTCTGATGCATCTTTTTACACAGACTAGCAAACCCCGCGCAACTGCACGCGGCACACAGTGTCGCTATGGGTCCATTTCAGACCAGCCTTGCCAGAAACCCCGTCAGGTCGTCGGTATGGTGATGAATGTGGAGCGCCTCGGCGCGGGTGGGGGCGACATGAACGGTGCGCATGCCCATCTCATAGGGGGCTGCCAGATTGCGGGGGTCATCCTCGAACATGGCGGCGCGGTCGGGGGTGACACCGTCCCGGGAAAAGATCGCCTCGAACGCGGCGCGCTCGGGCTTGGGGCGATAGCCCGCATGTTCGACGCCGTAGATCGCGTCGAACAGTCCGCTCAGCCCGCGCGCGGCAAGCACGCGTTCGGCATAGGGTGCAGACCCGTTGGTATAGACGATGCGCCGTCCGGGCAGCCCACTGATATGTGCGGCCAGTTCCGTGTCGGGCTCCATATGGGTGGTATCGATCTGGTGGACCGCGTGCAGATAGGGGTCCGGGTCCAGATCATGCTCGCGCATCAGCCCCGCCAGCGTCGTGCCATAGGTGTGCCAGTAATGGCTGCGCAGCCGGTCGGCCTCGGCCTCGCTGACCGAGAGCGCCCGCATCACATATTGCGTCATCAGCACTTCGATCTGATCGAAGAGCTGCATCTGCGGCGGGTAGAGAGTGTTGTCCAGATCGAACACCCAATGCGCCACATGTGAGAAATTGTGCCTGACCATGGGGCCGGGTTTAGGCCAGTCGGCGCCCCTTTTCAACGCTTTGGCTTGATTGGCGGGTGCCGGGGGCGCTAGACAGGTCCGAACAAGGAAAGCCGCTTGCATGAACCGCACCCATTCCAATCAGAAAGACGCCTATCACCTGGTCCTCGAAGCGATCGATGTCGGGGTGTACAAACCCGGTGACCGTTTGGTGGAGAGCGATCTGGCGGAACGTTTCGGTGTGTCGCGCACCCCGATCCGCGAGGCGTTGCAACGGCTCGAGACGCAATCGCTGCTGGAACGCGACGGTCGCTCGCTGATCGTCGCTTCGCTGGATCACAACCAGATGGCCGAGCTTTACGTCGTGCGCAGCGAGTTGGAAGGGCTGGCTGCCAGCCTTGCCGCACGCCATGCCACCGAAGAGGAAATCAGGGTGCTACGCGAAATGGTCGAGGCCGACGATGCGCTGGTTGATGATCCGCCCGCGCTCAGCCGCGCGAACCGGCGGTTTCACGAGCAGATCCACCTGGCCTCGCACAATCGCTATCTGGTGCAGCAGCTGGATCTGGTGCACCGCACCATGGCGTTGATGGCGACCACCTCGCTGGCCGCGCAGGGCCGGGGCGAGATCGCCCAAGCGGAACACAAGGCCATCGTCGAAGCGATTGCCGCGCGAGACGAAGAGGCGGCCGGCCGCGCGCTCAAGGACCATATCTCGGTCGCCTTTGTCACCCGGCTCAAGCAGGATGCGGATGAGCGCGAACGCATTTAGGGTCACGACCTTAAGGTGTAACGCCCTCGACCGCCTGCCCGTGCTGGGTCTTGTCCCAGAAATAGGGTTTCACCGCTAGTTCGTAGAGTGCTTTGTAGGCGGCGACGACGCCCGCAGGATAATACAGCGGCATTGTCATAATCCAGGGCAGCAGAAAGCGTCGGCCTGATGCGGACAGGGCGGTGGCGGCGATGGCGAAACTGATCCCTTCGACCGCCAACAGCAATGTCGCAGCGATGGTCAGCACTTGCGCGTCGATCAGCCCGAACCACGGGCCCGGCGCACCCAGCGCGCCCAGCCAGAAGGTCCAGAGCACGGGTGCCAACAGGAACTGCCCCAGCGTGCCGAGAAAAAAGGCCTGCAACCCCAGAAAGCGCCAGATACCCAGATCACGCCATAGCTGGCGCGGGGCCCGCATATGCACCAGATAGGTGATCATGAACCCTTTGAGCCAGCGCGAGCGTTGCTTGACCCAGGGCCAGAGCCGGTGGTTTGCCTCTTCATAAGTTGTGGTGCGGATGAACTCGGTCCGATAGCCCGCCCGGCACAGCCGCACCCCCAGATCGGCATCTTCGGTGACATTGTGGGCATCCCAGCCGCCAAGCTCTTCCAGCGCGGTTTTGCGCATGAACAGCGTGGTGCCACCCAGCGGCACCACCAGCCCCAGCCGGGCGATGCCGGGCATCACGGCGCGGAACCAGCTGCAATATTCGATGGTGAAACAGCGCGCGCGCCAGTTGGTGCGCGGATTGTAATAATCCAGAATGCCCTGCAGGCAGGCAACATCGGCACCGGCCCGGTCAAACTGTTGCACCACCTTTTCAATCTGGTCGGGTTCGGGCGCGTCCTCGGCATCCCAGACGCCGACGATTTCACCGGCGCAGAAGTCCAGCGCATAGTTCAGCGCGCGCGGTTTGGTGGTCAGGCCACCGGTATCCGGCACCTCCAGAATCCGCATCCAGTGGGGCAGGACGAGGTTTTCAACCGCGGCGCGCGTGACCTCGTCCTTGGCCTCAAGCACAAGGATCACATCGAGCAACGCCTTTGGATAGGTCAGGCGGCCAAGCCGCCGGATCAGTGCATTTGCGATCTCGCGCTCCTTGTAGAGCGCTACGATGACCGATACCTTCGGCAGCTTCGCCCGGATGGGGTTGCCATCGGGTTTGGCGGGCGGGGCCAGGATATGGGCCAGGAAGCCGACACAGCGCAGGGTAAAGAAAAGCAGCAAGGTCAGGCAGGCGGCGGCGAAGGCGGCAACGGCCAGCGCTGCGGGCGCAATCGACGCGATTGTGGCGAGAGCAGCTAGCGCGCCACCGCCCAACAGCCCGTAGGTTCTGCCATAGCCGCGGCAACTGAAATCGGGCGCGACCCGGGTTTCCGCCCGATGCGCCAAAGGGGCTGCGAAGTGATCAGCGAACACGGCGTCGATTGCGGCGGCACGGCCGAGCACCGGCTGCGGGATCAGGCCGGTTTCAGCAAATCCAGCCTCAACCTCGGCAAAGCGGTCCGGGCGTCCGGTTGCCACCTGCAGGAACGCCCCGGACCGTTTGAAGGGCGCGCTGCGCGTTCGCTGCCAGAACTCGCGCGGCTGCAGATCCCAGAGCGACGGTTCGGGCCGGTCGCGGCACAGGTCGACCATCGCGAGGCCGCGTTGCTCGACCAAGGCGGCGTGCACCTGATCCTCACCGGCCCATCCTTCGGCGACGATGATCTCGCCAATCGGGGCGTTCAGCCGCAATTGCAGCTCAAGCGCGGCGTGAAGCTGTGCATGGGTGATCGCGCCGTTCCTGACCAGAATACGCCCCAGTGGCACATGCGGCGCAGTGGAGAGAACGGCCTCGGCCGTCCGCTGAAAGTTCAATTTCAGATCGCTCATCACGTTCCTCGGCAAAGCCCCCGGATGGCAGGCTCTCTTACCAAGGTTAACGCAGGGTTAAATACGTCTGGGGCGTGTCAGCTTGCCGCTTTGCGGGCGGACATCGCGCTGGCGAATCGTTCGAAGAGGTAGAAGCTGTCCTGCGGTCCGGGTGACGCCTCGGGGTGGTGTTGCACCGAGTAGACCGGTCTGTTGGCCATGCGGATACCACAATTCGAGCCGTCAAAGAGCGAGCGGTGGGTTTCGACCACGCCCTCGGGCAGGGTTTGCGCATCCACCGCGAAGCCGTGGTTCATCGAGGTGATCTCAACCTTGCCGGTTTCCATGTCCTTCACAGGGTGGTTGGCACCGTGATGGCCGTGGTTCATCTTGACCGTTTCACCGCCAAGCGCCAGCGCCAGCATCTGGTGGCCAAGGCAGATGCCAAAAACAGGCAGATCGGTGCCTTCGAGGATCTCGCGGATCATCGGCACCGCGTATTCGCCAGTGGCCGCCGGATCGCCGGGTCCGTTGGACAGGAACACGCCGTCGGGCTTGTGGGCCAGAACCTCGGCCGAGCTTGCTGTGGCGGGCAGGACGGTGACATCGCAGCCCGCCGAAGCAAGGCAGCGCAGAATGTTGCGCTTCGCGCCGTAGTCGATGGCGACCACCTTGTGCTGCGGGTCTTCTTGCCGGGCATAGCCCTCGGGCCAGGCCCAGCGCATCTCGTCCCAGCGATAGGATTGCGCGCAGGTGACCTCCTTGGCCAGATCCATGCCTTCGAGCCCGGTAAAGGCGCGGGCGGAGGCGACGAGGGCGGCGATGTCGAAATTGCCCTCGGGGTCATGGGCCAGCGCTACATGTGGCGCGCCCTGCTGGCGGATCGCGCGGGTCAGGCGCCGCGTGTCGACGCCACCGATGGCGATGCGCCCGCGCCGAGTCAGCCAATCTTTCAGCTCTTCCGCAGCGCGCCAGTTCGACGGCGTGGTCGGGTCCCATTTGACCACCATCCCCTCGGCCACCGGATCGGCGGTTTCGTCATCATCGGGGTTCACACCCACATTGCCGATATGGGGAAAGGTGAAGGTCACGACCTGGCCCGCATAAGACGGGTCGGTCATGATTTCCTGATAGCCGGTCATCGCGGTGTTGAAGCACAGCTCGGCCACGGTCTGGCCGGTCGCACCGAAACCCATGCCATAGAACAGCGTCCCATCCGCCAATGCCAGACATGCGGTGGGCTTTGACGGGGCGGGGTGTGCCATGGCGCGACTCTCCTATTGGGTAAACCGGCTTGTTCCTAAGGGGGTTCAGCGTCCCGGTCAAGAGCACCGGTTTTTTGGGCTATCGTTGAATTTCAACGTGTTAGATGATGCCGCTTCCGGTTGTGCCGGAGTTTTTCTTTGGGTATGGTCGGGTCTGGCGTTTCCATGGGGATGGACAAACAGATGGATCTGCGGTCTCGGGTCAATGCGGCCCTGAAACAAGCGATGAAGGACAAGGACAGCGAGCGCGTGTCGACGCTCCGGCTGATCAACGCGGCGATCAAGGACAAGGACATCGCCGCACGTGGCGCCGGTGCCGAAGAGGCGACCGGCTGCGACGAGGCCGATGTGCTTGCGATCCTTGGCAAAATGACCAAACAGCGGCAGGAAAGCGCGCGCGCCTATGAAGAGGGCGGGCGGCTGGACCTGGCCGAGCGCGAAACCCGAGAGGTCGAGATCATTGCGGAATTCCTGCCCAAGCAGCTGGACGAGGACGAGGTCGCCAAGGCGATCCAGACCGCCATCACGTCTACTGGTGCGGGTTCGATCCGCGACATGGGCAAAGTCATGGGTGAGTTGAAGTCCCGCTATACCGGCCGGATGGATTTCGGCAAGGTTGGCCCGATGGTCAAGGACCACCTTTGCGCGTCGTCGAACGGCCAGTGCTGATCCGTTTCACGCGGGTCTGAGCCTGGCCCGCAGTTCGTCATAAAGTGCCTTGCGCTCGTCTTCGGACAGGAAGGCGCCGATCTCGACCTCGCGCCCGCCGCCTTTCAGCGTCACATAATTCGGCACCGGGCCGTCATCGGCATGCAGTGCGGGCCGCGCCCAATGGCGGTTGCATTGCCATTCCTGCACCTTTCCGCCGGGATCGTGCCGGACCAGCCGGGCATCGGCATCCGACAACGTCAGAATCTCGAGAATCCGACGGCTGCGGTAATTCGCCTGCAGCGCCCACCAGATCCCGGCAACGGCCAGCAGGACAAAAGGCAGCAGCCCCCAGAGCAGGACCGACCCCAGCAACATGATCAGCGGCACCGTGGCCAGCGCAAAGATCGCCAGAACGGTCGCCGCAAAGCCTTTGGGTGGCAGCGAGTTATGCGGCCAGAGGCGCAGTTCTGCGGTGGTTTCAGACGATGAGGTCCAGCGATAAGGCATGGGCGAGGGGTAGCACGCAGGTGGCGCAGGTCGAAGGGGAAATACGCTCTGGTCCCTAGTTCAGGCCACATGCCCAAGACGCGACCAGGACAGCGCATCCTCAAGCCGGTCATCGCCCCAGAACACCTCGTCGCGCACCACAAAGCTGGGCGCGCCGAACACGCCTGCGTGAGTGGCAGCCTCGGTCTCGGCGGCAAGGGTTGCAATGGCTTCGGGGTCCTGCGCCCGCGCCAGGACCTGCATCGGGTCCTGATCGGCGCGATGCAACGCCTCGGTCAGGTTGGCCTCGGAACCGGCCTCGATCCCGTCTTCGAACCACAGCCGGTAACAGTTTCGGACAAAGGGAATGCCCCAATCCGTCTTCAGGCCCAGCAACGCCACCTGATTGGCCAGTGGCAGGTCGGAAATCGGGTAGGGCGCGGGCAGGGAGCAGCGCAGCCCGTATTTTGCGGCGCGCCGCTGGATATCGCGCCACATATATGCAGATTTCTGAGGCTTGTTGGCGAAGGGAATATTGTTTTGTTCGGTCATCACGCGTCGCACGTTGAAGGGCCGCCAACGCAGGGTCACGTCCCGTTCACGCGCCCAATTGGGCAGGCGCATCACCGTAAGAAAGGAATAGGTGCTGCCGATTGAGAACCAGAAATCGATCTCGGGCATTGCTTGGCTCCGGCGACTATTGGGGCATTGCCTAAGGTAAAGCAAAATCCCGGAGAATTCGATGGTTGTTTGCGGATCGCCTGATTGGTTGCCCGAGGATTACGTCGTTTCAAACCGGTATTTGAGAAAAACCGCGCCGTCATACTCGATTTCGCCGACAGGTTTTGCGCCGAATCGCGCAAGCGCGCCGCGATTCTTCCGGGAGGGTGGCAGCAGAAAAGTCACGTAGGGAATACGCGGGTCAGCTATGGCAAAAGCGATTGCTTTCTTTGAAATGCGCGCGCCCAACCCAAATTGATCAGGCTTGAGAACCAAGCCAAAATCCCATTCCATACCCTCTTTCTGAAAACCACCCCAACCGACATAAGCGCCATCGGACAGGATCGCCCAATGTCCAAGCCCGTCGCGGCGCCAGCAGGCCTCTTTTTGGGCCACAAACGCGGCTGCGGTGGCCGCGTCCCACTCGAAAGTAAGCAATGGCATATGCTCGGCCACGCGCGGGTCGGACATATGAGAGATGATCTCGCCAAGCTCGATTGTCGGCAAGCGGGTGAAGGCGATGTTAGAGCTCATCAGGCATCCAGTGTGTGGGGTTGGGTGCCGCGCGCCCGCGCACCGGTCAGCGGCAGGAATGAGTCTACTTTAGGCAAGGACGTCAAATCTGCAATCGGCAAAGAAAAAGCCCCGCACGATGGCAGGGCTTTTATCAGGTATTGGCGGGGATCAGTGGGCGTGGCCCTTGTCCCAGTCTTCCTGCTTGGGCAGGATTTCGAACGTATGCTCTGGCGGCGGCGACGGCAGGGTCCATTCCAGCGTATCTGCATACTCGTTCCAGTAGTTGTTCTCGGTCACCTTGGCGCCACGGAAGAGCGCGTAGAAGACGACACCGAAGAACAGCAGGAACGAGGCGAAGGAAATGAACGCGCCCCAGCTTGAGATGTAGTTCCAGTAGGCGAAGGCCTCGGGGTAGTCGATATACCGGCGCGGCATGCCCTGTCGGCCCAGGAAGTGCTGTGGGAAGAAGGTCAGGTTCGCACCGATGAAGAAGAGCCAGAAGTGGATCTTGCCCCAGAACTCCGAATACATCCGTCCGGTGATCTTGCCGAAATAGAAGTAGACCCCGGCAAAGATCGCGAACACCGCACCAAGCGACATCACATAGTGGAAGTGGGCAACCACGTAATAGGTGTCGTGATAGGCCCGGTCGACGCCTGCCTGAGACAGCACAACACCGGTCACGCCGCCCACGGTGAACAGGAACAGGAAGCCGAAGGCAAACAGCATCGGCGTCTTGAACTCGATCGAGCCGCCCCACATGGTGGCGATCCAGCTGAACACTTTCACGCCTGTGGGCACCGCGATCACCATTGTGGCCAGCATAAAATAGGCCTGCTGGTTCACGGTCATGCCAACCGTATACATGTGGTGCGCCCAGACGACGAAGCCCAGAACACCGATTGCGATAAGTGCCCAGACCATCGGCAGGTAGCCGAAGATAGGTTTGCGCGAGAAAGTGGCGATCACGTGGCTGATGATGCCGAAACCGGGCAGGATCACGATATACACTTCCGGGTGGCCAAAGAACCACAGGATGTGCTGATACAGGATCGGATCGCCACCACCGGCGGGATCAAAGAAGGTGAAACCGAAGTTCCGATCCATCAGCAGCATGGTGATTGCGCCCGCCAGCACCGGCAGCGATAGCAAGATCAGCCAGGAGGTGATGAAGATCGACCAACTGAACAGTGGCACCTTGAACAGGGTCATGCCCGGGGCGCGCATATTCAGGAAGGTGGTGATCATGTTGATCGCGCCCAGGATCGATGAGGCGCCCGAGACGTGCACGGCAAAGATCGCCAGATCCATCGACATGCCGCCTTCGGTCGTCGACAGTGGTGGATAAAGAACCCAGCCAACGCCAGAGCCAAGCTGGTCATTGCCACCCGGCGACAGCATCGAGGCAACGCCCAGCGAAGTCCCGGCCACATAGAGCCAGAAGCTGAGGTTATTCATTCGCGGGAAGGCCATATCCGGCGCGCCGATCTGCAGCGGCATGAAATAGTTGCCGAAACCCCCGAAAAGGGCGGGGATCACCACGAAGAACATCATCAGGACGCCGTGATAGGTGATCATCACGTTCCACAGATGGCCGTTCGGGGTGCAAACCTCGGCACCGCTGCCGAACAGGCGGAAGCCTTCGAGGCACATGTGTTGCACCCCCGGCTCCATCAGTTCGAGCCGCATGAATACGGTCAGTGCGACCGAGATGAAACCAGCAAGTGCCGAGAATACCAGGTAGAGAATCCCGATATCCTTATGGTTCGTTGACATGAACCAGCGGGTAAAAAACCCGCGTTGATCTTCATGCTCGTGACCATGAATGGCTGCATCTGCCATTATAGGTGCCTCCTGTTGCGACTTTGACGCTCAGCCGGTTGGCTCCGGACCGCGCGGATTCCAGC
Source organism: Ruegeria hyattellae (assembly GCF_041537925.1). Lineage (NCBI taxonomy): Bacteria > Pseudomonadati > Pseudomonadota > Alphaproteobacteria > Rhodobacterales > Roseobacteraceae > Ruegeria > Ruegeria hyattellae. The sequence continues at coordinate 659,353 of NZ_JBGOSH010000001.1, read as the reverse complement.
CGGTTTTAGTGGGTGGCGGCGTCCCCTTCAATGGCAGAGTTTGATCTGCATCAAGTAAAATGGCCGCACCCCCTTGAATCAGGGGGTGCTTTGGCCTTTCGGTCGGGCGATTGATTGGTTGCCTGAAAGCCATACCTCGTTGTGCCGGTCACGCAGCAGGCTCAGGACGATGAGGGCCGTCGCGTCGATGGCAACACCACGTGGAACGGGATCGAGCGTTCGCAGCTCGCAACAGAAGGGTTTGGGCAGAGTGCCAGCCTCAATGCCTGCTCGCCTTGCCGATTCTTAAAAATGAGCGCTTTGAAATCGACGAGACCCGATGATGGGTTGACCTCATGCCCGTGGCTGTCAGAAACAGAAGCATCAGCAGTTCATTCAGGTGCGCCATGGCTTACGATCCCGAAAACATCTTCGCCAAGATCCTGCGTAACGAGATCCCGGCCAACCGCGTCTATGAGGACGCGCAGACACTGGCCTTCATGGACATCATGCCGCGCGCCGACGGGCATCTGCTGGTAATCCCGAAGACGCCCTGCCGCAATCTGCTGGACGCAACGCCTGAACAGCTCTCGGCGGTGATCGCGACCACACAGAAACTGTCGCAAGCCGTGATGAAGGCGTTTGGGGTTGACGGTGTTACGATCCAGCAATTCAACGAAGAGGCAGGCGGGCAGGAGGTGTTCCATCTGCATTTCCACGTGCTGCCCCGGCATGAGGGCCAATCGCTGCGCCCGCCCGGGACAATGGGCGATTTTGACCTGATCGCGGAGCATGCCGAGACAATTCGCGCCGCGTTAGATTAAGATTTTCGCATACCCCTGCAGCGAATTTTATCTCAACTTGAAACTATGCTACCCTTGCGGCAACCGTCTTTTTTAAATTTGACGGGCGTTCAGAATGATTTCTTAGGGGTTTAGGATGCATAGTTCAAAGCTGTTGTTGGTTTCTTTTTTTACAGTGTTTTCCCAGGTGGCATGGGCGAATTCCTATGACGCCCATGGCACCGGGATCGCCACATCAAGCTCGGTTACTACCCAAGTTTCCGAAGGTCTTATTGTCGTCGATGTTCATACCGACTACGAGAAATTCGAAACCGTTGATCCGCAGAACCCGCTTACAACCGCCACGGGCCCCTGTTTCGGCGCGATCATGATCAAGGCCGGGCAGGTCTCGGGTGGGGGCGTGTGCAACTATACCGATCATGATGGCGACATGGCGATCATCAGCTGGGTGCCGCAGGGGATCGGGCGTGACGGTCTGACGCTCGGCATCTGGTCGGTCGAGGGCGGGACCGGCAAATGGGACCGCGCCTCGGGCGGGGGGGCGTTCCGGGCCGGCACCCGCGACGACGGCACCTACCGCAACGATGTAACGGGGGCGATCACGCTGCCCTGACGTGCCGGGGCGGTTTCAGTCGCCCTGCGCCAGCGCCTCTTGGGGCAGCTCTCCGATAACCTCGTCGAAGGACTTGCGCAGCGCGACATCCAGATCGGCCATGGTGACCGGCAATCCGAGATCGACCAGCGAGGTCACGCCATGTTCGGCAATGCCACAGGGAACGATCCCGTCGAAATGGCTTAGATCGGGTTCGACATTGATCGAGATGCCGTGAAAGCTGACCCATTTGCGCAGGCGGATGCCGATGGCTGCGATCTTGTCCTCGGGTTTGGCCCCGGTCGCGGTCAGTGGCTTGTCGTCCCGTACGATCCAGACGCCGACGCGCCCCTCGCGGATATGGCTGCGCAGGTTGAATTCGTCCAAGGTGGCGATCACCCAGTGCTCCAGTTGCTGCACGAAACGCCGCACATCCCTGCCGCGTTTGCCAAGATTCAGCATCACATAGATGACGCGCTGACCCGGCCCGTGATAAGTATACTGTCCACCGCGCTTGCTCTCATGGACGGGAAACCGGTCCGGATCGGTCAAATCCTCGCGCCGCGCCGAAGTGCCGGCGGTGTAAAGCGGCGGATGTTCCAGCAGCCAGATGCATTCCTCGGCCTCGCCGGCCGCGATTGCCGCGGCGCGCGCCTCCATGAAGGCGACTGCGTCGTCGTAATCGGTCAAACCGTCTGAAGTGATCCAGTCCATGGCCCGTGCTTACCCTCGGATAGCGGGCGAGGGAAGGGGTCAGGCGGCCTCTGCAAGACAGCGTTGCAATATCTCGGCATAGGTCTTGCGACCCTGTGCGCCGGTCAGAAGGTACTTGCCGCCAAAGACCATCGCGGGCACGCCCGTTATGCCCCGGTTGGTCCAGAATTGCTGTTTCTCACGCACCAGGGCTGCGTGTGTGCCCGAAGCCAGCATGGCCCGCGCGGCGTCAGGCTCCAGTTCGGCCTGATCCGCCGCCGCAATCAGAACCTCGGGGTCCGAGACATCCTGACCATCGGTGAAATACGCCTTGAACAGAGCCAGCTTCAACGGATGCTGCCGCCCCTGCACCTCGGCCCAATCCAACACTTGATGCGCCTGAAATGTGTTCACGATGCGGCTGCCCTCCTGGAAGTTGAATATGAACCCCAATTCCTGCCCAATCCCGGTCAGGCGCAGGCGCATCTGCTGGCTCTGTTCAGAAGTGGTGCCGTATTTCCCGGCGATATGTTCGCGCAGGTTCTGCCCCTCGGGCGGCATGTCGGGGTTCAGCTCGAACGGATGCCATCGGAGCTGCGCCAGAACGCCGGTCTGGGCAAGCGCCTGATCCAACTGCCTGAACCCCACTATGCACCAGGGACAGACCACGTCCGAGACGATATCGATCTGGATGACAGGGCGGAGCCGGGCATCACTCATGGCATGGGTTTCCTGCAGCGTTACAGGCACTTCGATAACAAAAAACACGGGTGGGCGGAAATCAAACTCAAGTGTGGATTTCCCTCTTCACATCCCTGCACCCCTCGTCTATACGCCGCTTTACCAAGCCTGACAGTGCGGTCGTGGCGGAATTGGTAGACGCGCAGCGTTGAGGTCGCTGTGGGGTAACACCCGTGGAAGTTCGAGTCTTCTCGACCGCACCATAAACATCCCTCTGAAATCATATAAAATAAGTAAAAACAGGGCCATAGCCTTGTCATCTTGCAAATGTCTGTGGTGTTCTTTTACTTGCTGACAATAGGTCGGCATATTTGAAGAGTTCATGTTGCGTCAGGGTTGAAACCTGGGTTTTCCCGAATTCGTCGTCTTTGATGTAATTTAGAAGCTGAAGGCCCGAGCGTCCTAGGGTTTTGCCGTGTTTCAAGCGGTTTTTGTTGATGTCAGAGACCGTCGTCTCTGTGACAATTTGAGCGGGCAACCCATTCACCTCAATGTCCAGCAGTTTTTGGTTCCGCCATCTCTTCGCATTTATAAGGTTTCGGAATGTTTGGGTGAGGCTGTGTTGTTTGCCGTCCATATGTTTGCAGATTTGAACTCTATACGAGAAAGCACCTTTCTTCCCCACAACCTCCGTGATGTTCGGTTCGAACACGTGAAAAATTGGGGTTTGATAGCCGATTTCCGGAGGTGCGAGAGATGAAGGGAAGGAGCTGCCCGGCAACGAAACCAACTGCATACAGGCCGCTGTTCGTGTTCTCAGGATGTGCTACACCGTAGCACGCTCGAATCGAAAACCCCCGAAAACTCCCGGAAATTCGGCGAAATCCGGGGAATCGTTCTACACGGTGTCTATTTAGGATGTGGATCTAGCGCTTTGAAAAATAACGCACAATATGCAGCGCGTTTAAGCGTGGCACCGATGATGGATTGGACTGATCGGCATTGCAGGTATCTGCACCGGCTGCTGAGCTGTGAGGCGTTGCTTTATACCGAAATGGTGACTGCGCCAGCGTTGGTGCGGGGTGGGGCGGTGCATCTGCTGGACTTCAGCCCCGAAGAGCTTCCGGTCGCGTTGCAACTTGGCGGCTCGGACCCTGGGGAACTGGCGCAGGCGGCCCGGATGGGGCAGGCGGCGGGGTATGATGAGATCAACCTCAATTGCGGCTGCCCGTCGGATCGAGTGCAGTCGGGGACGTTCGGCGCGGTACTGATGAAAGACCCGGCGCGGGTTGCTGCTTGTGTCGCCGCGATGCGGGCGGTGGTGGATGTGGACGTCACCGTCAAATGCCGTATCGGGGTTGACGATCAGGACCCCGAAAAGGTGCTGCCCGAGTTTCTCGCGCGGATCGTGGCGGCGGGTTGCGAGCGGGTGACCATCCATGCGCGCAAGGCTTGGCTGCAGGGACTGAGCCCGAAAGAGAACCGGGACATCCCGCCGCTGGATTACGATCTGGTCTACCGGATGAAGGGGCTGTTCCCGAACCTGCATATCTCGATCAATGGCGGTGTCACTTCGCTGACGCAGGCGCAGACCCATCTTGAGGCCGGACTGGACGGCGTGATGATCGGGCGCGCCGCCTATCATCAGCCTACCGACATCCTCTGCACGGCGGACCGTGACATTTTCGGGCTGGATCATGTGAGTGATCCGGTCGACGTGGTGCGCGCCATGCTGCCCTATATCGAAGCGCATCTGAGCGCGGGTGGGCGGCTGCACCAGATTTCGCGGCATATGCTGGGGCTATTCGCCAGACGGCCCGGCGCGCGGGCCTGGCGGCGGCACCTTTCGGAAGGGGCGGCGCGCAAGGAAGCCGGACCGGAACTGGTCGAGGCGGCGCTGGCGCTGGTGGCACCTGCGCCTGAGCGACAGGCGGTGTAGGGTGGCGTGATCGGCGTAATGCGGTTGGGCATTGGGTGGGTCGGCAATGTCCAGCACGCACTAGAGATTTGCCGGGAAACGGAAATGTCAGAGCGTCGGGCGCCTCGGCGGTCTGTTTGGCACCGCGCACCAGAAACAGGCCCACGGACATCACTTCACGGTAGAACTCCTGTCCCAACGTGAAGGCAGTATCCAGCGACACGTCGGTTCCGACCCACCAGCCGTTGGAAATATCGATCTCAGGGCTATCTGTCCCGCGATAGGACATGACGGTTTTGCCGGCGAGGCCCGCAGGTCCGTCAGCATCGATATCATTAGAGACTTCGTAGAAATCGGCAGTCTTGACTAGCCGGGGCCGAAATTTGAAGCGAGGTCGCCCGAGCCCACCAGTTGGACCGATGAGGGCTTATTGATACCTTCGAACGTGACCATGCGGGGCCCGAGGTCTTGCGGCGCCTCCAGCGGATCGGTCTCCCGTTCGACGAGACGGATGGACTCCTTGAACCTACCCACATCCTTGCTTTTTGCGGTCCATGGTGAGCCAGATCACCTTGCCCGCACCTTCTTCGAGCAAGGCAACAAGATTGCGCTCGCCAAGATCCGCTACCACGGCCTCACCGGTCAGCTCGGCATGGTCACCGTCCGTAGCGCCCGCCCAATCCAACGCGCGGTTGAAATCCACCCGGATCACGCTTGACGCGGTCATCGGGCCTGTTTGCTTTTAGATGTAGAGCACCAGCTTCTGATGCCATTCCGCCGCTTTGGCACAACCCGATAGCAGCAGCCTCGCGGCGCGCAGCAGCAAGGTGACGTTGATTCATTCAATCCTGCTGCTCAACCCTCCCTGCTCGGCACGTTCCATGCAACCCAGGCGAAATGCATCGGCATTGCATTCCCACCATTCGATAGCTCCGCAGCCGTGACATTGCGCGAAAAAAACCGTCCAGCAGGCCCAGATCCCATTGTTTTCCGGGAATTGGATCGACACAGGAGGCCCGCGTCCAAGATCGCTCTTACCCAAATCCACATGTGGTGTGGAGCATCAGCGCGGCTTTCCATTCCGAAGGCAGGAGTGTAACCACAAAAAAGCCGAAACGGGGGATCGTCATGCCGGAAACCGGTTTGTTGCTGCAGATGCTGGCGATGTTGCTCGCGATCGGAGCCTTTGCCGGCGTGCTGGCCGGATTGCTGGGGGTTGGCGGGGGCATCGTTCTGGTGCCGGCGTTCTTCTATGCGTTCCAGACGCTTGGATATGGCGGGCCGCAGCTGATGCAGCTCTGTCTGGGGACCTCGCTGGCGACGATCATCGTCACCTCGATCCGCTCGGTGCTGAGCCATAACAAGAAGGGCGCGGTGGATTGGGATATCCTGCGCGGCTGGGGGCTGGGGATCGCGATTGGCTCGGGTCTTGGCGTGCTTGTGGCGTCCTATCTTCATACCGACGTGTTGCAGGCGCTGTTTGGCGTGCTTGGGATGGTGATAGGGGCTTATCTGGGACTGGGCCGGTCGGAGTGGCGGCTGGGCGATGCGATGCCGCACGGGGTGAGGCGGGCGGTGCTGTCGCCCTCCGTGGGGTTCCTTTCGGTGCTGATGGGCATTGGCGGCGGCAGTTTCGGGGTGCCGCTGATGAGTCTTTACAACACACCCATTCACCGAGCGGTGGCAACGGCAGCCGGGTTCGGCGTGATCATCGCCGTGCCTTCTGTTCTTGGGTTCCTGTTTCTCGATGTCGATCCGGGGCACCGCCCGCCTTACACGATCGGCGCGGTCAATCTTGTGGCTTTCTTTGTTGTCATCGCCATGACACTGATCACTGCGCCTTGGGGCGTGAAACTGGCCCATGCCATGGACCCGAAACCGTTGAAGCGGGTCTTTGCGGTGTTCCTGACGCTGGTAGCGCTGAACATGCTGCGCGAGGCGCTGGGATGGTAGAGGGGTTCCGGCAGAAGGGCTGGATCAGGTTTCCCTTTGATCCTGTTCTGGCGGAATGGGTTGCTCATGCGCTGCCAGCCGCGCGCGCCGCCATCGATGATCCCAGACATAGTAAGTGGCATGACTGCGAGGGCACGTGGTTCATCGGCGTCGATGCGCTGGACAATGACAGCGACGGGCGGGTGAATGGCTCACCGCCGCTGGCCGGGCAGGCGATGCATTTCATCCATCATCATCTGGGCGCGCAGGCGCTGCACAAGGGGCAGGTCTCGGTCATCTATCCCGGCTATCCGCGGCCGAGGCGCGGCGAGGGCGATGCCGCGTTCCGTTATCGCGCGCGCCGGGATGCAGCGCATGTGGACGGGCTGAAACTCTCGGGGCCGGAGCGCCGCCGCCGGGTCGAGGAACCTCATGCCTGGATCCTGGGCATCCCGCTGACCGATGCCACCCCCGACGCCGCGCCGCTTGTTCTGTGGGAAGGCAGCCATCATCCGCTGGGCAGTGCCTTTGCCGATACGTTTGCGGCGCACCCCTTGGAGGCTCATGCAACGCTCGACATAACCGATATCTATCAGGCCACGCGCCGCGACGTGTTCGAAAACTGCCCACGGATCGAGTTGCCCGCGCGCCCGGGCGAGGCTTATCTGCTGCACCGCCACCTTCTGCACGGGGTTGCGCCTTGGGCAGAGAACGCGACTGCCGACCGGGATGGCCGGATGATCGCCTATTTCCGGCCTGAATTTCCAGAAGGCCTCGCGCGGTGGTTGCAAAACGACTAGGCTGCCGTCAGATCAATGAGGGAGCTTGTGAATGATTTCCGTTGAAACACAGATGGATGGCGCCTTGCTAGAGGTGGAACTCTCGGGGCAGATTACGGCGCAGGATTACGACACGGCCCTGATCCCGGCGGTTGAAAAGGCGTTGGAGAACCATGACCGCATCCGGCTGATGATGACGTTCGGGCAGGAATTTCAGGGCTATGATCTGTCTGCCGCCTGGGCCGACAGCAAACTGGGCCTGAGCCATTGGAGCGGCTTTGACCGGATTGCCGTGGTCACCGATACCGGCTGGCTGCGCAACTCGATCCGGCTGGCGGCCCCGATCCTGCCATGCCCGGTGCAGGTCTTCGATCTGATCGATGCCGAAACGGCGCGACGCTGGCTGCGCGAGTCATTGGGCTCGATACATATGATCGATCTTGGCGGGCCGTGCCTGCAAGTCAAGCTGATGGGCAAGCTGGACCCCGAAGTGATCGCCAATGCCGAAAAGGATCTGGATGCGCAAATTCGGGCGCGCGATGGCTTCCGTCTGTTGCTGGATCTCAGCGAGTTCGACGGCTGGCAGGGGCTCTCAGCGATGGCCGCGCATTTCAGCCTTGTGCGCGAACATGCCGCCATTCCGGAACGGGTCGCCGTGGTGGGCGATCACGCCTGGCAGCGTGCGGCGCAACATCTGATGAGCCGGTTCCTGAACGCCGACAGCCATTTCTTCGATGTGTCGGATATCGAAGGGGCCAAAGCCTGGCTCAAGGCCTGAGCGAGGGGTTCAGCTTTTCAGCCGGGCCGCGCGCCCGCCGCGTCGCTTGACAAGGCGCGGGGCGCGGTCAGGGAGCTCTTCCATGATGGCGACGCGCTCGGAGGGCTCCATCTTGGACCAGCGGGTGATCTCGTCGATGGTCCGGTAGCAGCCGGTGCAGATGCGTTCGACCGGATGGACGACGCAGATTTCTACGCAGGGGCTGTCGATCTCGTTTCTTTTCCAGACCGGTTTGTCCATTAGGCCGCAGGCTTTCTACAACAGGCGCAATCTGTCCAGCGCTCCTTGCAAGATATAGCTTGCGGCCACGTGATCAATCACCTCGGCGCGACGTTTTCGTGTCGTATCCGCCTCAAGCAGTGCCTTTTCCGCCGCAACCGTGCTCAGGCGTTCATCCCAGAACCCGATCGGCAACTCGGTCAGCCGGGTCAGGTTGCGCGCAAAAGCCCGCGTCGACTGGCAGCGTGGCCCTTCTGAGCCGTCCATGTTGCGGGGCAGGCCCAGAACGATGCCGCCAATGTCGCGATCCGCGATGATCTCAAGCAGGCGGCCCGCATCAAGCGTGAATTTCTTGCGCCGCACGGTCTCCAGCGGGGTTGCGACCGTGCCCATTCGGTCGGACACCGCCACGCCGATGGTCTTGTCACCCAAATCCAGCCCGATCAGCGCGGTATGGCCGGGCAGGGCGGCGGCAAACTCTTCGAACGGGTCAGCAATCATTGCACGATACCCGCCTCTTGGCCCGCCTTCACGATCAGGGCAAGTGCCGCGTCGTTCCCTGCAAAGACCTGCTGCGCCTCGTGGAAGACCCGATTGGCTTGTGCGCCTTCGCCCAACACGCCAAGTGAGCGGATCAAGCGCGCCCATTCCTCGGCCGTGCCGCCTTCGGTCGCCAGCCGCTCGGACAGCCCGGTCACCATGTTGCGAATGATATCGGCCCGGTCATCCGGCGCCATATCCTCGAAACTGGCCATGTCCTCGGCGCTGGGGCCGGGCAGGGCGGGGGCGTCGGGCTGGTCGTATTTGACACCTGCGCGTGTCGCCACCTCACCGATCCGAGCCCGGATCGCGTCGACCCAGGGGGCGGGGGCCGGGTTGTAGCGCAGCGCTTCCTCCCAGACTCGGAACGCCGCATCCGGGCGGCCGATCTGCAGCATCATCACGCCCCAGTAATAGAGCGCGGTCCCATTGTCGGCGTCGATATCCAGCGCCTGGTCCAAAACCGCCTCGGCCTCGGGCGAGACGTATCCACCCGCCGCGGCGATCATCATTTCGGCCATCTCCGAGTAATCATCCGCTGAGGCGTCGCTCCCCATCAGCCTGATCGCTTCGGCCATCGCCTTGTAGGAGGCGCTGAAATTGCCGAGATTGGCTTCGTTCTGCGCCAGCAGGATGTGGCCCTGCAGGTCGTCGGGCCTGCTGGCGACCGCGGCGCGCAACTGCTCCATCAGGTCGGCATATTTCGGGTCGATATCCGGTACGGGCCGCTCTGGCTGCTCGGCTTCTGCCGAGGCCTGATCGGGACGGTTGAGTCGTCGTTCCTCGGCAATTTCCTTGCGCAGGCTGAGTGGCAGGTCGCCATAGCCCGGCGCCCCGAGCGAGCGGTAAAGCATCAGGCCGCCACCCATCAGCGCGGCGATCAGGACCAGCGCCGTCACCCATGAGCCCCGGCGCGGCTGCGCCATGCCGTCGGCCTCTTTGCGGACCATCGCGTCGGCGGCAAGGATACGGCGCGAGATCTCGGTGCGGATGCGCTCGGCATCACCCTCGCCGATCACGCCGCGTGCCAGATCGCGATCCACCCCGGCAAGTTGTTCGCGATAGACTCGCAGATCATAGGCCGCCGCAGGCTCGTCCCGGCTGCGGCCACGCAACAGCGCCAGCGCCAGCAGGGCGGCCACGGCCAATGCGGTCAGCGAGATGAGGATCCAGAACGTCATGTTGTCTTCCTTCGGATTGCCCTCATCTAGCTCTGCAAGCGCAAAGGAAAAAGGCAAAAAGCACGACACGGGTTACCATGTCGCAATAAGACGATATTGCGACGCAACGCGGCGTGGGTATTCTTGGCCTGCGCGGCATACCTGCCGCAATCCCGCAGACCCGGATGGATTCGCTCATGAAACACTATTCTGCCTTTGCCGTCGCGCGCGAAGCCTTGCGCTCTCATACCGGTTGGGAGCGGGCCTGGCGATCGCCCGAACCCAAGAAGCGTTACGACGTGATTATCGTGGGCGCAGGTGGGCACGGGCTGGCGACCGCCTATTACCTGGGCAAGAATTACGGCATTCAGAATGTCGCGATCATCGAAAAAGGCTGGTTGGGCGGTGGCAATACCGGGCGCAACACCACCATCATCCGCTCGAACTATCTGCAGGACCCGTCGGCGGCGATCTATGAAAAATCCCGCAGCCTTTATGAACATCTCAGCCAGGACCTGAACTACAACCTGATGTTCAGCCCCCGTGGCGTGATCATGCTGGCGCAGACCCATCACGAGGTGCGCGGCTATCAGCGCACGGCCCATGCCAACGCGCTGCAGGGCGTGCCGACCGAGTGGATCGGGCCGCAGCGGGTCAAGGAACTGGTGCCGATCATCAATCTGGAGGGGCCGCGCTATCCGGTTCTGGGCGGGCTCTGGCAGGAGCGCGGTGGCACCGCACGCCATGATGCGGTGGCCTGGGGCTATGCGCGGGCGTGCTCGGCCATGGGTATGGACATCATCCAGAAATGCGAAGTGACCGGCGTGCGGTCTGAAAACGGTCGGGTCGTGGGCGTAGACACCAGCAAAGGCGCGATCGATTGTGAAAAGCTGGGCGTGGTTGTGGCGGGCCATTCCGGGCAACTGGCCGAGATGGCCGGGTTCCGTCTTCCGCTTGAGGCGGTGGCCCTGCAGGCGCTGGTCAGCGAGCCGATCAAACCCTGCATGGACGTGGTGGTGATGGCCAACACGGTGCACGGCTACATGTCGCAATCCGACAAGGGCGAGATGGTGATCGGCGGCGGCACCGACGGGTTCAACAACTACACCCAGCGCGGCTCGTTCCATCACATCGAGGAAACCGTTCGCGCCTTGGTCGAGACTTTTCCGATGATCTCGCGTCTCAAGATGCTGCGGCAATGGGGCGGGATCGTCGACATGACCGGCGACCGCTCACCCATCCTGTCGAAAACACCGTTGGAGAATTGCTTTATCAATGGCGGCTGGGGCACCGGTGGGTTCAAGGCGATCCCCGGTTCGGGCTGGGGCATGGCGCAGCTGATGGCGACGGGCCATTCCCCGCTGACCGAGGCGTTTTCGCTGGACCGATTCAAGGAAGGCCGCTTCATTGACGAAAGCGTCGCGGCGGGGGTGGCGCACTGATGCAAGTCTCTTCGAAGAAAATTGCCAATAATTTTCGAAAATTCTTGGTCGCCCAGAATGAACGGTGCAGCTAGATGGCCTATTCCGAAGTCATGGCCGACCTCATGCGCGCCGACCTTGGCGTGGAGCCGGGGCTGTCCGAGAAGAAGATGTTTGGCGGGCTCTGCTTTCTGCTGCATGGCCACATGGTCTGCGGAGTCAACAAGGATGGTGCCATGTACCGCCCCGGCAAACCCCGCGAGGCGGAGGCACTGGACGCAGGCGCGCAGCCGCTCAGCTTCACCGGTCGCCAGATGGGCGGGATGGTGGAACTGGACGAGGGCGGCTTCGAGGATGCAGTCCTTCGCGCCAAACTGACCGAAATGTCGCTGGCCAACGCGGCCAGCCTACCGCCGAAAGGATGACGAGATGCTGATCCTTCATTGCCCCTATTGCGGCGTCGATGCCGAGGAAAGTGAACTGCACGCAGGCGGGGAGGCGCATATCAAGCGCTTTGGCCCCGGCTCTGACGACGACCAGTTTCACGACTATCTCTTCATGCGCGAAAACCCCAAGGGCGTGCATTTCGAGCGCTGGCAGCATTCCAATGGCTGCGGCAAGTGGTTCCACGCGGCGCGCTGCACGGCAACACTCGAGGTGTTCGGCACCTATCCCGCGCAGACCACCGAGCCACCAAAAGACATCCGCGACGCCATCACCGCCAAGCGGCCCGGCTGGACTTGGAGAGAGTTCTCCTGATGTCCCGTCACCTCCGTCTTCCGACCTCCCTCTGCGAAAGGTCCGCATAAATGAGCACCCGTCTTTCGAAACTCGGCCGTCTGATCGATCGGACCAAACAAGTCACCTTCAGCTTCAACGGCACCACCATGCGAGGTTATGCGGGCGACACGCTGGCCTCGGCACTTCTGGCCAATGACCAGGTGATGATGGGCCGTTCGTTCAAGTACCACCGCCCCCGCGGCGTCGTGGCCTCCGGTGCCGAAGAACCCAATGCACTGGTAGGCTTGGGTGAGGGCAGCAAGTTCGAGCCGAACCAGCGCGCCACCACGACCGAACTGTTCGACGGGCTGAAAGCCGCATCGCAGAATCACTGGCCGAACCTCGATTTCGATATCGGGGCGGTGAACACGCATCTGGCGCGGTTCCTGCCGGCGGGCTTCTACTACAAGATGTTCATCCATCCACAGCCCTTCTGGAAGCACGTCTACGAGCCGTTCATCCGCAAATCCGCAGGCCTGGGCAAAGCGCCCGATGCCGAGACGCGCGATGCCGATACCTATGAGCATTTCTATGCCTTTACCGATGTTCTGGTCATCGGCGGCGGTGTGGCGGGCCTGCAGGCGGCTAAGGCTGCGGCGCTGACCGGAGTCAAGGTTCTGCTGGTCGAACAAACCGCCCATTGGGGTGGCCGCGCACCGGTCGATGGCGGAACCATTGATGGCGGGCCTGTGGATAAGTTCGTGGAACAAATCGTTTCCGAACTGGAGACAATGGACAATGTCACCATGCGCCTGCGCTGCATGGGGGCGGGGATCTATGACCACGGCTACGCGCTGGCGTATGAGCGTCTGACCGACCACGCGCCGCAGGTTGCAGGCCCGCGCCACCGGCTGTGGCGCATCCGTGCCAAGCAGATCGTGACCGCCACCGGTGCGATCGAGCGGCCCTTGTCCTTTGCGGGCAATGACGTGCCCGGTGTGATGCTGGCCTCGGCCATGCGCGACTATGTGGTGAACTGGGGCGTGACCCCCGGTGAACGGGTGGTTGTGGCCACCAATAACGACGACGCCTACCGCACCGCGATCACGCTGAAAAATGCTGGTGTCGATGTGCTGCGCATTCTGGATGCGCGCGCCTCGGGCGGCGGCACTCTGGCCGACGAGGCGCGGGCGCTGGGCATCCGGGTCGATCCCGGCAAAGCTATCGCCAAGGTCTCGGGCGGTAAACGTGTTAAGAAAGTCTCAATCTGCAACCAGGAGGGGATCGGGGGCGCGCGCGACGAAGTGGCCTGCGATGCGGTGGCCATGTCCGGTGGCTGGTCGCCCGTGGTGCATCTGTGGTCTCATTGCGGTGGCAAACTGATCTGGGATGACGCGCAGGCCCATTTCCGCCCCGATCCCGACCGCCCTCCGCTGGGTGCGGATGGCGCAGGTTTCGTCAGCGCTGCAGGCTCTGCCAACGGCGCATTGGCTCTGGGCGAGACGCTTGGTGATGCCAATGCGGCCGGTCTGGCCGCGGCAAAGGCGGCGGGCGGCAAGGCCAAGCGGCCCAAGGCCTCCGTGGGTGACAGTACTACCGAGCTGCCGATGGAGCCGGTCTGGCTGATGCCCGCCAATGCCGATACGCCGCTGCGCATGAAGTCCTGGCTGGACTTCCAGAACGACGTCAAGGTCTCGGATGTGCAACTGGCCGCGCGCGAAGGCTATGAAAGCGTTGAGCATACAAAGCGCTATACCACGCTGGGCATGGCGACGGATCAAGGTAAGTTGAGCAATATCAACGGCCTGGCGATTCTTGCTGATGCGCTGAATGCCGAAATCCCGCAGGTCGGCACCACAACTTTCCGCCCACCCTATACCCCGATCTCAATGGGGGCCATTGGCGGCGAAGCGCGGGGCGAAGTGTTCCAGCCGATCCGCCGCACGCCGCTGCATGACTGGCACGACAGGAATGGCGCCGATTGGGAACCGGTTGGCCATTGGCGTCGCCCCTATGCCTATCAGCGCCCCGGTGAAAGCGTTGAGGCCGCCGTCAATCGCGAGGTGAAGAACACCCGCGAAAACCTTGGTTTGCTTGACGCTTCCACTCTGGGCAAGCTGATCGTCAAAGGCCCCGATGCGGGCCGGTTCCTCGACATGATGTACACAAACATGATGTCCACGCTGAAACCCGGCAAATGCCGCTATGGGCTGATGTGTTCCGAAAATGGCTTCCTGATCGACGATGGCGTGGTGGCACGCATCGACGAAGACACTTGGCTGTGCCACACAACCACAGGGGGCGCCGAGCGTATTCACGCCCATATGGAAGAGTGGCTGCAGACCGAGTGGTGGGACTGGAAAGTCTATGTCGCCAACGTGACCGAGCAATACGCTCAAGTCGCGGTTGTCGGCCCCAATGCGCGCAAAGTATTGGAAAAACTCGGCGGCATGGATTTCAGCAGAGAGGCGCTGCCTTTCATGGAATGGCGCGACGGTCAGATCGGTGGTTTTGACTGTCGTGCTTACCGTATCTCGTTCTCTGGCGAGCTCAGCTATGAGATCGCGGTTGCCGCCTCTCAGGGGCAGGCGTTCTGGGATGCCCTGACAGAGGCCGGGAAGGAGTTCGGGGTGATGCCCTATGGCACCGAATGCCTGCATATCCTGCGCGCCGAAAAGGGGTTCATCATGATCGGGGACGAGACCGATGGCACCGTGATCCCGCAGGATCTTGGCCTGCATTGGGCACTGTCCAAAAAGAAAGAGGATTACTTGGGCAAGCGCGCACAGCAACGCAGCCACATGGCCGACCCGGACCGCTGGAAACTGGTGGGGCTCGAGACTGTGGATGGATCGGTTCTGCCCGACGGCGCCTATGCGGTGGGCGAGGGGACCAATGCCAATGGACAACGCAACATGATCGGGCGGGTGACTTCGACCTATCACTCGGCCAATCTGGGCCGCGGCATCGCCATGGGGCTGGTGAAACACGGGCCCGACCGGATGGGCGAAGTGATCGAGCTCCCCGGAACAGATGGCAAGAGCTACAAGGCCAAGATCGTTGATCCGGTCTTTTTAGACAAGGACGGGGAGAAGCAGAATGTCTGAACCCATCAGCGCATTGAACGGCGCTCGCGCCGAAGGTATCGCCACCATCGAAGAACTGGGCCTGCAGGGCATGATCACCCTGCGTGGCGATCACGAGGACAAGGGGCTGGCCAAGGCTGCGACGGCTGCGACAGGCCAGCAGATGCCCGGCCAGCGCAAGGCCCGTGTCGAGGGCGACAGCGGGCTGTGCTGGATGTCGCCGGATGAATTGCTGGTTCTGGTGCCTTATGCCGAGGTCGAGGACAAGCTTGCCGCTATGGCCAAAACGCTTGGCACCAGCCATGCACTGGCGGTCAATGTCTCGGACGCCCGCGCGGTGTTCCGTGTCTCTGGCGCACATGCACGCGAAGTACTGGCGAAACTGGCACCGGTTGATCTGAGCGAAGAGGCGTTCAAAGCAGGCGATTTCCGCCGCACCCGTCTGGCGCAGGTGGCCGCAGCCTTCTGGATGGAAGAGGGAGGTAGCTTCCGTGTCGTCTGCTTCCGATCGGTCGCCGATTATGTGTTCAAACTGCTCAAGGTGGCGGCGCAGCGGGGCAGCGAGGTTGGCGTTTTCTGAACCTTTCATGACGGCGCGCGAATGCGTGAAAATTTAACATCAAGCAGGGTTGAATCTCTGACTTGGTCCTGATTTGTGTCTTGCAAACAGGAGTAGATGCTTAATGAAAACACTATCTTTAGCCGCGATCACTTTCTTAGCGCTTTCCAGCGCAGCGACCGCGGGGCAAACGATTTACGATTGCAAATTGAAAAACAATCAAAAGCGATACGGCTGGATACCCGAACGCATGGTGTTGTTCGTTGATGATCAGAAAAGGAACGCAGAGGTAATTGATGACTACATCAACTACTACCACAAAGAACCAATTCCTGCGTCTATTGAAAATCTGAGAAACGGCCGTTTTCGGGTTCAATGGAAGATGGATTCGATGAGTGTGCGCGCCGGAACCGATGTGTCGGCAACGTTCAGGGTATCCGTTTCTGAAAAAACGGGAAATGCGCAGATGCGGGTCCGGATTGACGGTGTGGCAGACAATCGACCAAGCGGTCAGGGGCCCTGCAAGATCTCAAAGCGCAAGTAAAAGAACTTCTGAAACGCTCTCTGGTTCAAGGCCTGACCCCGGTACAGCCGGGGTCAATGAAATCTGCAGAACCGGATGCCACAATCTAGAGCGTCGGTCGAGACAGGTGAGCAGAAAATTCGATTCATTTGGGTTCGTATGTGCAGTGCGCTTCTGTGAGACCGCTGCAACTCGTCGAGGTCTCTACGCCCAACCAACAATATTCTAGGGTCAAAAAATGCCTAATTACAAACAAGCCGCCAGCTGCATTTTGGCAATGGCACTATGTGCCAGCCCGATATCCGCAAAAACCTATGCTTGCGAATTCGAAGAAGCGCCCGGGAAAGGGGTTCTCCCCACCAACGTTACTTTTGAGTTGGATCGCGCTCGGGGCCTAGCTTATCTGAGCGACGTCGTCGTGCCCAAGGTAGATACCCATGCAGGCCCAGCAACAATCACGAGAAACGGCTCCACGATAGTATCGTTTTCCTGGATCGGAAAGGAATACGTCAATTCGGAGAACGGGCGGGATTCGATTGGAGGTGGAACCGTTTATTCATCGGTTGTCTTCCGCGATCTCCGATTTTCGATTTATCTCGACAAAAGTTCAATGCGAGCTGTCACCCGGTCAAAGAAAATGAACGGAGGCAGGATGGGTTGGAGCGCAAACGGGCGTTGCAGCGTCGTAAATTGATTCTGACAACCTGACTACGCCTTATAGGCATTCAATCGGGTGCCGGACGCTGAAGCATATCTTGCGTGGCTTTATCAGAAAGACCCAGCCCCTGAGTGCTTGAAAAAGCCATCTGCTCTTGACCTGCGGGCAGCATCGCCGCATGTAACCTGTGGAACCGCAACATTCATTTTCAACAGGGGTCCACGATGGCTTTTGAACTTCCTGATCTTCCTTATGCACATGACGCTCTGGCCGCCAAAGGCATGTCGGCGGAAACGCTGGAATATCACCACGATCTGCACCACAAGGCCTATGTCGATAACGGCAACAAGCTGATCGCGGGCACCGAGTGGGACGGCAAATCGCTGGAAGAGATCATCAGCGGCACTTATGACGCGGGCGCCGTGGCACAGAACGGCATCTTCAATAACATCAGCCAGCTCTGGAACCACAACCAGTTCTGGGAGATGATGGGCCCCGGCGGCAATGCGATGCCGGGCGAGCTGGAAAGCGCGCTGGCAGAGAGCTTCGGCTCGGTCGATGAGTTCAAGTCGCAGTTCAGCGCTGCCGGTGCCGGTCAGTTCGGCTCGGGCTGGGCGTGGCTGGTCAAAAACGCCGATGGCTCGCTGGCCGTGACCAAGACCGAAAACGGGGTGAACCCGCTTTGCTTTGGTCAGACCGCGCTCTTGGGTTGCGATGTTTGGGAACACAGCTATTACATCGATTTCCGCAACAAGCGTCCCGCCTACCTGTCGAACTTCCTCGACAATCTGGTGAACTGGGAAAACGTCGCCAGCCGGATGTAATCTGGTCACGACGGCAATTTCCGAGAAATTTGGACAAGGCCCGCTGGCAGAGATGTTGGCGGGCCTATTTTGTTTCAAGGGCGTGTCGCGGGATCACTACGCGGCAACGCCGATAGAGTGAACGGGTAAAGGAACTTTCAAAAAACTGCGCCCCCGTCGGCGGTAAGACGGGGGCGCAGCGGGGCCGGGGGAGGGTTGTTGGGTCAGGGTTTCAGAACGGTGACGGTTTTGGTCACAGGTTGTTGGGGAGTGTCGGGAAATGTGAAGGTCATCGCAACCCCGCCGACCGGAAATCCACCCGCCATCGCGGGCGCTGCGGCAGTTGTCAGGATCAGTGCGGCTGCAATCAAAAGGGGTTTCATCGTCTTCTCCAATCTGAACTGTTCGGTTCACATCACATGATCTAAACAGGTCAGTTCAGTTTTCAAGAGCGACTGAACCAAATAGTTCACTTTTTTCCGAATGCCGTTTTGCCCCCTCAGCCGTAG
Source organism: Ruegeria hyattellae (assembly GCF_041537925.1). Lineage (NCBI taxonomy): Bacteria > Pseudomonadati > Pseudomonadota > Alphaproteobacteria > Rhodobacterales > Roseobacteraceae > Ruegeria > Ruegeria hyattellae. Next base: position 641,000 of record NZ_JBGOSH010000001.1, on the reverse strand, counting down.
CATAGGCAGAGGTGAAAGAACGTTGCTGTTGCTCGCCCTCGCTGGTCAGGCGGAACCTTCGGACAGGATGATTAGCGGCCTGATCGCGTGACCGTCAGCGGTCTGCGGGGGATGCTTGAGCAGCGCGCCATATCCTGCCGCACCGGACGGGGTGGTTGCGACCCCCATGGCCTCCACTGCGTGTGAGGCCGCGCTGCCTTCTTCTTCCGTCAGCGTTTCATAGCGCACCCCGCAGCGTTCCAGGACGTGCCAGGCGACGATCGAGGGTTCCTTGCAATCCAACCGACCCATATTCGAGTCCGGCCCGTCGGCGCGGGTTGGTTTCCCGGCGATATGGCTGGCTTTCAGGCAGCGGGCGGCCTCGGGTTCGACAACGATCAGCTCCGGCTGTTGCGCCCAGTTCAGGCGGATCATATGGGCCATCGCGGCGGCCAGACCGCCCACGCCAGCCTGCAGATACACATGGGTCGGCCAGGTGCCGGAGGCCTCGAAAGTCTGGCGCAACTCTTCGGCGATGACGCAATAGCCTTCCATGACCAGCTTGGGGATCTCGGTGTAGCCGGGCCAGGTGCCATCCGCCAACAGGATCGCACCGGAGGTGTCGGCATCGGCGATAGCGGCGGCGACACTCTCGTCATACACATCGCCCGAGCGCACCACCTCGGCGCCCATGGCTCGCAGCCGTTCGGCAAAGCTCTCGGGCACGCTATTGGCCAGATGAACCCGCGCCTTGGCACCCATCGCGCGCGCACCCGCCGCGACGCCCATGCCATGATTGCCCGCGCTGGCGCAGACAAAGCTGAGCGTGGCGGCAAAGGCACGGATATCCGCATCATCCAGACGCGCAAGCGTCAGGGTTTCGCCGGTCTGAGCCAGCCATTCGGCCTGAAGGATCCGCGCCACGGCATAGGGCGCGCCAAGCGCCTTGAACGCGCCTAGCCCCAAGCGGCCGGTTTCGTCCTTGGCCAGAACCTGCTGACCGTTGGGCCCCTGCAAGTGCAGCAGAGGCGAAGTCTTGTAGGCATCTTGCGTCCCAAAAAAGACCAGGGCACGGTTGAAGTCCGGGGCAAAGTCGATGTTGTCGGAAGGTGTCATGCCAGCAGGCCCGCCCTTGTGTGTTTCTGAGGTTGTTAAGACTTTGTCGTCTATGGCATGAAAGAAGTCGACAATTCCCGCAAAGGCAATCAATTTCGTCCTATGTTGCGCTGCAACTCCCGCCAACGGACAGTCCCACCATCGCCGTTTTGCCCAACAGACCCAAAGACCTGTCACCATGTCCGACTTTCACTCCCGATTGACCGATCAGCGCCGCGACTTTCACCGCAACCCCGAACTGGGGTTTCAGGAGGAGCGGACAAAGGCGCAGGTCGCGCAATCCCTGCGCCGCCTGGGGATCGACGTGCATGAGGGGGCCGGGATCGTCGGTGTCTTGCGGATGGGGCAGGGCAACCGCGCCATCGGGCTGCGCGCGGATATGGATGCGCTGCCGATCGCCGAGACCTCTGCCCATGACTATCCGTCGCAAAATCCGGGCGTGATGCATGCCTGTGGCCATGATGGCCACATGACGATGCTGCTGGGGGCCGCCGAACGGTTGGCGGAAGAGGGCGGGTTTGATGGTACGGTGGTGTTGCTGTTCCAACCCAATGAGGAACATGGGCTGGGTGCGCGCGCGATGATCGACGACGGCGTGCTGGAACGATTTCCCATCGACGAGGTCTATGCCATTCACAACCTGCCCGGCGTGCCGGTGGGGCAGATTTCGACCCGGGCGGGGATCATCTGCAACAGCGAAACGCTGTTCGAGATCACCATTCACGGGCAGGGGGGGCATGCCTCGATGCCACAGGCCGGGGTGGATGCGATCACGGTTGGTTCTGAACTGGTGCTGGCGCTGCAGACCATTGTGGCGCGCAAACTGGCGCCCGATGCCGGGGCGGTGGTCTCGGTCACCGAGTTTCTGGCCGACGGGCAGCGCAATGTCCTGCCCGGCAAAGCCACGCTGAAGGGCGATTTCCGCGCCCGCGCGCCGCAGGACCGCGCCGAGATCGAGCGGTTCATGCGCCAGATCGCCGAAGGTGTCGCTGCAGCCCATGGTGTTGAGGTGACGGTGTCGTTCAAGACCGAATTTGTCGAGACCATCAATGCAAGCGACCCCGCCGAGGCAGTCTATCGCGCCGCCGAAGCCGTAGGCCGCGATCTGATCCGTAACCGCCCGCCCATGAGCTTCTCAGAAGATTTCGCGCAATTCTGCGCCGCCGTTCCGGGCTGCTTTTTGTTGCTTGGCAATGGTGAGGACGGGCCAAACGGGCAGCCGCTGCATGCCTCCGATTATGATTTCAACGACGATCTTCTGCCCATCGGGGCAGAGTTTTGGGTCCAGTTGGTAAGGGACCGCCTGCCAATTCGATAGCACCGAACCTGATTGCTGTACCTGATCGAGGGTTCCCCGAGGCCGAATTCACCACCCGCACCGCACGCGCGCAGGCATTCATGGCGCAGATCGGCATGGCGGGCCCGCTGTTTATGACCGAGGCGGAGGTGCGCTATTTCAGCGGCCTTCACTCGCTCTTCTGGCAAAGCCCGACACGGCCCTGGTTCCTGTTTGTGCCCGCAAGCGGCAAGCCCATCGCGATTATCCCCGAGATCGGCGCCGAACTGATGCGCGGCACCTGGATCGAGGATATCCGCACTTGGGGCGCGCCTGCGCCCGAGGATGACGGCATCAGCCTGCTGAGCGACCTGCTATTGCCCCTGCCATCGGCGGCTTGAAAGGCCATGAGACCGCATTGCGCATGCCGCTTGGCGATTACGAACGCCTGATGCAGGGGCTAAGCGGCTTGCAGGTGGCAGATGCAACGGCGCTGATCCGGTCCCTTCGCATGGTGAAATCCGAGGCCGAGATCGAAAAGCTGGCCCATATCTGCGCCATCGGTTCGCGCAGCTTTGCCCGCGTTCCCAACCTCGCCCACAAGGGCCAACCGCTCGAGGATCTGTTCCGCGCCTTTCGCCGCGAGGCGCTGGCACAGGGGGCGGATGATGTTCCCTACTTGGTTGGGGGGCGGATGAGGGCGGGTATCACGATGTGATCTCACCGCCCTCGCGCCGCTTGCTGGCGCGGGGCGACATCCTGATGCTGGATACCGGCGCCAATTGGGATGGGTATTTCTGCGATTTCGACCGCAACTTTGCTATTGGCGCGGCGGACAGCGCCTCGCTGCACGCCTATGACGTGCTCTGGCGTGCAACCGAGGCCGGAATTGCCGCTGCACGTCCCGGCACGACCTGCCGCCAGGTGTTTCAGGCGATGCAGAGCGTGATCGCGGAACTGGACGATCAGGGTGGCGATGTCGGGCGTCTTGGCCATGGGCTGGGCATGCAACTGACTGAATTGCCCTCACATGCCGCCTTTGATAACACCGAAATCGTCGAGAATATAGTGCTGACGCTGGAGCCGTCCTTGAGCTACGGCGATGGCCGGATCATGGTGCATGAAGAGAATATCGTTGTGCGCAAGACCGACGTGCAGCTCTTATCCGAGCGCGCCGCGCCGGACCTTCCAATCATTTGAGGGTGTGATATGAAGCTGGATTTCGACACGGACGGGGGGATCGGATCGCGCGCCACGCTGGGTGTGATCGTGCTTGAAACCGACGAAACGCTCGAGCCGGAATTTGCGCGGATCATGGCGCTTGAGGGCGTTGCGCTCTATCACAGCCGGATCCCGATGGTGCCCGAAATCCGCCCCGATACGCTGGCGAAGATGGAAGGTGACCTGCCTGCTTCGGCGCGGCTGTTTCCGCAGTCGCTCGATTTCGACGTTATCGGATATGGCTGCACGTCGGCCTCGACCGTGATCGGCTCGGACAATGTGGCGCGCGCGGTTCAGACCGTGTTTCCCGATGCGCGTGTCAGCGACCCGCTCGCTGCCGTCGTTGCCGCCGCGCGCGCGCTTGAGGCTGGGCGGCTGGGCTTCATCACGCCTTACGTGCCCGAGGTTTCGGGGCGAATGCGGCAGAAGCTGGAAGAGGCGGGTTTCGAGATCGCCGGCTTCGGCTCTTTCGAAGAAGGCGATGACCGGGTTGTGGCGCGCATCACCGAACGCGCGATCGTAGCTGCCGCACGGCAGGTCGCGGCAGCAGCGCCGTGTGATGCGATCGTGATCTCCTGCACCAACCTGCGCTGTCTGGGTGTCATTGACGAGATCGAGGCCGCCACCGGTCTGCCGGTGATCACCAGCAATCAGGCGCTTGCCTGGCACATGTTGCGGCTTGCCAAGGTCAGCGATGCCTTGCCGGTTCTGGGCCAGCTTGGGGGTCGATAGGGCAGGCGCAAAGTTTTGCCCCTAGCCGCGCAAATGCGGGCAGCCCTCATAAGGGCTGCCCGCTTGTTTGGTCTATTCGGCTATAACGGTGTGCTTCTCGCGCAACCCGTCACGATAGAGTGCCTTGGCAAGGGCGACGCACATCAACCCCATGACCATGGTAAAGGGCAGCGCTCCGATGATCATCGCATTGCGCAGCGCATCCATCGGGTTGTTCTCACCTGCCGCCAGGATCAGCGCCCCGATCACGGCGGTCAGGATCAGGCCCCAGATGATCTTGTGCTTGTTGCCGACCTTCTGATCGCCGCCCGACATGATGGTGTTCATCACCAGAATGCCGGAATCTGCTGACGTGACCAGGAAGGTCATGATCAGCACAACGCACATCACGGTGATGCCCGACAGCAACCCGCCCGAGATCATCTCTTGTAAAGTCACGAACAGCTTGGCCGTGTTGGACGCGCCGATGATGGCGCCCTCGGCAGTGCCGTTCAGTTCAAGATCGATGGCGGTACCACCCAGGATGGTCATCCAGGCGAAACAGACCATTGCCGGTGCGAAGACGCAGCCGATGATGAACTCACGCACCGAGCGGCCCTTGGAGATACGGGCCAGGAACAGACCCACGAAAGGTGAGAATGCGATCCACCAAGCCCAGTAGAACGTGGTCCAACCGGCCTGCCAGCCGAACTGACGACCCGGGTCGCCTGCGGCATAGACCGAGGTCAGAACCGATTCAGGCAGGGCTGCGGCGTCGCCTTCGAGACCGGACTTGAACCCGTCGAACGAGCCCCAAGGATTGGTCGCACCACCGCGCAGCGCATCGGCAAAGGGCATCGCTTCGCTTGGCAGGGCTGCGTCGAATGATGCTGCCGATTGCGGGTTGAACGCGCCGAAGCTGAGCGAGATGAAGTGCAGCACGTAATCGACGAACGCGGTTGCATAGGTGGTCATGGCGAACAGGAACGATCCGAACACCACAAAGACCAACAGCAGGATCAGCGATAGAACCAGATTCAGGTTCGACAGGTATTTCACGCCGCGCCCGACACCGGACACCGCAGAAACGATCGACAGACCCATGATGACGACCAATCCCGAAAGCAGGCCAACCGTGCTGGGCTCGGGTGTCTCACCGGTCAGGTCCATCATCCATTCCATGCCCGAAATCGCATAAAGCCCGTCGATGAACTGCGACACGCCAAAGCCGATCGTGACCGACACACCCAAGATGGTCGCGACCACGCCCAGCACGTCAACCACATGGCCCAGAAAGCCGTTCATCAGCTTGCCGAACAGGGGCGTCAGCGCCGTGCGGATCGTCAGCGGCATGTTCCGCGTATAGGCGTAATAGGCCAATGACAGACCAGTTACGACGTAAATCGACCAAGCGTGAAATCCATAATGCAGAAAGGTATAGCGATAGGCAGATTGCAGCGCTTCCTCGGTGTTGCCCGGAACAGTGTCGGCAACGACAACCGGATTCGATCCCCAGAGGCCCAGTGGCTCGGCGGTGGCGAATACCATCAGACCAACACCAAGACCCGCGCCGAACATCATCGAGAACCATGAGAAATCGGAAAATTCGGGTTTCTCGCCGTCCGGCCCCATGAGTCGTTTACCAGTTTGCGGCAGCGCTGCTACGACAAACAGGAAAAAGGCAAAGAAGCCAACAATGACGATATAGAAAGCGTTGAAATCCTCGAGCAGGCGCGAGTTGAGGCTGCCCAGAACGCCGTTCGCGTTCGCAGGCCAGACCAGCGCCCAGATCACCAGCCCGACCATGACCGCCTTGCTGAGCAAGGCAATCTCCAGGCTGTGTCCTTCATAAAATCCGCTTCCAGACCTCTTGATCTGCAAGTCGGTAAACGGTTGTTTCACTGACATGTGTTTCCTCCCTGTTCGCACGTGTCCTGATTTGCCGGGTTTGTCTGTTGTGGTGAGCGGGTTCCCGGTTTCTTGCCGCTCAACTGTCCGTCAGAATGGCTTCGATCTTTGCCAGCGTGGCCAGGTTGACTGCCACCCCGTCCTCTCGGGCCGCCAGGCGTTTGCCGCGTCGGCCATCCCCTGGCAAATGTGCGCCTTCCTGAAAGCGGATGGCTTCGACAAGATCGGCAATGCGGGTAGCAAAAACGTCACTTGCAGTCGCGGAGGGGTCTATTGCGATGAAAAACTGCCCGGTCTTCGGCGGGCCGCCCGCCGTACCCGAAAACGGCGAGGCGTGGATACCAAGCGTCGCGCCTGTCAGCGCGGCGGCCATGATTTCGGTGAGTAGGGCGATGCCGACCCCCTTGTAGCCCCCCGAGGGCGCCATCGAACCTTTGAGGCCGATCTCGGGGTCCGTTGTGGGGTTGCCCTCACTATCCAGCGCCCATCCCACCGGGATCGGTTTTCCCTCGCGGGCGTGTTTCATGACTTCGCTCTTGGCAATGGTGCTGGCGCTCTGGTCGATTAGCAGGGCAGGCTGACCGTCGCTACCGGGCACCGCAACCGAAAATGGGTTGGTGCCGACAACCGGCTTGGATCCGCCAGAGGGTGCGATCGAGGCGGGCGCGTTGGTAAAGCCGATCCCCACCAGGCCGGCCTGCGCCAGACGATATGTGTGATAGCCCAGAACACCACAATTATAGCTGTTCGAGATCGCCAGAACAGCCACGCCTTGGGTGCGCGCGGCGGGGACCAGGGCCTCGTATCCCAGTTCGATCGCGGCATGGGCAAAACCGGTGGCCGCATCCACCGTCACCACGCCTGGCCGGGGTTTCGACAAGGTTGGCACCGCTTTCCCGTCGACCTTGCCGCATTGCACATGCTCGCAATAGATCGGGATATAGGCTAGCCCGTGGCTTGCCACGCCGTCCGCTTCGGTGGCGGCGGTGGCCACGGCCAGCGGGCGTGCGTTTGCTTCGGATGTGCCCGCCGCGACCAGGGCATCAAAGGACAGCGCCTCGATCTCGGACAGCGAGAGTGTCTTGGTCTGGGTCAATTCGGCGTCTCCTTAATCATTGTCGGACAGACCGGCACCCGCGCCCAGCAGCCGCGATTCCTCGGTGGCGGGCGCATAGGTGCGGTGGGCGAAGCGGTTCAGAACCACATGGGTACCGGTGGCAGGTGTGGCACGGCTTTGGTGCGCGCGAGGGGTAGTAAGCGTGCCGCCAGCCTCGACGTGCAGCAACGCGGCGTGATCCGGCGCGTAATCCGGCGCGCTCAGTTCGGTCCCGTCGGTGATGGCGGTCCAGCCCCCGCTTGTCACCGTCACCGGTTGTTCCAGCCTGCAGGCGGCATGGGCGGCAAAGGGCAGGATCAGCACAGGTTGCGCAACTTGGCGCATTTCAACCGGGCCCTGCGTCAGGTGGTCGGCGCAATCAGACAGCGTGACCCCAGCAAGCAGCGGGCAGAGCTCGGCACTGCCCTGCCACGGCCCCAAGAGATCTTGGGGCGCATGCTCCTGCAGCGACGTGGCAAAGCCCTGCTCCAGCAGGTCCGCCAGCACCGCCCCGCCATCCAGTCCCCTCGCACAGAGCCAGCGCGTCGCCTTGGCGGCCTCCTCGGCCAGCCCCCAGCTATAGCAACCGCCGCGCGCTGCGCGCTTGGACAGGGCCTCCATCTCGTTCAGCGACAGTCTCATTCCACCTCCTCGGGATAGACCCACAGATCGGCGGTTTCCTGTGTCAGATCCTCGGGATAGGGCGCGCCCGCATACATGCAGATCCGAACCCAGCGATCGGAACGCGGGTCGAAATGGGTGGCGCCAAAGAAGGACAGCTTGGCCCGCAGCATATCGATGGGCAGCACATTGGCACTGATCGTGTTGTCCTGAACTTCGCTATAGGGCGCGATCATGCTCATCTGAGCGCGGCGGATCGTGTGGCGATGCTCGGTGTGGCGCATCAGGAACCGGGACACCGGCTGGTCCGCATCGAAATCCGCAAGCGTCTTGTGGGCGGCAACGGCGTCGCGCGCCGGTGCCAGCGGCTGTTCATACTCGGTGATGGGTTCGTCGAAACGCTCGCCCATCCGTGGCTCAAGTTTCTCCTCCGAGACATACCACGCCCGCGCGCAGTGTTCCGGCGCGCTCCAATCCAGGTTGAGCGCCCAGCCAAACCGGTTTTCGATCAGCTCGCGGACCTTCTTGATCGGCATCGCGCCATCGATCACAAACGCATCGGCATTGCTGTCAGCCAGACAACTGGATAATCCGTCCACTTCGTCCCCGTAAGGCTCCTGAATCAGCGAGGCGACCAGTTCCTGACCTTCTTCGCTCAACGCGCTCTCGGACCAGCGCATCAAGCGGTCCCAGGGATAGTCCTGCAGCAGGTTCTCTGAGCCCACGTGATCCTCAATCGCCTGCATGTCGGCCCTGAGCCGGGCGAGCTTGTCGATCTGAATGGGATGGGCAGAGCGCCAGCGCGCGACCGAAATCGCGCTGCGTTTGAAGAGGGCGCGAAACACGTCGACCTCGGCCGGCGTGGCGGTCTGATGAGAGCGGACGCGGGCAATCGCCTCTTCCCGCGCCATGATCCAGTTGTTGAACAATATCGGGTGGTTGATAATGAACGGTGCCATGCCCAAGCCGGTGGAGTTGCCGATGCCCAGCTGACGGGCAATGGCGGGATCAAGCCGCGCGGCCCGGTCGCCGCCTTTGATCTTGGCCATATATTCGGCAAGGTCTCGCACGAATATTCGGGTCAGGTAGACCGACAGCATCTCGGCCTGGAACGGGGCCTGCAATTCCGGCCGTGCAGCAAGGGTTTCCCGGTCCGCCGCGCCGAATTTGCCCGAGCCGTAGACAGCCGTGGTGCGCATCAGATAGCCCACGCTGTCGATCTGCTCGGGGTCGGGCTGCTTGCCCTCTGCAAGCCTGCTCACCACATGCGACCACAGCCGTACCGACCGGTTGGCACGCGATAGAGACAATTCGCGCTCGCTGATGCGCCCGGCTTCCTGCAGGGGCACGTTTTGCGACAGGCGGTCGATGTCCTCGGGTGTAGGGATGCCGTCGAACAGGGTAAAGGTGGCATCCCAGGCCTCGGCGATCACCCGGTCCGAACGTTGGTCGGGGGGCAGATCATGGGCGAAGGCCACCAGCGAATAGGCGCGTTCGGGACCCTGCACGGTATAGACGGCCCGACCCACACCCGCGTCATCGATCTCGAACACAGGGCGGGAGAACTGCCAGTTTTCCTGTGCCATGCGGCGCATCAGGATACGCATGAAACTCAATCGGCACTGATGCAGCGAACCCAGCCGTTTCAGCCGCATCACGTGCGCCGGATCGCGGCGGGGGATATGCGTGCTGGTGAGTGTCATTTTTGCTGTGGCCCGAAGTTTTCTGCAAAGAACCGGTACCAGTTGCCGCCCATGACGCCAGCAACTTCATCCGCGTTCATGCCAACAGCCCGCAGCCCGTCTTCGATATTGCCAAAGTCGCGGTTGTCGGTGAACCAGCCTGGCATCGGCGGAAAACCGGGGGCCGAGGCCGAGCCTTCGCCATAGTCGATTTCCTTGGTCCAGCGTCCGACTCGCATCCATTCGACAATGCTGTCGGGCTGATCCTGACACAGATCAGTGCCGATCCCCAGATGTTCGGGGCCATACGTCTCGGCTGCGCGTGCGATCATTTCGCAGAAGCTTTCCAGCGTGCAGGCGGATTTGTCCTTCAGGTGATGTGGATAGACCGAAAAGCCCATCATGCCGCCATTCTCGGTCACCGCGCGGATCACCGCCTCTCGCTTGTTGCGCAGGGCGGGTGACCATTCATGCGGATTGGCATGGGTGATGGCGATGGGACGCTCGGACAGTTCAGCCGCCTCGATGGTCGAGCGATCGGCCGAATGGCTCATGTCCACGACAAGGCCCACGCGGTTCATTTCCTTGATGACTTGCTTGCCCATGCGGGTGATGCCAGTGTCCTCGGCCTCGTAACAGCCGGTCGCCAGCAGAGACTGGTTGTTGTAGGTCAGTTGCATGAAGCGGGCGCCAAGATCGTGCAGGATTTCGACCAGCCCGATATCGTCTTCGATGGGCGAGGGGTTCTGGAAGCCGAAGAATACCGCCGTCCGGTCGGTTTCTCGGGCTTTGTCGATATCGCTTGCCCAGCGGCCTTTCAGGATCAGGTCCGGATATTGCTCAAACCAACGGTTCCATTTTTCGAAATTAAGGACCGTTTCACGAAAGTTTTCGTGATAGGCGATGGTGACGTGGATCGCGTCCACGCCGCCCTCGCGCACTTGCCGGAAGATCTTTTCCGACCAGTTGGCATATTGTAACCCGTCGATACGCATCAGACCGGGGTTCCTGCGCTGATATAGGCGGTTTTGACCGTCGTGTAGAACTCCGCCGCCGCCTTGCCCTGTTCGCGCGGACCGTAAGAGCTGTCGCCGCGCCCGCCGAAGGGCACGTGGTAATCGGTGCCTGCGGTGGGCAGGTTCACGGTGACCACACCGGTACGCGCATTGCGGCGGAAATGGGTGGCGCGGGCCAGGTTTTGAGTGACAATGCCCGAGGTCAGCCCAAAATTGGTGTCATTGACGACGCTCAGCGCCTCGTCATAGCTGCTGACCTTGATGACTGATGTCAGCGGCGCAAACATCTCTTCGCGGTTGATGCGCATCTCGTTGGTGGTGTTCAGGAACACGCCGGGCGACATGTAGAAGCCGTCATGCGGCATATCCAGTCGCTGACCGCCGCAGGCCAGTTCGGCCCCTTCGGATGTGCCCAGATCGACATAGGCCAGGTTTTCCTGCAACTGCTGCGCGCTGACCACCGGGCCCATCTGCACACCGTCTTCCAGCGCGTGACCGACCTTCATCACCTGAGCGCCCGCGACCAGCTTCTCGACGAATGCGTCATGGATTCCCGCGTGAACCACCAGCCGTGACGAGGCGGTGCATTTCTGCCCGGTGCCGCCGAACGCCCCACCAAGGGCCAGCGTCACCGCCAGATCGAGATCGGCGTCATCCATCACGGCCAGCGCGTTTTTCGACCCCATCTCCATCTGCACCTTGGTCAGGTTCTGAATGGCTGCCGCTGCGATACCCTTGCCCACCGGCACCGACCCGGTGAATGAGATCGCGTTAACCTTTGGGCTTTCGACCAAACGCTGACCAACCGAGCGGCCCGAGCCCATGACAAGGCTGAACAGACCCTTGGGAATGTCCTGCCGCGCGATGACTTCACTCAGCGCTACGGCAGAGGCAGGGGTGATGTTGGCGGGTTTCCAGACCACCGCATTGCCGTAACACAGCGCCGGGGCGATCTTCCACGAGGCGGTCGCGGTGGGGAAGTTCCACGGGCTGATGATGGCCACCACGCCCACGGCTTCGCGGCGTACGTCGATTTCGACGCCGGGGCGCACGCTGTCGGCGTTCTCGCCGATCTGACGCAGGCATTCGGCGGCATAATAGGTAAAGAACTGCCCGGCGCGATAAACCTCGCCCTTGCCCTCGGCTAGCGGCTTGCCCTCTTCGCGGGCCAGAAGCGTGCCCAGTTCTTCGGCGCGCGACATCAGCTCAGTACCGATGTTCATCAGCACGGTCTGCTTGCGCTCGGGGCCACAGGCTTCCCACTCGGCCTGTGCAATGCGCGCCTGATCCAGGGTAGCGTCCAGCTGATCTGCACTGGCTTGGGTGAACATCCCCACCAGATCGCTCAGATCCGAAGGGTTGCGGTTTTCAATTTCGCTTTCGCCTGCCAGCCAATCGCCGGCAATCAGGTTCAGTTTGGTCAAGGTCAGCCCCAAATCCTGTTATCAAATTTGGGTCAGGATGGACTTCGATTGCCACATCAGTCAAACTCAATAAACTGAACCGGATTTCAGAAATGTTGAAGCATGGCCATTAAGATCGAAATGCTGCGGTGCTTTTGTATCACCGCCCAGACCGGAAACCTTGCCGAGGCCGCCGACAGGCTCGGGCGCACCCAGTCCGCGGTGTCGATGACATTGAAGCAATTGGAGGATCACCTGGGCAAGAAGCTGTTCGAAGGAGAACGGAAAAGCAAACTGTCGCCGCTGGGCGAGCAGGTGCTGGAATTGGCCTCGAAACAGATCCGTCAGTTTGATGATGCGGTGCACGGAATCGAGGCCGCGGCCGAGGCCAGTCATGGTCTGATTCGGATCGTTTCGGTTCCCTCGGTCGCGGCGCTGATCTTCCCGCAGGTTCTCGAACACATGACCCGGCGCTTTCCCGGTCTGAAGATGGAGCTGCGCGACACCGACAGTCAGCAAGTGCTGGACGCGCTGGCCGAAGGCAAGGCCGAGATCGGGATCGCCTCGGGGTTTCATCCGCTGAATGGGGTGAGGGCACTGCCCTTGTTGGAAGACCGGTTCGGGCTGGTCTGCGCGGCGGATCACCCCCTGAACACACGGGCCGAACCACCCGAGATCTCGGATGTGGTGACGGGATCGTTTGTGCGCAACGCCTTATGCGAGCTGATTCAGACGCCGCGCTTCCTGTCCGCCATCGAGGCTGCGGATGTCACGATCCAAAACACCCATTCGCTGATCACGATGATCCGAACCGGCAAATGGGTCACCGTGCTGCCTGAGACGGTTGCGCAGTTCATCCCCGAGACAACCGCCTTCCGACCGATTTCGGATCTGCATGACAAACGGCAGGTCTTTCTCTATGTCCGGGAAAAGTCGCGTTATGCGGAGCTGACCGAGGAATGCAGCACCTTCATTCTGTCGCGCCCGTTCGATTGAACCGGGAAAGCAGCATGCGCGGACCATCGCCCGGACGGCAAACAAGGGCGCGTCTGTTCACTTACCTGGATCAATCGGATGGTTCCGTGTCCAGTCAAAGTTGCCCTCGTCGCGCTCTCGAACCGCCTGTTTCCAGCCAACCTGCTCGACCCGCGCCTTAAAGTTTAGACCCTCGGGCGAATGCCGGGTAATGCCGTCAAAGATTGTGGCCAAGCGCTGGGTCTGGTTGATCTGCGATTCGATGGCCGAATTGATGACCATTTTTTGCATCGCCAACTGGTTGATCGGCACTGTCGCCATCCGGGCGGCAATCGCTTCAACTTCGGCATCCAACTGCGCGTCCGGCATCGATTTGAGCACCAGACCCATCTCGGCGGCCTCGCGCCCCGTGACCTTGTCACCGGTGAACATCATCCGTTTCGCCTTTTCCGGACCCAGACGGTGGACCCACATCGCGGTGGTGGGGCAGCCCCAGACGCGGGCTGGCATGTAACCGATCTGCGCGTCATCGCCCATGATCGTCAGATCCGCGCAAAGTGCAATGTCCGACCCGCCCGCCACGGCAAACCCATGCACCTTGCAGATCACCGGTTACATGGCCCGGAACAGCGACATGAAGGATTGCGTATTGGCCCACATGAACTGAAAATCCTGCATTGGGTCCCAAGGCATTTCCTGCACCGCCTGGTTGGGGCCATCCCCCTCGGCGTAATGTGCCAGATCGTAGCCCGCGCAGAATGCCTTGCCCGCCCCCGACAGCACCATGACATGCACGTCGCGATCGGCATCCGCTTCGGCCACGGCTGCCAAAAGTTCGCGTGGCAGGTCGTCGTCGATGGCGTTCATCACTTCGGGGCGGTTCAGTGTGATCCGCCCGATGCGCCCGTTTTTTTTCATAGAGTACTTTGGCCATTCTTCCTCCCGATCAGCATTTTTTGGGGCCCTTGCGAGGACTATAGATCACGAAGACGGATCGCGAAGCAGGTCGTTCAAATCCGTAGATGCGGTCGCAAACGACATGGAGATGGCGCAAAGAGGCTGGCAACGCCGCGCAGGTTTCGGTAGATTGCAGCCAGGCTTCTGGCGATGGCGTCGCCGGGTTTCCGCAGGGTGGAAACACGCCACTACACAAACAGTCCTGAACGCCGGGACCTCTTTGATCGGAGGTCAATATGACTGCACGTCCTGAATTCTATCGTTTCCACAACGGCGAGAAAGCCGCTCTGCAATTCGCCGACAGCGAGTACGCCGCGCGCATTGACGGGCTGCGCAAAATCCTGACCGAACACGGCGCAGATGCCGCCGTTTTCACCTCAATGCATAACATATCGTATTATTCGGGCTTCACCTATTGCGCCTTCGGACGGCCCTATGCGCTGGTCGTGACGCCGTCGGAGTGCGTGACCATCTCGGCAGGGATCGACGCAGGCCAGCCCTGGCGGCGCTGTTATGGCGACAACATCACCTATACCGACTGGCAGCGCGACAATTACTGGCGCGCGATCGCTTCGGTGACCGGGCCGGACAAGGTGATCGGCTATGAGAGCGATCACCTGACGCTGTTGCAGCAGGGCAAACTGCAGAGCTTTCTCGCCCCGTCGAACACGGTCGATCTCTATGAGGCGACTATGCGCCAGCGCATGCACAAATCACCTGCCGAGATCGAGCTGATCCGCGCGGGCGCAGCGGTGGCGGATGTTGGCGGCTACGCGATCCGTGACGCCATTACGGAAGGCACCCGCGAGATCGACGTAGCCATGGCGGGCCGTGATGCGATGGAGCTGGAGATTGCCAGCCGCTTTCCCGATGCCGAATACCGCGATACCTGGGTCTGGTTCCAGTCCGGGATCAACACCGATGGTGCCCATAACCCGGTGACCGGTCGTCGGCTTGAGCGCGGGGATATCCTGTCGCTGAACACCTTCCCGATGATCTCGGGCTACTATACTGCGCTGGAACGGACGCTGTTCGTGGGCGAGGTGGACGAGGCCAGCCTGAAGCTCTGGCAGGCCAATATCGGCGCGCATGAGCTTGGTATCTCGCTGCTGAAACCCGGTGCCTCCTGCGCCGAGGTCACCGAGCAGATTAACGCCTTCTTTGCCGAGCGCGACCTTCTGCAATACCGGACCTTTGGATATGGGCATTCATTCGGGGTTCTGTCGCATTACTACGGTCGCGAGGCCGGTCTGGAACTGCGCGAGGATATAGGCACCGTGCTGGAACCGGGCATGGTGATCTCGATGGAACCGATGTTGACCATCGCCGACGGACAGCCCGGGGCAGGAGGCTATCGTGAACACGACATTCTGGTGATCACCGAGGACGGCAACGAGAATATCACCGGCTATCCCTATGGCCCGGATTTCAACGTGGTGGGATGAGGTGATATCGCCTAGCGCCCCGCCTGGCCGAGGTCCAAAACGCAAGAGAGGCAGCAAATGCTGCCTCTCTTTTTTTGTTTTGGTTTGGCGAGTTACCGGTTGAGGAACTCCAAATCGTACTTGTCTGCAACATCCGGCAAGGGATGTTCCTCGTGTAGCGATACGACGATGCCGTAGATCATGAACAGCAGGATCACCGCGATCGGCAGGCCAGCCACGATCGAGGCCGTCTGCAGCGCGCTCAACCCGCCTGCCAGCATCAAGACACCCGCGACCACACCAGCGGTAAGCCCCCAGAACACGCGGAACTTGACCGGCGGATGCTCGTCGCCCATCGACAGCATCGTACACATCACCAATGTGCCCGAGTCCGACGAGGTCACGAACCACGAGATCAGCAGGATCGTGATCAGTACGGTAAGCGGGTAGGTCAGCCACGTATAGCCGAAGCCCTTGACCGTAGCGAAGACGCCAGCTGCATAATCGTTGTTCACCGCTTCGACCACGCCTGCGTCATAGAACAGGTCGACGCCCGCCGCTGCACCGCCAAACACACCCATCCACAACATCACGACCGAGGTCGGGATCAGCAGAACGCAATAGCAGAACTGCTTGATGGTACGGCCCTTCGAGACGCGGGCAATGAACAGGCCAACAAATGGGCACCATGCGATCCACCAACCCCAGTAGAAGATGGTCCACCAGCTCTGCCACTGGTTGTCAGGCTCGCCGTTGATCCAGAAGCCCATCGGAATGACGGTCCACAGGTAATCGCCGAAGCCCGAGATTGCGATACCCAGCAGGAAGGCGGTCGGCCCGAGGATGATGAACAGGATCAGCAGGAAGATGCTGGCCATGACATTGGTCTCGGACAGAATCCGCACGCCCTTGCCCACACCCGATGCAGCCGAGGCGGTGCCCATGCAGGTGATGACCGCCACCAGAATCAACTGGTTTGTCTGAGTATTGGCCATCCAGCCGAGATCTTCGAGACCGGCTGCGATCGGGGTGACCCCCAGACCCAGAGATGTCGCCAGACCAAAGATGGTTCCGAAGACGCCGATCAGGTCCACCAGGTGTCCCCAGGGGCCATAGATCCGGTCCTTGAGCACCGGATAGAGTGCCGAGCGCAAGGTCAGCGGCAGGCCGTGGCGATAGGCGAAATAGGCCAGGCACAGCCCGACCAGCACATACAGCGCCCAGCCATGGAAACCCCAGTGGAAAATGGTGATGGTGACTGCCGAGACCGCCGCATCGACCGAACCGGGCTCAAGGCCCGAACGTTCCAGGAACGGGCTGCCCTGAATGTGGAACATCGGCTCTGCCACGCCCCAATAGATCAGCCCCGATCCCAGACCGGCACTGAACAGCATGCAGACCCAGGAAAAGGTCGAAAAGTCGGGCTCGTCATCGTCCTTGCCCAGTTTGACATGGCCAAAGCGACTGACCATCAGCCACAGAACGAAGAACAGCGCGGCGTTCACCACCAGCACATAGAACCAGTCCAGCGAGCCGATGATGAAATCCTTGCCCGATGCAAAGACCGCGCTGGACGTCTCCACATCGCGGATCGTGTAAAAGACGAAGCCAAGAATCATCACCATCGAGGCGATGCCCATCGTGGTGTTCATCCCTTTGAACAAGCCTGACTTGGCAACAAGATTGTCAGGTCTCTCTGTTGGTTGATTACTCATTTCTTATCCCTTTTTGCCCTGTTGGTCCGGCTTATCTGGTTGATCCCGCGGCACCTCTGCGTGCCGTGGCGGAGGCCCAAGCCTGGAACGCTTCTTCCAGACGCGCGTGGTTGTTGGCCCACCAGTCGGCATCCGACAGGATGTAGAGGTTTTCCTCGTAGGCAGGGCCGTTGGGAATGCGTTGCAACACGTCGTCCGACAAAAGCGCCAGCGAGGATTTCCGCGTCGGACCGTTCGGCAGGTACCCCACCATGTCGGCCAGTGCGTTCGAACTGCTGGCAAAGCGGATGAACTCGACTGCGGCGTCCTTGTTCTGGCTGCCCTTGGGTATGCCGAACAGGTCCAGTTCGATCACGCGCCCGTCCATGTTGACGGTGAAATCCGCGCCTTCTTCCTGCGCGGCAGTGGCGCCAGTGGTTGCCCAGATCGACGACATCGCGACCTCACCCGCATTCAGCAGGCGCACCGGTTCGCGCCCGGTTTCCCAGATCTGCAGGCCCGGGCGGATCTCCTCCATCTTCTTCAGTGCCCGTTCGACGCCCCCGTCGGTTTCCAGCGATGCATAGACCTCTTCGCGCGGGACGCCATCGGCCATCAGGGCCCATTCCATGATCACCGTTGGATCGTTTCGAATGGCGCGCGGCCCCGGATAGGTCTCAGTGTCGAAGAAATCGGCGATGGTCGAGGGCGGCGTCTCCGCGAATTGCGAGTTATTATAGGCATACGCCGTGCCCCAGACGATGACACCAACGCCGCAATCGTTCAGCGCGCCTTCGACAAAGTCCTCGCGGAACGGGGTGCCGTCGACACCGTCGGGCAGTTCGATATCCGAGATATCCTCCAGCAGACCTTCCTTGCAGGCCCGCAGTGAATCCGCCTGGGTCAGGTCAATCACATCCCAGATCACATTGGCGCTTTCGACCTGGTCGCGAATCTCCGAAATGCCACCATTATAATGCGCCACGTGAACTTTCGAGCCACTCTCGGCCTCGTAGGGTCGCACGAAACCCAGCATCTGGCTGCGCATGTAGGGACCGGTCCACGAAGTGAAGGTTATCTCTGGCATTGCGGCCGGCTGCACGGGCGCTGTTGCGGCAGTCTCCTGCGCCCCGGCGGCACCGATTGACATCGCCGTGATAAGCGCCGCCAATCCGAACGGGCGTCCGTTGGATGCAATTGATCTACAAAAGACCATTAAGTGTCCTCCCTTTTCCAAGGCTGGTTTTTTGTGACTTGACCCGGTCAAGTCGTCTGGTGGGGTCTTTGGACCCGAACGTCAGCAATTGAATGCCCCTACGGCAACTTACTTCGATCATCGGTCATATGGCCAACGACCATTGGGGAAATGCGACCACTTTGCACAGGATAGCGACCGATCCGTTGCAAAGGTGACAGCCTTAAGGCCACCAAGACCCCTACAAAACTGCTGCTCAGGCAGTGTGCAGGGCTTGCACTGCAAGACCTGATTCCGGGCAAGATGAGGGCAAAGAAGGCAGTCGCGTCCTGCAATGAACGCCCATATTGTTGACCGAATTGTGGTCTGGCGCGCGCGTGGTCCGATTGGAACGCCGCCAATGAGGACTGTTGGTGACCCGGGTGAAGATGATGACACAGACGCCCGCTAACGCGGGTACGCACCTTTGATCGGGTTCCCAGTTATGGAAGACCCAGTCGAGGGTAAACGAACACCTCCAAAAAAATTTGCAGAGGCGGATACCATGGCGGATGACAAAGAGCGCCGTACCTCTTTTTTAATTTTAACTTCAATATGTTGGGGAAAGCTTTTGGTAGCCCGTAGGGCTACCTACCCTGATTGTCATGTATTGCCAGCCAAGGAAAAGTATCAAGGAAATACAGATACCTTTGTGTTGTGCGTTGCCACCCGTGGTCGTACAATGACGAAAAGAATGTTGGGCATAATGGTAGGCAAACGAAAAGGCAGGCATCCGCAGAACGCGCTAACGGCACCGTTTGTTCGGTCAGCCAAGGGGCCAGCCCTCCATGCTGATGGCAATGGGTTGTATCTCAAAGTGGATGAAAGCGGTGCGCGCCGCTGGATTCAACGACTGATGATTCGGGGTAAGCGCCGAGAGATTGCGATAGGTGCCGTATCCCTTGTTTCGCTGTCCAGTGCCCGTGAAGCGGCGCTAGACAATCGCAGGATCGCGAGGGCAGGGGGCGACCCTCTGGCCGACAAACGCGAATCAGCGTCCATTCCTACATTTGAAGAAGCGGCGCGCGAGGTTCACAAGGCCAATAAAGCCTCATGGCGTAACCCCAAGCATGCACAAATCTACATGAGTTCCCTGGAAACCTACGCATTCCCGCACTTTGGACACATCAGCGTTGCCGAGGTTGATGGCTCTCAGGTTCTGACGGCCCTGCTGCCCATCTGGACATCCAAGCAAGATACCGCGCGGCGTGTACGTCAGCGGATTGCCACAGTGTTCAAGTGGGCGATTGCGAAGGGCTGGCGCACAGATAACCCGGCAGAGGCGGTCAAGGCCGTGCTGCCCAAGCAGGACAGAACCAAAAAGACCAACCGCAAGTCTCTGCCTTATGCGCAGGTTGCGGATTGCATCCAGAGTGTTCGCGATTCCGGCGCAGATCCGTCAACCAAGCTGGCCGTTGAATATCTAATCCACACAGCTGCCCGCTCAATCGAGGTTCGCGAGGCTGATTGGAGCGAGGTCAATCTAGATGAACGCTTATGGTCCGTTCCGGCGGCCCGGATGAAAATGGCCGCTGCGCATCAGGTGCCGCTCACAACCCGTGCGATTGAGGTATTGCGGCAGGCCCGCAAGCTGCACAAGGGAGACCTGGTTTTCCCCGGTCGAAACTTCGACAAACCGCTGAGTGATGCGACGTTGCTAAAGATAGTGCGCGAGCAGGGTTATGACTGCGACGTTCACGGGTTCCGGGCGTCGTTCAGGACATGGGCGCAGGAACAAACCAATTTTCCGCGAGAGGTCTGCGAAATGGCGTTGGCGCACAAGGTCGGCGACGACACAGAGACGGCGTATGCCCGTTCTGACCTGTTCGATAAGCGCCGCAGGCTGATGGATGCCTGGGCTTCATTTTTGGCGGGGCAGGAGGGCGAGATTATCAGCATCGCGGATCGAGCATGAGCGGCACTTACATACCTGCCCCCTATTGCGACTTCACCGAGGCGCGTTGGCGTGTCTATCGCGGTCTGTTTCCAAAGCCGGAAGATGACGATGGATTTCGCGAGGCTCTGGACCGGCACGCCGAATGGGTGACGGCCTCGATCAAAGCGTTGAGCGCGCATCTCGTCGATATGGGGCTTGATCCAGACGACAGCCTGAATTGGGATTCGCACAAAGCCCATGGTGTAAGAAGCGTGCGCGAGACTCCACCCGGCGCACGGAAGATTTTTGATGACGCCAGCGAAGCGCGGAAGATACGGAAAATCGCGGAGAAAGTGCGAGAAGGCCGGTTCGACCCGGTGTGGCGGTTTTGCCCGAAGGCAGACGAGCGTTCGCACGCGCCGCCGCCGCCAAGCCGGTTGAGTTCGTTCTATCGGTCGCGTTGGCATTCGATCCGCAACGCAATGCGGGACGCACTGTATCAGCAGCAGATAGCCGCATATTTCACAGACCGTACAGGCATTCACCAACTCAAAGACAACAACGTTTGGCTTGACGGTGAGATAGCAGGACGGGCGCTGGATAGTGGCAGAGTCGAGGTGTTTGCTAACAGTCAATCGCCAATGCCATCGGGAAGAGTGCAGATGATATTCAACCGCGACGAACTGGACAGGCGGTTTCCGGCACATGGCGCTGACGAGAAGAGGGACGACACGCCAGCCGATCAAGATGAAGCCCCAAGTCTCAGCTTGCCGCAACGGGTTGAGCGTTGGCTACGCGACCAGTTTGGCACGGTACGACCCGAAATGACCATTGATGAGATGCGGGTCGCCTATACTGCCGAAACGGGCGAGAAGGTGGGTTATTCAAACATGCAGCGAGCGGCGAAAGCGGTGTTTGGCCCAACGAAACCGTAACAGCCTTTGTGTCCGCTCGGTAATGGTCCGGTAAAATCCGTCAGCAGTCGGTAAAGTTCGGTAATTTGTTCGGTAAAGACAGCGGTAAAAACTATTTTTCAGATTACCGTGGTAAAAATTTCTTACATATTTTCAAGGCGCTAGATGCGCATATTATTGCGAACCATTGAAGCCGCAGGACACCAGTTGCCAGCGGCAAACAGTGGGAAAAGCGATGGTTGAGAAGCATTACCGCCGCAAGGAAGTCGAGGAAGTGACCGGCCTTTATCGACGGCAAAACCGCATTCAATGCCATGATGCAACAGCCCGACCAAGGCACATCAGCGATGCAAAACTATCAGTTCCTCGTATCTCAAGGCATGGACCCACAGGACGCCATGGGCCGCGCCTTCAGTGGCGGTGTGACAGTCAACACTGGCGAGACACAGACGGAATACGAAAAGGCCCGAGGCAAGGGGTTGGCCGAACGGATGCAGGGCATCCAGACCGATGCTACATCCGCTCTGAGCGCCCTCACGAGCCTTGACGTGATGGAACAGGCGATGAGTGATCCGGGGTTTTATTCCGGCGCGGGTGGCGACAATGCGTTGCTCTTGAAGCGGGTTGGCAAGACCCTGGGATTTGACGTGGACGGCATCGACTCGATGGAAACTTTCAACGCACAATCCAAGTCCGCCGCGCTGGACGTGATGGGCGGATCTCTGGGCACGGGGTTCTCGAACGCTGACCGGGATTTTGTCCTGGATCAGGTACCGAACCTCTCGAACACACCCGAAGGCAATCGGACCTTGATCGAGGTGCAGCGCCGCATCCAGCAGCGCAAAATTGATATCTCCCAGATGGCCCGTCAGTTCGAAGCAGAGAACGGCACGCTGCTTGGCTTCGATCAGG
Organism: Ruegeria hyattellae; assembly: GCF_041537925.1. Lineage (NCBI taxonomy): Bacteria > Pseudomonadati > Pseudomonadota > Alphaproteobacteria > Rhodobacterales > Roseobacteraceae > Ruegeria > Ruegeria hyattellae. Next base: position 618,985 of record NZ_JBGOSH010000001.1, on the reverse strand, counting down.
TCCTGGCACAATGGGCCGCGCAGAACCCGGTATTCGATCCGGGGTTTATGCAAGGCCTTTCGGCAGCGCCACAGGCGGCCCCAACGGTACGCATCTACAACCCGGAGACAGGGGGCTTCAATGACTGACGTTCAACTCCCAGACGGCACCATAGGCCGCTTCCCCGACCACATGGGCGACGAGGAAATCCTGCAAGCATTGCGCGAGCAGTTCCCGCCAACGCAGCCGCAGCGCAGTTTTGGGCAGACCGTGTACGAGAATGTCATTGGCTCCGCAGAGGTGGACACTCCCGGCGAAAGGTTTGGTGCTGCAGTCAATGATGCGGGTCAGGCTTTCATAGCGGGCGCATCGCGCGGAGTAACCGGTCTACTGGATATGGTCCCGAACGTGTTCAACGCGGCCAATGATGCGGCGGCAACCGGTCTTGAGGCCATGGGGGCGGATGAGGGGCTTGCACAGGGCCTCAGAGCGGCATTCCCCGTCCAGAGCAACAACGCCTCGCAACTGGCCTCAGACGCCACAGGAGGCGCGACAGAGTATCGAGGCGATAGCCGGGCATCCCGCATTGCATCGACCGTGGGTGAGTTCATGCCCCTCGCAATGGCTGGTGGCGCGCCTGTCTCGCTGGGCGTTATTCCCGGCGTGGCATCGGAACTCTCAGGAGAGGCCGCACAGGGCCAGACCATCCCCGGTAACATCCCGTTGGTTGGTGGGATGGATACAGAGCCGTTCGCCCGCGTGGGGGCTGCTGTGGCAGCTCCCAGCGCCCTGAACGCAGCACGCAGGGCCATCACGCCCAATCCGGCTGATCCGACCCGTGTGGCCGCGACAGAGAAGCTGAGGGCCGAAGGGGTAGACGTGACCGCCGGTCAGAAGACCGGTCGGGAGGCATTGAAGTATCGCGAGGCGCTTTCACCGCGTACTAACCAGATGGTTGCGGATCAGAACCAACAGTTTACCCGCGCGGCCCTAAAGCGGATCGGAGCGGATGCGGATCGCGCAACACCGCAGATTATGAGGGATGCCAAGGAGCGGATCGGCAAGACCTTCGCGGAGGTCACCTCTGATATCGAGTTGCTGCCCAATGACAGGATCTCCCAGGCTGCGCGCGACGTTGTTCGGACCTACGGCGAGAACACCGCCAAGACCAACATCGCACCTGTCATCCGCAATATCGCCGCAGAACTTGAGCCTGTTCAGAACGGTCTCTATCAGGCGATGAAGGGAACACAGTACAAGAACTATCGCAGTCAGCTTTCGAAGCTCACCACGTCCACGGACAGCCAGCTTGCAGAAGCCGCAAAGGATCTGATTGGCGTACTGGATGACGCGATGACCAACAGTCTGCTTGCCACGGGCAATACACAGGCCATGCGGACCCTGGCAGACGCCCGAAGCCAATGGCAAGACTTCCTCGCAATTGAGACGGCGGTATCGCGAGCGGGTGAAGACGCAGCAGCGGGCATTCTCAGCCCCCAGACACTCCGCAATGCCATCGCGGGTCAAAGCAGGCGCTCGTACACACAGGGGGAACGGGAGCTTGGCGAACTTGCACGGGCCGGGGCGACAGTGACGGGCAAGCTGCCTCAGACCGGGGCATTTCCCAGGGCTGGATTGGGTGCTGCTGGTGAGGCGGTACTTGGTCCAGGCGCTGGCGCTATGACATATGCACTGACCCGCGATCCAATTCTGTCGGCGACGGCAGGCATTGGTATGGGTGCGCTCCCAGCGGCTCGCAATGCAATGGCGGCAAGTCGAACCGGACAGGCCTATCTCGGAAATCAGTTGATTCAGGGCAGTACGCCAGTTGAACAATCGCTTATCCCACTGTTTTCGGGCGTTGCGTCTAGCCGATGAGGAAAGCCCCGATAAAGCCGAAGGGCAGAGCAAACCATCCGGCACCAGCGCTCAAAGCAAAAACGAACGCGAAGAGAAACAGAAGTCCGATAAATCTACCCATGGAGGCAATGTAAGCAATGCGCCCTTGCGGTTCCAGAGTCAGCATCCCGGCAGCGACAAGTTAGTTCAGAATATCAAACGATATCAAAGGCCGAACCCGGATAAAGTGACAGGGTGTGAATGACCGCGAATATGCACCAATCACGGTTGAGCGGATCCAGGGTGGCCCGTGTTCATAGAAGCCGTTTCTTCAGTTCCAAATACCCAGCAGTAAGCGATGAAAAAGAGGTTTCAAGCGCTTCTAACTGCTTCATTGACTGTGCCCGACAAAAGTCAGGAAGCATGTGGGCAGGGACTTCATTGTTCGATACTTCACTTAGGAATCCAAGGATGGTGTGGTTCTTTTGGTAGTAACCGGCGAAATCCACATGGTCGCTTGGTTCAGAGTGCGACACGTTTGCGCATAATATGCCCTCAAGCCCGCGCTCAAATGACTCGCTCGAAAACGTGTGTTTCTCCTTGAGTATTTTGATCGTCTCGCGGACCTTGGTTCGGGTTGACTGATTGAGCCTACGTTCCTTTAGCAAAAATCGTCGCGCCTCTTCCAATCCCGTCTCACCCTCATCGAGCATTTCGATCAGTTTGTCGAAGATCCGCACGAAGTCATTGAATACAGCTTCGGCCTGTTCAAACAGGGGCTGGACGATTTCTTCAAAGAACTTTCGGTCCTTCCGAGCCCTCCATTGAATGGCATCGGCAATGAACTGCAACAGCTTCAGAAATTCCATCTATCAACGGACCACATTTTCGAGCTCTACGTTTGACAGCTTAGCCGCGATTTTGTGCATGCGCCAATTTTTGCTCCGAGAAATACTGTTAGACGAAGGCGAGAGTGCGGTGAACAGGTCTGCACGTAACCCTAACGATCCTTAACCCAATTGAAGGATACGACCTGATTAGTCAGCGCACTGTTCCTTTGCTGGAAGTCCCCAGAAAATCCGTGCATGAGCATGAAGAGCCCGATTGTGCTTTTTCCGGCGCTTCGCATTCAAGCTTCGGCGTAACGCAAACCAGCTTCTCAGACGGCACAATGATGATGTAACCATCTTCTTCGAGGATGTAACCAGAGCTGTTGCCAGTACTTGATCCCCAGCCGCTCCCGTAGCTCGGCTGAGTCGGTGTTTGGGCTGGGCAACCGGGACCCGGACAGTCTGAGTCTGACCTGTTTGGCAGTGCTTCTTGCGCATGCAGAAGTGTCGCTGAAATAAGAGCAGCCAATGATATCGGAAGTAACAATTTCATGCTTCAATCTCGGCGTGGATGGTCGACACGACCTTTCTGCTTTCAACGGCAAACTCCGACCGTTCTGGCAGTTGATCCAAGTGCAGTTCGGAGCACCGCTCGTCCCATCGGAAGAAATCGCCAATCGCGGCTTGGGCGTCAGCCGAAAAGTATAGTTGGGCACTGACAAGGTTGTCGTGCAGTTCATCGCGCGCGTTGCTGCGTTCCTCAACGTAGCTTTTCTTTCGTTCAAACTCTACTTCGGTAAGCCCATCCGGCCTGCTTGCTTCTAGTTCGGCTATTGCTCTGAGGCGGTTCCACGCCTGAATGTATTTCTTCATGTTCTGTGCGACCTCTTCAGCCAATGCTAACTTTCGGTCTTCACGGGCGCGATGCCGGTTATACCGGTCCTGCCAGCGCGGAAAGAGGATAGACGCCATAAGGCCGCCAACAAAAATGGTAATAAGCGGCGGAGCCCACTTGGTTAGGGCTATGTAAGTTATTGAATGCTCATCCATAATCCTACCGAAGGCAAATTTGGTAACAAGTGGCAATCAAGGAGCGGGATCGTGCATCCTCGGTGCATTCTTTCGAATGCTTTGAGTTGGCTAATTAGTGTAACGTTGCACCCATTAGCCACTCCATCCGCTGTTGTCTCCATTTCCACCCTCCCACCCGTCGCCATTTCCGGTTCCTCCGTCGCTCCCTCCTCCCCAGTCCCCGCCATTGCCACCGCCATCGGAGTCCCTGCTATCGCCTTCGTCATCCTCCGGATTGTATGTGGGGCGCTCTGGCGGCGGCGTAGCAGCTGGGCAACCCGGACCGGGGCAGTCGTCATCTCTGTGCAAAGGAACAAGGTCTTGCGCTCCCGCTCGGTAAGCCAAGCAAGTCACTAAAAGGGCTATTGGCAATGCAGCTTTCATAGCAGCGGCCAGCGTTTCATATGCAGATCAAATGCCACAACTGTAACGTAATTCGGCGTTTGTGTCACATTGGGAGCCGGTGAGCCGACACAAGTGGGTCACGCTTTTCAGGATCAAGGAATGGATCAGCATTGGGAAAACTTCAACCACTGATCCATTCGGATCAACAATACCGCGCCCGCTTCAATCGAGATTTGGCGGCAGGCGTCTCAAGCTGGGCATACCGTCCACCTGAGTACCGGCGACAATCAAGGGCATGTCCGGCAGCTATCACAGCAGCCCCGATGTCTTTGCTATCGGCGTAACAGACCCCGACATACCGGTCATAGGTCTTCTCGCCCGTCAGGTCGCAGTACACGGCCTTGCCGCGCAGGAAGTTGGCCTGCAATTGCGTTTGCCAGTGCTTGCGTCGCATGTCACTGAGTCCACCAGTCCGAACATTGAACTGTATCGGCCTTTGGCGGGCGATAGGATAGGCAATAATAGCGCGCAGCCGTACGGATGTCTTTTGGGGCTCTTCCTGACCAATCACGTTGCGCCTCGCCGCCAGCCCAGACGTTGATAAACACTTTTTGAGGGTGGGAAGGGATTGATGTCTCGTCCGAGTTCACTCGCAGAAGCTGCCGTCCGTCCGCATACCAAGTCAAGTTGTCTGGTAGCCATTCAAAAGCATATAGATGTGGCCCCTCGGCCGCATCGAATCCAAGATTGACTGAATGACCCGAGAACTTTTCCCCGTTTACGAAGGTTCCAAGCAAAACCTTGGTTGTGTCTCCGCCCAAGAACTCGAAATCAATCTCGTCATGGGGCGTTTCGAAGTGGGGACCAGTGTAGGTGAAGAAAGATGAGATTACTCCCTCTCCGCGTGCCGCAGTCATAACAACTTCATAGCGACCATAAGACGTACGGCCGGGACGCTGCACTTCGCCGCTTTCGTGGTGCTTGCCCGTGCCGTTTTCTGCGGGGTAAAAGGATAGGACGAGCGCGCCATCGACCGGATCATAGTGCACGGCGTCGCGGCTCCAAATGGTATCGATCCAAGCGGCTTTGTTCTTGTAACTAGAGATATACCAGCTCTCGGATATCAGGTCATCTGAGTATGAAACAAAACCCTCGTATTGAGTTTCAGCGGAGGCTGACTTCAAAAAGACTGCTAAGGAGACCAAAGCGAACAAGCCAATGATGAATCTCTGAACAAAATTGCAAACAGGCATCGTGTTGTATCCAAATACTTCGCCTTTAACCTAATCGGCCTTCGCCCAAAAGGTAACAGAATTTCGTCAGCGTTGGGCCACTAGGGTCGAGCAGCTAACCGTCCTGTGTGCCACCCCTCGCCACAACCTCAAGCACTCCATCAGGCAACGGTCGCTGTAACGCCCCAGCTTCTTCCCATGGCGCTGTCAGCCATGCCTCGACCTCATCGGACGTTTGCAGGATCACCGGCATGGCCTTGGGATGGATCGCGCCCACTACGTCATTTGGTTCGGTGGTTAGGAAGCCGTAGAGATCAGCATTTACCTCGCCTTCCTTGAGCTTGCGCACGCTGGTCCAATTCGTCCAGACGCCTGCGAAGAACATCAGTGGTCGATCCTCGTTGGCTGCAAACCAGACCTGCTCCGATTTCCCCTCTGCGTTCCGTCCCGGCTCTGAGAATGAGGTGAACGGCACCACACAACGATGCTCCACAGCCAACCAGCGCCGCCAGTGGGGGCTTTTTGTGTTGCGGACGTTCGTGACGCCACGATCCACCTTCTTGCCCTTCAGGGCGAAAGCAGGGCTTGGCATGCCCCATCGGCACATTGCCAGTTCCCGTTGGCCGTCGTGGTTGCGGACAACAGGGGCCGCGTAATCGGGGTAGATGCCGGTCTGTGGCGGCATGTTTCCGACCGCAGGCGTGGCCGTCATGGCCCTGGTGAAGTCAAGAACCGCCTGACGGGCAGATGTGTGTGAGTAAAGGTTACACAAGGATATGTTGGCCCCTTAAGGTTTGTTCGAAGTCATCGACTCGGAGATAATGCCATGTTGACGTCAGAAAGCTACGTAGATGCTATGAAGCAGTTCTCGGACACAATGAAGTCGTGCGTAACGATTGCCTCTGCTGCATTGATATTCCCAATTACGGTATTAAGGGCAACCAGCACGGATTCACCGTTGGAGTTCAACGCTTTCCTCGTCATCGCATGGTTTTCACTTGGTTTGGCGGTGGTTTGTGGTCTGGTGTATCAGGTTATTTCTGCGCGCCGTATCGCGAGAACCCTTGGCCTTCCTTCCAGAAGTATCGGAGGCCTTTCCCGCCCTGAGAATTTCTACAACGCAACTCTCATAGCGCTAATTGTCGGGATACTGCTTCTGGTCATGGCTCTTGTAAGCTAGTTGCAGGAGACGATACGCTTGGAATTCTCCCCGCAATCCCACGCGGCTAGTTATCACCCAGCATCACCGTCTTCCATGTCTGGATCAGCTTTGCGGGGCGACGCACAGGCAGCTTTCCCAGTTCTTCCTGTCGCGGCATCCGCGCCCGCATATCCACATACTCCCGGCCATGCTTGTGACAGGGCATCACCGGTTCATGCATCGGCCAGTCTGGACCAACGATGTCAACGAGGTCTGAGGCAAGGAAATGGACCTTACGGCGGCAAAGGTTGCACCGAAGCGTGACAATCATGTTGTCGCTCGCAGCATCCCGCAACGTGCGGAAGTTTCCAGGGTACGGATGAGCAGGCGGATGAGAGACAGGCATGTTAAGAACATAAAGGGAACATTGCAACTTGCCCAAGCTGAAAATCGCCCCTAGCTTTCCCGTCATGCGAACGAAATCCCGATCCCGAAAGAAAGCCGCTGACGAACTGTTCTACCCGCTCCGGGTCCGGGTGCTGGTTCCAGTCGATGGTTTTGGGCGGTGGTGTGGAGATATTGACCAGTGGATGAATGAGCGCGCAGGAAGGGGCATGTGGGGGCAGAATGCCGATTGCACAGCTAGGTACGACCTCAGAGACACTACGGCCTTCTACATGGCAGATCCGAGGCTTTTGGTGCCGTTTCTTGAGGCGTTCGGCCTTGAATTGGCACAGGGTGAACCAGAGCGCCCCGGTGAAAGTTCGTTCAGGCTGATGGGGCCGAAGTCGGGGCTGAATCGATAGCGTTTCAAGCGAACTCAAATGTGGGGGCAGGGGAACCAAAGTTCATTGATTGTCCCCCTGCCAATCTAAGACGCATCAACCGATTTTTCAGTTTTGCCCGCGCTATTCTGAACACTCATAACTGAAGCTAGCCGCACCGTCAGAAACGTCCTCAATTACCACCGAGCATGTGCTACCAATATCAAAGCTATCTCCTGACGAGCCTGTGGACAGGTTTTGACCGTTTACTGCAAAGCGCACTTTGCCGCCTTCGGTAACTGAACCCACAAAAATTCGTGCCGATCCGTCGCCGAGGATGACTGTATTGCCAGCCGTAACTGCATTAGAGACCGATATTTCCGATCCACAAGCAGCACTCACGCGAACATGCCCTCGGTCTATGTCATCGACCCGAACGCGGCACTCGTCTTCACCTACTGAAACCGGAGTGGACCTGCGCACCGGCAGACTGACCATACTTCCGTTGATGGACAGGCGCGCAGCTTCTTCGCTGACCAAAGAGATGAACACGCGAATAGCCCCTTCTTTGAGCAGTGCAGTGCCGCCTGCCACATAGCCCTCTGGCGCTGGCAAGGCATCACCGCAAATTGCAGAAAGGGCTGCGCCATCGGCTGACACGCTGTCGAGCATGAGCTTGCAGTGGCTATCACCAACCGGCAGAACCAAACCGCTTCCGGCTGTCAGTGTTTTTGTCTCTTGCCCTATAGACACGACTGCTTGCCCGCTGTCGGGAATGAGTCGCGACACGAATACAGCTAACGCACCGTCATCAAAAATCGCCGTCTCGCCCGGCTTAAAACCATTTGAGACCGCATTGCTTGCTGTTGTTGCGATTGCGTCGGACGCTGTTGTGTCCGCTCCAGCTTCGGTGTCACTAGCTGGTGCGGTATCTGCTTGAGCAGGCTCAGAAGGCCGAACCATGGCCATAGTCGCCACCTCTGCCGATTGGACGGCTTTTTCCAAGGCGGCCTCCGTTTGCGCTATTCTGTCATGAATGCCGCTAATCTCTCCGGTGACCGAGGCAGATTTCTCCGAGAGCGCATCAATGTCCCCTCGCAGGCCGCCAAGATCCTCAACACGGGATTCCAACGATGCCAGATCCTCAGCCTTCGCCGAAGACGCCGTCTTCTCTGTGACCTCGCTCAACGAAGATTCAAGCTGACCAATTTTGCTTTCAAGTACCGAGATTTTATCTTCAGCGCCTGCAAGAGCTTCTGCGACGATGTCGTGAACATCCACGTCCTCACGACCGGACGAAACCAATGCAATCACCATCAAAATGGCCACCACGCCTCCCAATCCCATAGCAATTTTTCTCTGGTCCAAAACCGTTTCCTCCCTGGTCAGCTACTCACTCACAACACAATAGAATGATTCCGGGCAGTTTCGCACGACCGACGTGCGGACTTTTGGCAAGCACCCAACTCGTTGCCGCTGAAACTAACTCACCGCGAGTATTGGCAAGGATCTGGTTAGGTCGAAACTGGTGTCCCAGCACATGTTCGAGCGATCCGCAAATCGGGTGTTGTTTCGGTGACCCGTGTAGCAGAAGTCGCAGATGTAGCAGGGGCGGGGGCCGATACTGTTTTTTGGGTAAGCGCCGAGTTGGGGTTTACTTCCAGCGTGTGCGGCGGAATTCCAAGCCAAGGATTGCGCGACTCACCCTGTATAGATACAATTCTGGGTAGTGACGTTGCTCTTCCAGGAGAGTGACGAGTTATGAAGCCACCGACAGGCCCCCAATCGTCGGTGGCTTCGCTTTTCAGGCATCGAAACACTCGTTTAGCAAGATTAGCGGGAATAGCTTAGAAAAGAGCGAAACCGCAGCCCCTTGCCCTCGATCACCCCACCACCACAAACCTGCCTTACGCGAGCCACACTCACCCGCCACACCTATAGCAAGTGTCGTTGCCAGCCCTGTAACGGTGACGATATTGAGGCTACCGGCATTTATTCCTCTGCCGGTGGTTTCGCTTTTTTGGGCCTCCGGCTTTTGCATCTTAATCAGTTTTGACGCGCTGATGAGGTACCTATGTAGCAGATGCAGCAGGGGCAATCCGCCGGAATTGTGTGTGCCAGAAGGTAGGCGAAGCGCAGCAGCTTGCCTGGTCTGCTTTTGAGGTTTTTGAGGTGGTTTTCTTTCGGGAGCACAGTGCTTAGCCTGAGCATTAACCACAATTTCAAAGAGGTGTGGGCATGGGTGACAACCTGACTGACCTACGGGCCATTGTTGATGATGAGATCAATAGTGCAAAGCGACAGCACGAGTGGAACAATCTTCTACATATTATCTCTATCGCTGTAGTCATAATCTCTGGAGGTCTAACGACCTATTTCGCTGCAACCAAGCTGGATTCACAGTACATCACCGCTGGCCTAGCTTTTTTGACGACAATCGCGGGAACGTTCGAGAAGACATTTTCGTTCGGAAAAAACGCGGCTGGGTATCGCGATGCCAAGACGCGCTTTCAGAACCTGCGTCTGGAATTCGTTCGTCGCGAGGGCGAGTTGACCGAGCCCGAGCGCGACGCATTGATTGACGAGCTAAGGAGCATCCGTTTGCTGAAGGCTGAACTAACTTCATCAAACTGAAGATCAATCGTTACTGGAGCTTTGAGCAAGCGCCACCCCCGGGCCGGCAGCAACTTCGCCACTGTCAAGGAACTGAATGCCTTGGGTTTCGAGTGCTGATCGAATCTTGCTTGCCGTATCCTTGCGGCCCCCGACTGGACCGTCTCCTGTCTCTAGTCTGGCTATGGTTGGATAGGAAACGCCAGATTGTTCCGCCAGATCCATTTGGGACCAATCCAGCAATGCTCTTGCGGCTTTGATTTGCCTAATTGATAGAATTTCTATTGACATTTGCGCTGCTCGATATGATATGATTTCTATCATTACCACAATCGGAGGCCAACACAATGGCAGAACAACGCGCCAGCGCGACCAATACCGTCATGCTCGACAGCCAGAAAGGCACGAGCCCGTCCGATAAGACCCAGGCAATCAAAGACGAGAAGCTGAAAATCGAGGTGGACGCGATGACCTTGAGCGGTCTCACCAAAGCCCTTGATGCACTGACATGGGATGACAACGGCATGGAGAACCCCGAGGCCGTCAGCGCACTTATTCGCACCATCAACACGCGTTCTGAGGCGTTGATGGAACGCATTGAACAACTGGACATCTGAAGGAGGAAAGCACAATGAACGATGAAACCATTTGCGCAAGAGAACTGACGAACAACAGGCTCTACGGCGTCGAGGATCTTCTGACCATCGAGCATCGTATTGACGCTTTCTGCGATTGGAACGACTGCGAGCCACCTGACCTGAGTTTTGACGATGACGGCTCCCTGCTTCTGACCGACAACATTGTGGGTTGGTGCCGGGAACAGGGCGCAAGCATCGACTGGATTGTTTGCGGTGATCCGAAGGGAATGGTCAGAACATATCGTAAGGCATGCGAAGAATTCAGGCCGGTTAAGGAGAACTTGAAGGAACTGGACCCCGAGCAGATGCGCGTCTTCACGGTGTCCATCAAGGCTTACATCGCTGGCCTCGCCCCGCTTGAACAGACCATCGAAGCGTCAAAGGCGGCCTTGGCAGAAATAAGGGAGACAGCAGCATGACTGACCTCATGGCAAGAACATTGGATGCCAAATTGTCGAAAGCTGATGAAGGCGCGGTGCTGCTGCACGGCCTTCTGCAAGGGCTTGAAATCCTGGTTGATGAGGTGTTGGGCCGTGATGAACCGGAGATGCGCGCAAGGAACGCCTTGGCCGCGCTGTCTGGTCACGTGGTCGAAATCGCGGACAGCCTGACCGACAATGTGCAGTTGGCACAGGATTTGGAACGCAAACTGACAAGGGAGAGCGCCAAAGCGGCTTAGTTGAGATTAACCGGGGCGCAGTGTTCTTTGCGTCCCTTTTTGTAACGAGTGTTTTCATGAGTTTTTACCAAGTGAACCGGAGCTGGTCGGATCAGTTCCTGCCGGAGATTAGGCGCATTGTCGGGGGCCACTTGCTCAAGGCCGCGCCTGATCCCCTCGACCACTTTCAGGCTACGGATCTGGTCATGCTGGACGCAAAGGACATGCGCATCGCCGCCCGCGTCAGACGTCCCGGATACTCGATGCTCTACCCCAACCAGTTCACCATCCGCGCACAGGTTCCGTCAGGCGCACAGACCGAGCTATCTAAGATAGTGAACGGCTACGGGGATTGGATGTTCTACGGCCATGCAGGCACCGATGGTCGAACTCTGCAAAACTGGTGGCTGATAGACCTACGTGCCTTCAGGGCTTCATTGATCCGCCACGGCATCAATGGCACGTCTATTCGGATGGGCGACAAGCGAAACCCGGACGGGACGTGCTTCAAGTGGTTTGATATCCGGTCGTTCCCAGATAATCCGCCGTTGGTGGTGGCGAGCTCTTAAGACCCAGCCAAACTTTCTTCCTCAACCGTGACCTACTTCACTGAAGGCCAGCAGGGTCTTAAGTCATACTGGAATTGTTAAGTGGTTACGTCTGTGAGACGTCAGTTCAATTGTTTCCCCAAAGGATACGGGCACGCATCAGGGCGTGCCCGTTCTTCTTTGGCTGAGGTTGCTGAAGACGAGCACTTGGGCAAAGACCAATCTGAAGTCCAGATAGCAATGCCATTGCTACCCTGTCCGGACATGTGGTCGATATCGTGGACAACCTGACCCGAGAGATTCAGAGGGCGCAGCCTCTACTCAATCCGGTAGGCGACAACCGTGTTGTTGCGCATCATCGGCACTATTAGCAGGGATTGGTCGGGAATGTACTCGAGGTCAGCGCTACCCATATCAAGGTCAAGTAGCATCTCTTTGCTCCCGTCTTCAGCGATACGATAAACAGCCCCAGCGATCCAGTCTGAAACAATCCAGTTGCCCTTGCCGTCGGGTTCCAGCCCATCGAGATTGCCTACAGGATCGCCGGAACCCAAGGGTGACACGCTGCCGGTTTCGACATCAACAGTAATCAGGTGGCCACCAGTCTTGGTAGTGAAATCCTTCTGCAGGTCGAGACCCCACGGCGCGACGAGCAGATTGCCTTCGCGCATGTTGAGGCCGTTGGGGTGCTGTAGCGCCTCGCCTTCTGCAAGGACAGAGAGCTCGCCATCAGCCAGAACATGGATCTTGTCCGCTATCATATCTGAAACATAGACTCTTCCCGACCCGTCGAGCGCAGTGTCGTTGAGGAAGATTGCGCCTTCGGCATCCCACGACCCGGAAATTTCACCCGACTCGATGTCGATTGCAACCAGCCGGTCAATATCGCTTACGTAAAGAGTGTCGCCGTCGCTCACCAAGCCCTTGGGCGCATCCATCCCGGTGACCCATTTTGCCTCCTGCATCTGTCCGTCGCGACTGACGCGCGAAATATATCCGTTGCCGTCCTTGGCCGTTGGTTCGCCGTTGATGTTGGAAACGTAGAGAATGTCGCGTGCCTCATCAAAGAAGACACTCTCAGGAGTCTCTAGTCCTTCCAGCGTCCAGACGACCTCCTGTGCTGACGCTGACAAACCAACCAGATTTCCTGCAAAAACGACTGCGAATGCTGAAATAAAGCGCATAATAACCCTCCCTGGAATATGGATATGACAACAGTGTCAGGCCCGATTGCGTAGCGTCAACTTTATTCCTCCCACGAGCGGGAAGGGCTGCTCGCTGAAGGTATTTCATGCTCAACACTTCATCTCTCAGAAAAGACCAAAGTGTTGCGCCGATCCGTTGAAGCCACGCCGGGCTGCCGACCTTGGTGCAACGTCCCGACTTCTCTTAGTTGGTGGTCGGTGTCACACCCTAAGATTACCCTAATGCACCTGTCCTGGCTCCAAGGTGCGGATATGTGCCATGGACCAGTTTGGCGAGAGCATCGATTTTGAGTTGTTGGGTGAAATGTTGGGTATCGCTGAGAAGCCCATTGGAAAGCTATTGTTTTTCAGCGTGTTGGGGAAAGCTTTTGGTAGCCCGTAGGGGAATCGAACCCCTCTTTCCAGGTTGAAAACCTGGCGTCCTAACCGATAGACGAACGGGCCACTCTAGCTTGTGGAGGGGCTTTTACGGTCTAGCGGGTAACCCTGCAAGCGGAAAAACGAGCTTTTTGGGGATTTTTTTGCCATCGCAATTTTTAGATTTTGTTTCAGTTGCTTACGGTCTCTGCCGCATCGTCCAGACGTAGCTGGACGCTCTGGCGGCCGCCCCAGCTGTTGATCTCCAGCCGGCCCGCGACGTGAAAACGCGCGCCGCCATGGTTGCTGAGCCGGGGACCCAGATCGCTGTCGAAAGCACCAAAGGCGATAGCATCGATGCCGCCCGACATTCCATCGGTCAGCGACAGTTTCAGGTGCGACTCTCCCACCCTTTTGGCGAAGCGCACCGCAAGGTCGGGCAAGGCGAAACGCGGGGCTGAGGCGCTGGCGCCGAAGGGGCCGGCCTGTTCCAGCCTCTCGATCAACTCTACGGTGGCGGCCCCCGGCATCAGCGTGCCGTCCAGCCGCAGGTCGCGGGGGCCGCCCTGGCCAGCGCCCTGTTTGGCCAGCAGTTCCGACAACCGTTCCATCGCCGGTTCCAGCTTGTTGCGCATCACCGTCAGACCAGCGGCCATCTTGTGGCCGCCACCCTTGACCAGCAGCCCTTCGGCGGCCAGCCGTTGGATTGAAGCGCCCAGATCGACGCCGGGCACCGAGCGGCCCGAGCCCTTGCCCTCATCCCCGTCAAAACCGATCACGATCGCGGGGCGGTTGGCGGTTTCCTTCAGACGTGAGGCGACGATGCCGACCACGCCGGGGTGCCAGCCCTCTCCAGCGGCCCAGACCAGCGGAGCGTCCAGCCCGCGTTCTTCGGCCTGTGCCAGCGCTGCGGCGCGAACGGCATTCTCGATCTCGCGCCGTTCGGTGTTCAACTGGTCCAACTGCTGCGCCAGCACTTCCGCTTCGACCATCGAGTTGGTGGCCAGTAGCCGCGCGCCCAGATCGGCCTTGCCGATCCGCCCGCCCGCATTGACGCGCGGGCCCAGCAGAAAGCCCAGATGGTAGGAGTTCGGCGCTGTCTCCATCCGCGCGATGTCGGACAGGGCAACGAGACCGGGGCGCTGGCGTGCCGCCATGACCTTGAGCCCCTGCCGTACCAGCGCGCGGTTTGCGCCCACCAGCGGGGCGACATCGGCCACCGTGGCAAGCGCAACCAGATCCAGCATCGCCAACAGATCGGGGCCGGTCGGCTGGCCTGCATCACGCAATTGCCGCCGCGCCTCTACCAGCATCAAGAACACCACGGCGGCGGCGCAGAGGTAACTCAGATCGCCGCTTTCGTCCTGCCGGTTGGGGTTCACCACCGCCATGCAGTCGGGCAGGGTTTCGGCACCCAGATGGTGGTCCAGTACGATCACATCCGCCCCCTTGGCCGCCGCAATCGGTTCATGGCTGAGCGTGCCGCAATCGACGCAGATGATTAGGTCATGGGACCCGGCCAGGTCCGCCATGGCGGGGGCGTTGGGGCCATAGCCTTCGTCGATGCGGTCGGGCACGTACAGCGTCGCCTTCAGGCCCATCTGCTGCAGCCAAACCAGCAACAGGGCCGCTGAACTGCCGCCATCCACATCGTAATCGGCAAAGACCGCGATCCTTTGCCGTTTGGAGACGGCATAAAGGAACCGGGCGGCGGCGGCTTCCATGTCCTTCAAGCCGCGCGGGTCGGGCAGCAGGTCTTTCAGGGTTGGTTGCAGGAACCCCTTGGCCTCGATCGCGGGGACGCCGCGCCGGGCCAGTACCTTGCAGACCGCATCGGGCAGGTCCGCCTGTTGCCGGATCATGTTGGCGGCCCGGTCCGTGTCTGCTGACGGTCCCACCCAACGGCGACCGGTCAGCGATGTCTCAACCCCAAGAAAGCTCATGACCCCGTGTTCTCACTCTTGCCCGGACATGACAAGGCCGGACCTCGTCGGGCCCGGCCTGTGTTTTTGACCAACGCGGCGCTGAGCGCGCGGTTACTGATGCGAATCCAGCGGGGTCCGGTAGGACATCCGGCGCACCGAGCCGGTCTTGGAGCGCATCAGCAGCGTGGTGGTCTCGACCCAGCCCGGCTCGCGCTTGATGCGCGGCAGCAGCGAGCCGCCGGTGACGCCGGTTGCGGCAAAGATCACATCCGCCGTCACCATCTCGTCCCGGGCATAGATACGGTCCAGATCGGTGATCCCGGCCTTGGCGGCGCGGCCCTTCTCGTCATCGTTGCGGAAGACGAGCCGGCCAAAGATCTGCCCGCCCATGCATTTCAGCGCAGCAGCGGCCAGCACACCCTCGGGCGCGCCACCCTGGCCCATGTACATGTCGATGCCGGTGATTTCGCTTTCGGCGCAATGCATCACACCGGCCACATCGCCATCGGTGATCAGCCGGATCGACGCGCCGGTGTCGCGCACTTCTGCGATCATCTGCTCGTGGCGCGGACGTTCCAGAATGCAGACGGTGATATCAGCGGCGGTGCAGTTCTTGGCCTTGGCCAGCGCCTCGACCCGTTCTACCGGGCTCATGTCGAGCGAGACGACGCCCTCGGGGAACCCCGGACCAACGGCAAGCTTGTCCATATAGACGTCTGGCGCATGCAACATCGAACCGCGCGGACCCATGGCAATCACGGTCAACGCGTTGGGCATGTCCTTGGCGGTCAGCGTGGTGCCTTCCAGCGGGTCCAGCGCGATGTCGACGCCGGGGCCGTCGCCCGAGCCGACTTCTTCGCCGATATAGAGCATCGGCGCCTCGTCGCGCTCGCCTTCGCCAATCACCACAACACCGGCGATATCCAGCAGATTCAGCTGTTCGCGCATGGCGTTCACCGCCGCCTGATCGGCGGCTTTTTCGTCGCCTCGTCCCACAAGCGAGGCCGAGGCCAGCGCCGCCTGTTCGGCCACGCGGGCAAGCCCGAGCGACAGCATCCGGTCATTGAAATCATATTTGGCGGGGCTCATTGCAAAGTCCTTTGGTCATTTGAACAGGTGTTTCGGGCATAGCGCGACGGGCAAGGCCACGGCAAGAGAATTGGCGGAGCAGGGCAAATGCCCTCCGGCTGGCTCAGACCTCTTCTATCCTTAGCGCCACCGGTTGACCTGCGATGACATCGGTTTGGTCGAAAGCCTCGAGCGCGTCATCGAGAGCGGCGCGCGTGGTCTTGTGGGTCACGATCAGCACCGGCGCCTTGACGTCGCTATGGCCATACTGGCGCATCCGGTCGATGGACACACCCGCGTCGCCGAGGATCGCCGCCACCTTGGCCAGCGCACCGGGCTTGTCCAGCAGCGCCATGCGCAGGTAATAGGGCGCGGGAAGGCCGGTGCGGGCGGGTTGCGCCGCCTCCAGCGTGGTTGCGGGCTGTCCGAATGTCGAGATATGCAACCCCCGCGCCAGATCGCAGATATCACCGACAACGGCGCTGGCGGTGGGGCCTTCGCCCGCACCGGGGCCGCGCAGCACGATCTGCTCGACCGCGTCGCCCTCGATCACCACCATGTTGGTGCCACCCTCAAGCTGGCCCAGCGGCGAATGAGCAGGCACCAGACAGGGCTGCATGCGCTGTTCCAGACCGCGCGCGGTGCGCTGGGCGACACCCAGCAGCTTGATGCGAAAGCCCATATCAGCGGCCTGATGGATGTCTTCCAGGCTGATCCGCTGGATGCCTTCCAGCACAACGTCATCAAAGTTCGGTTTGGTTCCGAAAGCGATCGAGGCCAGCAGCGCCAGCTTGTGCCCGGCATCGATGCCGCCCACGTCCAGATTGGGGTCGGCCTCCAGATAGCCAAGCCGCCCGGCCTCTTCAAAAAGCGCGTTATAGCCCAGCCCGTCGGCCTCCATCCGGGTCAGGATATAGTTGCAGGTGCCGTTCATCACTCCCATGACGCGGGTGATCTGATTGCCTGCCAGTCCTTCGGTGAGCGCCTTGATCACCGGGATGCCACCCGCGACGGCGGCCTCAAAGCGGATTACGTGACCGGAGGCCTCGGCCTGTTCGGCCAGCGCCTGGCCATGGATGGCCAGCAGTGCCTTGTTGGCGGTGACCACATCCTTGCCAGCAGCCAGCGCCGCCTCGGTCGCGTCTTTCGCAGCCCCTTCCGAGCCGCCCATCAACTCGACAAAGATATCCACATCATCGCGCTTGGCCAGCGCAACCGGGTCAGTCTCCCACGCGTAAGAGGACAGGGCCACACCGCGATCCTTGCCCGCGTCGCGGGCCGACACGGCGGTGATCTCGATCCGACGTCCGGTGCGTTTTTCCAGAAGGTCGGCCTGACGGCGGATGATCTTGACGACCCCGGTGCCGACGGTTCCCAAACCTGCAATTCCTAACCGCAGCGGCTGCGCCATGTTTCAACGGTCCTTTCTGCTCGTATTGGCCGCGCCTAAGTTGCGGCATATCGGTTGCGACCGTGCCTTAGCGGGTTCACCGGGCCGGTGCAATGGAGCGCGGCTGCTTATTCTGTGATGTCGGGCGTGGAGGTGGCTTCATCAGGCTGAGGGGCCTGCAATTGCCGTGCCCGTTTCTGCAAGGCTGCGGCGCGCGCATCCAGCTCCTGCTCGATTTCCTTGGCTTCGGATTCCGGGTCGACCGGGGGTCCGAGCGCCTTGTCCAACTCAATGAGTTTGGGAAACCTGGCATCGCGCAGTTGCGGGCTCAGCTCGTCTTCAAGCTCGGGCACATTGGTGCAGGCGGTCGCCGCCAGCAGTGTTGCACCCACCAACAAGAAAGATCGTCCCATCATAACCGCTCATCCTTCCACATCTTGGTGATGCAACGGCGCAGCCCCGTACGCAAGCGGGGTTTTATCTGAACGCACGTTCATATAGCATGTCCCAATGGCACGTACCCAAGGCTCTCATTCCGACATAACCGGCCCGCGCATTCAGGCGGCGGCGCTGGAACTATTTGCCCAGCATGGCTATGCCGCCGTTTCGATGCGCCAAATCGCGGCGCAGGTGGGGGTGCAGGCCGGGGCGCTTTACAACTACATTCCCGACAAGCAGACCCTGTTGTTCCGTCTTATGCGGGACCATATGGAGACGCTGTTGGACACGCGGCGCACGCAGGCGGGTCAGGGCGAACCCGAGGCGCGGTTGCGCGATTTCGTGCGCTTTCACATCCGCTTTCATTTGGAACGGCCCGACGCGGTGTTCATCGCCTACATGGAGCTGCGCAACCTCACGCCTGAAAACTTCGCCGGGATCGAGGAGTTGCGCGGAGACTATGAGAGCGATCTGGAAAACATCCTGCGCGATGGCAGTATTGCGGGGGTGTTTTCGGTGCCCGACACCAAGCTGGCCACGCTGGGCGTCATTGCCATGCTGAACGGGGTCAACACCTGGTACCGCAGCGGCGGGCGGTTGTCGCTGGACGAGGTCGAGGCAGTCTATTGGTCTATGGTGCGCAAGGCGGTGGCCGCCTGACAGCTATGCCATGTCAAAATGATGCAGGAAGCGGTCGCGCACGATGCCTTCCTCTTCCGGCATTACATGCGGTTTCTGCCAGTCCTTTCCAGCGAACGCGGCCAGCGAGGCCACTGAGTCCCAAACCATCACCAGACAGAACTCGTTTGGCGTTTCTGGCCGGGGCAGTCCGGCGGTGATCGAGACCAGCCCTGATTGCTCGCGCATCAGGGGCAGTGCGGTTTGGGTCAGGAACGTGCGGAACTCGTCCACGCGTTCCTCATAGATAACGGCGCGGAATATGCGGATGATCATGTTGGCCTCCCTCGTCTGGTGGAGGCCATTCTAGCATAGATGCGTCAATCTCAGTGTGCCGGGCGGATAAACGTCCCGTTTCTGAGGTCGCGCATCGCCTGTTGCAACTCGGCCTGCGTGTTCATCACGATCGGCCCGTGCCAGGCCACCGGTTCGGCAATTGGCGCGCCCGAGATCAGCAGAAACCGCACGCCGTCGGGACCTGCCTGCACCGTGATCTCATCCCCGGTGCCGAACCGCACAAGCGTGCGGTCGCCGGACATGTCGCGGATATTGACCTCTTCGCCCGCCACCTCTTTCTCCAGCAACACGCCCGAGGGGGCAGCGGCATCAGCAAACGCGGCCTGACCTTCGAACACATAGGCAAAAGCGCGCCGGTAGGTGTCGATACGAAAGGTTTTGCGTACGCCCGCCGGTACCCGGATATCCAGATATTGCGGGTCTGCGGCGATACCGTCTACCGGGCCGGTCTTGCCCCAGAACGACCCCACGATCACCTTCACGCGCGTGCCATCATCGTCGATCACCTCGGGGAACTCGGCCGCGGCCACGTCCTGATAGCGCGGTGCGGTCATCTTCTGGCTGGCGGGCAGGTTGCCCCAGAGTTGAAAGCCGTGCATCTGGCCCATCGCGTTGCCGTGTGGCATCTCCTGATGCATGATCCCTGATCCTGCAGTCATCCATTGCACGTCGCCCGCGCCCAGAGTGCCAGAATTGCCCAGCGAGTCGCTATGTTCGACGGTGCCCGACAGCACATAGGTGATCGTTTCGATCCCGCGATGGGGATGCCAGGGAAAGCCGCGCAGATAGTCCTCGGGGCGGTCATTACGGAAGTCGTCGAACAGTAGAAACGGATCCAGCTCGCTGGGGTCCTGAAAACCAAAGGCGCGGTGCAGCTTCACACCGGCCCCTTCGACATGCGGCATGGCTTTGCGGGTTTCGATAGTGGGTCTGAGGGACATATCCCGTCTCCTGAAACGTCGGTTTGGCGCAAAACTATGGGTTTCACCCGGCAACACAATTGCCACGAGCCAAACGGGTCCTGTGCGAATTTGCGCAGGGTGCTGGCGGCGATCCGGCGAATTGCCTAAACTTTGCCGATGCAGGGATCCGCCGATATCCTTTCCAAGCTTGCGCCTGACGCCCTACGCGCGGCGTTGCGGTTGATGGAGTACATGCTGGTCGAGGGCACCAAGGCGCAGGACGCCGACGAGGTGCTCACCTCGATGTCCGAACGCATCCGGGCGGCTGGCGTGCCCCTTGATCGCGCAACGTCGATCGTGCCGCTGCTGCATGCCGAAGCCGTTGCGAGCGCGCGGTTCTGGGAGCGCGGGCAAGGCGCGCGCAGCTACATGTTTCCCTATAACGAGGACAGCGGCAAAGGCTATGCCAGATCGCCCGCCGCCAAGGTGCATGATACCGGCGAATGGGAGGTTCTGTGGCTGCCCGATACCGCCGACGACACCTATGAAATCGTGCTCGAACTGAAAGAAGCCGGCTATATCCACTACGCCATGGCCCCGGTTTTCATGCGCAATGGCATGGCCAGCACATTCAGCTTCGCAACGCGGGCCAGGGGCGGGTTCTCGGAGGCGCATTTGGCCTTTCTGCACGCCGTGTTCCCGGCGCTCGCCGCCTGTCAGGAGCTGCTTGCCACACATCGCGCGATGAGCGAATCGCTGCGGATGTATGTGGGCGAAGAACCGCAAAGGCGGATCATTTCCGGCGACGTGCATCGCGGCGAGGTGATGCATATCCGGTCGGCGATTCTGTTTGCTGATATGCGGCGTTTCACCGAGCTGACCTCTAGCATGAGCGCCGAGGCGGCCACCCAGTTTCTGAACGATTATTTCGACTGCATCATTCCGGCAGTCGAGGAAAACGGTGGCGAGGTTCTGAAGCTTATCGGAGACGGCGTATTGGCCATATTTCGGGCCGATGAAGACGGGCGCGAGACCTGTGCGCGTGCTTTGCTGGCGGCAAGCGAAGGCTTGCGCCGTGTTGCAGAGCGGGGCGAATTCGAGGTCGGCATCGCGCTGCATTTCGGCGAGGTCGCCTATGGCAATGTCGGGTCGGGGATGCGGCTTGACTATACGGTTGTCGGGCGCGACGTGAACATCGCGGCGCGGATCGCTGCCCTCTGCAGCTCTGCGGACGAGACATTGTTGATGTCGCAGGAATTCCGGCAGCGTATCGAACGGGAGGGACGCTCGATCGGTGCTCATTCGCTAAAGGGGATCGACCATCCGAAAGAGATTTTCGCATGTAATTATTGTGGTTAAGGTTCGAACTTAATCTTCTCCACCCCACCAGGCACTTGGCTTGACCCGCCCGCCGCGTTTGCGGTCGAGCCAGAGCGCAAACCTGCGCAGGGGCGACAGCGCCAGTTTCAGCCAGAGCCGGTCGCGCAGGCGCGAATAGTCCCGGTTGAACGGGCAGACCCGCATGCAGATCGCGCAATCGGTGGATAGCTTGGCCCAGAATGAAAAGCACTTCTCGGCATCCGAGGTCCATTTGCGCACGCCTTTGATCGCCGAGACATTGGCCGTTTCGGTCGACGGTGGACCATAGGGCAACGCCTTGACCGGGCAGGCATCGGCGCATTTGGTGCAGATGTCACAAAATGCCCGCACGCCCAGCGGGCGCGGCAGGTCATGGGCAAGCGGCAGATCGGTGAAGATCTTGGAAAACCGCAGGCGCGGGCCGAAGTCCGGTGTGATCACCATCTGGTTGCGGGCATACTCGCCGAGGCCCGCCTTGATCGCATAAGGGATCACCAGCGCGGTGTCATTCATCGACGGCACCGCCCGGTAGCCCAGATTGCGGATATACCCCGCCACCTGCATCACAACCGACGCCTCATGACTGTATTCCCGGCCCGTCGCCGCTCCGGCCAGCGCCGAGGGGTAGGTGGCGACCAGATCCTTGTCCATCTCATGCCCCAGCACGATCACCGAGGTCATGCCTTCGGGCAGGTCCGACGGCGCCTCGCTCATGTCGCGGGTGTCCACGCGCGCGATGTAAAGCCAGCGCGCGTCCAACTCGGTGATGCCACAGAGGTCTGCACCAAAAAAGGCGGCCACGCGCTTGATTTCCGACGACATTTTTTCTGGATCATCGATTTCGAGCGCCTTCGGCGCAACCGGAGTGTCATCGCTGATCGCGGCCTGAAACCCTTCGCGCCGCCCCTGATCGGCATGGCGGTTGGTCATCACGTCCGAGATCAGCCAGGCCGCGTTGCGCAGGGCAAAATCACGCTGCGAGAATCCGTCGCCCCGACGCGGCGTCGCGTCCATCCGATAGGAGTTGAAGAACCTCTCGCTATGTTTGGATTTGACTTGCTCGTCCCACATCGCGCGCGTGAAGATGTCGTTGCGCTGGCTGAAGCGCTCGAAGGCGTCCGTCACCTCGATCCCGGCGGCGGCATCACTTGGCCGGGTCAAGTCGTCGCGATTGGCAGGGTAGATCATACGGTCAGGCTAGCGGCGTGGGGAAGGCCGGGCAATCCCCCCTGTTCGCTGGCTGTGTGATGCGGTAGGCAGACGGGCGGAACAGGTGGAGTGGCAGCATGTCGGATGAGGTTTTGGCGGTGGTTGAAGCATCTGCGCCCCGGCGCTGGTTGGCGATTTTCATGCTGGGCGCTCTTGGGGCTTTGCTGTTCTATGTCGCGCTGGCAACGCCGCCTGCGCCGGGATGGCAGTTGTTTCTGATCGGGGCAGGGGGCGTGTCGGTCTGGCTCGCTTTGCGTCTGTACCGGGCGACTGCACATCGGATCGAACTGACCGCAACCCAACTGCGCAGCAGCGAAGGAGAAGTGATCACCGAGATTACCGAAATCGAGGGACTGGATCGCGGCGCGTTTGCCTTCAAACCGTCAAACGGGTTCCTGCTGCGCACAAAAAAACCCGGTGGCCGTAACTGGCAACCGGGGCTTTGGTGGCGTCTGGGACGCCGTATCGGTATCGGCGGGGTCACGCCCGGTTCTCAGGGCAGATTCATGGCCGAGGCCATCGCCACCCTGATGGCGGAGCGGAACTAAAGCTCTGCTCGCACCAGACCAGTGAAACGGGGCCGGGTGAAAACAAGGTTTTCCATGTCGGTGATATCCACACCAACCGCAAAGGGCGGAACATAGGTGTTGGAAGTCTCGACCAGAATGACCCGTTCCTCATCTGGCATGATTGGCAGGCGGTCGCGAATTTCCGCAAGCTGAGTGTCATCCAGTTCATCCGCAAAGCCGCGATTTGCCGACCAGTCCAGATAATACCCGTCGGTCTCCTCGTCGTAGTGCACGACGCTGATGCGCATGCGGCTTTCCGAGTTGGGCTGGGCCATAAGCCTGAACATGGTGGCCATCGAATCGATATAGGTGTTGTTGATCACTTCGGTCTCGCGCGAGACCAGATCACCGATCGTATAGGCCGCCTTGAGGTTCATCGCGTTGCTTCTATAGGCGTCGAGGAAGGTAAATACTGCCAGGAAAGCCCAAAACAGCATTGGCATTACCAACAGGGCTTCGAAGGAAACTACGCCGTTTTCTTCTTTCCAGAAGCGCCTAAGTCTGTGTGCAATAAAAGGTACCATGGTTTTACTGAGGCTCCTGCACAAAGGCGGTTGTTGCGACCAGCCTGTATTTTCCGTCGTCGTTGTCAGCCAAGGCAGTACCAAGCGCACTTGTGGGCATGACCGGAGCGATCTTGACGCAAGCGCGCATCACCATCAACTCGTTGCTTTGACCATTCTCGAATTTGTACTGCTGGTTGATCTCCTCGTCCCGGTCGACGCAATCGACCTCACCCGTGATGGTCAACGAGGCACGGGGATCCTGAGGCACCAGCTCCAGCTTTAGATTGCTGTCACAATCCTTAATGAAGCCTGCCCTTTCGCAAATGGTCTGCTTGACACCGTCATGCTCGAAGGTGGTGCCAGTGCTAAGCCGGATGTCACGCACCGTGATGTCCACGGCCCGCTCCAGCATCCCACGATGGATGTTAAGCATCGCCATCTCGGCGCCAGAGGCGATCAGAAAAATGAAGACGGGAAACACAATCACGAATTCGATGGTCGCAGTGCCGTCCTCGTTTCTTAGAGAACGGCGGAGCCGTTTCAGGAAACGAGGTTTCATTGTGTCAACCTCAGTTTGCGGATCGAAGATCCGATGGACGAGAAGGCTTGGTCAATCGTCACCTCATTGGATGCGTCACCGACTTTGTAGAAATGATTGTCCGAGCTTGCGCAGTAGTCCAGCAGGGTCGCGCCCGCTGCCGGAGCCTCGAAGGCAATGCTATAGATATAAGTGCCGCGCTCAGCGGATTTCACCAGATCGCACATCGCTCTGACGCGCTGATCCTTGGTTTCGCTGTAGGTCCAGTCGACAACCGAGTTGTACCAGTTGTTCGCGCCGGAACTGCCCATCCAGTCATCAAGAAGGTTGCGCACAAAGCGGACGGTGGTCTGTTCCCAGAGCTCGACATAATCAAGCCGTGTCGCGTTTCCACCTTCTTCTTTGGTTTCGGTTTGGTTTTCGTACCAGCAACCATAGTAATTGCAGACGCGAACACGGGTTTGGATGTCATACTCCGATCCGGGCTGCGCGCCATAGGCATGGTCCTGCCAGATACCTTCGTGATGCCAGTAATACTGGTTGGTCGATTCCTTGTAGCTGGAATAGACCTCTTCCTGGGCATTCCACCAAATAGTCGACGGTCCTTCCCGGTAGGGCGCTTTGATCGCACCCTGATAGGTATTTGCACCATCGGTCATCAACACGATCACCTTCATCGCGTCGCCGCTGCTGTATGAGGATGGCCGATCGGCAAAATCACTGGGAATAGTGGCGCTCTCGGATCCGTCGGCCATGCCGGCAATCATGTCGGCGACGCTGTCATCAAGCAAGGCCGAGCCCCATTTCATGCCCAGATCGATCGATGTGTTGCCCCAGGCCGTCAGGTCGTCGATATAGCTATTGATTGCGCCGGCGTCCTTCTGGAACAGCAAGATCTCGCGATTGTTGCGGGGAACGCTGGCGTCGGTCTCGTTGTGCGGGCTTTCGAAGCGAACACCATCGTCGCACATCTCAAAGTGCACGCGCTGAGCGTTTGGTCGGTTATCATACGAATACGTGCTGCTGGAAAAGTTCCAAGAGCTCATATGAAGCGTGCGCTCGCGTTCGCGCGAGAGGTCCATGGACGTCGACAGGAACTCGTCATCTGCAAAGTTGAGGCAGTTGGCATGATCATTCTGACCGCTCAGGCTGAGATAGGGCAACATGCTGTCCGGAAAAGACACCTGCGTCGCATAGGGGATGATCGAGATCGAAAGATCACCGTCACGAGTATTCGCCGACATCTGGTTGACGAAGTTCTTCGCCGCAACCTTCAGGTCGACAAGGCGACTATGATCGTTCATTGAACCCGAAACGTCGAGCACCAGCGAGATCTCGACCTCGCCGATCCGTTCTTCGGCAATGCTGTGGGCCTGCACGCTTAATGTGTCGACACCGGAGATGTGCATGAATTGTGTCGGGAAGCTGGACCGGGCCGTGGCCTCGACGATCCGGTAACCCAGCGGGCCGATATTCTCTTCGCCTGATCGTTCCGGGGTAACGATGATGTCGGTGTCTCGATCGATGTACTCCTGCAGCCCCTCCTTTGTCAGATAATCCATGACCACGTCCTTGGGGTCCTGGGTCTGATCGAGGTCGGCGGCAGCCAGCACGGCCCGGTCAAGAACGCTCTGAAGGCGGGCCCGGTCGCGCTCGTGACGCATCACGTCGACGCCGATTCCACCCAAAGCGACGATAATCAAGAAAATGTAGCACGAGAAAATCGTCATGGTTCCCGTGTCATCTGACAGAAAAGACTTACTGCGTTTTTGAATTTCTTTTACCGCACGACGCCCCCATACGTGCGGTTCAGTAACATGTTTGCGCATACTACACCTCTATCCCCCGGATCGTTTGATCCACTTCCGAAGAGTTTCTTCGACTAACCTAGATGCGCTGTGAACATGGCGATAATGGGGCAAAACCCGCCCTAAAGGTAGATGAATAGGGGCTTTTCGAGGACACTTAAGCGTGCATTCGGGCTTCTGTTTCCCGCGAGGCGACAGTGCCACAATGCTGCCCTCTGGCCGAGCGATTCGTGTCAGAGACCTGAAAGAGACGTTACCGGAGTGCTCAAAAATGTCGCATAGCTGTGCCGAACCTGCTTAAGGTGAAAAAAATACTCGGTGTGTATCTCGAGTCGCAGAAGGTCAGGGAGGACCAATATGAGCCCAAGGAACGAACCCAGTTTTCGTGAGAGTGTGGATCTGATGTTCAACAGGGCGGTGGCCCTTATGGACCTGCCTCCGGGCCTCGAAGAAAAGATACGGGTTTGCAACGCCACCTACACGGTACGGTTCGGTGTGCGGCTTCGCGGTCAGATCCAGACCTTCGTCGGCTACCGTTCGGTGCATTCCGAGCATATGGAACCGGTAAAGGGCGGTATTCGCTACGCGCCGTCGGTCAACCAGGACGAGGTCGAGGCGCTGGCGGCGCTGATGACCTACAAATGCGCGCTGGTCGAGGCGCCGTTCGGCGGCTCGAAGGGCGGGTTGTGCATTGATCCGCGACAGTATGATGAACATGAGCTGGAACAGATCACACGCCGCTTTGCCTACGAGTTGGCCAAACGCGACCTGATCCATCCCTCGCAGAACGTGCCGGCCCCCGATATGGGAACCGGCGAGCGTGAGATGGCCTGGATCGCGGACCAGTACATGCGCATGAACACGACCGACATCAATGGCCGCGCCTGTGTCACCGGCAAGCCGATCAATGCGGGTGGCATCCAGGGCCGGACCGAAGCCACCGGGCGCGGCGTGCAATACGCCCTGCGCGAGTTTTTCCGCGACAAGCGCGACATGGCAAAGGCTGGCATGACCGGCTCGCTCGACGGCAAGCGCGTGATCGTGCAGGGCCTGGGCAATGTGGGCTTCCACGCCGCCAAGTTCCTGGCCGAAGAGGACGGCTCCAAGATTATCGGCATCATCGAGCGCGACGGCGGTATCTTCAACGCTGACGGGCTGGATGTGGAGGGCGTGCGCAATTGGATCGTCAAACATGGCGGTGTGTCGGGCTTCCCGGATGCCACCCATGTGGAGGACGGTGCGGTTCTGCTGGAGGAGGACTGCGACATCCTCATTCCGGCGGCGCTGGAAGGGGTCATCAACCTCGGCAATGCCGAGCGCATCATGGCGCCGCTGATCATCGAGGCCGCCAATGGCCCGGTCACAGCGGGCGCAGATGAGGTGCTGCGCAAGAAAGGCTGCGTCATCATTCCCGACATGTATGCCAATGCCGGTGGTGTGACCGTATCTTATTTTGAATGGGTCAAGAACCTCAGCCATATCCGCTTTGGCCGGATGCAGCGCCGCCAGGAAGAGGCGCGGCACCAGCTTGTGATCGACGAGCTGGAGCGTCTGGATCGGTATCTGGGCGACGCCTGGTCGATGACGCCGGAGTTCAAGAACAAGTATCTGCGCGGCGCGGGCGAGCTGGAGCTAGTGCGCTCGGGTCTCGATGACACGATGCGGATCGCCTATCAGTCGATGCGCGATGTCTGGCATGACCGGGCCGATATCGAGGACTTGCGCACGGCGGCCTATATTGTCTCGATCGAAAAGGTCGCGGCCAGCTATCGGGCCAAAGGGCTTTGACCGATCATGGCGGGCAGGGATCTGACCTTCGGCTGCGCATGTGGCAAGCTGCGCGGTGTCGTGCGCGGTGTTTCACCGCGAAATGGCGCGCGCGTTGACTGCTACTGCAAGGACTGTCAGGCCTTTGCCCGCCTTCTTGGCGCCGATCACATCCTGGATGAGAACGGCGGAACCGCGATCTATCAGACCCTTCCGGCCCGGCTGGAGCTGACCGAGGGTGTTAAAAACCTTGCCTGCCTGCGGCTGACGCCGAAAGGGACCTATCGCTGGTACGCCAATTGCTGCAACACCCCTCTTGCCAACACGGGCGGTCCGAAACTGCGCTTTGTGGGCACGCTGCTGGCCGGTTACAAACCCGGTGAGATGGCGCAGGTGATGGGGCCACCCACGGCCGTGGTCAATGTCAGCGCAGAGGCGGCCGAAGCCGGGGTGAAAGCACGGGGCATGGCGGCGCTGACGGCCAAGATCCTGTGGCGGCATTTCAAGGCGGGCTTCAGCGCGCAAACCCGCAGAACGCCGTTTTTCGACGCAACCGGACACCCGGTGGTCACGCCAGAGCTTGCCCCGCGCAGGTGATCTGCGATCGGGTCGGTCATGGACAAGTATCTGTCGAAAACCGCTTAGGTCCGGACCCAATCCGCCTATAGTCCTGAAGAGGCGCGCTTCATCGCGCCGACGGGGAGGGTGACACATGCGGTTTTCCGGGCTGCGGGTCCTGAAAGAGGGGCTGACCGGCAACAAGGGCTGGGCGCCGCACTGGCGCGATCCCGAGCCGAAATCGGAATACGACATCCTGATCATCGGCGGTGGTGGGCATGGGTTGAGCACCGCCTATTACCTGGCCAGGGAACACGGGTTGACCAATATCGCGGTGCTTGAAAAGGGCTATATCGGTGGCGGCAATGTCGGGCGCAACACCACCATCGTGCGCGCCAATTACTTTCTGCCTGGCAACTCCGAGTTCTATTCCCATTCGCTGAAGCTCTGGGAAGGGTTGGAAGAGGACCTGAATTACAACGTCATGCATTCGCAGCGCGGCGTCATCAACCTGTTCCACTCGGACGGTCAGCGCGATGAGGCGGCGCGGAGGGGCAACATGATGATCAGCCAGGGCGACGACGCGATCCTGCTGGGGCGTGACGAACTGCGCAAGATGTTGCCCTACCTCAAATACGACAATTCACGCTTCCCGATTTATGGCGGGCTCTATCATCCGCGCGGGGGAACAGCCCGGCATGACGCGGTGGCCTGGGGGTTTGCGCGTGGCGCGGATCAGCGCGGCGTTGATCTGATCCAGAACTGCGAGGTCACCGGCATCGACATCGCAAACGGAGCGGTGACCGGCGTGCAGACCTCGCGCGGTCCGATCAGGGCCAAAAAGGTCGCGATGGTCGCTGCGGGTCGGTCTGGGCAGGTGGCGGCGATGGCGGGCATGCGCCTGCCGATAGAAAGCCATGTGCTACAGGCCTTTGTGACCGAGGGGCTGAAACCATGCATCGACCATGTGGTGACCTTCGGTATGGGCCATTTCTATATCAGCCAGTCCGACAAGGGCGGTCTGGTTTTTGGCGGCGATCTGGATTTCTACGCCTCTTATGCTGCGCGCGGCAACCTGCCCACGGTCGAACATGTGATGGAGGCGGGGGTGACCCTGATGCCGATGATCGGCAAGGCGAAGGTCCTGCGCAGCTGGGGCGGGATCATGGACATGTCACCCGATGGCTCACCGATCATCGACCGAACTAATACCGAGGGCCTCTACCTGAATTGCGGTTGGAACTACGGCGGCTTCAAGGCGGTGCCAGGCTCGGGCAATGTCTTTGCCCATCTCATCGCGACCGGGACATACCACGAAAACGCAACCGGTTTCCGGCTGGACCGTTTCCGCACCGGGCGCGGGATCATCGACGAAGAGGGTAAAGGCTCTCAGCACAATCTACACTAGGGGCCGGCGCAAGCCGGATTTGGGAATGTTCAGAACCAGCAAACATGGGATAGCGCCATGAGGATCACCTGCCCGCATTGCGGCGAGCGCGACCGGCGCGAGTTCTACTATCGCGGGGCTGCGGTCGATCTGGAGCGCCCTGCGCCCGATGCAGGGGCCGGGGCCTGGGACAGCTTTGTCTATCTGCGCGACAATCCGGCGGGCGAAACCCGCGACCTCTGGTATCACGAGGGCGGCTGCGGCGCTTGGCTGGTGGTGACCCGCAACACCGTGACCCATGCGGTCCTGAAAACCGAGCTTGCGTCGCAGGCGCGCTCATGAGGATTGCGGGCAAGGGGCTGATCGACCGGGACAAACCGATGCCGTTCACCTTCGATGGCCGGGCGTATTCCGGTTTCGAGGGCGACACGCTTGCCTCGGCCCTGCTGGCCAATGATGTGCGGCTGATGGGGCGTTCCTTCAAATATCACCGTCCGCGCGGCGTGCTGACGGCGGGCAGCGAGGAACCCAACGCGCTGGTCACTCTGGGCGATGGCGGCCGTCAGGAGCCCAATATCCGCGCCACGGTGCAGGAGATCTATCCAGGGCTTGCCGCGCGCAGCCAGAACCGCTGGCCGTCCCTCGATGTCGATCTGATGGCGGTGAACGATTTGGCGGCGCCGTTTCTTGGGGCGGGGTTCTATTACAAGACCTTCATGTGGCCGCGCAGTTTCTGGGAGAAACTTTATGAGCCGGTGATCCGGCGCGCGGCGGGACTGGGCGCACTGTCGGGTGCGTCCAATACCGACCGCTATGAAAAGGCCTATGCCTTCTGCGATCTGCTGGTGATCGGAGCGGGCCCTGCTGGCCTGATGGCGGCGCTGGTGGCGGGCCGCGCCGGGTCCGATGTCATTCTGGCCGATGAAGACGCCCGGATGGGCGGTCGCCTGCTGGCTGAAACGCTTGCGGTGGACGGGCAGCCGGGTGTGCTCTGGGTCGATAAGGCGCTGGAGGAGTTGCGCGCGCTGCCCAATGTGCGGCTGATGACGCGCACCACCGTGACCGGGGCCTATGATCAAGGCACGTTCTCGGCGCTGGAACGGGTGTCGCATCATAGCGGTCAATGCCCCTCTGGTGCGGTGCTCGAGACCTTCTGGCGGATCGTTGCAAAACGCACGGTGCTGGCGGCAGGCGCGCTGGAACGGCCCATCGCCTTTCGCAACAACGACCGGCCCGGCATCATGATGGCGGGGGCGGTGCGGGCCTACCTGAACCGCTGGGGCGTCGCGGCGGGCAAGCGCGTGGCGATCTTCGGCAACAACGATGGCATTCACCGCACCGCCCGCGATCTGTTGCAGGCGGGCGTTCATGTGGCGGCAATAATCGATAGCCGCCACGATGCACCCTTGTCGGATGACTATCCGGTCTATCGCGACGCCCAGGTCTGCGACACCTCGGGGCGCAAGGGGCTGGAGGCGATCACCCTGCGGCGCGCCAGCGGGATTGACCGGATACAGGCCGATTGCCTGGCGGTGACCGGCGGGTGGAATCCGTCGCTGCACCTGACCTGCCACATGAATGGCCGCCCGGACTGGCGGCACGACATCGCAGCCTTTGTCCCGCGGGACGGCGCTGTGGCGGGACTGCGTGCCGCAGGTGCTTGCAACGGCGCGTTCTCGACCGCCGCCTGTCTGCGCCAAGGGGCCGAGGTCGCCTGCGCAGCCTTGGCGGACCTGAACATCACGCCCGTCGATATGCCGATCCCGCAGGCCGAGGATGCAGCGGACACGCTGTCGCCGCTCTGGGCCGTGCCGGGGCGCGGGCGGGGCTGGCTCGACTTTCAGAACGACGTCACCGTCAAGGACGTCAAACAGGCGGCCACCGAAAACTTCCGCTCGGTCGAGCACATGAAGCGCTACACGACGCAGGGCATGGCCACCGATCAGGGCAAAAGCTCGAACGTTGCTGCACTGGCGGTACTGGCGGACGCAACCGGGCGGGCCATCCCCGAGACCGGAACCACCAGTTTCCGTCCGCCCTACACGCCGACTGCCATCGCCGCGCTGGGCGCCGGTGGCGAGGGCGAGGGTTTCGCGCCGCAACGCTTCACAACCTCTTATCCGGTGAGCGTTGCGCGCAATGCGCCGATGGTCGAGGCGGGGCTCTGGTACCGACCCAGCTATTTCCCGAGCTCCGGAGAGACCACCTGGCGGCAATCCTGCGACCGCGAGGTAAGCATGGTGCGCGAGGCGGTAGGCATCTGCGATGTCTCGACCCTGGGCAAGATCGATCTTCAGGGCCCCGATGCGGCGGCGTTTCTGGATTTTGTCTACACCAACATGTTCTCGACCCTGAAGGTGGGCCGCGTGCGCTATGGGCTGATGCTGCGCGAGGATGGCCATGTCATGGATGACGGCACCACCGCGCGTCTGGGTGAGCATCACTATCTGATGACCACGACCACCGCAGCGGCGGGCGAGGTGATGCGGCATCTGGATTTCGTGCATCAGGGGCTGCGGCCCGATCTGGACGTGCGGTTCACCTCGGTCACGGAACACTGGGCGCAATTTGCCGTGGCCGGCCCGAAATCGCGCGCGGTTCTCGAGGCCGTTCTGGGCCAGAACCTCTCGGATGAGGACTGGCCGTTCATGGCCTGCGGTCCGGTGCGCATCGGCGATGTCGAGGGGCGGCTTTTTCGCATCTCTTTCTCAGGCGAGCAGGCTTACGAGATTGCGGTGCCGTCGCGCTATGGCGAGAGCTTATTCGAGGCGCTGACAGAGTCCGCCGAGGCCGAGGGTGGCGGGCTCTACGGGATGGAGGCGCTGAACGTTCTCAGGATCGAGAAAGGCTTCATCACCCATGCCGAGATTCACGGGCGTATAACCGCGTTCGACATCGGTATGGGTCGCATGGTCTCGGCCAAGAAGGACTGCATCGGCAAAACCATGTCCGAGCGCCCCGGCATGACCGAAGACAGCCGCGAGCAGCTGGTGGGCCTGAAACCGGTGGGCGAAAGCCGCGAATTGTTGGCAGGCGCGCATCTTTATCGCGAAGAGGACAAGCCGGTACGGCAGAACGACCAGGGCTATCTGACCTCGGTTTGTTTCTCGCCGACGCTGGGCACGATGCTGGGGCTGGGATTTCTGAGAAACGGACGGGCGCGTCATGGCGAGGTGGTCAAGATGACCGACCATCTGCGCGGGGTCGAAACGCTGTGCGAAGTGGTCGACCCGATCTTCTTTGACCCGGATGGAGGGCGGATGCGTGGTTGAGCTCAAGGAGATAACACCCTGCGCGGGGCTGCTGCCCGTGACGATCGGACCGGTCTCGCTGACCGAAGAGGCGAGCGCGCGCTTGACCGCGCTTTCGCCCTACAAGGGGCGGCAGAAATTGCTCTCAGACGTATTGAAGGCGGCGCATGGCATGGGTTTCCCCGCGCCCAATCGGGTGACGGGCAAGGCGGGTGCGCGGGCGCTCTGGTTCGGTCAGGGGCAGGCCCTGCTGATGGGGCCGGACCCTGATCCGGGGCTGGGCGAGCATGCCGCGATCACCGATCAGTCAGATGGCTGGGCCATGGTGCGGCTGGAGGGTGCGGGCGCCGAGGATGTGCTGGCGCGTCTGGTACCGGTCGATCTGCGGCGGCCGCAGTTCAAGCGGGGTCACACCGTGCGCAGCATGATCTTTCACATGAGCGGGTCGATCTCGCGGGTCGATGACAGCGGCTTTTTGATCCTTGTTTTCAGGTCCATGGCGGCGTCGCTGGTGCATGATCTGAAAACGGCGATGGAAGCCGTGGCAGCGCGCGGGTAGTCTTGCCGGGTCTTTACTGATTCCGGAGTATACCCATGATCCGCTATGTGCTTGCAGCCTCTCTGTTAGCGACGCCCGTTCTGGCCAAGGAAACCAAGGAGGAAAGCTGCGGTTATCAGGCCCAGGTCATCCAGGCGATCCAGAAGGCGCGGCTGGACCGGGTGAAAGAGGCAGATGTGGCGGCTACGATCGCGGCCAGCAACCCGACCTGGCCCGCGAAATACAGCGCCGCGATTCCGCAATTCGTGCCTTGGGTCTACCAGCAGAATAAGCGTGATCTGCGAAATACCGATCTGGGCGCGCAATTGCAGACCCAATGTCTTGAGAACTGGGATAAGATCCAGAAGATGCAGAAACAGCTGAAGAACTGATATGTCGCTGCCGCCCGGCTTTCTGGATGAATTGCGCAGCCGCGCCAGCCTGTCACAGGTGGTGGGGCGCAAGGTCATGTGGGACCCGCGTAAATCCAATCAGGGCAAGGGCGACATGTGGGCACCATGCCCGTTCCACCACGAAAAAACCGCCTCCTTCCACGTCGATGATCGCAAGGGGTTCTATTACTGCTTCGGCTGCCACGCCAAGGGCGATGCGATCAGCTTTGTGCAAGAGACCGAGAATGTCTCGTTCATGGAAGCGGTAGAGATCCTGGCGCGCGAGGCGGGTATGCCAATGCCTGCGCGCGACCCGAAGGCACAAGAGAAACAGGACCGCCGCACGCAACTGGCCGAAGTGATGGAACAGGCGGTGCAGTTTTTCCGCCTGCAACTCAAGACCGGAGCAGGGACGGCGGCGCGGGACTATCTGGTGCGGCGCGGTCTGGACGGGGCCGCTGCCGAGCGGTGGGAGATCGGCTTTGCCCCCGATGGTTGGCAAGGCCTGTGGGATCATCTACGTGGCAAGGACGTCGAGGAAGACCTGATCATCGGCGCGGGGCTGGTCAAGCCCTCGACCAAGGGTGGCAAACCTTATGATACTTTCCGCAACCGGATCATGTTTCCGATCCGCGATGTGCGCGGGCGCTGCATTGCGTTTGGTGGCCGTGCGATGGACCCCAATGACAATGCCAAATATCTGAACTCGCCCGAGACCGAGCTTTTTGACAAGGGGCGGAGCCTCTATAATCACGGGCCCGCGCGTACTGCAGCGGGCAAGGGCCTGCCGTTGATCGTGGCCGAGGGGTACATGGATGTAATTGCACTGGCCGAGGGCGGTTTTGGCGCCTCGGTTGCGCCGCTGGGCACGGCAGTTACCGAACATCAGTTGCAACTGCTCTGGCGCATCGCCGATGAGCCGATCATCGCGCTGGATGGCGATACCGCCGGTCTGCGTGCCGCGATGCGGGTGGTCGATCTGGCCCTGCCGCTGTTGGAGGCGGGAAAATCCCTGCGCTTTGCGCTGATGCCCGAAGGCAAGGACCCCGACGATCTGATCCGGGCAGAAGGGCCGGCGGCGGTGCAAACCGTGCTGGAGAGCGCGGTGCCGATGGTGCGCCTGCTTTGGCAGCGCGAAACCGAAGGCAAGGTTTTTGACAGCCCCGAACGCAAGGCGGCGCTGGACAAGAGACTGCGCGAAAAGATCAAGCTGATCCGCGACCCGTCGATTCGGTCGCATTACGGGCAGGAGATCAAGGACTTGCGTTGGGAGTTGTTCCGCCCGCAGCGCAAACCGAAACAGGGCAACTGGCAGCCGCGCGGCAAATGGCAGCCACCCAAGCCGACGCCGCTGCCACAAACCCGCGCCTCGCTGCTGGCGTCGCAAGGCGAACAGAGCCAGATCCAGATGCGCGAGGCCGTCATTCTGGCGGCCGCCATCGCAACGCCCGAAATCGTGGTCCAGTTCGAGGCGCAAATCGAAGAGATGGAATGCCGCGATCCCGACTACGCGGCACTGCGCGACGCGGTCTTACTCCATGCGATTGATGCGCCGGAACAACTGTCGGACCGAATTTGCGAGGCGCTTGGCCCCGAGGCCCTTGAAAACCTGCATAGGCTTCGCCATGTCGCCATCAGCCCCTGCGTGCGCCGACCTGGCGATGTCGAACTGGCCGAGATGACTCTGGCTGAAGAACTCGCAAAACTCACCGCACTGCGCGGGCTGACCGCTGAGATGGCAGAAGCACGTGAAGAGATTGCCGAGCTCGAAGACGAGGCGGTGACCTGGCGCGTGGCGCAGGCCGCCGAAGAGCACAATCGCGCCAGTCGCTCGCAGAATGAGGACAAGGCGATCTTCGACGTGGCCGACAATGGCGCGCGAATCAAGCGGGACGAACGAGACGCTCTGGATGCTATCGTTTCGGGAATCAACTTTGAACGAAAACGCCGTTAGGGGCGTTTTGCTAAGGAACACGTAGAAAAAAGCGGGTAAACGGGTAGCCGAATCAGATCTTCGCGCTAATGATTCGTTTCAGCCGAATCACCCAGCCCTGCAGGAGCATTGAATGGCCGCCAAAGACACCAACGACGACCGCAAGCCCGACGAACAGGAACCTGAAACATCGCTGGACATGAGCCAGGCCGCGATCAAGAAGATGATCGCAGAGGCCCGCGAGAAGGGGTACATCACCTACGATCAGCTCAATCAGGTGCTGCCGCCCGATCAGGTCAGCTCTGAACAGATCGAGGATGTGATGTCGATGCTCTCGGAAATGGGCATCAATATCATCGAGGATGAAGAGGCCGAAGAGGAAGAGCAGAAAGGCTCGACCGATCTGGTCACCACCGAGGGTGCGCGCGAGGTCACGCTGGCCAGCGCCGCCACCGAAAAGCTGGATCGCACCGACGACCCGGTCCGCATGTATCTACGCGAGATGGGCAGCGTCGAACTGCTCAGCCGCGAAGGCGAGATCGCTATCGCCAAGCGGATCGAGGCCGGGCGCAACACGATGATCGCGGGGCTGTGCGAAAGCCCGCTGACCTTCCAGGCGATCACAATCTGGCATGACGAACTTCTATCCGAAGACATTCTGCTGCGCGACGTGATCGACCTTGAAACCACCTTTGGCAACCAGCTGGGTGACGAGGAAGACACCGAAGCACCGGTTGTCGCGCCCGCCGCGGCGCCAATAGATTCGACGAAACCGGCCAATACCGATCAAGGGCCGGAACTGGATGCCGATGGCAACCCGATTGTCCAGGACGACGATGACGACGAGGACGAACAGGCCAACATGTCGCTCGCGGCGATGGAAGCGGCCCTGAAGGATCAGGTGCTGACCACGCTGGAGCGGATCTCGTCGGATTACGCGCAACTTAGCGAAATGCAGGACAACCGCATTTCAGCCACGCTGAACGAGGATGGCTCGTTCAGCACCACGGACGAAGACATCTACCAGGCGCTGCGCTCGGAGATCGTGGAATTGGTGAACGGGCTTCACCTGCATAACAACCGGATCGAGGCGCTGATCGACCAGCTTTATGGCATCAACCGCCGGGTAATGTCGCTGGACAGTGCGATGGTGAAGCTGGCCGACCAGGCCCGTATCAACCGCCGCGAGTTCATCGATGCCTATCGCGGACGCGAGCTTGATCCGAACTGGTTGGCCGAGATGGCCGAAAAGCCGGGCCGGGGCTGGCAGATGTTCATCGAACGCTCAACCGACAAGGTCGAGGAGTTGCGCGCCGACATGGCGCAGGTGGGTCAGTATGTTGGTCTGGATATCAGCGAATTCCGCCGCATCGTCCAACAGGTCCAGAAGGGCGAGAAGGAAGCGCGTCAGGCGAAAAAGGAAATGGTCGAGGCGAACCTGCGCCTGGTGATTTCGATTGCCAAGAAATACACTAACCGCGGGCTGCAATTTCTTGATCTGATTCAGGAAGGTAACATCGGCCTGATGAAGGCGGTGGACAAGTTCGAATACCGCCGTGGCTACAAGTTCTCGACCTATGCAACCTGGTGGATTCGTCAGGCGATCACCCGGAGCATCGCGGATCAGGCCCGCACCATCCGTATCCCGGTCCACATGATCGAGACGATCAACAAGCTGGTCCGCACCGGTCGCCAGATGCTGCACGAGATCGGGCGCGAACCAACGCCGGAAGAACTGGCCGAAAAGCTGCAGATGCCGCTGGAAAAGGTCCGCAAGGTGATGAAGATCGCCAAGGAACCGATCTCACTGGAAACACCGATTGGTGACGAGGAAGACAGCCAGCTGGGCGATTTCATCGAGGACAAGAATGCCGTGCTGCCGCTGGACAGCGCCATTCAGGAAAACCTCAAGGAAACTACGACCCGCGTGCTTGCCTCGCTCACCCCGCGCGAGGAGCGGGTCCTGCGGATGCGCTTCGGTATCGGCATGAACACCGACCACACGTTGGAAGAAGTCGGTCAGCAGTTCAGTGTTACCCGCGAACGCATCCGGCAGATCGAGGCCAAGGCGCTGCGCAAGCTGAAACACCCCAGCCGGTCGCGCAAGCTGCGCTCGTTCCTTGATCAATAGAATTCTGGTCATTTGATCGCGCGGCTAGAGACTATCTTCTTGAGTATGGGACTGGCCTGTTTGGCCACTTTCATTGCTTACAAGTTCGGATTGATCCTCGGGCCTAGGGCCCTAAGCTTTTTCGGCTGGGGCTTCTTTTGTCTTGGAATGGCCATGGTCTTGCCGCCCGCTATCGCAGCTGGGTTTTGGCAGCATACGAAAGGCCATGTCAGTGATGCCCGGGATAATGAAGACATGCAAATCGTTCGCTTCAACTATTCGATGAACGGTTCTGTCCATTCAGGCGAGATCAAGGAAACGGGAAACTGGCAGCCCGGCGACACAATTGGTCTGTTGGTCAATCCTTCGGAACCAACACAGTATTTTGCACCGACGAACACGCGGCTTTTGTTAGGTTCTTTGTTTGTTGTGTTCGGAGCGTTGATTGGGTCGGGCCTACTTGTTCTTGATTTCTAGAAGTATTTTCTAACTTTCAAAGCATCGAACTCCCAAACCCGCCCGGCAGATCGAGGCCAAGGCGCTGCGCAAGCTGAAACACCCCAGCCGGTCACGCAAGCTGCGGTCTTTCCTGGATCAGTAAGCTCCGATCACATCGACAAGCCCTTGAACCCGCTGGTTTTCCAGCGGGTTTTTTGCGATATTGGGCAAAGTCGCTGACAAGCACGTGACGCGCCGTTTCCTCGCGGCGCGAGACACCTATCTATAGGTAAGTTCAGATCAGACAGGATGTATCGCCATGAAAACACTCTTTCTTCCCGCGGCACTCGCTGTTGTTACACAAGCTACTCTGGCTTCGGGGGCAACTCCGGATTTTGTGTCCAACCGGGTTAACATCAATCAGGTGAATGCCAATGTCTTTGAGGCCATTCCGAGAGGCGCGACAAATACGGACCGCATCTGGTGCGCGGCATCAGAGTATGCGGTGCGACGTCTGGGGGCGGACTGGCGTCAGTCACTCTATGTAGAGCGGGGCTATGGCCGAAGCGTCACCACGGGACGCCCGACTTCGGTCCAATTCACGCTTGATCCCAAAGACACAGGCCTTGCACCCAGAGAAAGCGGTTTCAGTTTTCAAGCCGGGGCAAATGTGTCAATCCAGTTGGCGAATACTCGGTGCGCTGAGATCCCGTTTCGCATGGACTAAGCCAACGGTGCTTTCTTTATCGTTGCTCAGGTGAAATCGACCCTTGCCTATCAGTGATTGACCGTACGGCCTCAGGGCCGCCCCGTCGATAACGGAAATTTCGTAATGAGACTATGGGACTAGCATGCAATCCAAGCTATCTTACATCCAAGGATTGTTAGCGAGGTTTCCGAAATGAAGAGATATTTGGCTTTGGCAGGTCTTGCGCTTGCCTCCGCATGTGAGGTTCCGACTGGAGGAGAGGCGCCCAAATATGCCTTTGTGTCGCCTTATGGTCCGCGTGTGAACCCGGTCGATGCCAACGAATTCGAGGTGATCCTGAACGCCGGCGGTGCCTTTGACGGCTACTGGTGTGGGGCTGCGGAATATGCGCGGCGGAAACTCGGTGCAGCTTGGTCGGACCGCGTCTATGTCGCCAGCCCGATCAGCCAAAGTATCACCACCGACCGGCGCTCGGCAGTCCGCTTTACGCTTGATCCCGCGGCGCTGGGGATCACGCCCACAGACGAGACCTTTCGGATCGGCATCAATGTGGGCAACAACATGTCCATCACGCAGGCAGATATGCGTTGTAGCACTGCGCGCCCGTTTTCGCTCGGAGGAAGAGGCTGACCACTGACCGGGATATGCAGGGCATTGATCCGCAGTGCGCTCCAACTCGGGGACAGAAACGCAGGTGAACCGGGAGCTTCAGATCCAAACGCAGGGCCAGGGCCTTTATGAGGTGACGGGGCAGGTGTGCGACGCCGTGACCGGCGGCGGTGACGGGCTTCTGACCCTGTTCGTGCGCCATACCTCCTGTTCGCTGCTTGTCCAGGAAAATGCCGATCCCGAAGTGCAAACCGATCTGAAAGCCTTCTTTCGCCGGTTGGTGCCGCCTTCGGATCACCCATCGATGTCTTACCTGCGCCATACCTATGAGGGGCCCGACGATATGCCCGCCCATATCAAGGCGGCGCTGTTGCCGGTCAGCCTGCAAATCCCGGTCTCGGGTGGTGTGCCGATGCTAGGCACCTGGCAGGGCGTTTATCTGTTCGAACATCGCGACGCACCGCATAAACGCCGGATCGCGCTTCATTTCGACTAATGACACACCATAATCTAGCGGTGCATTTTTCCGGCTACCCAAAATGCAGAGGGTATCCTATAGTTGTGGATAAGTGGGCCGAAGCGCTCACAATTCGAGGCGGAAATACAAGTCAAGACAACGAGGGAGACGGCGAATGCGCTGCCCGTTTTGCGGAAATATCGACACACAGGTCAAGGATTCAAGACCGGCCGAGGATCATGTTTCAATCCGGCGGCGGCGGTTCTGTCCGGCTTGCGGCGGCCGGTTCACCACCTATGAGCGGGTGCAATTGCGTGATCTGGTGGTCATCAAATCCAATGGCAAGCGCGAGGATTTCGATCGCGACAAGCTCGAACGCTCGATCCGAATTTCGATGCAGAAACGGCCGATTGAGCCGGATCGTATCGACCAGATGATCTCGGGCATCGTGCGGCGGCTGGAAAGCATGGGCGAGACGGATATCCCTTCGAACCGAATCGGTGAGATCGTGATGGAGGCACTGGCTCGGATCGATACCGTGGCCTATGTGCGGTTTGCCAGCGTTTACAAGAACTTCCAGGCGGCGGATGATTTCGAGGATTTCGTTCACGAACTGCGCCCGCCAAGCGTACCCGGCGAAGAATGACATCATCAGACGAAAGATACATGGCGTTGGCCCTGACCCTGGGCCGGCGCGGTCAGGGTATGACCTGGCCCAACCCTTCGGTCGGATGTGTGATCGTGCGCGAGGGGCGCATCGTCGGGCGCGGCTGGACCCAGCCGGGCGGGCAGCCTCATGCCGAGACCGAGGCGCTGACTCAGGCGGGTGCGGCGGCACGCGGCGCCACGGCTTATGTCTCGCTGGAACCTTGCGCCCATCAGGGCAAGACGCCGCCCTGTGCGCAGGCGCTGATCGATGCCGGTGTCGCGCGGGTTGTGGCCGCTGTCGAGGACAGCGACGCGCGCGTAGCGGGACAGGGGTTTGCGATGCTACGCGCGGCGAATGTGACGGTGGACACCGGCGTTCTGGACCAGCAGGCGATGCGCGATCATGCGGGGTTTTTCCTGCGGACCGAGCAGGGGCGGCCTCTGGTCACGCTGAAACTGGCCAGCAGTTTTGATGGCAGGATCGCGACTGCCACCGGGCAGAGCAAATGGATCACCGGCACCCAAGCGCGTCGTGCCGTGCATGCGATGCGGGCGCGCCACGACGCAGTCATGGTCGGGGCCGGAACCGCGCGGGCGGATGACCCGTCGCTGACGGTGCGGGATCTGGGCGTCACGCAACAACCGGTGCGGATCGTCGTTTCGCGCCATCTGGATTTGCCTTTGATGAGCCAACTGGCGCGCAGCGCCGCAGAATATCCGGTGTGGCTCTGCCACGCCCCGGGGGCCGATTCCGAGCGTATGCTGGCCTGGGAGGGGCTGGGCGCAAAGCTGATCCCCTGCGCGGTGGACGGCTCGCAATTGGATGCCGGTGATCTGCTGCAGCAACTCGGGAGTGCCGGGCTGACCCGGGTGTTCTGCGAGGGCGGCTCGGCGCTTGCGGCGTCGCTTTTGGCCGAAGATCTGGTCGACGAGTTTGTGGGCTTTGGCGCCGGTCTTGCCATTGGAGCCGAAGGGCTGCCGGCAATCGGCGCGATGGGCCTGGACCGGCTGGAGGATGCGCCGCGCTTTACCCTGTCCGAGACCCGACAGATCGGCGCGGATATCCTGCACCGATGGACGCGCGCGCTAAAGTAACCGCTCAGCGCCAATAGGGCGCATAGGTCGCAAAGACACCCTGCAGTTTTGACAGCAGCCGGTTGGCCAGACCCGGATGGGGAATATTTCCGCTGGCCAGCCGGTCGACGGCAACCTCGACCGGGCAGGGCAGGCCGGTCACCGGATCGCGGTAGCGCGGGTAGTCGATCAGTACAGCATGGACCAGCCCCATCAGGTCAGGCCGCGCGCCGCGCCGCGCTGGAACCGGGCCCAGATCATCGGTCAGCCCCCAGCCTGCATAAAACGGCGCGCCCAGCGTAGTCACCTTGACGCCCCGTAAGAGCGCCTCGAACCCCATGAGAGATGTCATGGTCCAGACCTCGTCCACCTGCTCCAGCAGCGCCGCAGGATCGCTATGCTCTGTCACCAGATCGGCCAACCCGATGGCGTCGATCCTGCCTGCGCGCAATCCCGCTTCGACATCGGGGTGCGGTTTGTAGATCACGATCGCATCCGGGTGCGCGGCGCGTGCGGCCTGCAGCAGGCTCAAATTGGTCCGCACCGCTTCGGTTCCCTGCAGGATCGAGGCATCGTCTTCGACTTGCCCTGGTACCAGAATGCGGTGCCCTTCCGGCAGGGCTGGCCGATCCCCCTCCAGATTGTACTTGGTCACGCCATCCGCCGTTAGGCGCGCCACCAGACGCTCAGCGCGCCTGTGTTCGCTGTCTGTCAGGCTCTCGCGCCGCGCGATCATCGCTTCCAGATCCGAAGGGC
Organism: Ruegeria hyattellae; assembly: GCF_041537925.1. NCBI lineage: Bacteria > Pseudomonadati > Pseudomonadota > Alphaproteobacteria > Rhodobacterales > Roseobacteraceae > Ruegeria > Ruegeria hyattellae. Next base: position 576,451 of record NZ_JBGOSH010000001.1, on the reverse strand, counting down.
GCTTGGGATCATAGTAGATGCCGCTCGCGTCAGTCACCAGCGACAGCGGCGGCACCAGTTCAGCCCCCAGCCCCCGAGAGCGCAAGAAGCCGTCCTCGACCCGGGTGACGTCGGTCTCATTACCCGCTTTCGAGGCCCAGATCATGCGCGGGCGTGGTTCGCCCAGTGCGCACGTTTCGGCAAAACTGACTTTGCCATGGCCGCCAAACGCGCTCCGGATCGCGGGACGTTTCCAGAGCCGCATACCCGAGGCGATCCAGCCGCGATGGTCCTGCCGCCAGGTCCGTGCCTGCACCTCCATCACATCCAGCGCGGCTTCCAATTCGCAAAGCTGGTCGCGAAAGGGATCATACCAGACCGGATAAAGGATCATCGCCGCCGCAAACAATTGCGCCCGTGTCAGTTTGCGTTCGCGCCGGGGAACAGGGTTTTCGTCCCGTGTCAGCCCCCAGCCCGCATAGAAGGGCGCGCCGAAGACCCGGGGTTTGTGTCCGGCCAGAATCGCCTCGAACCCCAATTGCGAGGAGAGCGTATAGACGCCCACCGCCCCCTCCAGCAGCGACCACGGGCTGACGGGTTGGTCCAGCAGGGAGATACGGTGATTGGCATCCGCCTGCGTGTAATAGCCGCCGCGATGACCCGCGATGGTTTCGGGATGGGTCTTGATGATGACGCGCGCGCCGGGATGTTCCTCCTGGGCAAAGACCAGCATTTCGCGAAACAGCGCATCCGTGCCGCCACTGGCCCGGACCGAAGCATCGTCACGGGTCTGGTCCACCACCAGAACATACCCGGGATCGGGTGGGGGCAGCATGGGATCGACGGCACAGTATTTGCTCAGATGCTGGTCGCGCATGCGGGCTGTTGCGTCCCGTGCGCGGTTGAGCAGGGCGGTGTCGTCCAGCGGATACGTGGTCAGCAGAACCTCAAGATCGGACGGGTATGCGGCATCGAAATGCACGCCCGCGCGGTCAAGGTTGAGGCCGATCGGTGGTTCTCCGCCCCGGCCGGGATGCAGCGAGCGCAAAAAACTGTCCTCGACCCGCAGCAGGGGAACCCCGCGGCGCGCGGCGATAGCTTTGCCGCGATGTGCGGTCGGGCCGTTACCCCAGATTCCGACCAGATCATCCGGGCCGGGCAGGCCAAGTCGGACGTCATACCCTGCCAGCGTGAGGATCCGGCGGATGCGGGTTTGGGTCAGGAACCCCCCATTATACACGAACAGCCGGAGGCGTTTGCCTCCGGCTGCCTGTTCAAATTCGGCGTTCACCAGATCAGTTCGCCAGCGTCTTGAAGTTTGCAAAGGGTGCCAGGCCACCGGAAATGAGCGAGATCGCCTTGGACCATTGCGCGTAGGGCGCTTCGGTCACGTAGAGCGTATCCTCGTCCCGGATCACGAAATCCCGGGCCAGGAACAGCCCGTTGGGTTCGGTCAGGTTCAGCACGTAGACCATCCGCTGCGCGCCCTGAAGATCGTTGCGGCCCAGAACCTGCCCCGCAATTGCGGCTGGTTCGTTGCGCAGGACAAACACACCTGTCGGGTCCGACGAGACCGAAACAAGACCGCCGATCTGTGCGATCGCTTCAAGCGCTGACAAGTCCTGTGTCTCGAACGGGACACGCGCCTGGCTCTGGGTCGCACCCAGCGCGGTGAAAGTGCGGTCGTCTTCTTCGACCAGGATGCGGTCACCGCCGCGCAGAGCCACATCCAACTCGGGATTCTGGAACAGGTCCTGGTACCAGATCTTGCCCTTCTGCCGCCCGCGGATGACAGTCACCTGAGCGATCTCGGGTTCGATAACGATCCCGCCCGCCTGTGCCAGCATTGCGGACAATGTGCGCGTCGGACGCTCGATGGGAAAGACGCCCTGCGCTCCGACCGAACCGGTAACCGACACCGTTGCGCCATCGCCTGCCAGGCGTCGCACTTCAACCTGCGGGTCCGGGGTTTGCTCTTCGAGCTTTGCGGTGATTTCCTGACGCAACTGGTTGGGCGTGCTGCCCGTGGCACGCACGCGCCCGGCATAGGGCACGAAGATAAATCCATCGCTGTCAACCTGCACCTCTTCCAGAGGGGTCGAGTTGCTGACCTCTCCCGAAAGCAGCCCGTCATCGACATTCTCCCAGATCGTCAGGCCCAGAACATCGCCTGGGCGAATCGTGTCTGACGTGAGACGCGTGGCTGTTTTGAAACTGTCGGAAAACCCAAGCGCGGGCACCACGGCGGTCGCACGCGTGACGCGGTCGTTGACCGCCACGACAAAGGCATCGCCTTCATTTTGAACCGAACCCGCATAAATCTGGCTTTTGCTCGGCCCGGAACGGGGCAGCGAACATGACGCCGCCAGACCCAGAACGGTCAGCAATACGAAGGGTTTGACCCAACGATTGGAGATGGAATTCACTGTCGGTCTCCTCGACCTTTTTGTATGCCTGCCTCGGATTTCGAGGCAAGCTACCGAAAACGAGTGCAAATATCCAGAGGTCGCAGGTGCGACAGTCAGTTCACCAGACGCAACTGTTGCCGAGGAGCCGCGTTCCCGGATTTCAGCATTTCATAGGGATCACCGGGGGCCAGCATCATGTCAACCACCTGCCGCAGCAGCTGCTGCCGACCTTTACGGGCATAATATCCGCCCGGTACCTGGCTGGTTTCCAGCAGGTACCGGCGATAGCACCGATAGGCTTCCTTGTCGGGGCGGGTCGGCGCATCGAAGAAGGCAGGCAGGGGTTGGTCCGAGACAAATTCGGGTTTGGCATAGACGGCCGTACCGAAGATTTTCAACGGAATGCCGCGCCACAGAACCTGTTGACCGGACGTGGAATTCACCGTCACCGCACTGCGTGCATCGTCCAGCAATTGCGCCAGTTTGCCACCGCGCACGTAATGCACGCGGTCGCCAATGCCATGTTGCCGTGCCAGTCTATTGACCTCGCGGCGCAGAGGGATGCGGTCGTTTTCAAGCGGGTGCGCCTTGACGACAAGATGGTGGTGACCGGGCGCGCCCTCGGCAAAACCGCTGAACAGAGTGTCGAGAAACTCGGTCATCCGCGCAAAGGGCGAATGGGTCTGAAACGAGCTGTCCTGTTCCAGCTGCAAGAGGGCAAGGTGATAGGGGAACCCGCCGTCGCGCACGCGTCGGGTGGCAATGCGGCGCTCGATCGCATGTGCTGGCATCAGCAGCAGCCGTTTCAGGTAGAGCCTGAATTCGACTGTCACCGGAAATTCGCGATGCGGCCTGAAGTTACCGTATCGCCGGTTCCGAAACATCACGAACCAATGATAGAGCGCGCCGTAAAAGATGTGCTCGCGCATGTCGCCCCAATGAGCGGGCGGCGGCGGAGAATCGTGATCCGAGTGGTCCAGATCGTCCTGCATCTGCGCCACATTCATACCCATCAGCCGCGAGTTACCGTTTGAGCCGTTGCGTTCATAGGTTACCCAATAGGGGCGCAGATAGCCTTCTTCAAACACATGCACCGTCACGCCTTGCGAGCGGGTGATCCGGATCGCACTGGCATGGATCGGGCGGGCATCGCCGTAAAGTACGATGTCGGTCACACCATGTTGGTCCAGCAGCGCGGTCAGCGTCTCGGGCCAGCCCGCGATGGTGCCGCGATAAGGTATGTAGTGCTTTGATTGGCGCCAGAAGGCGCGGTCGCCCGCATTGAAGCCGACGCGCCAGGTCTCGGCGCCGGTGGCGCGCAACATGCGGGCAAGGCCGTGAAAGAACGGACCATGCGGACCCTGCAAAAACAGGAACACGCGCCGCGACTGCGGCGTTTTCGTGTCCCGTTTTACTGCCCGGTTGATCATCTGCGCGATACTGCTCTGTCTTTTGGTCGAAACTATGACCAGAACGGCGTCCTTGGGCAAGCGGGGGCTTGCCCGCCGCCCGGTGCGCCGTTAGGTCAGCAGTAAGGCAAACACGCAGAGGTTTCGAATATGTTCACGGGTATCGTCACAGATGTGGGCACAGTCATCGAACTGGATCAGCAGGGCGATCTGCGGGCGCGCATCCGGACCGGATATGACACTGCGGGTATCGATATCGGTGCCTCGATCTCTAGCGATGGCGTGTGCCTGACGGTGATCGCCCTGGGCAGAGACTGGTATGACGTGCAGATCAGCGCCGAAACCGTGTCGAAAACCAATCTCGGGACTTGGCAGGTCGGCACGCGCGTCAATCTGGAACGCGCGCTCAAAGTGGGCGACGAACTGGGCGGGCATATCGTTTCCGGTCATGTCGATGGCGTGGCCGAGGTAATCGCAGTTGAGGATGAAGGCGACAGCACCCGCGTCACTTTTCGAGCGCCGAGTGATCTGGCGCGGTTCATCGCACCCAAAGGCTCGGTCGCGTTGAACGGCACCTCGCTAACGGTGAATGATGTGCAAGGGCCCGAGTTCGGCATCAACTTCATCCCGCATACCAAAGAGGTCACCAACTGGGGTAAGGTTGGCGTTGGAGATCACATCAATCTTGAGATCGACACGCTGGCACGCTATGTCGCACGGCTCAACGAGGTCAGCTGAAGTGCACCGGCAGCTTGCCGTGCATCCGGGCGACGTCTAACAAGGCTGAATACGGGCAAGGATCAAACAGGCAGAGACATCATGCGCATTCTTTTGACAAACGATGACGGCATCAATGCGCCGGGTCTCAGCGTGCTGGAAGAGATCGCCGCCGAGATTGCCGGACCCGATGGCGAGGTCTGGGTTGTCGCCCCCGCTTTCGAGCAATCCGGCGTAGCCCATTGCATCAGCTACACCCGCCCGATGATGGTCATCGAGCTGGCAGATCGCCGTTACGCCGCCGAGGGCAGCCCGGCGGATTGCGTTATGGTGGGCGTACATGACGTGATGAAGGATATGCAGCCCGATCTGGTGCTGTCGGGCGTGAACCGGGGCAACAACGCGGGTGAGAACACGCTCTATTCCGGCACGATCGGGGCCGCGATGGAGGCGGCGCTGCAAGGGCTGCCCGCCATCGCCCTGTCGCAATTCTATGGCCCCGACAATCGTGATCGCGACGACCCGTTCGAAGTGTCGCGCGTGCATGGTGCGCGGGTGGTCCGGTCCATCCTCGATAACAACCCGCCGGATGACGGCGACTACCGCCTGTTCTACAATGTGAACTTCCCGCCTGTGCCCGCTGCGGATCTGGCCGGAATGCGGGTGGTGCCTCAGGGCTATCGCCCCCATGCGCGTTTTTCGGTCATGCCGCAGAACTCGCCCTCTGGCCGCAGATTCCTGTGGATACAGGGCGGCGACCAGCGGGAACCGAGCGCACCCGGCACCGATGTCGCTGCCAATCTCGACGGTTTTATCTCGGTTACGCCGATGCGCGCCGATCTGACCGCCCATGACCAGCTACAGGCGTTGAAAGCGATCGAATGAGTGGACCCGACGCCGAAACCAAGATGCAGTTCCTCTATCACCTACGCTCGCGCGGGGTGACGGATGCCAAGGTGCTGGCCGCGATGGAAGAGATCGATCGCGGTCCCTTCGTGCGCGGGCTGTTCACCGGGCGCGCCTATGAGGACATGCCGCTGCCGATTGCCTGCGGTCAGACGATCAGTCAGCCCTCGGTAGTGGGGATCATGACCCAGGCGCTGGAGCTGACGCCACGCGACAAGGTGCTCGAGGTCGGGACCGGCTCGGGCTATCAGGCGGCGGTTCTGGCGCGGTTGACGCGGCGGGTCTATACCATTGACCGCCATGCGCGGCTGGTGCGCGAGGCGATGCAGCTGTTTCAGGACCTCAACCTGGTCAATATCACCGCGATTGTCGGCGATGGATCGCATGGTTTGCCTGAACAGGCCCCCTTTGACCGCATCATTGTGACCGCAGCCGCTGAAGATCCGCCCGGCCCGCTCTTGGCGCAACTCAAGATCGGGGGTATCATGGTGGTGCCAGTTGGTCAGTCCGACGCGGTTCAGACGTTGATCCGGGTGCGCCGGACGGAAGCGGGCTACGACTATGACGAGCTGCGCCCGGTGCGTTTCGTACCCTTGCTGGAAGGGCTGGGAAAAGACGGCTGAACCGGGTAGGGCAGACCTGGCACATCAAGCCTCCGGTCAACAGGGGGCGTGGATTTTGAGGATTGAGATATGGCAGTACCCTTTGTCGGCTCCCGTATGCGCTGGTCGTTGGCCATTGCAGCAACGGGATTCCTTGCGGCCTGCGAAGGGCCGCTGGATTATGATCTGCGCGGCCAGGTCGGTGCGTTTAACACCACCGAAGCGGCCCAGAACGTCAATACGCAGGCCCGTCCGAGCCCCGACAGCCGGGGCGTGATCTCGTACCCGAACTATCAGGTCGCGGTGGCGCGGCGTGGTGACACGGTCACCTCGTTGTCAAGCCGGATCGGGGTGTCGCCCGGAGAGGTGGCGCGGTTCAACGGGCTCAACGCCAATGACAAGCTGCGCGATGGCGAGGTCGTGTCACTGCCGCGCCGGGTGTCCGAACCCGCGCCCGGCACTGGCAATGTGGATATCGCCACGATTGCGGGGTCGGCCATCGATCAGGCACCGGACACCACACCGGTCCAGACCACGACGCTGGCCCCGGCCAAACCCGCTGCGCCCGCCGCCCCGGCCGGGCCCGAACCGATCCGCCATAAGGTCAAGCGCGGCGAGACCGCTTATACCGTCTCGCGGCTTTATCAGGTGCCGGTCAAGTCGCTGGCCGAATGGAACGGGCTTGGAACCGATTTCGCCATTCGCGAGGGGCAATATCTGCTGATCCCGGTCAAGGATCAGCCAGCGCCGATCCCGGTTGCTGTCGCAACTTCCACCACCGCGGTCAGCGGGCCGGGGCAGGGCAGCCCGACCCCGACACCTCCCAGCTCGACCACCGCGCTGCCGGATGAAAAAATCTCGGCCGAACCGCCGGAAACGCCGGATGTATCGCTGACCGAGAAAGCTACGAACAGTTCTGCCCGGCTGGGTTATCCGGTGACCGGCAAGGTCATCCGGACCTATGCCAAGGGCAAGAACGAGGGTATCGACATCGCCGGTTCACCCGGAACGGCGGTTCTGGCCGCTGAGGCGGGAACCGTCGCCGCGATCACCGCTGACGCTGATGAGGTGCCGATCATCGTTGTGCGCCACAAGAACAATCTGCTGACCGTCTATGCCAATGTCTCCGGTATCGAGGTCAAGAAGGGCAGCCGGGTCAAACGCGGCCAGAAGATCGCGCAGCTGCGCAGCGGTAACGACGCCTATGTGCATTTCGAAGTGCGCAACGGCTTCGAAAGCGTCGATCCCGAGCCCTATCTGAACTGATCCCGGCGCGACCCGACCCAAAGCATGGACCGTAATTTCTGAATCACGGCCCGTGCGTCTCATTTTTCAGATTGGGCTCTAGCGGCAGTAGTTGCCGCCCCGGTGGCGGGCGGTGTCCATATGGAAGTGGTCCTGATGATAGCGGTCGGCATTGGGGCCCAACACGGTGCCAAACGGGCCGCAGGCCGCGCGCCAGGCGCGCAGCAGGGCCTTGCGGGACTGGCCGGTGCGCCAGCCACCCGCAACCGTGATGGTGCGGCCGGTATCCAGCGTGAAACCGGAGATGTCGATCGCCTTGCCCTTGCCGTGTTCCGAGATTTTCGCTCCACGCTTGTTGTTGCGGGTGCGGCAGGCGTAATGCGCCGCCACCTGCAATTCAGCCACCCGCCCCATCGGCTTGAACGCAGGCTTCACCCCGCGTTGCACCCATTTGTTAAGCGCTTCTGCCGTTTCGCAGGTCATTACCGAAGGGCGGCTCAGCTTCACACCGCCCACCGAATTCACCCGTACCGCATTTTTTGCTCCGCAGCCGCGCGTCTTGGCGGGGATCTTGCCGACCTTTTCGCCCTGAATGTCGATATCGCCGCAGACCGAGGTCTTGCGCAGTTTGCGCTTTTTGAAAAACACCTTCTGCTCGAGTCCTTTTGGTCGCTCTGCCGGGCGCAGCGACAGGGCTGGGCCGGGGGTGATATCGTCGAGGATGCGCGCGGTCGCAAGCATCGCTTGTTCCGAGGCCGGACGTGCGACCGGGCGCATGCGCGGGGCGGTTGCCACAAAACCGGCGCGGGTCACCTGCGCGGTCGCAACGGTGCGTGTCTGGGGGCGCATCTGGGGGCGGGGCGAGGTGTCGGGACTGAGCGCTTGCGCCATATCGCCGCCGATTACCAGTGCGGCTATTGCCGCCAGACCCCAACCCCGCCTTGTCATGTCTTGACCTTTCCTCGTCCGAAATCCGGGGCGTCGGTATCCTGCCCCGCCTCGATAATGCTGCGCCTGATGGCGCGGGTGCGTGTGAAATAGTCGTGCAGCATCTCGCCATCGCCAGTGCGGATGGCGCGTTGCAGCGCAAAAAGCTCTTCGGTGAAGCGGCCCAGAATCTCCAGCGTCGCATCCCGGTTGGTCAGAAAAACATCGCGCCACATGGTCGGGTCACTGGCCGCGATACGGGTGAAATCGCGAAACCCGGCTGCGGAATATTTGATGACCTCGCTATCGGTGACGCGCCGCAGATCGTCGGCCACGCCAACCATCGTATAGGCAATCAGGTGCGGAGCGTGACTGGTCACCGCCAACACCAGATCGTGGCGCTCGATCTCCATCTCTTCGACGTTGGAGCCGATCCCCTCCCAGAACGCGCGTAGCTTTGCCACTGCCTTGGCATCACTGCCCTCGACCGGGACCAGCAGGCACCAGCGATTGTCAAAGAGTTCGGCAAAGCCCGATTGCGGCCCCGAATGCTCGGTTCCCGCCAATGGGTGCGCGGGCACGAAATGCACGCCTTGGGGGATATGGGGCGAGACCGCCCCGACGACGCTGCGCTTGACCGAGCCGACATCCGAGACCGTCGCGCCTGGTTTCAGCACCGGTTCGATTTCGGCGGCAACCGCGCCCATCGCCCCCACAGGCACGCAAAGCACCACCAGATCGGCGCCCTCGGCTGCTTCCGCGGCGCTGTCGCAAACCCGGTCGCACAAGCCAATGCGGCGTGCGGTGTCGCGGGTTTCCTGCGAGCGGGCATAGCCGGTGACTTCACCGGCGAGGCCGCCGCGCTTGATCGCCCAGAACATCGACGATGCGATCAGGCCAAGACCGATCAGGGCCACACGGTCATAAATCTGGCTCATGCCTGACCCGCCTTGAAGCTGCGCACGGCCTCGGCCACCCGTTGGCAGGCCACATCATCCCCCACGGTGATCCGCAGTGCATTGGGCAGGCCGTAACCGGCCACTTTGCGCACGATAAGGCCTCGCGATTGCAGATAAGCGTCGCAGGCCTCGGCCTCGTCGCGATCGGCAAACCGCGCCAGAATGAAATTGGTGCAGGAGGTGTCCGAAGGCACACCCGCCTCGGCCAGTTCACCTGCCAGCCAGGCGCGCAGGCGGGTATTCTCAGCGCGGCAGTGATCGACATAATCGCGGTCCCGCACGGCGGCCTCGGCGGCCAGCAAAGCGGTGGAGGATAGATTGAAGGGCTGGCGGATGCGGTTCAGCACATCGATGATGTCCTGCGGGGCATAGCCCCAGCCGACCCGCATCCCGCCCAGACCGTAGATCTTGGAGAATGTGCGGGTCATGATCAAATTGCTGCGCGCAGCGACCAGCGCGGCGCCGCCATCGAAATCGTCGACAAATTCGGCATAGGCCCCGTCCAGCACCAGGATCGCCTGCGGCGGCAGAGCGTCGGCCAGCCGCGCGACCTCGCCCTCGGCCAGCATGGTCGAGGTCGGATTGGCGGGGTTGGCCATGAACACCACCCTGGTCCGGTCCGAACACGCGGCCAGGATCGCATCCACATCGACATTGCGGTCGCGCTCGTCCACCTGCACCGGGGTCGCTCCGACCATCCGGGCCAGAATCGGGTACATGGAGAACCCGTGTTCGGTATAGATCACCTCGTCGCCGGGACCGGCATAGGCATGCACCACGAATTGCAGCACCTCGTCCGAACCCACACCGCAGATGATCTGGTCGGGGTTCAGCCCGTGCTCCTCGCCGATCGCGGCGCGCAGCAGCGCGTGATCGGTCGAGGGGTAGCGGTGCAGCAGCGACGCGCTGTCACGCACCGCCGCCATTGCTTTGGGACTGGGCCCATAGGGGTTTTCGTTGGAACTCAGCTTGATGACATTGCTAACGCCTTCGACATGCGCAGCCCCACCCTGGTACAGGGCGATGTCCATTATTCCGGGCTGCGGCGTGAGTTTGTTCATGTCGGGCTCCTTGATGGACCCCTAATAACGGCCTCACACCGCAGAGGAAAGCGGCAAGATCAGGCGGCTTTCTTCATCGCTTTGGCCTTGCGCTCGAACTCGGTGCGGATCATGTCCTGCATCTTCTTGCGCAGCTCGGCGTCCTTGCGCATCGCGTCATTGGCAAGCTTCTGCATCTGGCCTGCGTTCTGCGACCCGTCCGAGGCATTCACCGCGTCCACCGCCGCTTTTTCGATCGCCTTGCCGGTCAGGCTTTCGGCCACTTTTAGATAGATCTCGCCCGCATGTTTGGTGGCCAGCGTGTCGAACGTATCGGCGCCATAGATCTTGACCAGATCCTTGCGCATCGAGTCCATGACCTTGGGGGCCATGGTTTTTCGCAGGAATGCCTCACCTGCGCCGGGCAGTTTCTTGGTAAACCCGTCCAGCGCTTTGCCCGAGGCATGGGACATGATGCCCGCCGTCAGCGTCTTGGCGACCGCTTCCTTGATCTCCTTGAGGTTGGGCGCGCGGCCCTTTTCGATCAGCGGTTTCATCAGGCCAATCGTTTCCTTCAGCGCGTTGGTGACCATGGCCTGACCGGCTTTGGAGGTCAGGAAGCGTTTGAAAAACGCCTCGGCCGCCTTTTTCGAGAGTTTGCCGGACAGTTTAGGCAGCACCGCAGCCGCCAGCTTGGTCGCCAGGCCCTTGGAGAGCGCATCGCCCAGCTTGCCACCGGCGGCCCCCGCAAGACCGGCGATGAAACTGTCGATGAACACCTTCTTGGCCGCGCCGTCCCAGGTCACGTTGTTGCCGGCAATATACTCGCCGAACTGACCAGCGCCCGATTTCAGTGCCTCGGTGCTGGCGGCGGCCACGGCATTGGCCTTGGCCGGGGTCATGCCCTTGGTGACCACCAGACGGGCGGTTATATAAGCCTCGACCACGGAGAAGGACGTGTCGCGCACAATCTCCAGGTTGCTGACGATCGAACTTGCCGTGCCGATCCGGGCCTGAATGAATTTCTTGAAGGTTTTGACCGCCTTGTTATAGGTCTTGGTCGCCTTCAGGTCCTGTTTGTGAACCTTGTTCCAGTCCGGCGAGGACTTGCCAGCAAAGGCTTTCAGCAAAGACGCTTCGGAGCGTGCGTTCAGAATGTCTGTCCAGGGCGGGTCGGTCTTGTCGTTGACCGAACTGACTGCGAATTCGACCAGCGCATCCAGCAGCCCGTCCTGCGCCTGCCGGGTTTTTTCGATGTCGTTGCAGATGCTGACCCAGGATTCGGCCTCGGAATGCATCTTGTTGGCCTTGGACAGGATCTCTTTCTGCAGCGCTTTGACCCCGGCTTCGTATTCCTTCTTTGTGACAATCTTTTTCTTGCCGCCCTCATAGACCTCATAGACTTCGACCTTGGAATCGGCGGCGACCTGTGCGGCCAGTTTCGGCAGGCCCGCATTCCAGGTGCGCATGCCGGGGTCGACAATGCCGTCGGGTTTCTTGAAGCCCAGCTTTTTTTTCTGGAAATCGCGAATCGTTTTGATCAGCCCGGCGTCGCATTTGCCGTGGATGGCGACCGCATAGCCGTTCGCCTTCAGCATCAGCCGTACCATTTCCACATCCGCCGGTTTGTTCTGTACCGGCTTGAATTTGGCGTTCTTTTTCTTCGGGTCGGGTTGGGTTATTCGCTTTTTTTCACCAACGGGCGCAGTAATTTTCAAGGCCATGCCTCAACTCCAATAGCAGAATTAAATATGCGCATAATCTGCCGAAGGGTTGAGGCTTTGACTGTAAAATTGTTCACACCGTCATGATCAGGCGGCCTTGAAACGGGCTGTCGTGGCGTCAACCCGGTAATGCGGCGCAAATTCCTCGACGCGGCGCGACAGGTCGTTGACGGCATCAATGATGAACCGCACCGTGTCTTCGCGCATCAGGTACGAGAAGTTCAGTCGCACCCAGCCGGGCTTGCTAAGCTCGTCACCTGCTAGCAACTCCTCATGCAAAGCGTCGGACGTCTCATGGTTAATCCCCAGCAGCTGATGCGCATAAGGTCCGGCGCAGGCACAACCGCCGCGCGCCTGGATACCGTAGATATCGCTCAGCATCCGGGTGAAGAGCTGTTGGTGCACAGGGCGACCCGCAGCGTCCTGCACCAGGAAGGAAAAGATCGGCAGCCGATGATCCGCTTCGACTCCCAGCAAAGTCAGATGCGGGTTGTCGCGCCAGCCGTCCAGCGCCATGCGGTTATAGGTCGCCTCGCGCTCGGCGATGGTATCGCTGCCCACCGCGTCCTTGATGATGAAGGCCAGCGCGGCGCGGATATCGCCGATCACATTGGGTGTTCCAGCCTCTTCGCGCGTGGCCAGATCGTTGCTGTAATCATGCCGCCAGGGCGATACGAACGACACGGTGCCGCCGCCCGGCCAGCTGGGGCAGGTCCGTTGCACGGTGACCTTGTTGACGACCAGTACGCCCGAAGCGCCGGGGCCGCCGGGAAATTTGTGCGGCGAGATCACCACCGCATCCTTCTGCGCATCGCAGCCCGATCTCATGTCGATGGGCAGATAGGGGCCGCCACCAGCATAGTCCCAGACCGCCCGCGCGCCGTGGCGGCGCAACAGGCGCGTCACCGGGTCGGGATCGGTGAGGATGCCGGTCACGTTCGAGGCCGCCGAGAAACTGCCGATCAGCAGATCAGCATCACCATGGGCCACAAGCGCGGCCTCCAGCGCATCCAGATCGACGCCGCCGCCGGGCGCTTCGGGGATCTCCACCACCTCGGCTTTGCTTTCGCGCCAGGGGAGGATGTTGGAATGATGCTCATAAGGGCCGATGAACACGACCGGGCGGTCCGCCTCGTTCACGCCCATCAGGCTGACCAACCGGTTCAAACCGGCCGTCGCACCCGAACCGGTGAAGATCACCGCATCGGCGTCCCCGGCCTTCACCGCCCGGGCGATCTCGGCCCGCGCCGCGCTGCGCAGGCGGGTCATGTAGGCGCCGCAATAGGACGCCTCGGTATGGCTGTTGGCGTAATAGGGCAGCACCTGCGCGGTGACGAAATCCTCGACCTGCTGCATGGCGCGCCCCGAGGCCACGTAATCGGCGTAGACCAGCGGCACATCGCCCGAAAACCCGGGGATCATAATGCCTTCGCCGATCAGCCCGTCCTGCAGGGTTCCGGCTTGAATGGCGTCCTGTATGGTTTTGCGAAACTGATCGAGCGGCATGGGTCAAACTCCTTCTGTGCATTCAATATGACCCTTGCCGGGGCAATAAGCTTCACTATTATAACTGGAATCTGAGATAGAATTGTGTCATTCAATCGAAAATGTCCGAGAAAATAGATCATATTGACCTTAAGTTACTCCGCGAGATGCAACTGGATGCCAGCCTGTCGCAGCGCGACCTGGCAGAACGGGTGGGGCTGTCGCAGAATGCCTGCTGGCGGCGGTTGAAGGCTTTGACCGAGGCAGGGGTCCTGCAAGGTTCGCGCGCCCGTGTCGCGCGGGAAAAGCTGGGGCTGAAGCTGGTCGTTTTTGTAATGCTGCGCACCCGGCACCATTCAGCAGAGTGGTTGCAGGCCTTTCGCCGCCATGTCCTGACCATCCCCGAAGTGGTCGATTTCCACCGTATCGGCGGCGATTATGACTACCAGCTCAAGGTGGTGACGCAGGACATGACCAGTTTTGACAAGGTCTATCAGCGGCTGATCGAAAAGGTGGAACTGGACAGCGTCACCTCTTATTTCGCGATGGAGGCGATTGCCGAAGGGCGGCCGCTGCCGCTTTGAGTCAATTGGGGATTGGGTCATTCCATGTGGATATTCCTTGCACTTGTGATGCTGGTTCTGGCCGCTCTGGGCTATCGCTATTGGTCCAGAAAGCAGCAGCGCGCCGTGCTTCTTCAAACGCCGCTTTCCGATCATCAGCGCACGACCATCGCAAACTTGGTTCCGATTGTGCGCAGACTTCCACCAGACCTGCGCGCTGCGCTTGATGGCAAAGTGAACTTGTTTCTGGATCAGGTGGATTTTGTCGGCTGCGACGGGCTGGAGATCACCGAAGAGATGGAGCTGTCAATCTCGGCGCAGGCCTGCCTGCTCGTGGTCAACAGCGATCTTTGGTACGACAACCTGACAACGATCCTTATCTACCCGAACGCCTTCAAATCAAGGCAGCGCAGGCAGTCCGGTTATGTTGTGACCGAAAAGGAAGTCGTGCGCACCGGTGAAAGCTGGGATCGTGGTCCGGTGATCCTGTCCTGGGCGCATAGCCGACAGGGCGCAATGAACGACCGGGACGGGCAGAACGTTGTCTTTCACGAATTCGCGCATCAGATCGATGATCTGTCCGGGCGCACCAACGGGGTTCCCATCCTCAGCGAAGGGCAGAGTTTTGCCGAATGGGAGCACGTGTTTCTGACCGCTTATGATACCCATGTCCGTGCCGTTGAATCCGGGCACAGAACGGTGATCGACCCCTATGGCGCCGAAGGGCATGAAGAGTTCTTTGCGGTCTCGGTGGAGGTATTTTTTGAGAGGCCACAAGCGCTAAAGAGCGACGTTCCGGAAGTGTATGAGCAACTGTCGAAACTGTTCCGGCTCGACCCGATTGCGTGGCCCTGACCGGAGCAAACCCGCTCAGTCTGGCACATAATCCGACAGACGCTTTCCGGGCTCGTCCACGAACAATTCGGGCAAGGGAGTGAGGTCTTCGATCAGATCGACGCGGAACACCCGGAAATCATCGCGTGCCTCACACCAGGCGGTCAACGTCCAGACCCGGCCCCAATATTCCATATGCAGCGGGCGGATCTTGCGGTGTGTCAGTGTGCCGTCGATGCGGCGATAGCGCAGGTCAAGCTTCTGGCGGGATTTGATTGCGGCCCTGAGCGGGGCCATATGGGTAAATCCGCGCGCAGCGTCGGCAAAGGGGTAGACCGCGAATTTCCACGCATCCGCCTCGGATATCACCTCGATCGGCAGCACCGCGTCGATCTTGTCAGCCAGTGACTCCGCCGCTGCCCGCAGGTCGGGATCGGCCGCCTCGGCCACGATGGCCATGCCAAGATTCAGCGCTTCAAGCTCTTCGGCGGTCAGGGTCAGCGGCGGTAGGGTGATCGCCTCGCGCACCATGTAGCCCACGCCGCGCTCGCCCTCGACCGGGATGCCCGAGGCGGCCAGCGTGTCCATGTCGCGATAGATGGTGCGGACCGACACTTCAAGCCGGTCTGCAATGTCCTGCGCGCGGTGCAGTTTGCCGTCACGCAGGATCTGGATGATGTCGAACAGGCGGTCAGTGCGGCGCATGACCCGCACCTGTTCGCGGGCAGAGCGTCATGCGGCCATGTCCCAATGAATATGTTCGTGCCGCATCTTCACGGTTTCAGGGTCGATCGCCGCCATCAGCTTTGGAGCAAACTCCTGATCGGCAAAACTCTGGGCCACACGCTGTGCCGTGTCCATATCACGCCAGACCACGTAATCGGTCCAACTGCCATCCTCGCCCTGGCTCAACTGTCGATGCAGAAAGCCGGGGTTGGAGCGCACGAAGGTCTCGGTGGCCTGGCTGAGTTCCACGAACGCATCGGGGGAAACGCCGTCGGCCAGATGAAAGGTGACGATTTCGGCGACATGGGTCATGTTCAGTTCTCCTGTAAGTGTTGACACTGCGCCGGTGCTAGCAACTCACAACTGACATAAACCTGTCAGTTGTATCAAGTCCTCTGCAAAAAAAGCCCTGTGGCGGATCAATTCGGTGGGATATGCGGACCTGCACGCTTTCACCCGACATGTCCGCTGCGCTAGACCGGGCGCAGATCAAGGGGAGTGGCGCGTCTGCGCCTCAGACTAGGAGAATATTCATGCTGAACAATATCGGCCTTCCGGGCATCCTGCTTATCGCCGTTGTGGTGCTGGTCCTGTTTGGGCGCGGCAAGATCAGCTCGCTGATGGGCGAAGTGGGCAAGGGCATCACCTCGTTCAAGAAGGGCATCAACGAAGGCGCCAAGGAATTGGAAGAGGATGCGGCAGAGGTCGCCAAGGACGTCACGCCCGAGGCGGAAACCGTGTCCGACAAAGACAAGGCGTAATCGCGCATGTTCGACCTGGGCTGGACCGAGCTGCTGGTCATCGGCATCGTGGCTCTGATCGTTGTGGGGCCAAAGGACCTGCCGGTGCTGTTCCGCAATGTGGGCCAATGGGTCGGCAAGGCGCGCGGGATGGCGCGCGAGTTCAGCACCGCGATGCACGAGGCTGCGGATGAGGCCGGGGTCAAAGACATCTCGAAGGGGCTCAAGGCTGCGACCAATCCGGTGAACACCGCGATGGACAGCGTCAAAAAGGCCTCGAAAGACCTCACCGACAGTATGGACCCGAGCAAGTTCGACCCCGACAGCGAGACCGGCAAACTGGCTGCCGAGCGTGCCGAACAGGCCAAGAAAATCCAGGCCTCTGCCGCACGCAAGGCCGCCGAACGCAAGGCGCGTGAGGCCGAAGAGGCACTGGCCAAGGCCGACGAGGCCGAAGCCGCGCTCAATCCCGAGACCAAATCATGAGCAATACCGACGAGATCGATGATTCCTCCGCGCCGCTGATCGAACATCTGACCGAGCTGCGCACGCGGCTCATTCACTGCGTGGTGGCGTTTCTCATAGGCATGATCATCTGCTTCACCGTTGCGACGCCGATCTTCAACTTCCTCACCGCGCCGCTTTGTCAGGTGCTGAACGAGCGCGGGCAGGATTGCGGGCTGATCTTCATCTCGCCGCAGGAAGGCTTCTTTGTCGCCATCAAGGTCTCGCTGCTGGGCGGGTTCATGCTGGCCTTTCCCTATATCGGGATGCAGATGTGGCGGTTCGTGGCACCAGGGCTCTACAAGTCCGAAAAAGGCGCGTTCCTGCCGTTCATGCTGGCCTCGCCCTTCATGTTCCTGCTGGGGGCATCCTTTGCCTTTTATGTCGTGACACCTTTGGCTTACGACTTCTTCCTCGGGTTCCAGCAATTCGGGGCCGAGGGTGAGGCGCTGCCGGCCGACGCCGCAGCTCCGCTTAGCGTGGTCTTTCAGGGCTCGGCTCAGGAATATCTGAACCTGACCATCAAATTCATCGTGGCCTTTGGCCTGTGCTTCCAACTGCCGGTGCTGCTGACGTTGATGGGCAAGGCCGGACTGGTCAGCGCCGAAGGGCTGGGCGCGGTCCGCAAATACGCGGTGGTGGGTATTCTGGTTCTGGCCGCGCTGGTCACGCCGCCAGATGTGATCACCCAGGTGATCCTGTTTGTGGTGGTCTATGGCCTCTATGAGATTTCGATCTTCCTCGTCGCCCGCGTCGAGAAAAAGCGCGAAGAGCAACTGCGGGCAGAAGGTTATTACGACGATGAAGACGAGATCGACGCCCATCCTGACGATCCGATGCAGGCCGAGTTCGAGGCTGAGGGCGGCAAGGACAAGTGAGCCGGAGACGAATTGAAACATACAGGCGCGCCAGGGGAAGGCGCGCCTTGTTTCTATTGATTACTGTGGGCCTCTAGTGACCTCTCGCCAGAAGGCGGCTCAAAACTGAACTTTGGAGTTATGGGGCGAAAATCTACGGCTACGAAAAAGGCGATGGGTCCGGCGAAATCTTAGAACTGGACCTAGTGAGTGTTTGCTTCGATAACCCAGAAGAAGCGGAGCGATTCGCCGATTTCGCCATTCAATGCGCAAGCGATATGAAGGCGATGGGCGACAGCTATGATCACGAGCACCTGATAGATTTCGACGACAAGCAGTTTCCATACGGCAAGCCCGACATCGTAATTGCGCGTCTGTTGAAGGCGAACAAGTAGGGCATTGGGTGGCCTTGCTGATACGCAGAGGTATTCTCATATCATGGGCATGGGGATACCCACCCAGAACAAATCGAAGGCGCGTGCCTTCCTCTTGCTGCGCTTTGCGGAACATGCTTTGACACCGGATGTACAGATCGGGAGGACCGCACTTGACCCAGGACGCAATGACCCGCATCGCCGACGCGCTGGAGCGCATGTCGCCCGCGCCGCTCGCCGCGCCCGATTTCGCCAGCGCCACTGCCTTTGTCTGGCATGTGGCCCCGGAACGGCTGGAGCCGGTGGCAGAGGTCAACCGGGTCGAACTGGAGCTGCTTCTGGGCATCAACCGGTCGCGTGACACGCTGGCTGACAATACCCGCCGTTTTGCCCACGGGTTCAAAGCTAATAACGCCCTTCTCTGGGGTGCGAGAGGGATGGGAAAATCAAGCCTTGTGAAAGCTATACATGGCGATCTTCAATCGGAATTCCCGGACCTGAAACTGATCGAGCTGCAACGCGAAGACCTGCCCTCGGTCGGGCGTTTGCTGAACCATCTGCGCAGCACGCCCTACCGATTCATCCTGTTCTGCGATGACCTGTCCTTCAGCCATGACGACCAGCATTACAAAAGCCTAAAGGCGGTGCTGGATGGCGGGATCGAGGGGCGGCCAGAAAACGTGGTCTTTTACGCCACCTCCAATCGCCGCCACCTGATGCCGCGCGACATGATCGAGAACGAACGCTCCAGCGCCATCAACCCCTCCGAGGCGGTCGAGGAGAAGGTCTCGCTCAGCGATCGGTTCGGGCTTTGGCTGGGCTTCCACCCCTGTACGCAGGACGAGTATCTGGCGATGATCGACAGCTATTGCGCGGCTTATGGCGTCACAACCGAGCCAGAAACACTGCGCGCCGAGGCGATCGAATGGCAAGCCACGCGCGGCGCCCGATCTGGTCGGGTCGCCTGGCAGTTCTTTGTCGATCTGGCAGGCCGTCAGGGCGTGCGGCTGACCGGCGGTTAAAGCGCGGCCAGCAACCGTGCAGCCTCGTCAGCGGGGCTGGCCAGCACCGACCGGTCTTCACCCGGGAAGAACCGCGCGCGCAGCGCCGTGCTCATCGGGTTCGGGGTCAGGATCTGGACCTTGGGCCCGGTCCGCTCGCTCTCGACGGCCCAGCTGCGGGCCAGAGCCATCTGCGTGGCCTTGGTCGCTCCATAGCTGCCAAAGAACTTTTCTCCCGCACGGGGATCGTCAAAGAACACCGCCCGACCGGCCTCGCCCAGCAGGGGCGCGACATAAGAGATCAGCAGCGCTGTCGCATTTGCGTTCACTGCCAGCGACTTGTCCCAATCCTTGCCTTCGACAAAGATCGCCGGTGTCAGTGGAGCGGCATGGATCGCACAGTGCAGCCATAGGTCCAGCTGACCCCAGCGGTCATGGATGCCCCGGCACAGCGTCGCCATCGCCTCCTTGTTGGTGATGTCCATTGGCGCCAGCGTTGCCGCGCCGCTTTTGGCCTGAATGCGGTCATCCAGTTCTTCCAGCGCGCCGGTTGTGCGACCCACGGCAATTATGTGATACTCGGGTGCAAGTGCCTCGGCCATCGCAAAGCCAAGACCGCGGGACGCACCGGTGACGAGGGCGGTTTTCCTGATTTCACTCATGGGCCGCTGATTTCATCCTTTTGTCCGCGTTTCAAGCCGCGTTGCTTGACATTTTGCAGCCGCAGCAAAATTATGCGGCCAAATTCTAAGGAGAAAGAAAATGACTCGCGAAACTGTTCTGGGCAAGGCCATCATCGGCTCCGAAGCTCTGGGTTGGAAGGCGGCGATGGTTCTGGGCGGTTCGCTGTTCATTGCGGTGGCCGCACAGATCAGCGTGCCGATGTGGCCCGTTCCGATCACGCTGCAGACACTTGCGATCCTGATCGTCGGCCTGAGTTTCGGCTCGCGACTGGCAGCCGTAACGCTGCTGGCCTATCTGGCAGAGGGTGCCCTGGGCCTGCCGGTCTTTGCCGGTGGCAAGAACCTGGCCATGGCCAGCACCACGATCGGCTTCCTTGTGGGCTTTGTCGCAATGGCCTGGCTGGCCGGTCTGGCGGCTGAACGCGGCCTGGCCAAAGGTGTTGTCAGCACCTCGATCGTTTGTATCGCGATTTCCGCGCTGCTCTATATTCCCGGCGTTGCCTGGCCGATGGCCATCGCGGGTATGGCTGGGTTCGAAGGCAGCTGGGTTGGTTCGACCGCAGATTCGATCTGGACCTACTGGGTCAGCCCGTTCCTGCTGGGTGATGCCACCAAGGCCGTGATCGCAGCGCTGGTGGTGACCGGCGGCTGGACGCTGCTGAAGGTGCGCAAAGACTGATCGCCAGAAACAACCAAATCGAAAAGGGCGCCTTCGGGGCGCCCTTTTTTTGTGGCCTGCGCGCATTTCGGCTAGGGTGAGGGCCAAAGGCTGAACCGCGAGGATAGCGCTTTGAAAGCAATGGTGTTCGATGGTCGCAGCCCGCAACTGACCTTGTCGGATATTCCGGTTCCCGATCCGGGCGCGGGGCAGGTCCTGATCCGGATTGAGGCCTGCGGCGTCTGCCGTACCGATCTGCATGTGGTCGATGGCGATCTGACCTCTCCTGAGTTGCCATTGGTGCCCGGCCATGAGATCGTCGGGCGGGTCGAGACATTGGGGCAGGGCGTGGAGGCCTTCCGTCCCGGCCAGCGAGTCGGCGTGCCGTGGCTGGGCCAT
Source organism: Ruegeria hyattellae (assembly GCF_041537925.1). NCBI lineage: Bacteria > Pseudomonadati > Pseudomonadota > Alphaproteobacteria > Rhodobacterales > Roseobacteraceae > Ruegeria > Ruegeria hyattellae. Next base: position 555,711 of record NZ_JBGOSH010000001.1, on the reverse strand, counting down.
ACCTGCGGGAGTTGCGCCTATTGCGAGTCGGGTCGCGAAAATCTGTGCGATACGCCTGGCTTCACCGGGTACACGATCAATGGCGGCTATGCCGAATATTGCGTGGCGGATGCCCATTTCGTCTTTGCCTTGCCTGAGGGCCCGGATGCAGTTGATCTGGCACCGCTGCTTTGCGCCGGGCTGATCGGGTATCGCAGTCTCAGACTAGCGGGCGAGGTCTCGCGGCTGGGACTCTACGGGTTTGGGGCGGCGGCCCATATACTTTGCCAGATCGCCCGCCATCAGGGGATTACGGTCTACGCCTTCACCCGGGACGGCGATGATGCGGCACAGGAGTTCGCCCGCGCGATGGGGGCTGTCTGGGCGGGGCCGTCGTCGCAGCCGCCACCCGAGGCGTTGGATGCCGCGATCATCTTTGCGCCCGTCGGTGCGCTGGTGCCGCTGGCGCTGAAATCCGTGCGCAAGGGGGGCCGCGTTGTCTGCGGCGGCATCCACATGAGCGATATCCCCACGTTCCCCTACGCCGATCTGTGGCAGGAGCGTAGCATCCTCTCGGTCGCCAACCTGACCCGCGCGGATGGAGAAGCGTTCTTTCCGCTGGCTGAGGCGGCGCAGGTCAGGACCGAAACCGTCCATTATCCGCTGGAGCAGGCCAACACCGCTCTGAACGATCTCAGGGCAGGGCGTTTGCAGGGCGCGGCGGTGCTGACCGTTTCAGTCTGACGGCCCGGTGGCCTCGTGCAGGCGGCGCAGCGCGGTCTCGCACATGCCGTATTCCAGCCATTGGCAGCTCTGGCAGATCACGCCCAGATCGCCCGGCTTCACGCGCGCGCGGATACGCGCCTTGGCTTCGCCCCAACTCAGCCGGTCACCGGCGCTCAGGTTCAGGGCGGCGGCGTGGCGTGTGTCCAAACCTTCAATCTTCTCCTGGCTCTCGCATAGTTCACCGCGCCGATGCGGGCAGGGGCCGCAAACCGAGTCGGTCCTGGCGACGACCGCGATCTCGACCCCGTCGCCATCCTCGCCGCGCAGCCCGTCCTGTACGATACGATCCATGTTGCGGGTGAACGCGGCGCTATAGCCTTTACCTTGATAGCCCAGAGCGCAGAGAAAGTGATGCGGCCGGAACCGGAGTTGGGCTGTATCGGGATCGGACATGGTCACTGCTGCAGGATCATTCGTTGAGCCTGGCCGTTCTTCTGAACAATCAGCCCGTCGGCGTCAATGGCTGCAACCCGGCCGCCGCTCAGACGGGTACCGGGCTTGACCGTTTTGACCCGCCCGCTGGGCATGCGCACCAGCGCCTGCATGGCATCCTTGGGGCCAAAGACCCCCAACAGCGACAGGGCACTTTTCTTCAGCGCGCCACGCTGGGTGGCGGCCTTGTTTACATCTTTGCTCGACATTTTGGACTTCCCGGCGCGGGCCGGCCCCAGCTTTCTCAGACGCGCCGCGATAACAAGCGACCAGCGGATTGGAAAGTAGGACCAGGCGTCATTTGCGTCTGCGGCGGAGTCCCGCCGTTACCAGCCGCCGGATCGGTCGCGACCCGACCGGCTGCCCGGTCTAGCCGGACGAGGCTACGCCGCTGTGGTTCCACGAGGCGCCGGACAGCGGCATCTCTTTTATCTTGGCGCTGACCCGGCTGGTGTTTTCCAACCGCTGTAAATAGTCGTCATTGACGCTGCCGGTAATGTAATTGCCGTCAAAGCAAGAGCAGTCGAACTGCTCGATCTCGGGGTTGCCTTCACGCGCGGACCAGATCAGATCGTCGAGATCCTGATAGAACAGGGCGTCCGCCCCCAGTTCCTGCCGAATCTCTTCGATGCTCTTGCCGTCGGCGATCAACTCATGCCGCGTGGGCATGTCGATGCCGTAGACATTGGGAAACTTCACCGGCGGCGAGGCGCTGGCCACATAGACCTTCTTGGCGCCCGCTTCGCGGCACATCTGAACGATCTTCTTGATCGTGTTGCCGCGCACGATGGAATCGTCAATCAGCAGCACGTTGTGGTCCTTGAACTCCAGCGGCACCGCATTCAGTTTGCGGCGCACGGATTTCTGTCGCTCCTGCTGGCCGGGCATGATGAAGGTGCGCCCCACATAACGGTTCTTCACCAGCCCTTCGCGATACGAGATACCGGTGGCCTTCGCCACCTCAAGCGCGACGGGGCGGGCACTGTCGGGGACCGGGATGATACGGTCGATCTCAAGGCCCGAGGCCTCGATCTGACGGGCCAGGGTCTGGCCCATGCGCATCTGGGTCTTGTAGACTGACACGCCGTCCAGCATCGAATCGGGACGCGCCAGATAGACATATTCAAAGATACAGGGCGTCAGCTTGCCCTCGATCGCCTGAAAGCAATGCATGTTGCCGTCTAGGTCAATCAGGATCGCCTCGCCCGGTTTTACATCGCGCAACTTTTCGAACCCGTTGATGCCAAAGGCGACATCTTCGGAGGCGAAGGCATAATCGTCACCATCCCCCTCGGCAGACCGTTTCGCTACCGAGAGCGGGCGGATGCCGTGCGGATCGCGGAAGGCCAGCATGCCGACACCAGCCACCAGGCAGATCACCGAATAGGCGCCTTGAACCCGTTCCATCGTCATCTTGACGCCGGCAAACAGGTTCCGGATCGGGTCCATCGTGCCGTTGACCTTGATGCTGTCCGACACCTTGTCCGCCAGCACGTTCAGCAGGATTTCCGAATCCGATGTGGTGCGCAGATGGCGGCTGTATTTGCCGGTGACTTTCTCGCGCTGTTCGGCGGTGTTGGTGATGTTGCCGTTATGGACAAGATAGATGCCATAGGGCGCGTTGACGAAAAACGGCTGCGCCTCTGCTGCGCTCAGCGATCCCGCAGTCGGGTAACGAACGTGGCCCATACCGACCTTGCCGGTCAGCACATGCATGTCGTCGGAGTGAAACACGTCCTTGACCAGACCGTTGGCCTTACGCTCGCGAAAGAACTCGCCATTGAAGGTCACGATGCCCGAGGCGTCCTGACCGCGATGCTGGAGCATCAGCAAACCATCGTAAATCTCGGCAAAGACGTCGTTATTCCGGTTTGCGATCCCCAAAATCCCGCACATGTAATGGGCTCCACTTTCGTTGAGGCGTAGCTATCTGACTAAGGTGCTGCTGCGTGTCGGCGGTCGGATGGCAAGGTCAATCATTGGCGCTTGCAGGCTAGGCACGGTGAACGGCTCCGAATCCGACGATCATTTCGCCTTTCACTTAAAGCCTATTGTCCCCACTGTCACGAAAGGATCACTCTGGTTTTCATGAAATCAGCTATTTGCCGCTGCGGAACGGTTGCCTCAGTTCTCAGGGCACTGCCGGAGCTTCGGTATTTGCGTTGACAGGCGGGTCAGGCTCCAGCGGCAGGTCTGGACTGTCAGGCCGGGCATGTTGGGAACCTGATTGGAGGCCCAGACGCTGTCTATCGTCACACTGAATGCTGATGCATCCGTGGCGGCGGGAAAAAAGCGACCAAGCTCTTTGGACGGGAAACTGCCACCGCAGGCTTCGAAGTAGCCGCTGAGGAGCTTGTGATCCAGTGATGCGGCCACCATGCCAGCATAAAGCGAGAATTCCGCATCCGGGCTTTCAAGCTTATCGGAATAGGTTACCTGCATCGTGAACCCGTCGCCCTTCTGCACGATCCCGGCCGTCATGGGGCGGGCCCAGCTTGAGGGGACGCCACCGGTTGTGCTGTCACAGGCATAGAGCCCCTTGTAGGTCCCGGTGAGCGAAAAATCCTCGGCACGGGCCGTGCCGATCATGGCTGTGAGTGCAAACAGCGCCGCCGCTGCGGCGTTCATCCTGCGCGTCATGACTCGTCCTTCCGATATCGCGGTTCGTGGAACAACCCTAGTTCCGCGGCAGAACGCCGTCCACAGAGCCGCAAAATAGAAAACCCGGCGCGCGGGGGGCGGGCCGGGTTTTGCGTGATCTATGGTGTCGATTCTACTGGGCGCAGGTGCCGACCAGGTCCTCGTATTGCTTGGTGATCCAGCCAAGAGCGGCTTCGGGGTCCTGCGCCTCGATCTGTTGGGTCAGGCGCTCGAAAACCAGCGCCGAGCGGCTCTCGTCGACCACGGTGAAGTTCTCGCCCGTCATTACGGTGTCGTAGACAAAGAAGGCGATGGCGACCAGAAGGATGCCGCGCAGCACACCAAAGAGAAAGCCAACCCCCTGATCCAAGCCTCCAATCGCCGAGCGCTGGACCAGCGAGGAAAAGAGCGGTGTGATGAAGCTGACCACGATCAGTGCCAGCGCAAAGACGGCTGCAAAACCGGTGATGATCGACAGCTCGCAATTGTCGCCCAGAATGTCGCGCAGCACCGGTATCTCGCGCACCAGCGGCGTTGTGGTGGGCGCAAAGATAAAGGCCAACACAGCGGCTGCAACCCAGCCCGCGATGGCCATCACCTCGCGCACGAAACCGCGCGCATAGGCCAAGAGCGCCGACAAGACGATGACAAGGGCCACGACCCCGTCGATGATGGTGAAACCTTCCATGGCGCGCGCCTGCTCTTTCGTTTTTGCCCGTTTGCGGGCGACCTTAACCTGCTCCGAAGGTTTCGCCAACAAACCCCGCCAGATCAGAGGGGCGGGTGAGTTGCAGACCGGCAACGGTGCCCGTCTTGCCACCAGCCGGAGCAATCGCGGCGGTGAAACCAAGTTTTTGCGCTTCTTTCAACCTGTTTTCTGTCTGTGAGGCGGGTCTGAGCGCGCCGGAAAGGGAAATCTCGCCAAAAACCACCGTATCGGCGGGCAGGGCGGCGTCTTCGCGCGCGCTCAGCAACGCTGCGGCAACCGCCAGATCGGCGGCGGGTTCGCTGATCTTCATGCCGCCCGCGACATTCAAATAGACGTCGAGACCGGCAAAGGGGATGCCACACCGCGCCTCAAGCACGGCGAGAATCATCGCCAGTCGTCCGCCATCCCAACCCACCACCGTACGGCGCGGTTGCGAATGGGGCGAGGGGGCGACCAGCGCCTGCAACTCGACCAGCACAGGGCGCGTGCCCTCGATTCCGGCAAAGACCACCGATCCGGGGCTGGTCTCGCCCCGTTCGCTCAGGAACAAAGCCGAAGGATTTGTCACCTCGCTCAGGCCCGCGCCGGTCATTTCGAACACACCGATCTCGTCGGCGGCACCAAAGCGGTTCTTGACCGCGCGCAAGATGCGGAACTGATGGCCGCGCTCGCCTTCGAAATAGAGCACCGTGTCGACCATATGCTCGACCACGCGGGGGCCGGCGATCTGGCCCTCCTTGGTGACATGGCCGACCATCACGATCGACACGCCATGGCGTTTGGCGAATGTGGTCAACTCGTGGGCTGCCGCGCGCACTTGGCTGACCGAACCCGGTGCGCTGTCCACATTGTCGGCCCACATGGTCTGGATCGAATCGATCACTGCAAGTTGCGGCTTTTCCGCCTCCAGCGTGGTCAGGATATCGCGCAGGTTGGTCTCGGCGGCCAGTTTCACCGGCGCCTCGGTCAGGCCCAGCCGCTGCGCCCGCATCCGTACCTGTGCCGAGGCCTCCTCGCCCGAGACATAGATCGTCTTCAGCCCCGAGCGTGCAAACTGCGCGGCGGCCTGCAACAAGAGTGTGGATTTCCCGATGCCGGGATCGCCGCCAACTAGAATGGCCGAGGCTGGTACCAGCCCGCCGCCAAGAACCCGGTCCAGCTCTCCCAACCCGCAAAGCGTGCGGGGCGGTGGCGCTTCTTCGGTGCTCAGATCACTCAATTGCACGGGCGAGCCGCGCCGGTTGCCCAGTGATTTTGAGGGGGGGCCAGAGGACAGCCCCGCATCCTGCGAGATCGAGTTCCACTCACCGCAGCCTTCGCAGCGGCCCGACCATTTGGAAAAACTCGCGCCGCAGGCCGAGCAGGAGAATATCTTCTTTGCCATAGGGGCGTTTCTGCCCGAGCCACCGCCCGGTCACAACCGCCAATCCGCGCCTATTCCGCGGCGCGCCCCGGCTGCAAGGGCAGGATATTGGTGCCTTCACCCTCATCGGCTCCGTGCCGCAGTGCAAGTTCTGGCAGCAACTCGAACATCTCATCGCGGATACGGTCGAGCTGAGATCGCGCCACGGACTCCTCGATCTCGATCTCGTGGTGCCACTGCCGCATCTCTTCCAGGGCAATCTTGGCATCGCCCACGCGCTTGTTGAACCGCTCCAATTCTTCCTGGCGCTGTTGCAGGAAACCCTTGGCGCGGGTGACGTTGTCGTCCGAATAGACGCGGGCCAATTCGCGGCTGATCTGGCTCATTTGCGCGGCCAATTCCAGAACATCCGGCTCCAGATCCTCCAGATCGGGATGCTCGCGCATGAAAGCCAGCCGTTCCTTCACCGCGTCAAACTCGGATGACAGGTTGAAATACCCCTCGCGATCCGCCGAATGGGCGGCGTGATAGGCGTTTGCCACGTCGTGCATGTTGATGGCAAAGTCGCGATGCGAGCGTTCCAGCGCCATCATCCGCGCATTGGCGGGCAGGTAGAAGGCCAGCATCAGGATCAGACAGGTCAGGGCAATCTGGGCTATCGGACCGGCCAAGGGCGATACCGTGCCCCCGACACCAGCCGCAAGCGACAACCATGGCAGAACGCCCATTGCGGCCAGAAGGGTCAATCCGACGCTTAAAACCGCGCCGGCACAGATAAGAAAAATCGTCAGGCGCGTCAGCAGCTCCTGACTCTGAAATAGCAATGTACGCAACGCCAACATGGCAAAACTCTCCACCCTCATCAATCTCTGATGAACCGGCGGAAAAGCGCTTAATATCATTCCAGCACTCAACGCATGGTTCATCCACACGAAACAAAAGCTCTGGCCTCAATAGGCAGATGATACACAGATACGGGTTTTCAAGCAATTACGCGTTGTGTTGACCAATTTTGGGTGTGGCTTTGGTGAGATACCCCAGCAACAGCGAGGCCAGGATACAGCCGGTGAACAGGTAGAGACCCCAGGCCGTTTCGATGGTTCCGACCCCGATGGACTTGACAACACTTATGTAGACCGCGACCAGGAAAATATCGCCCATCGCCAGCTTTCCCAGCACTTGCAGCGTGGGCAAAAGGCGGGTGTCCAGCAGACCCCATTGCACCAGAACGAGGCCGAGCGTCTTGAGGTAAGGCGCAAAGATCGCAAGGAAGGTGACAAGCAGGGCGAGGAACACATCCGTCCCCCAAAGCGCCTGCAACCCGGTGATTACGCTGATCTCGCTGAGACCGAAGATCGGCAACAGCCCCGCCCGCATCAGAGGGGCGAACCACGCGATGGGGTAGAGGATCAGGAGGGAGAGGGTGAGGAGGCGGAGGGTCATGCGAGTTAAGTCTATCCCATTTGGAGACTCGTCATGCCCACAATCGCTGCCATTGCTAGACCAAGAGTTAGTACCGCAGTATTGCTGCGGCGTCTGTTTTGAGAGTGGATGAGTATTTCTTTGTGCAGTAGCCACGCCGAAATCGTTACCCCGATTAGGAGTGGCACGCTCAAAAGAATAGTCGCTGTTTCTACAAATTTGGCGAGGATGTAGGTCAGGAAAATGCCTGGAACGGCGCCAGATAGGAGACACTTCAAAAGCGGTTTCGCTACTGTGAAACCGCGCGAGGGTGAAAAGATCAGACCATGCTTGGAAAACATCGTGGCAAACCAAACAAACAACACCGAATTGAAGTACAAGCCGGCTAACGACAAGAGAAAGAAGTATAGCGGGTTCACTACCGCACCGCCTCAATCGGCCCCTCAGCGCAGCCGGTGATGAACTGTTCCAGATAGGGATCACCCGAGGCATCCATCTGAGACACAGGCCCGGTCCATTGGATCACCCCGTCATGCAGCATCGCCACGTTATCGGCGATGGCACGCACGGATGACATGTCGTGGGTGATGGTCATCGCCGTCGCGCCCATCTCGACCACAATTTCGCGGATCAGGTCGTTGATGACGCCGGACATGATCGGGTCGAGGCCGGTGGTGGGCTCGTCGAAAAAGATGATCTCGGGTTCGGCAGCAATAGCGCGGGCGAGGCCCACGCGTTTTTGCATGCCGCCCGAAAGTTCCGCCGGGAAGCGGTCGGCCACGTTGGGTTTCAGACCCACGCGGCGCAGTTTCTCAATGGCGATCTCGCGGGCTTCCTCGACGGGCCGTTTCAGAGAGCCGCGCAGCAGGCGGAAAGCCACGTTCTGCCAGACGGGCAGGGAGTCAAACAGCGCGCCACCCTGAAACAGCATCCCGAAGCGGGCCAGAAACGCATCGCGGTCGCCGGTCGCGGCATCCTTGCCATCGACCATGATGCGGCCTGCATCGGGCTTGATCAGCCCAAGGATACATTTCAGCCCCACCGACTTGCCGGTGCCAGACCCGCCGATGATCACCATCGAGGTTCCCTTGGGGATCTCAAGATTCATGCCGAGCAGCACGTGATTGTCGCCAAAGGATTTCTGGACATTCTCCATCAGGATCATAGCGAGAAGAACACCCCCGTGAGAACAAAGTTGGCCGCCAGGATCAGGATCGCCGCTGACTCGACCGAGCTTTTGGTGGCCCGTCCCACGCCTTGCGCGCCGCGGCCCGAATTCATGCCGTAATAGCAGCCCATCACCGCCGCGATGCCCCCAAAAGCCGCGCCTTTGACGAGGGAGGAAACGATGTCGCGCATCTCTAAAAAGTCAACGGTATTCCGCAGATAAGCGGCAGGGTTAAAGCCCAGATTCTGCACCGCCACGGTATAGCCGCCCGCGATCCCGATGATGTCGCCGATCCCCACCAGAACTGGCACGGTGATCAGCGCTGCCAGCACGCGGGGCGCGACGAGATACTTCATCGGATTGGTCGAAAGCGTCACCAGCGCGTCGATCTGCTCGGTCACCTTCATCGTCGCAATCTCGGCCGCGATCGAAGAAGTGACGCGCGCGGCGATCATCAGACCGACCAGAACCGGGCCAAGTTCGCGCACCATGCCGATGGCCACGATCTGCGGCACCACGGCTTCGGCATTGAAACGCGCGCCACCGGCATAGATCTGCAGCGCCAGCGCGCCGCCGGTAAAGATCGCGGTCAGGCCGACAACCGGCAGCGACAGCCAGCCGATATTGAGCAGCGAGATCATCAATTCGCGCGGATAATAGGGCGGACGGAAGATATGGCTGATCGCACGCGCAGCAAAAAGCGAAACGGCTCCGAACATGCTCAGTAACTCGAGCGTGAGACGTCCCAGCCAGCCCAAAGGCGCCAGAAGGTTCATGCGACGTAGCTCCGGCGGTATCTGTTGCCCAGCGATGTCAGGATCTCATACCCGATGGTGCCCGCCGCTTCGGCAAGGTCGTCGACCGTCTGCATCCGGTTCAGGATTTGCAGGCTTTCGGGTGCTTTTTCCAGATCCGTGATGTCGACGGTGATCAGGTCCATCGACACACGACCGATGACGGGGCAGGTCTGGGTGCCGTGGAACAGGTCGATGCCTGCGCCAAGCGCGCGGTGCAGCCCGTCCGCATAACCGGCTGCGACGGTGGCGATGCGGGATTTGCGTGGCGCCACCCAGGTATTTCCATAGCCCACGGTTTCGCCCTGCTCGACACTGCGCACCTGGATTACCGGCAGATCAAGCGTGACAACCGCCTTGGCCTCGTCAAACGGCTCACCACCATAAAGCCCGACACCGGGGCGGCAGAGGTCGAAGTGATAATCCGGCCCAAGCAGCAGACCACCGGTGGCGGCCAGCGATCTGGGAACCTGAAGACCATCTGTCATCTCTCTGAAAACACGCAATTGTTGTGCGTTCATCTCGTGGTGCGGTTCATCCGCGCAGGCTAGATGCGACATGATCAGCGTCGGGCCCTGTCGCAGCGCGACATCCCTGAGAGCGGCCCATTCATGCGGTTCCAGCCCCAGCCGGTTCATGCCGGTGTCAAGCTGGATGCCGAAAGGATGGCCACCCAACTCGCGCGCATGGCGCAGCATCTGTTCGACCGAATTGATCATCGGCACCAGCTTGTGGTCGCGCAACAGCGGGGCGTCGCCCGACATATGGCCGGAGAAGACCGAAATGACCGGTCCGTCACCCACGGCCTTGCGCACGGCGGCGCCTTCCTCGGCCACTGCCACGAAGAATTGGCGCGCTCCCGCCTCGGCCAGCGCGCTGGCGGCCCGGCCCGCGCCCAGCCCATAGCCGTCAGCCTTGACCACGGCACCTGTTTCACTGGTGTTTCTGGCGTCCAGCGCTTTCCAGTTATCGGCCAGCGCGGTCAGGTCGATTGTCAGATGTGATGTGCTCATGGCCCTGTTCTTGACATGGAGGCAGGGCAGGTCAAGTCAGAAATCCCCGCAGTCGGGCGGGTTTACGCAGAGATCACGGCAAAGTCTAGCTTGCCGTTTCCCGACCGGAAACAGGGGGCGGGAAAAACTCGACATCGTCTCTGGATTCATAAGCCGCAAGCCGTGTGCGCAGATCGCCCACATGCAGCTCCAGCTTGTGACCATCGGGATCGAGAAAATAAAGCGAGGCACCCTCGGAGCGGTTTTCTTTCCACAGCACGCTGGCCGCTTTGATGCGGGCGGCCAGATCTGCAAAGCACGATGCGTCACAGTCCAGCGCCAGATGCGTGTCATCCGCGCGCGCGTCAGGCAGGCCTGCCTCAAGGCAGAGCCACAATGCGCCAAGTTCCAGGTATGCACCCGCCGCCCAGCGGGCCTGGGGCTGCGCCCCAAGAATGTCGCGGTACCAGGCGAATGAGCGATCCAGATCGGAACAGACCAGCGTGACGTGGTTGACCCCCCGGATGCCGGGCATCACTGGCCCATGTCTTCGATCCCCTGCTGCCAGGGCTTGACCAGATTGCCGAACCGGGTGAATTGCGCCTCAAAGCTGAGTTCAACCGTGCCGATGGGGCCGTGACGCTGCTTGCCCACGATCACCTCGGCCTTGCCGTGCAGGTGTTCCATCGCGGTCTTCCACTCTTCCATCTTGTCCAGCTCGTGATCACCGGGCTTTTCGCGTTCCTTGTAATATTCCTCGCGGAACACGAACATCACCACATCGGCATCCTGCTCGATCGAGCCGGATTCGCGCAGATCGCTGAGTTGCGGGCGCTTGTCGTCGCGATTTTCGACCTGTCGCGAAAGCTGGGACAGCGCGACCACCGGAATCTGCAATTCCTTGGCGATGGCCTTCATCCCCATCGAAATCTCGGCGATCTCGTTGACGCGATTGTCGGCCATGCCCCGGCAGAGCTGCAGATAATCGATCACCAACAGGTCCAGACCATGGGTCCGCTTTAACCGCCGGGCGCGCGCCGCAAGCTGCGCGATGGGCAGGGCGGGAGTGTCGTCGATGAAAAGCGGGCAGGCCTCGAGGTCCTTCGCCGCGTTCACGAAGCGGCGGAATTCGGATTCCGTCATGTCGCCCTGCCGGATCTTGTGCGACGAGATTTCCGACGCCTCGGCCAGAATCCGGCCTGCGAGCTGCTCGGCGCTCATCTCCAGCGAAAAGAAACCAACAACGCCGCCATCAATCGCGCCTTCGGTGCCGTCGGGCTTCTGCCCGCGCTTGTATGCCTTGGCCACGTTGAAGGCCACATTGGTCGCCAGCGAGGTTTTCCCCATCGAGGGGCGTCCCGCCAGAATGATCAGGTCCGAGGGGTGCAACCCGCCCAATTGCTTGTCCAGGTCGGCCAGACCGGTCGAGAGTCCCGCCATGCCGCCGCCACGCTGATAGGCTTCATTGGTGACGTTCACGGCTTCGGTAACGGCCTTCAGGAAGGATTTGAACCCCTGTTCGGTCTGGCCCTGCTCGGATAGCTGGTAAAGTTTCTGCTCGGCTTCGACGATCTGTTCCTTGGGTTCGCTGGCCACATCGACCCGCGCCGCCTTGTCCGAGATCTCGCGCCCAAGCCCGATCAATTCACGCCGGATCGCCAGATCATAGATCATCTGCGCATAATCATGCACGGCAAAGGCGCTGATCGAGGCCCCGGCGAGGTTGATCAGATAGGTGGCACCACCCAGCTCTTTGAGGCCCTCGTCATCGGCCATGAAGGATTTCAGCGTGACCGGCGAGGCCAGCGCGTTCTTGGCGATGCGGGCCGAGGCAACCTCGAATATGCGGGCATGGACCGGGTCATAGAAATGCTCGGGGCCGATTGTGGCCGCCACCCGGTCGTAAAGGTCGTTATTGGTCAGGATCGCGCCCAGAAGCTGCTGCTCGGCCTCGACCGAATGCGGCATGGTTTCCGCATTCTGGATCTGGATCTGCGCCTGATCGATACTGCTGATCTCGTTCATTTTGTTCTCACCGCCCTTGGGTGTGATGTCATAGCGGACGCGCCGCGGCGGGGGCAAATTGTATGTTTCTGGGGATAGATTGTGAGTACTCTCCCTCCCCCTATATCATGAAGGGGGAAGGGGCAATTCGTCAACATCTGGTATAAGTGGCACGGATCAGCCGATCAGGCGAGGTGTCTGCCGTTGGTTGACGTAGGGTCAGGTTTTGTGGGCGTCCTGCCAGCCGCGCGGGTCGTTCAGGAACGCCTCGACCCCTTCCAGCGTCTCGGCGTCAAACGCGTTTTGCGCGCGTGCTTCGGCCAGCACGTCCCACCAGGTACACAAGTGATGCAGTGCAACCCCGTGATCGCCCAGCGTCTTTTCGGTTTCCGGGAAAATGCCATAATAGAAGATCACCGCCGTGTGCCCGCAACTGGCGCCGGTCTCGCGGATCGCGTCAACAAAGCTCAGCTTCGATCCGCCATCGGTGGTCAGGTCCTCGACCAGCAGCACGCGCTCGCCTTCGCCCATCGCGCCTTCGATTCGGGCGTTGCGACCGTAGCCTTTGGGTTTCTTGCGCACATAGGTCATCGGCAGCGCCATTCGCTCAGCCACCAGCGCGGCAAAGGGGATGCCAGCGGTTTCGCCGCCCGCGATATTGTCGAACGCCTCAAGGCCCGCATTGCGCATCACGGTGACGGTCAGGAAATCCATCAACGTCGACCGAATGCGCGGGTACGAGATCAGCTTGCGGCAGTCGATATAGGTCGGGCTTGGTAATCCACTGGCCAGCGTGAAGGGCTCGCGGGCGTTGAAATGCACTGCCTTGATTTCCAGCAACATGCGCGCGGTGAGGCGGGCGATCTCTTCCGCGGGCGGGTAGGTAGTGGGGATCATCATCGGGTCCTTTCGGGGTGCAAGAAACTTGTATTTTTCTTGACCAGATTTCTTGCAAGAAATTCGTCGCTCAGCTGCTGACGTGCCAGTGTATCTCAAAGCCGGGGTCGAACACGGTTACCGGGCCGTCGCCGGTGTCGATCTTGTCGGGATAGGTCACAGGGTCCCCTTTGGTCAGGGTCAAGCTACCTTCGTTGACTGGCAGCCCGTAGAATGCCGGGCCATTCAGCGAGACAAAGCCTTCCAGCTCGTCCAGCGCGCCCATCTCCTCGAAGACATGGGCCAACAGCGACATGGTGTTGGTCGCGGTAAAGCAGCCCGCACAGCCGCAGGCGCTCTCCTTGAGCGGGTCGGTATGGGGGGCGCTGTCGGTGCCCAGAAAGAACCTTGCATCGCCGCTGGTTGCGGCGGCGCGCAAAGCCAGGCGGTGCTCTTCGCGCTTGGCGACGGGCAGGCAGTAGTAGTGCGGCTTGATGCCGCCCACCAGGATATGGTTGCGGTTGATGATCAGGTGATGAGTGGTGATCGTCGCGCCCAGATCGCGTGCGTTGTCCTTGACATAATCGACGCCGTTCGCGGTAGTGATATGTTCCATCACCACCCGCAGGCCGGGCGTTGCGCGGCGGATCGGGTCGAGCACCCGGTCGATGAACTGCGCCTCGCGGTCGAAAATGTCGACCTCGGCGTCGGTGACCTCGCCATGCACGCAGAGCGGCAGACCGATCTCGGCCATTCGCTCCAGCGCCGGACGGACCTTGTCGAAATCGCGCACCCCGCTGGCCGAATTGGTGGTGGCCCCCGCAGGATAAAGCTTGACCGCCTTGATCAACCCGCTGGCATGGGCGGCGGCCACATCCTCGGGGTCGGTGTCCTCGGTCAGGTAGAGCGTCATCAGCGGCTCGAACGCCATGCCCTCGGGCAGAGCATCAAGAATGCGGTCGTGATAGGCGGCGGCCTGGGTCCCGGTCACCACCGGCGGCACCAGATTCGGCATTATGATGGCGCGGGCGAAATGGCGGGCGGTTTCAGGCAGGACGGCCTGCAACATTGCGCCGTCGCGCAGGTGCAGATGCCAGTCGTCGGGGCGGCGGATCGTAAGGCTTTGGCTCATGCGCCTCGGCTAGCACAGGTGCCGGTGACGGGAAAGCCCCTGCGGCCCGGATCAGGAGAGGGCGGCGGGCGGAGCTTTGAATGCGCCTTCATCTGCCTGTTGCTCCAACTGTGACAGCCGCCGCCGCAGTCGGCGATTGGGGATGCGCGCGACCGCATTGCGGCAGAGCATCAGTTCAAGATAGGGCCGCCCCTGCTGTTCCAGCCTGGCGCTCAGCGACCGAAGATAATGCGCAGAGGCACGGCGGGCACGGAACATCCGATAGAATTCTTTCTCGGTCAGCTTGTCATCTGCGGCCAGCATGAGCAGGCGGTGCAGCAGGTTCATCTCGAATAACCGCGTCTGCAGCGCGTCGCCCATATGCCGCATCCGTAGCCGGGTCACATTTGGCCGGGCAAATAGCGCTGCGTGCATCGCATCGAGCTGCTGGCCCGGATCATAAAGAACAAAGGCATGGTCGGCGGCATCCAGCATGTCGGGTGCATATCCGAACCGGTCGTTAAAGTCCGTACGGCGCATGCCGGGAAAGCGACCATCCCATTCGGTCATTCTTGGGTCCAGCGTGGCCTGCGGTTGAACCGCGACCACCGAAGCGCCGGGTGCGGCGACAGAAAACGCCGCCGCCGCATAGCCGCACGGCCCCGCGCCGTAAAACACCACCTTGTCAAACCCTTCAAAGAAACCGTCATCGATCAACCGGTCAAAAAAGCCATAAAC
This sequence comes from Ruegeria hyattellae, assembly GCF_041537925.1. Taxonomy (NCBI): domain Bacteria; kingdom Pseudomonadati; phylum Pseudomonadota; class Alphaproteobacteria; order Rhodobacterales; family Roseobacteraceae; genus Ruegeria; species Ruegeria hyattellae. Next base: position 540,697 of record NZ_JBGOSH010000001.1, on the reverse strand, counting down.
ATTCTCATCACGAAACCAGGTATCGCCGTTGGAGATAATGCACAGATGCGACCAGGACTTCTTGCGGACCATCTCGAAGCCGAACGGCTGATGGCTGTCCGAGATGGCGCGAATGCCCTGCATTGTCTCAAAACTCACCAACAGGGTCGGGCCACGGTCTATAAAGGTTGCAAAATGTCGGTCGCCCAACTCATGCGCCTCACCTTCGGTCCGGGCCTGGGCCAGCAATCGTGCCTTCCACACGCGGGGGCGCAGGTTGACCAATGGCTGGTCAAGGGCGCGTTCGATGTCCTTCATTTGCCGACCCTCAGAGATCCGGTCGCTTCGCGGACCGGTTGGATACCATCATATATGAAAGGTGAATGCGGCCAAATAGGGGTTGAACTCAGGTCTCTTTCTGGCTGTTGTCCGACCCCGCACGCCTGGCTTTCATGATGCCAAGACTGGCGAAACTGGCCAGCGTTTCGGCCGCGCTTGGTGAGACCGGGCGCGACGGCGGCGTCATCAGCAGGCGCGTGAACAGAGCGCGATAGGCGTCCTGTTCCATCAATTCGCGGAACCGGTCATGGCGCCATGTTACCGCGCTTTCATGCAAATGGGCGAGGTCGGGATCCTTCATCATCTCTTCGCGCAGCGGAACCGCGCGGTCGCTGATGCGCAGGATGCTGTCGTCGATATCAGTGTTGAGGTTCCGCTCGACCCAATAATCCATGCCCAGTAGGTCGTCTGAGTGCACCGCGCGACCCCGATCAGCCTTGAGCACATAGCTTTCCATCGCGCCCAGCGGATAATGATTCAGCTGCGCAAGTCCATAATTGTCGCGCCCATAATCGGAAAAGACCCGTTTTTTCTGCTGCTTCAGGTCGATCTCGCGCCCGGACCCGTCGAACCAGCGGGCGCTGGCCTCATTCTGAGGATGTGGCGAGCGGGGCCGGTGTACACCCAGTTTTCGGTAACTTCCGTCGTTGCGGTAGAGCGTCTTGAACATCGCCGCGCGCCAGGGCCAGTGCAGGACGACCGGAGCGCAGCGGGTGAACGTCCGGGGCACCGAAGTGTCGGCATAACGGGTGACCTCGCCATTTCCGAACAGGCGCCAGGTAAGCGTGATGGCCGTGGCCTCGGGCAGGGCGGCGGTCAGATCCTGCACCGTACCGTCGCCAGCATGGATGTTGACGAACTCATCCACATCCAGTGCCAGAATCCAGTCGGCCCGTTTAACCAGGCGGTGTTTTGATGCCGCCTTGAGCGCGGTGAATTGGATGCCGCCTTTGTCATAGGGGCCGTCATTGCGCAGATGGGTCAGGTGGCCAATATCCTCCAGCCGGTCCAGGATAGCATCGGTGCCGTCCTGGCAATCGTTGGAAAACACGAGGAAATCGGTGAAACCCGCCGCCTGGTGGTGCGCCAACCAGTCCAGCAGAAAGGCCCCTTCGTTGCGAACCGTCAGTACGGCCAGATATCGCATGCAATCTCCCCGATCCCGTGACCGGGATGCTTTGCATCTTGCCCGCGCAATTCATGGCATCTTGCCCCCAACCCGTCAATCGCCGGTCCGGACCGTATGCCGGTGCAGGCGCGATGCGACTAAGGTCGCAGCGCTCTTTGCTTGACGCCAGCGTTGTGCCATGACCTGCTGCACCGGCAAAAAGGGAGATGACATGCAGCGACCAGACAGCATCGACGCGGTTCAGACCGCGCTGACCGGGCAAGGCTATGTCTGCGGCCGCGCGCTGGCCACGGTTGTGTTCCTCGCGCTTAAACTGGGTCGCCCGTTGTTCCTTGAGGGCGAGGCGGGCGTTGGCAAGACTGAGATCGCCAAGGCGCTGTCCGCCGCGCTGGGCCGCCGCCTGATCCGGCTGCAATGTTACGAGGGGCTCGATGCTTCAAGCGCGGTTTATGAGTGGAACTTTCCCGCCCAGATGGTTGCCATCCGCACTGCCGAGGCCGCAGGCGGTGCAGACCGGAGCGATTTGCAATCCGAGCTGTTCAGTGACGATTACCTGATCGAACGCCCGCTGCTGCAGGCGATGCGCCCGGATGAGAACGGTGCTCCGGTGCTGCTGATCGACGAGTTGGACCGTACCGATGAGCCGTTCGAGGCCTTCCTGCTGGAAGCGCTAAGCGATTTTCAGGTCACGATCCCGGAACTGGGCACCATCAAGGCCGCCGAGCCACCTATCGTCATCCTGACCTCAAACCGCACGCGCGAGGTGCATGACGCCCTGAAACGCCGCTGCCTCTATCACTGGGTCGACTACCCGGATTTCTCTCGCGAGGTCGAGATCCTGCATGCCCGCGCCCCTGAGGTTGCCGCGGCGCTCAGCCGCGAGGTCGTGGCTTTTGTTCAGCAATTGCGTACTGAGGATCTGTTCAAGAAGCCCGGCGTGGCCGAAACCATCGACTGGGCCAAATGCCTACTGGCGCTGGACGTGATCGACCTCAGCCCCGAGGTGATCGCCGACACGCTGGGCGCGGTGCTGAAATACCAGGACGACATCCAGCGGCTCGAAGGCTCCGAGGCCAAGCGCCTGCTGGATCAGGCCAAAGCCAGCCTCGAACCGGCCTGATGCATCTTCTGTTCAAACATACTTCGAGGGTATGGGGGCAACGCCCCCATGATAGATAGTGGCCGAACATCTTCCGCTTGAGACGCCGGATGACCCGAAACTGGCGCAGAATATCATCCATTTCGCCCGCGCCCTGCGCAAGGCGGGGCTGCCCATCGGAACGGGCCGAGTGGTGGACGCGATCCATGCGGTCGAGGCGGCGGGCTTCACTGCGCGGCGCGATTTCTACTGGACGCTGCATGCCTGTTTCGTGAGCCGGCCTGAACACCGCGCTGTCTTTGCGCAGGTTTTTCGCCTTTACTGGCGCGACCCGCGCTATCTGGAACACATGATGGCGATGATGCTGCCCGCAATCCGCGGTGTGCAGGAGGATCGCACCGCGCAGGCCGCCGAAAAACGCGCCGCCGAAGCGTTGCTGGACGGTGCAGAGCGTGATCTGCCCGAGTTTGAGGATCAGGAAGAGGGGACCGAGATCGAGGTCGATGCCTCGATGACCATGTCCTCCGAGGAACGCCTGCGGAGCCTGGATTTCGAGCAGATGAGCACCGAGGAAGTGGCGCGCGCCAAGCGGATGCTGGCGCGGCTGGAACTGCCGGTGAAACCGATCCCGTCGCGGCGCGGGCAGGCCAGCCATCTGGGTCATCGCCTCGACCGGGCCCGCACCTTGCGGCAGGCGATGCGGCAGGGGGGAGAGCTGCGCGATATCGCGAAACTGCAGCCGCGTCCGCGCTGGCCCAATCTGGTCGTGCTGTGCGATATCTCAGGCTCAATGAGCCAGTACAGCCGCATCATCCTGCATTTCCTGCATGCGGTCGCGAATGCCAAAGGCGCGGGCTGGGCCAAGGTGCATGCCTTCACCTTTGGCACAAGACTCACCAACATCACCCGGCACTTGCACCAGCGCGACGTGGATGCCGCGCTTGCGGCTGCAGGGGGGGAAGCACAGGATTGGGAGGGCGGCACCCGGATCGGTCACTGCCTGCATCAGTTCAATCGCGACTGGTCGCGGCGAGTGATGGGGCAGGGTGCGGTGGTGCTTCTGATTACCGACGGGCTGGACCGCGACGACCCCGACCAACTGGCCAAAGAGATGGAGCGTCTACACCTGTCCGCCCGCCGCCTGATCTGGCTGAATCCGCTGTTGCGCTGGCAGGGTTTCGCACCCAAGGCGCGCGGCATCGCGGCGATGTTGCCCCATGTGGACAGCTTTCGCGCCGGTCATTCCATCGCCTCGCTCGAGGATCTGGCCGAGGTGATCTCGCGTCCCGATGATGTGGGTGAAAAAGCGCGGCTGCTGGCCGCCGCGCGGGGGTAGGGCGGCCTGATCGGGGCCGCCCTGGTCAATAAATCACTGAACCAGCTTCTGGTTGCATTCCTTTGCCATCTCCAGCGCCTTGTAGGTGCCTTTCAGATTGACGACAAACGCGTATTTCTTTTCGGGGAACACGGTCATCGTGTATTGTTTTGCAATGTCTTCGAAGAATTTCGGGTCGTCTGACAGCACATAGCCCCCCGAATAGCCCTTGGTGATGTTGCCACGCATGCCGGTTGCGTCACCGGTATAGATGTCATCTCCGATCAGGATCGCCACGGCCTTGGTTTCATCTTTCTTGATGTCTGTTTCGGCCTTGGTGAAGGCGCCGACATAGCCGACACCACGATCGGTTGTCAGACCCATTTGCACGACGTTTTCAGACTCGTCCACAGCTTCGACGAAACAGGAATTCTTGCTGGTGTCCACATAGACGTTCCAGCCTTCGGTCGTGCCATAGGCCTCGAACTCATCCGCCTGCGCAACGCCTGCCATAAGAGCCAGCACCCCGGCGAAACCCAGCTTTACATATGTCATGATCTATCCTTTGTATCTGAGGAATAGGGGGAAATTCTTCAGGCCGCCGGGTGACTTCCCGCCGACCTGTCGCGCGTCAGCGTCAGATTAGATCGGGTTGGCCGGGTCTGCAAGCAAAGCCCGAGTGTTTTGTGTGCGGTTTTCACGCACCTGCAAAAAGCCTATGAGATTGCAGCGAAACACGGAAGACACTGCGCCGGGTCTGGTCCATAATCGCCGCTGGGAGGTAGCGCATGCAACGCTTTGATAACGGGCCGGAAACCGCACTTGACTGGTATCGCGACAGCGGCGGCGCTGCGCTGGCGACGGTGGTAGAAACCTGGGGCAGCGCGCCGCGCCGGGTGGGCGCGCAACTGGTGATCGGTGATGATGGCCGGATCGAGGGGTCGGTCTCGGGCGGTTGCGTCGAAGGCGCAGTGATCGTCGAGGCGCTGGAGGCCATCGAAGAGGGCGCGTCGCGGGTGCTGGAATATGGTGTCAGCGACGAGGATGCCTTTGCCGTGGGCCTCGCCTGCGGCGGTACGATCCGCATTCTGGTGGAACCGGTCGGGCCTGTCTTGTCCGAGGTAATGCTTGCGGAACTGGTGGCGATGCGGGCCGCTCGCATTCCGGTCGCCTATGAAGTCAATCTGGCCACCGGCCGCCGCGCCCTGCGCCGAAACCGGCATGGCGCGCGTATGCGCTTGGACCGGTCCGGGTTCGAAGAGGACGGCAAAACCTTTGTCGCGGTGCACAACCCGCCGCTGCGGTTGGTGGTTGTGGGCGCGGTGCATATCGCCCAAGCGCTGGTGCCGATGGCGCGGATCGCGGGATATGACCCGGTGATCATCGACCCGCGCGAGGCGTTTGCCGCCTCCGAGCGGTTCCCGGGCGAGACGATCCTGACCGAGTGGCCGGATCAGGCAGTGGCCGAGATCGGTCTCGATACGCGCACGGCACTGGTGCTGCTGACCCATGATCCAAAGCTCGACGATCCGGCGCTTGAGGCCGCCCTGCGCGCCGATGTATTTTATATCGGCGCCTTGGGATCGACCCGCACCCATGCCAAACGCGTTGCGCGGATGCAGGAGGCCGGCTTCACCGAAGAGCAGATCGCGCGCATTCATGGCCCTGTTGGCCTCGATATCGGGGCCGCTGGTCCCTCCGAGATTGCGGTAGCAATTCTGGCGCAGATGACAGCAGTGCTGCGGGGCAAGGCATGAAGTTCGGTCCGGTTCCCGTTGCCGAAGCTGCGGGCGCGATTCTGGCGCATTCGGTCAGCGCCAACACGCGCAAGCTGCGCAAGGGGCTGGTGCTGGGCGAAGATGAACTGTCCCTGCTGACCGAGGGCGGCGTGCAAGAGGTCACCGTCGCCCGGTTGGAGCCGGGGGATGTCCACGAGGACGCCGCAGCTCAGGTGTTGGCTGATGCGCTGGTTCCGGACCCCGCCGCTGCCAATGTCACGCTGAGCAAACCCTTTACCGGTCGGGTGAATATTCTGGCGGCATCTCCCGGCATCGTCGATCTGGACGTGGCGGCAGTCGAGCGCTTCAATCAGGTGCATCCGATGATTACCGTGGCCACCGTGCCGCCCTATCAGCAGATGACACCGCGCGGCATGGTGGCGACGATCAAGGTGATCTCTTATGCCGTGCCTGAGATCGATGTGACCCGCGCTGCGGATGCCGCCCGCTCTGCGATCCGGCTGATTGCGCCGGTGTATGGCAAGGCAGGGCTGATCGTGAGCGATATTCCCGGTGGGCCCTCTAACGACAAGGGCATCGCGGCCATACGGGGCCGGGTCGAGGCGCTGGGGATGGATCTGAGCGACATCCGCACGGTGCCTCATCGCGAAGAGGCGTTGAGCGCGGCCTTGCATGAGATTACGGGGGACATGGTGCTGATCCTGACCGGCTCGGCCACCTCGGATCCGCAGGATGTGGCGCCGGCCGCGCTGCGGAATGCGGGCGGCAGGGTGGACCGGTTCGGGATGCCGGTTGATCCCGGCAACCTGCTGTTCCTGGGGCAGCTTGGCCCGCGCCCGGTGATCGGTCTTCCGGGCTGCGCCCGCGCACCCGCGCTCAACGGGGCGGATTGGGTATTGTCGCGGGTGGCCTGCGGGATCACCACCACCGGTGCGGATATCGCCGCAATGGGGGTCGGCGGGCTGCTCAAGGAAATTCCCACCCGCCCGCAGCCTCGTTTGGGGAAGAAACGTAGCTGAGGTTCAGGCTGGCGCGCAATCCCGGCGCAGCCCGGCGCATCCCGCCCCGTGCAGGCCGAAACGCACCGGCGCCAGGGCCGGGTCCAAATCATTTACCTCGATCCGCTCAGGCGGATCGACCACATAGCGTTGGGGTTCAGTCCTGTCGGATTTCACGAACGGATAGGCCACAAGAATAAGAATGGTGAGGAGTATAGCGCGCATGTCTGTCCCGGGTTTCAATCACTTCGGGGATGGAACGCGTCAGCACGCGCTTTCCGTCGCGGCAAATGTCGCTTTTTCAGATCGCCGTATACAGCCCAAGCCCACCGACAAGGATCAGGCTCAGCGCCCAGAGGATTTCCAGATCGAACCAGCCTTTCGACAGGAACCGCAATCCTAGCCAGCGATAAACCGCAAAAGCGATCGTCCCACCGGCCAGCAACATAGCGCCCGTGTGCAGCAGCGCCACGCCAAGTGTCAACCCGGCATTGCGCGCCATCAGTTCCGAGGCGGCCAGATGCCCGGTGTCAAGCTCGTCGATTTTGCACAGTCCCAGATAGATCGGCACCAACATCAGCGCGGCACCATGGGCCAGCGCCACCAGAAACGACCACAGCGCCAAGCGCGAGGGTGGCACTCGCGCCAGAAAGCGCGGATGTTTGCGGGTGATCAAAATCCAGCCGCCCCACAGCACGACAATGCCACCGGTCGCCAACCGCAACTCGCGTTCATAAGAAACCAGCGCCGTCATCGCCGAGAGCGGCAGCAGGATCGCCAGCATCGCCAGGAAATGCCCCAGCGCCAACGCCCCCAGCGCGCTGAACAGCGCCCCCTGGCGACGTTCCATCAGGGATGAAGACACCGCCAGCGGCCATCCCATACCTGGATTGGCACCGTGATACAGACCACTCAGAACCACCGCCAGCCAGAGCGTGGCGGTGGTCATGTCAGGGCTCAACGATCAGGCCGAGGGGTAGCAGAAACTATCTGTCGAACAGTCGCCGCCCTCCAGCCGGATCTGATGCGAGCGGTAGCCATCGGGGAAATCAACCCAGAATCTTTCCTCCAGCGTCAGGCCGCCATTCTCGCCCACATTGGCCATCACCATCGCCGCGCCCTCGTCATCGGGATAGAACTGATCATCCCAGGTGGAGTAGAGCGAATTGGTCCAGTAGACGCGTTTGCCATCGCGGCTGATCTCGACCATTTGCGGACCATAGCCAAAGTCTTTGCCATTGGGATGTTTGGTCTTTTTGACGATACCGCCAATCTCGACCTTGCCGGCAAGAACCGGGTTCATCGGGTCCGAGACATCGTATTGATGCATCTCGCCCAACCCCCAACAGGCGACGTAGAGGTATTTGTCATCGAGGCTGAGGTCGATATCGGTAACCAGCGGCGGCACGGCCGAGAAGCCCTTGAGCAGTTCGGGCAGGTCATCGGGATCTGCCGGAACCGGGTCAATGGTGATGGTCTTCTTGGCCTCGAACGTGCCGTCCTCGTTGCGCCACCAGGTAAAGATCGAACCTTGCAGATTGGTGGTATCGACCACCACACCACAGAACCCATATTCTTTGGACGGATCATGCGCCGGGCGGATCTCCAGCGCCATCTGGTGGTTCGCGCCCAGATCGATGGTCTGAATGTTCTTGCGGGCACGCAGATCCCAGAAATGGATCGAATGACCGTATTTGTTCGACAGCAGATCCTCGGCCACGATGCCGTTTTCGAACTGCGGCGGCAGGCCCCATTCGGAACTGACCATATAGTCGCGCGGCAGGTTCCACCAGAAATCGTAATGCTTGTCCTGCACGCCGCGATCCATTTCATAACGGCCCAGAATCTCGAAGCTCTCGCAATCCATGATGAAGATGCCCGGTGGTCCGTCAGTGCCATCTTCGCCACCGCCACCCAGCGTCGAGACATAGATGCCCTCGGGCCCGCAATGGATCGTGTGCGGGCGGGAATAGCCAGTCTTGGCGAACACCTCTTCGGGTTCGATGATCTTGTGGATCTTGGCCTTGAGCGGTTCCTTCACGTCGATCACATAGATCCGCGACGAGCGGATGCCCGGAATGATCAGATAGCGCCGTTCCAGAAAGGCGTGACCCGATAGCGGAGACAGCGCCGAGGAACAGGCGTTCCAGCCGAAATGATGAAATTCATCGCCGGTATTGGGCATGATGACCGAATGCACGATCTTGCCATATGTTGACGAGGTGGGGTCTACATCGACCACCGCCAGACCGTCTGGTTGCGACCCGTCCGGACTGAGCATCAGGGTAAAGGCCAGTGTTTCTGCCGGGGCTTCCATCGCAAGCCGGGGTGATGGATGAAAGGTAGGATCCGGTCGTAAGTTCATGAATTCTCTCCCTAAGTTCTAATTCGCATGCTTTGCGCCAAACTGGCCCAGGTGCTGCTTACCCGTCCTCCAACCTGGATATGGTCGGTGCCGGGCTTCCCTCAGGTCAAGAAGAATATTGTGGGGTTCGACTTTGGTCTGTGGTCTGAGCGCGCGTCCTCACAAAGAAAAACGCCCCGCGCGATCGGCGGGGCGTTTCAAATAAAACCGTATTACGGATGGGTTACTTCTGCGGCAGCGGCCCAATCAGCATGATCATCTGGCGGCCTTCCATCTTGGGAAAGTTCTCGACCTTGCCGATTTCCTTGGTGTCCTCGGCCACCCGTTCCAGCAGCTCGCGGCCCAGGTTCTGGTGCGCCATCTCACGGCCACGGAACCGCAGGGTGACCTTCACCTTGTCGCCGTTTTCGAGAAACTTGAACACGTTGCGCATCTTGACCTCATAGTCATGCGTATCGGTGTTCGGGCGGAACTTGACCTCTTTGATCTCGATGATCTTCTGCTTCTTGCGCGCTTCGCTTTCGCGCTTCTGCTGTTCATACTTGAACTTGCCGAAATCCATGATCTTGCAGACCGGCGGGGTCGCATTGGGAGAGATCTCAACCAGGTCCAGGCCGGCATCAACGGCCATGTCGATGGCGCGCGCGGGTGTGACGACACCGACATTCTCACCATCAGCGCCGATCAGGCGAATTTCGTTGGCACGGATCTTGTCGTTGACGCGCGGGCCGGTGTCTCGTTGCGGCGGCGCGTTGTGAGGTCTGCGAGCTATGGGTTCAATCCTTTGATGGTTGCAGCAGAAAGTGCCTGAAAAATAACGCTCTGTCATCAGCGATTCAAGCAATTAGCGCCATATGCCGGGGTGTCGCGTGGTTTTCAAGAGGCGATTACCTGCCGACGCCGCCCGGTCTGGCGCGATGGTGTGCTATCATGAGGTTTTCCCCCTTGTGTCCGCTTGGGAATCCAACCACTTGGTTGCCAGGCGCCAATGCAAAGGGCGTTGTGCTGAAAACAGGAAAAAACAGTAATGAAACCAATTGTTGTCTTGATAATTCTCGCAGGGCTCGCAGCGGGTGGCTATTTCTATTTCAACGCACAATCCGAGGGTGTGGGCGAAGAGGCCGCTGCTCCGGAGGCTGCCACTGAAACCGCCACTGAAAGCGCTGAAGAATCGGTCGAGCAAGCTGTCGAAAGCGTGGGCGATGCCGCGGAAGAGGCGGCAGAAACGGTCAAAGATACCGTTGACGAGGCCGTTGACAGCACCACGGACGCCGCAAGCGATGCTGCGGACGCGGTAAGTGATGCGGCAAGCGACGCCGTGGACGCAACCACCGACGCTGCCAGCGATGCAGCAGACGCGGTCACTGACGCGGCATCGGATGCCGTCACAACCGGAACCGAAGCCGCATCGGACGCAGCGACGGATGCAACCGAGGCTGCTACGGACGCGGCAAGCGACGCGGCGGATGCCGTAAGCGACGCTGCCTCGGATGCGACGGATGCGGTCAACGACTCGGCATCGGATGCGCTTGGCACCGCGAGCGACGCGGCCACCGATGCTGCCACCGATGCTGCCGACGACGCCACGACCTCAGGGAACTGATACCCGGCAAATCGAAAAGGGGGCCGCGTTCGTCCGGAACGCGGCCCTTTTTTTGCGCTGTCGTAGGCGGTTAGCCTACAGAATCCATCTTGACCCCAAACTCCTTTTGTTCGGAATTGGCATTCTGGCGCAGGCTAGGCTTCTCGCGGATCGTCTTGATGTCGTGGTTTAGAGGATTGTGTTCAGCCGATCCTCTGCGTTGTCCATTGGGATGCCGTCGCAACACGCCGTCGTCACGTCAATCAATGGGCTTCACCTTTGATCTGGCGTAGCGGGGAGGTGCAACACGGCTCTGGCGAGGGGGCTTGCGAGCACCTTTCTGAGACATTGCAAGTGTCTTCTAGAAGAGGAAGTGCGACTCTTGCATGATATCCGCGAGGTTCAGGTCGGCCACCTCGAAGATTGCTCTGGAAGGAGCCTCGGGATCGTCCAATAGGATACTCACATAGCCGTCCTGCTGCGAGAAGACCAGATCGTCAAACCCGATCGACATCTCGGAAAAGTCAATCTTGTCCACGCCAATCTCGAAATCGGTGATGCGATTCTGCCCACTGCGCCCAGCGTAGACAAAAAAGTCGACACCCGCTCCTCCGGTCAGCACATTTTTGTCTGATCCACCTGCCAGCCTGTCGCTACCAGTCCCGCCGATCAGAGTGTCGTTGCCAAGACCGCCTTGTATCGAGTCATTGTCCTTGCCGCCAAACAGCACATCTGCGCCCGACCCGCCGTAGATCACATCGTTACCGAGCCCTCCGAACACCCTGTCGTCGCCGGTGCCGCCGCCCAGATGATCGTCCCCGCTACCGCCGCCCAAAGCGTCGGTCCCGTCTCCCCCATAGGCGGTATCAGCCCCGTCACCGCCTGCGAGCCTGTCATTTCCCTGATTTCCCTGAAGCCTGTCCGTTCCGTCACCGCCACTTTGCCAGTCAGCGCCATTTCCACCCAGCAACACATCGTTGCCTTGCCCGCCGAACAGGCTGTCATTTTGGTTGCCACCGGACAGGAGATCATTGCCCGCTCCGCCATCCAGTTCGTCATTGCCGTTGCCCCCATCCAGGCTGTCGGCCCCGATTTCGCCAACGAGACGATCGTCACCACCCGCTCCGAACAGATAGTCATGGGACAAGTTGCCGTATAAATGGTTCACATCGTCGTTGCCGTAGAGTCTGAGCCGACTCACACCGTGGAAGTCGATATTGGGTCCGGACCAGACCGGACCAAAAATCTCTTCCGGCAACTCACGGGTGCCCAGGTCGGCATAGAACGCTACTGCACCCGAGAAGGCTGAAATATCGACAATCGCAAAGTTGTCGCCGCCTCCAGCATTCCAATTATAGTAGCCGTTGGCGTTGTGTAACTCGAGCTTGAGCGTGTCGTTCCCGTCGCCGGTGGTAAGATCAAGATACTCGAAGTTCTTCACGACCATCCCGTTGGACATCTCTGACCGCCTGCCCGGGATAAATGCCATGTTGAGATCTTGGTCATCGTCGATTTCGAGTAGGAGGTGATCTGCACCTGTGCCGCCATCGAGAAACTGGCGGCCCGGTTCGAAACGGCTCTCATGATACAGAGCAACAATGTCATCACCCGCGCCCCCCAGAAATCTCATGTCACCCGAGGCGCTCCAGAGAGTATCGTTTCCTTCACCGCCGATCAGCGTGTCACTACCGAAGTTTCCATGCAGGACATCGTTGCCATCATTGCCGACGAGCAGGTCGTTGCCCCATAGACCTTCGATCGTATCGTCACCGCCGCCGCCGATGGCATGCAAGGTCTCGATGTCCAGCATCTTGAAGTTAGTTGCTCCCACCGTTGCCACTACCAGTTCAAGTTTGACAAAAATGGTTTCTGGTTCACTTGCGGAGCCCTGTGACGTTCCGGTTCCGCCGCCCGCAGGCGCAAGGCCGCCATCCTGGGTATGCGCGGACGCCGTCACTCCTTCGGCTTCATCGTATTTCCAGTCGACGAGTTTGACTGAGGCTGATCCGAAACCCGAAGCATCCACGACGACGACATCTTTTCCCGCGCCGCCGGAAACCCGGGTTGGCCCGATGTACGTTACCTCTATGTGGTCATTTCCCGGACCACCTTCCAGCGTGTCGCCATTGCCACCCGACTGAAGCGTGTCGTTTCCGTGTCCGCCTGCGATCAGATCGTTACCCGCCAATCCGCTGAGAATGTCGTTGCCCCGAAAACCGCGGATCGTGTCGATCCCATCCGTGCCTGAAAGCGTATCGTCCAATTTTGTGCCAAGAACCAAAGCCACCTGATAACCCCCTGATGCCAATGCGCGTCTATCTCTGCAGGAACGATTGAATCTGGGCGATTTTATGGCGCCTTATGGTTGCAATGAAAAAGCCACGCGCATTGGCGTGGCTTCCTGCAAATTCGGCTTTGGTGTCGGTCAGCCGACAAAGGCTTTCTCGACCACAAATTCCTTGGGCTCGGAATTGGCGCCTTCGCGCAGGCCGAACTCTTCGAGGATCGCCTTGATGTCATGGTTGAAGGCGAGGCTGCCGCAGACCATGGCGCGATCACTTTCCGGCGCGATGCCCTCGATGCCCAGATCGGCAAACACGGTGCCATCCTTGAGCAGCGTGGTGATACGGCCCATCCGGGGGCTCTCTTCTCGGGTGGTGGTGGGGTAATAGCGGATCTTCTTGTGGAAATCCGCACCCATCAGTTCGGCCAGCATCTCGTCCTGCTTGATGTCTTCGATCAGGCGGCGGCCATATTCCAGTTCCGCCACTTCGCGGCAGGTATGGGTGATGATGACCTCGTCGTAATCCTCATAGGTCTGCGGCTCGCGCAGCAGCGAGGCGAAGGGGGCAAAGCCGGTGCCGGTGGCAAAGAACCACAGCCGCTTGCCGGGCAGCAGCGCGTCATGCACCAGCGTGCCCACGGGCTTGGGCCGCAGGATGATCTGGTCGCCGGGCTTTATGTGCTGCAGCTTCGAGGTCAGCGGACCGTCCTGCACCTTGATCGAATAGAACTCCAGCTCTTCGTCCCAGCTTGGCGAGGCGATGGAATAGGCGCGCAGCAGCGGTTTGCCGTTGTCGCCGAGCAGGCCGATCATCACGAACTCGCCCGAGCGGAAGCGCAGCGAGGCGGGGCGCGACACCTTGAACGAGAACAGGCTGTCGGTCCAGTGCTTCACATCCAGAACGGTCTGTGCATCGGGCAGGACAGGGGCCTTCACGGCGGTTGCTTCACTCACGGATTTCATCTCTGTCATCATTTCACTATCCAGTCAGCTAGACCGGCATCTCCGTTTAATCTTTGATCCACGTCAGGAAAAGGGGCTTCTTGCCCCGTTTCGGTCACAAGCTGGCGATTGGCGGGCTCAGCCGCGCAGGCGGGATTGATAATTGTTGTCTTGCCAGTCGGCACGGGCCAGCCATTGGTCCTCGGGCTGGCGGTTGGCAAGGGTATGGTCAATCTCGATCTCGTCGAACCCGCTGCGGCGCGCCATGGCGTATTGGTCGGCCAGCACGTGCCCCTTGGCGCGCAGACGCCCGGCATAGCCTTTAAGCCGCAAGGTGCGCGCGATGGTAAACCCGCGCCCGTCGGCAAAAGACGGGAAGTCTACCCGCACCATCTTGGCGGCTCCCAAGCGGTCGAACAACTCGTCCGGGTCGGTATCCGAACTGACGTCGAGCGCGACGACGTCGTTGGCGGCATCTTCCAGAGTGACAAAACCGTCGGTCCAGTCATCGGGGGCGAACCCCTCGTCAGTAACGATTACATTCATGTTTTCTCTCCGACGCGCACCATCTTGCCATCGACAAAATGGATGCCGCATTCTTCCTTGTTCTGATCGCGCCAGCGTCCGGCGCGGGGGTCTTCGCCCTCTTTTACCGGCGAGGTGCAGGGCGCACAGCCGATCGAAGGGTATCCTTTGGCCACCAGCGGGTGCCGGGGCAGGCGGTTCTCGTCCATATAGGCGCGCACGTCTTCGGGCGCCCAATGGGCCAGCGGGTTGACCTTGATCCGGCCGGTGCCGTCCTCGACCTCGAAGAAGTCGAGCGCGGCGCGGGTGCCGGCCTGAAACCGTTTGCGCCCGGTGATCCAGCCATCATAGCCCGACAGCGCGCGTTGCAGCGGGATCGTCTTTCGCAGGGTGCAGCAGGCATCAGTGTCCCGCAGCCGCAGCGCGCCATAGGGGTCTTGGCGGGCCACGTCCTCATCCGTCGCACGGATGATCTGCACATTGCGCAGACCGAGCCGCTCGCTGACCTCCTGCTGGTAGACCAGCGTTTCGGTGAACAGCAACTGCGTGTCCACGAACAGCACCGGTATGTCCTTGTCGACCACCGCTGCCATATGCAGCAGCACCACCGACTCGGCCCCGAAGCTGGAGACCAGCGCCAGGTGTTCGGCCTCCTGCAGCGCGCCATGCATCACGTCATGGGCGCTGTGGTGGCGGAACCGGGCGTTGAGCGCGCCAACCCGTTCGGTCAGCGCGCTGCGATCACGACCCAGTTCGGTCTGGATCTCGTCAAGCGGCATTGGCCTGTGCCTCGGGGTAGAGGGCCGCCTTGAACGGCGCCATGCCCAGTCGGCGATAGGTTTGCAGGAAAGTCTCGTCCGCGTGGACGCGCAGGTCGAGATAGGCATGCACCAGACGTTCGACCGCGGGCACGATCTCGTCATAGGCAAAGCCCGGCCCGGTACGATCGCCGATGGCAGCCGTCTCGGTACCGTCACCGCCTAGGGTGATCTGGTAGTTTTCCACGCCTGCGCGGTCAAGGCCGAGGATGCCGATATGGCCCACATGGTGATGCCCGCAGGCATTGATGCAGCCCGAGATCTTGATCTTCAGCTCGCCAATGTCGTTTTCCAGCTTCAATTCTTCGAAGCGGCTGGCGATCTGCTGCGCCACCGGGATCGAGCGGGCCGTCGCCAGTGCGCAGTAATCCATGCCGGGGCAGGCGATGATATCGCTGATCAGGCCGATATTGGCGGTGGCCAGCGCATGTTCCTTCAGTCGCGCATGGATCGCGGGCAGGTCGGATTTGTGGACATGCGGAAGGATTACGTTCTGCTCGTGGCTGATGCGAAGCTCGCCATAAGCGAACTCTTCGGCCAGATCGGCCATCACACGCATCTGCTCGGCAGTGGCGTCGCCCGGCGTGTCGCCCTGTTTCTTGAGCGAGATCGTCACGATCGCATGGTCGTCCTGCTTGTGGGCGGCGATGTTGGTGTCCACCCAGGACCGGAAGACCGGATCATGGTGATAGGCGTCCTTGAACACCGCGACCGAGCCGTCCCGGAAGGCGGGCGGTGCGAAATGGGTCTTGATCTCCTCCAGCAGCGCCATGTCGGCGCCCTTGAACTGCGGGCGCACTTGCAGGAAGCGCTCGTTCACCTTGGCGCGGATGGCGTCGATGCCGTGCTCATGCACGGTGATCTTGATGCGGGCCTTGTACTTGTTGTCACGGCGACCGATCTGGTTCCAGACGCTGACAGATGCCTCAAGATAGGCCAGCAGATCGTCAAAGGCCACAAACGGGCTCAGCTCCTTGCCGATCATCGGGGTGCGGCCCAGACCGCCACCCACCAGCACGCGGGCACCCAGAACGCCGTCGCGCTCGACCAGTTGCAGACCGATATCATGCGCCTTGATCACGGCGCGGTCGTTTTCCGAGCCGGTGATCGCGATCTTGAACTTGCGCGGCATGAACTGGAATTCCGGGTGATCGGTCGACCATTGGCGCAGCAGTTCTGCATAGGGGCGCGGATCGGCGACCTCATCGGCGGCGGCACCGGCAAAATGGTCGGCGGTCACGTTGCGGATGGTGTTGCCGCTGGTCTGGATCGCATGCAGGCCAACCTCGGCCAGCGCGTCCAACATGTCAGGCACATCGTTCAGCTTGGGCCAGTTGTACTGGATGTTCTGACGGGTAGTGAAATGGCCATAGCCCTTGTCCCACTTCTGCGCCAGCAGCGCCAGTTGCCGCATCTGGTCGGGATTTAGCGTGCCATAGGGGATCGCCACTCGCAGCATATAGGCGTGCAGTTGCAGGTAGAGCCCGTTCATCAGGCGCAGGGGCTTGAATTCATCCTCGGTCAGCGAGCCGTCAATGCGGCGCTCGACCTGGGCGCGGAACTGCGCGTTGCGTTCGGTAAGGAAGGCGGTGTCAAACTCGGAGTAGCGATACATCGTTTGCTGTCCTTGCGAATTCTTGGGTTACCTGGTGCAGCCCCAGGTCCGGGGCCTTTTAAGGGGAGAGAAGGGGCCTGTTGTCAGGCCTGGGGCTGCGGGGAAGTTTCCTGTTTGCCATGCCGGTAGTTGGAGGGTCCGGTACGGCGGAAATCTTCCCTAAAGTGCGTGGGTTCGGGGCCATCACTTCCGGCGATGGCATCGGCCAGATAGGCGCCGACGATCTTGCTTGCCTGTGCTTCGGCATCCAGCAGTCGCAGTTGCGCATGCGCCTCATCGGTGATCAGCTCGGCCTCGGCCAGGTCGCGCGACCAGCGATCGTCGGCGGTCAGATAGATTACATCGCCTTCCAGCAGGTCATTGGCGGTGATGACTTTTGGGGTAAAAGCGCGGGCCATCAGGCATGCTCCTTGTTGAATTCTGTCAGGGCCTGCGCCGCCTGTCGCGGGGCAAGGCCATAAAGTGTCAGGGCGGGGCCGTTCATCCCGGCCTGCGCCAGATCGGTGGGCAGACGGTCCAGCGTGGTGCTCAGCACGCGCTGATCGGGGCGCGAGGCGTTTTCGACCAGTGTGACCGGCGTGTTGCGCGCCGCGCCGTGCATGATCAGGCGGCCCTGAATGAAGCGGGCGGTTTTCTTGCCCATATAGATCGCGGCGACTTCGCCCGCGCGTGCCAGCGCGGCCCAGTCGTGATCGGCAAAGCCCTTCATGTCGTGGCCAGTCAGGAAACGGATCGACGAATTGCGTCCGCGCCGGGTCAGGCTCTGGCCGATGCCGGCCACGGCAGCAGAGGCGGCGGTGATCCCCGGCACGATGCGCCAGCTCAGCCCGGCGGCTTCGGCGGCCTCGATTTCCTCGTCCAGACGCCCGAACACTGTCGGGTCGCCGGATTTCAACCGTACGACATAGGCACCGTTCTGCCCGTGGGCGACCAGCAGGTCGTTGATGTCGCCCTGATCCCAGGACGGGCCGAACCCGGCCTTGCCCACATCGACCAGCCGGGCTGTTCGCCCTGCCAATGCCAGCACCGCGTCCGAGATCAGCCGGTCATGCAAAACCACATCCGCCGCCTCGAAGGCGCGCAGAGCTGCGACGGTCAGAAGGTCCGGATCACCGGGGCCTGCACCGACAAAGTCGATCTGTCCTGCCGTCCTGTTTGCGAGTTGCGTGGTCATGGGTCGATCTGTTCTATTTGACGTGACCCTCAATATAGGAAATATTCCCACCTGACCGCCATATGGTGCGGCAAATAAGAACAAGCGTCCCATCTGCCTCTGGAATCGGGATGCCGGTTTCGATTGAAGGAAAAAACAGGAATGTCAGTGCGCATAGACGACACGGATCGGAAAATTCTGGCTGAACTGCAACGCGATGCCAGTCAATCGCTGGACGAGATTGCCAGTCAGGTGGGCAGTTCCAAGACGCCAGTCTGGAATCGCATCCGCAAGCTGCGCGGGGCCGGCGTGATAGGCCAGCAGACGGTTCTGCTTGACGCCGAGGCGCTGGGTTACGAGGCTTGTTTCTTCGTGCTGATCCGCACCTCGGAGCATGAGGCTGAATGGCAGAACGCCTTCCTGAAAGCGCTGCAAGACCGCCCCGAAGTGCAGGAGGCGCACCGGCTGGCGGGCGATATCGACTACATACTGAAAGTGCGCGTAAGGAACGCCCGCGCCTATGACGCGTTCTATCAGGCGCTGATCTCGGAGGTGCGGGTGCATAACGTCACAGCGCTTCTGTCGATGGAAGAGATCAAATCCACCACCATGCTACCGCTTTGACCGCGCTTCAGCGCTGAACCATCAGCCTGGTGAGACCGTGGAAATGGTAGCTGTCGGAATAGGTCGGTGGTTCAGTCAAACGTAGGTTGGGGCAACGTGCAAATAGGATCGGCAGGGCGATGCGCATCTCAAGCCGGGCCAGTGGCGCGCCGACGCAGAAATGCAGCCCGCCGCCAAAACCCGTATTGGTGCGGATAGCGCGCGTCGGGTCGAAACTCTCTGCGCGCTCCCAATTCGCCGGATCGCGATTGGCCGCGCCCAGTAGCAGCGCAACCTCGTCGCCGCGTTGGAACCTATTGCCAAAGACCGTCACCTCTTCATAGGCGTAACGAGAGAACATATGCAGCGGCGGGTCATAACGCATGATCTCTTCGACGGTGCGGTCGATGGCATCGGGTGCAAGCACCGCCGGGTCGGTTCCGGTTTCAAGCAGGGTCTTCACCCCGTTGGCGATGGCATGCACGGTCGCTTCGTGCCCGGCATTCAACAGCAGGATACAGGTGCCGATCAACTCGTCGGTTGACAGTTTGGTGCCTTCTTCTTCGGCGGCGATCAGGCGGGTGATCAGATCGTCGCGCGGGTCGTTGCGGCGTTCGCTCACATAACCGCGCAGAAAACCGGTGAACTCGGTCGCGGCCTGCGCCGCCGCATCCTCGGTCGTGCGGGTGCGGCCCGCCTGATACATTGCCACCATTGCATGCGACCAGCGCAGCAGGTCAGGCGCCATCGCCTCGGGCACGCCCAGCAACCGGCAGATGGTGATCACAGGCACCTGGGTGCAATAAGCCTCGAGCAGATCGAAATCGTCCTCTGGACATGCATCGATCAGGTCATTGCACAGCGCCTCGATCCCCGGTGCAAGGTCGCTGATCGCGCGTGATGTGAAGGCGCGCATCACTAGAGCGCGCAGCCTTGTATGGCGCGGGGGTTCGGCATCGAGCAGCGAATGCGCCTCAACCGCCAGCCAGGGGGCCAGATGGTCGGGGCCTTCGGTCGCCAGCTCCGGTGGCATTTCCCGCCCGAAGCGGCGATCCTTCAGCAAGGTCTGCACGGCATCGTGACTGAAGGCGGCGACCTTGCCATACTCCTCCCAGTATACCAGCGGACCTGCGGCGCGCATCCGGGCGTAGAATGGGTAGGGGTCCTGCACGAAGGCGGGGTCGGTGGGGCTTTGGTGGCATATCTTCATCGCGCGCACCCTTGCCTTGCGCTGCGCGCAATGCAAGACCCTATGGACGATGCGAAGGCTTTGGATCATCGTCGGTTTCGGGTTTCTGGTGAGTCTGCTGGCCACCGGGGTCTGGACCTATGGTTACCGGCAGGCTGTCGGGCAATTGGCCGAGCGCGCCGAGGCCGATCTGAAGCTGGCCAGCGACCGGCTCAGCGCGCAATTGCAGCGCTATCAGGAAACTGCTGTGCTGATGGCCGAACATCCGGCGCTGGAATATCTCGACCTGCCCGGAGGCCGCGACGCCGCGCGCGACCTGTTGCTGGATGTGGCCGACAAGACCTCGGCACTGGATGTAATGTATGCGGACCGTACGGGCCGCGTGCTGGTGTCGGCGCGCGACCCGAGCCTCCAAACGCTCAGCGGTGCGCCCTATTTCGAGCGGGCCCTGCAAGGCGCGCTGGGCAGTGATCACGGGGTGATCGCGCCCTTTGATCAGCGGGCGTTCTACTACGCCGCGCCTGATTTCGGACCGGATGGCAAGGTGCGGGGCGTTCTGGTGGTTGTGGTCGATATCGATAATACCGAGTTCGACTGGCGCGGCAGCTCTCCAGCTGTCCTGTTCGTGGATGAGGCGGGCGAGGTTTTCATGTCCAACCGGCCCGAATTGCTGTTCTGGCGGCGTGATGGGGGGGATGCTGGCTTGCAACCCGCCAAGGGGCCGCCGCGCGCCTTCGACACTGATCTGTTGGGCAGTTTCGAGATCTGGACACTGGACTGGGGTCCTTACCTGCCACGCCACGCGCTGCATCTGGTGCAGGATCTGCCGGTCATCGGCATGAGCGGCGAAGTGGTCGTTGATCTGGCCCCGGCGCGGCGATTGGCCTGGCTTCAGGCAGCGGCCGTTGCTGCGATCTGCCTAGCCTTCGGGGCGCTGCTGTTTCTCGCCACCGAGCGTCGCCGCACCTTGGCCGAGGCCAACGCCGTGCTAGAAAGCCGGGTGGCCGAGCGCACCCAGGCGTTGTCAGAGGCCAATACCCAATTGCGTCGCGAAGTGGTCGAGCGGCAAGACGCCGAGGCCGCGCTGAAACGGGCGCAGGCCGAACTGGTGCAGGCCGGCAAGCTCAGTGCGCTAGGCCAGATGTCGGCGGGGATCAGTCACGAGCTGAACCAGCCGCTGATGGCGATTCAGCAATTCGCCGACAACGGCGCGGCCTTTCTGGATCGGGGTAAATCGGAAAAGGCGGGCGAGAACCTTGGCCGGATTGCGCAAATGGCCAAGCGCATGGCGCGGATCATCAAAAACCTGCGCGCTTTTGCCCGCAATGAAAGCGAGCCGATGGGGCGGGTCGATCTGGTTCAGGTCATCGAAACGGCGGTGGATCTGAGTGCCGCTCGGCTGACCCATGACGGTGTTGCGCTTGATTGGGCGCCGCCATCTGCACCGGTCCCGGCCTGGGGGGGGGAAGTGCGGCTGGTGCAGGTTTTTGTGAACCTCATCAACAACGCTGTCGACGCCATGGCCGGGCGGAAGCTGCGCCGGATCAGCATCCGGATCGAAGAGAGTGATAAGTTGACCGTCACGATCCGCGACACCGGCCCGGGGATCGAAGACCCCGAAAAGATATTCGAGCCGTTCTACTCGACCAAGGCCGTCGGGTCCTCTGAGGGGATGGGGCTGGGCCTGTCAATCTCTTATGGTCTGGTGCAAAGCTTCGGCGGTAATATCCGGGGTGCCAATACCGACAGTGGTGCGATGTTCACCGTCGAGCTTGATCGGTTCACAGAGGAAAAAGCCGCATGATCCGCTCCGTTCTGCTGGTCGATGACGACGCCGCCGTGCGCGAGGCGCTTGGCCAGACGCTGGAGCTCAGCGATTTTCAGGCGATCACGGCGGGGTCTTTCGTGGCGGCCAAGGATCATATTACGCCCGGTTTTCAGGGCGTCATCGTCTCTGATATCCGCATGCCGGGTCGCGATGGGTTCTACCTGCTGACCTATGCGCGCGAGATCGACGCGGAACTTCCGGTGATCCTGCTTACCGGCGAAGGCGATATTCCCACTGCGGTCAGCGCCATGGGGCAGGGGGCGTTTGATTTTCTGGAAAAACCCTGCGCGCCGGCAGATCTAGTCGCGGTGTTGGAACGCGCGCTGAAAACCCGGGCGCTGGTCTTAGAGAACCGGGCCTTGAAACGGCAGTTGGAAACCGGCGACCCGGCGGCACGGATGCTCTTTGGTTCCTCGCAACAGGCCGAAGCTCTGCGCGCCCGGGTGCGCGGTGTGGCGACAACTGAGGCCGAGGTGTTGGTGACCGGCCCGCCGGGCAGCGGGGTGTCCAAGGTGGCCGAGGTGGTACATCTGATGTCCGCCACCGCGCAGGGTCCCTTCATGAAACGCTCTGCTGCGGATCTGACGCCCGACGATCTTGGTGCCGCGGTAAGTGATGCAGCGGGTGGTTCTCTGTTTCTGGATGAGGTTTCGGCCTTGCCGGGACCGACGCAATATGCCGCCCTTGAGATGATCGAACAGGGGATGGGCGCGCGGTTGATCGCGGGCACGACCGCCGATCTGGCCGCTTTGGCCGAGGAAGGTCGCTTCAACCCCGAGCTTTTCTACCGGCTCGACGGGATGGGCGTCCGCATTCCCGCACTGTCCGAGCGGCCCGACGATATCCCGGTGATCTTCCGGCACTATGTGGCGCAGGCCGCCGAGCAAGCAGGGATCGAGCCACCCGAGATCACGCCGGATCATCTGGCAGCACTTATGGCGCAGGACTGGCCGGGCAACGCCCGCTCGTTGATGTCGGCTGCGATGCGTTTTGTGCTGGGTATGCCCGAGGATGTGGCGCAGGCCGCTGAACTTGGACTTGCCGAACAGATGGCGCGGGTGGAACGGTCTTTGCTGGTTGCAGCCCTTGGGAGGCACAATGGCAAGGCGGCGCAAGCGGCGCAGGCACTGAAGTTGCCGCGCAAGACCTTCTATGACAAGCTGGCCAAATACGCGATCCGCCCTGAAACCTTCCGGCGCTGAAGGCGCTGATGTGCTGGGCCCGAATTGGCAGACCTCGGTGCAGGGCGTGAAACGCAAAAAAGAAGAAGGGCCAGAAAGACGCCTGCGTTGACGCAACCTGGGGGCCGACAGCAATTGCAGATCCATTTATGATCTGCTTGACGATGGCACCTTGCGTCTTGTGACGCATTCCCCAATCCGATCGCATAGCCGGTCCTGCCGAAAAGACCCGCCGTGCAACCAATTGATGAAGACCCGTGACATGGCTGACCGCACCCCACAGCAGGTTCTGAGCGATATGGCCGGCGGCTGTCTCAACCCGCAGACCAATTATGTTGAGGAGCTGAAGGGATTTCTGGAAGCGTTCCAAAATGTGGATGCGCACGCGGCATTCCAATCCGCCCTCGCTGAAACCTTGAACGGCGGCGGCATCGGTCGGAGGGACTGTGAAGAGCTGTCTGATGGCGGAACTAACTGACCGCGCTACGGGCGTTCCCGTTTGAAAATGGTCCATGCCCGATCCCCGATCCCCGATGATGACCGAAGGGTTTGTATTCCTCTCTGGGGTCGAATCGCTGAGCCAAGGTGGATGTCGGGAATGTGCGGAAATCCGCACAAGCAGGGTCTGGTCTGTGCGAAAATCCGCACAACCGGCAAACGCCCATCTTTGAAACACCTTCAGCGTGTCGTGTAATATACTGAATATGCCTGGAAAAACTGATTTTTGCTTCTCGGAATTTCGCGGGGTTGAGCGGGGGTCGGGGATTGGTTTCACTCAAACGCGATCAGAGTTGTGCCTCTGACCCAAGCAAAGAAACAGGAGGAGACCAAATGAAATTTCTGGCAACCGCCGCCACCGCGTTGGCACTGACCGCCACCGCTGCGTTTGCAGCCTGCGACGATGGCGAGATCGTGGTGAAATTCGCCCACGTGACCAATACCGACAAACACCCCAAGGGCATCGCCGCCTCGCTGCTTGAGCAACGCGTCAATGACGAGATGAATGGCACCATGTGCATGGAGGTCTATCCGAACTCCACACTCTATAACGACAACAAGGTACTGGAGGCGATGCTGCAGGGCGATGTGCAGCTTGCCGCGCCGTCGCTGTCCAAGTTCGAGAAATTCACCAAACAGTTCCGCCTGTTCGATCTGCCCTTCATGTTCGTCAATATCGATGCCGTGGATGCCTTCCAGGCCTCTGATGACGGTCAGGCGATGCTGGACAGCATGCAGCGGCGGGGCCTTCAAGGGCTGGCCTTCTGGCACAATGGCATGAAGCAGATGTCGGCCAACACGCCGCTGGTGGAACCCACTGATGCCGACGGCCTGAAGTTCCGCGTCCAAAGCTCCGACGTTCTGGTTGCCCAGATGGAAGCCATCGGTGGCAGCCCGCAGAAAATGGCCTTCTCCGAGGTCTATGGCGCGCTGCAACAGGGCGTCGTGGATGGGCAGGAAAACACCTGGTCCAACATCTACGGCAAAAAGTTCTTTGAGGTGCAGGATGGCATCACCGAGACCAATCACGGCATCATCGACTATCTGGTCGTGACCTCGGTGGACTGGCTCGACAGCTTGGACCCCGAAGTGCGTGAACAGTTCCTGACCATCCTGTCCGAAGTGTCCGAGCAGCGGAACAAAGAAGCCTTTGCGGTGAACGAAGCAGCCAAGGCCTCGATCACTGATGCGGGTGGCATTATTCGCCAGTTGAACCCCGAGCAGCGTCAGGCCTGGGTCGATACAATGAAGCCTGTCTGGGACAAGTTCTCGGATGACGTCGGTCAGGACAAGATCGACGCCGCACAGGCGATCAACGCCGGGTTCTGATCCGGCGCACCAAGCGCGGCGCCGATACTGGGGAGTGTTCGGCGCTGCGCCCCGCAAGGTCCCAAACGGGCCTGCCACATAACACATAAATAATCGGGGACATCATAATGTCTGGTTCGACTGCCGGCCCATCCGGTTTCATCGACCAGATCGAGGAGACCGTGATCGCGGTGCTTCTGGGTCTGATGACAGCGGTGACATTCGCCAATGTGATCGCGCGGTTCGTTTTCAATTCCAACATCCTGTGGGCGCTGGAACTGACAGTGTTCATGTTCGCCTGGCTGGTGTTGCTGGGCGCGTCATACGCGGTGAAGAAACACGCGCATCTGGGCGTGGATGCCATCCTCAACATGCTCAGCCCCGCACCGCGCCGTATCCTGGCGCTTATCTCGGTCGGCTGCTGTCTGCTGTTCTCGCTGCTGATGCTCAAGGGGGCCTATGACTACTGGGCCGTCTTTGCCGACCTGCCGCCCACCTCGGGCCGATGGTTTCCCACAGGGCTGGACCTGACGGCCCGCTCGCAAAGTTTCTACGAAGTGCAGGACGTTCCCATGGTCGAATGGCTGCGCTGGCTGGAAGGCGCGATCAACTATGACGAGGCCTATGAGAAGCTGCCCAAGGTTGTTCCCTACATCGTTCTGCCGATCTCCATGCTGCTCTTGGTGATCCGCTTTGCTCAGGCCGCCTTCGCCATATGGCGCGGTGAGACCGACCGGATCGTCGCCAGCCACGAGGTCGAGGACGAGCTGGAAGAAGTGCGCCAGCAGCAGGGAGGGCAGGACTGATGGAAGTTGTCATTCTTTTTGGCATGGTCATCAGCCTGCTGCTGATCGGCGTGCCTATCGCGATTTCGCTCGGCCTGAGTTCCACGATCTTTCTGCTGATCTACTCCGACAGCTCGCTGGCCTCGGTCGCAGGCACGCTGTTCGAGGCATTTGAGGGCCACTTCACCCTGCTGGCGATTCCGTTCTTCATCCTTGCCTCCAGTTTCATGACCACCGGCGGCGTGGCGCGGCGGATCATCCGTTTCTCGATCGCCTGTGTCGGGCATCTGCCTGGGGGGCTGGCCATTGCGGGCGTCTTTGCCTGTATGCTGTTTGCCGCGCTTTCCGGGTCGAGCCCGGCCACTGTGGTCGCCATCGGGTCCATCGTGATCGCGGGGATGCGGCAGGTGGGCTATTCAAAAGACTTTGCTGCCGGTGTCATCTGTAACGCGGGCACCTTGGGCATCCTGATTCCGCCCTCCATCGTTATGGTGGTCTATGCGGCAGCCGTCGAGGTGTCAGTGGGCCGGATGTTCCTTGCCGGGGTCATTCCCGGCCTGACGGCGGGCCTGATGCTGATGGTCACGATCTATGTGATGGCCAAGGTCAAGAACCTGCCCAAGGGCGACTGGAAAGGCTGGGGCGAGGTCTTTACCTCTGCCCGCGAGGCAGGTTGGGGCTTGTTCCTGATCGTGATTATTCTGGGCGGCATCTATGGTGGGATCTTCACCCCGACCGAGGCTGCTGCCGTGGCCGCCGTTTACGCCTTTTTCATCGCGAGTTTTGTCTACAAGGACATGGGCCCGCTCAGCACAGAAGGAGAGACAGAGAACCTGTCGCTGATGCGCAAACCGATCGCGCTGGTGACGGCCTTGTTCCATCCCGATACCAAGCACACGCTGTTCGAGGCGGGCAAGCTGACGGTGACGCTGCTCTTCGTGATCGCCAATGCGCTGATCCTGAAACATGTGCTGACCGACGAGCAGGTGCCGCAACAGATCGCCAGCGCCATGCTGTCGGCAGGCTTCGGCCCGGTCATGTTCCTGGTGGTGGTCAATGTGATCCTGCTGATCGGCGGTCAGTTCATGGAGCCCTCGGGCCTTCTGGTCATCGTCGCCCCGCTGGTTTTTCCCATTGCCATCGAGCTGGGCATCGATCCGATCCATCTAGGCATCATCATGGTGGTCAACATGGAGATCGGGATGATCACGCCGCCGGTCGGTTTGAACCTGTTCGTGACCTCCGGCGTGGCGGGGATGCCGATGATGGCGGTGGTGCGGGCGGCCTTGCCGTTCCTTGCGGTCCTCTTCGTCTTCCTGATCATGGTCACGTATATTCCGTGGATCTCCACCTTCCTGCCCAACACTTTCATGGGACCGGAGATCGTGACGCAATAGCATCGCTTGCCATCTAAAGAGGCCGGAATGGTACGCCCATCCGGCCTTTTTGTTGCTGCATGACCGCGCGCCGAGGTGTGATGGCCGCACAGCCAGGCGGTGACAGAAGGGGCTTGCCATGCAAGCTGCAACGACAAATCGGGGTTTGCTTTTTGGTCTGCTCGCGGCGTTTTTCTGGGGCATGCACAGCGTCATCGTGCGCTATCTGACCAGCGATATGGGCGGACTGCAGATCGCCGTGATGCGCCTCTTCATCGCCGCTGCGGCAATCTATGTCATCCTGCGGGTGCTGGGTGCGGGCGTGTCGATCAACCTGCGCGACTGGAATTTCCGGCTGGCGGTGCTGTCCACCGTGGTGAATTACATCTTCTTCCATATCGGGCTGGAACGCACCGGCGCGGCCAATGCGATGGTGCTGGAAAACACCGCGCCGATCTTCGTTTTGATCTTTCTCTATTTCTTCGCCAAGGCCCCGGTGGGGTGGCGCGATCTGCTGGCCACCGCCATTGCCGTCACAGGCGTGGCGCTCACCGTTCTGCCGGATTTCCAGACCGGCGGCACACGCTTTACCGGTGATCTTCTGGAGATTGCCGCAGGGCTCAGCTGGGCGGTGTTCCTGATCTCAAGCAGCCGGGCGATGCAGGAGACGAGTTCCACGCCCGAGAGGCTGAACTTCCTCTTCGGCATCTTCCTCTGCGCGGGCATCCTGATGGTACCGCTGGGCCTGATCGACCCGGTGATGCCAAGCGCCCGGGACGGCCTGTTCCTGATCCTTTTGGGCGTGTTGCCGACGGCGCTGGCCTATTACCTGTGGTATGAGGCTGCCGCGCGCGTCTCGACCCTGTCGGCCACCCTGATGTTCGCGCTGTCGGTGGTCTTCACATTTGTGAACGCGGGGCTGTTTCTGGGAGCCGAGATCACAGGCGCTGGCTTGATCGGCGCAGCGATGATCGTGCTGGCGGTGATCCTGACCAGTGTCAGCAAGGCAGAGTGACCTTCAGACCGGTTTGACCGCCCGATAGCCACAGCTCGTGCGTGAGGGCGGGCCTTTGACGAAGCGGATCGCGTTGATCCCGGTCAGTCCTGCCCGCGCCAACGCCGCGCATATGTCTTCGGGTCGATAAGCCTTGTGCCCCCAGCGCCAACGCAAAAGTGCCGTGCACCAATGCGGTTTGCTGACCGCTAGCAGCAGACTGCCACCGGGGGTCAGCGCCTGTGCTAGTTGATTCATGGAGGTCTCGAGATCGGCGGTATGCTCGAGAACATGGGCGCATAGGACGGTGTCATAGAGTCTCGGCAATGCGCTGATGTCCTCCAACCTTCCGGATACGGTATCAGGTGTTTCGCGCCACTCGCGCTTACGGGCCTGCTCCAACATCTCCTGCGATGGATCCAGAAGCGTAAGATGCGTTGGTGTGGAGCCGCGCGCGACGACTTGCTCGGCAAAGGCCCCGGAGCCACATCCTGCATCCAACACGTATCGCGGTGGTCTTTGGCGCGCTGCCATGTCGGTTTCCGCAAGCAGAGCATAAGCTTCTGGATATCCGAGGTGGGTGATCGAATGATGCCAGCGCGCTGCGTGGCGCGCATAGAGCTGGGATAGGGTTGGGCGGGCAAGGGCAGGGGGCACGGCTGTTCCGCATCGCTGAGATACCCAAACATATGCCTCGGGTCCGACACGCGTCCAGTGACGAGTTTAGTGCAGAGCCTTCTGTCGTTGCCTGCACATGTCTTTGGACCCGCCGGGCAAGGCCTGCCTGTCAGGCGGACTCGAGTGCTGCGATGATAGGTGAGAAATCGGCTGCTTTCAGGCTGGCCCCGCCAACAAGTGCACCGTCGACATTGCTAACGGCGAAAATCTCTGTCGCGTTGCTCGGTTTGACAGATCCGCCATAGAGCAGCCGGACGCCGGAGGCCGTCGCCTCGCCAAATCGCGCCGTCAGCCGTTCGCGCATGAAATCATGCACTTCGCCGATCTGCTCCAGCGTTGGCACCTTGCCGGTGCCGATGGCCCAGATCGGTTCATAAGCGATCACCAGCCTGTCCGCCGTCATCCCATCCGGCACCGAGCCTTCCATCTGCGCGCCGATCACATCCAGCGTCTGCCCGTCCTCGCGTTGGTCCAGACTCTCTCCAACGCAGACGATTGCGATCAGACCGGCAGCGGTTGCCGCCTCGGTCTTGGTCCGCACATCGCCATCGCTTTCACCATGATCCTGGCGCCGCTCGGAATGGCCAAGGATCACCGATCCCGCCCCCGCATCCACCAGCATCGCCGCGCTGATATCTCCGGTATGCGCCCCTGACGCTGCGGCATGGCAATCCTGTCCGCCAACGGTAACGGCACTGCCAGAGGCCACCGCTGCCGCGCGTGACAGCAGGGGCGCGGGCGGGCAGATCAGGATGTCCACAGACGCAGAGGGATGGCCTTCGGCAAGTGCCGAAAGCTCGCTCAGGCTGTCGCCTGTGCCGTTCATTTTCCAATTTCCCGCCGCCAGTTTCCGCCGCATGCCTGTCCCCGTTGCCTTATTGAACTTTGTCACCTCTCCGATAGCACTCCCTGCACGGCGAAACAATTGAGTGATCCCGATTGCCCGGGCCTGCGCAAGGGGGAGTGTGCAAAGAGCGTTGCAGCGCCTAGGGTGGAAATTGGGGAATACTGAAGAGGGGGTGCGATCGATGGGAATGACGGACAGCTACGGAAACGATCTTTCGACCGGGTCTGCGGCGGCGCGCGATCACTATGACAGGGGTGCTGCGCTGTTTCTGGGGGCGAATTTCGGTGCTTCGGATGAGTTCCGGGAGGCGGTCGTGGCTGATCCGGATTTTGCACTGGGTCATGCAGCGCTGGCGCGAGCGCTGATGATGGAAGCTCGGATGGGAGACGCCAAGGCCGCGCTGGCAAAAGCGACAGAGCTGGACGGTCGCAGCACTGACCGGGAACGCCAGCATATCGCAGCGCTTGCCTTGTTGCTCGCGGGCAAACCGGCTGAGGCCCGCGCAGCGGTGCTGGCCCATGTGCAGACCTATCCGCGCGACGCGCTCGTTGCACAGCTTTGTACCAATGTCTTCGGCCTGATCGGGTTTTCCGGCGAGGTCGGGCGCGAGGCTGAATTGCTGGCCTATACTTCGGCCCTGTTGCCCTATTACGGCGAGGATTGGTGGATGATGTCGGTCCATGCCGTGTCGCTCTGCGAGACCGGGCAGATCGAGGCGTCGATGCAGTTGATGGAAAAGGCGCTGGCACTGAACCCGAGGAATGCGAACGGGTCGCACTTCAAGGCCCATGCGCAGTATGAGGCGGGCGAAACGCAAGCGGGGCGCGCTTATCTGGGGACCTGGCTTGAGAATTATGACGACCGCGCCGTGCTGCATGGACATCTCAGTTGGCATTGTGCGCTCTGGGCGCTGCATGCGGGCGATACCGATGCCATGTGGCAGGCCGTCGATACCGGTGTCGCGCCGGGAGCGGCCAAGGGGCTGCCCATCAACGTGCTGACGGATACGGCGGCGATCCTTTACCGCGCGCAGATTGCGGGTCTGGCCGTTGATCCGGACCGCTGGGCGCGGCTTAGCGACTATGCCGCGCAGTGCTTTCCGGAAACCGGTCAGAGCTTTGCCGATATGCACGCGGCATTGGCGCATGCGATGGCGGGCGAAGGCGCGCGCCTGGCGAAGATCGCCGAAACCGCCAAGGGCTTTGCGGGTGATCTGGTGCGACCCGTCGCCCGGGCCTGGGGCGGAATCGCGCGCGAGGATTGGACCGGAGCGCTCAGTGATTTGACACAAGCGATGGCGCGGACCGAACGGCTCGGCGGCAGCCGGGCGCAGCGAGACCTGTTGGAGCTGACCTATGTGAATATATTGCTGAAACTTGGCCGGACTGGCGAGGCCCGGCGCAGCCTGTTGACACGCCGCCCGGTTCTGGCCGACACGCCACCGGTCGCCGCGTTTCAATGAGCGTTATTTGGTCGCGGGCAGGCTTTCGTCGAACTTGATCGACTCACCACAGCCGCAGGCATCCACCACGTTGGGGTTCTTGAACTTGAACCCCGATTCCAGCAACGAGACCTCATAGTCGATCTCGGTGCCGAATAGGAACATTTGTGCCATCGGCGCGATCAGCACGCGCGCGCCGTCCTGTTCCACCACCTCGTCATGCGATTCCGGCGCGTCAACGTAATCCATGGTATATTCCATGCCCGCGCAGCCGCCTTTCTTGACACCAATGCGCAGGCCCGAATGCCCGCCCTTGGCCATCAGTTTGGCGATCTGCTCTGCGGCGCGCGGTGTCATCGTCACCGCCTGTTTGCCGGGAATACCGAACATGAAAGTCTCCGTTTGCGCGTCACACCGAATCTAGGCTGTCTGTGGCCCCGTCTCAAGGGGGCCTCGCCACATCAGGCACGCCGTAAGTTCGAATTTCTATTAACGCATCCCGATCAATGGGTTGCATGCGTCTCTTCACATGAAGCCCAATTCCAGCCGAGCTTCATCCGACATCATTTCCATTCCCCAGGGCGGCTCCCAGGTCAGTTCCACCTCGACCTGCTTGACCCCGGCCAGCGGTTCGATCGCCTCGGCCACCCAGCCCGGCATCTCACCGGCCACCGGACAGCCCGGTGCGGTCAGGCTCATGATCACCCTGACCTCGTTCTGGTCGTTTATGTCGATCGTGTAGATCAGCCCCAGTTCATAGATATTGACCGGGATTTCAGGGTCATAGACGGATCGGCAGGCCTCGACCACCGGCTCATAAAGCGGGTGGCCAACGGATGAGGGCGCTATCAGAGGCGCACCTTCCATATGTTCGTTGGTGTTGGTCATTCGGGCCTCGGTTTCTAACTTGAGTGATTATATAGGGAAAGCGGGGCGGGGCGTCCAGAGGAGGCGCGTTGTCACACCCTCCGGTATTCCCCGTATGCAAGGCAGGTGATTTTCGTGCTAAGGTGGTCCCGCGCGAGGGATGACACACGCAGCGCAGAACCAAAGCGGGAGGACCAACTGCGATGGATATGATCAAAACAACGGAATATGCACGCGCGCTTTATACCGCGCAGGGGCCCAAGGCCGAGGCCGAGATCGCCCGGAAAATACAGGATTGCAAGGATAAGGGCCAAGAGGCCGAGGCGCAGGACTGGAAGGCGGTGCGCCGTGCAATCATCAGCATGCGCGGGCCGCATCAGGGCTGATTCGCGCACCACTCATGATTGAAACCCGCGACCCGATTGGTCGCGGGTTTTTCAGTCGTTGATGTCGCGATCGAATTTTTTCACTTGCCCGGTGGGCAGGGCGAAGAAATGACGCAGGCCAAGCCAAGCCACCAGAGACAGCCCGGCAAAGATAAGCAGCAGAACCGCGGCCCCCATGGTGAAGATCGAGAACAAAACCAGCAGCCCGGTGATTGCGGCACCAATGGCAAAGCCCAGGAAAATAAAGCCGGGAATGGCGATCTCGAGTATGACAAGCACCAGCGCAAACGCAATCCAGACCCACCAGAGCAGCACTAAGTCAAGGATCACGACCGGCCTCCTTTCAGCATCTTGAACGCGTCGCCAAAGGCTTCCAGTGCGTTGGCGGGCAGGACGATGGTTTGCTTGCCATCGCCATGGCCAAGCGCGTTCAGCGCCTCAACCTGTTTCAGCGCGACCTGATATTGCGCCGCCTCGATGCCGTGATCCTTGATCGCGCGGGCCACGACCTCGGTCGCATAAGCCTCGGCGTCGGCCTGAACCCGGCGGGCCTTGGCGCTTTGTTCTGCGGCATAAAGCTCGGCATCAGCCTGCAGCTCGACCGAGCGTTTCATGCCCTCGGCTTCAGTCACTTGCGCGCGGCGGGCGCGTTCGGCGTTAAGCTGCTGCAGCATCGCGTCGCGGGTGGCTTGGTCGAGATTGACGTCGAGAATCTCGGCCCGCGTCACCTCAATCCCCCAGTCATCGACGGCAGTTTCCACACTTTCCTGAATGCGGGTGATCAGTTGCGAACGGTTTGATTGCACCTCGTCCAGATCCATTTTACCAATCTCGGCGCGCACGATACCGGCCACGGTGGTGGCAATGGCGCCGTCCACCTCGCGGATGCGATAGACGGTCTTTTCCGGTTCCAGAATGCGGTAGAAGACCGAAGTGTCGATCTGCACCAGCACGTTGTCCTTGGTGATCGCGTCCTGTGTCGCGTTTGGCAGCTGGCGTTCGAGAATGGATATCTTGTGACGTGCAACATCTAGAAATGGAACGATAAAATTAATCCCCGGCCCAAGCACCGAATGCAGCCGGCCAAAGCGTTCGATCACGTATTTCTCGGATTGCGGCACGATCTTGATGCCCTTGAAGACCACCAGGACGATCAGGATTGCAGCCAGCAGATAAAGGATATTGGACGAAACCAGTTCGAGGATCGCGTCTTCTGACATTGTGGCTCCTAATTTTTGTGTACTATGGTATACATTTGAGGGTTGAGTCGGCCGATTTCAAGACAGGTATGGCGGGTTTCGCGGTTGCTTCAAGTCCTAACCGTGTTTTGCCAATGATCTGCACCAAGTCTACATATAGCGTTTATTTGCGTTGAATACCCAAAATCAGGGTTTGAGAATGGTGTGTCCTGTCGTAGGTTGCGGCATGAAGGTCATTCTCGATACCGATCCCGGCATTGATGATGCGCTTGCCATCGCCTATGCCGCCGCTGCGCCCGAAATCGATCTGGTCGGATTGACCACGATCTACGGTAATGTTGATATTTCCCATGCCAGCCGCAACGCACGCTACTTGGCCGATCTGCTCAAGCTCGACATTCCGGTGGCGCGTGGGGCCGAAGCACCTCTAGGGGTGGCGCAATTCCAGCCCTCCGGGCATCTGCATGGCAGCGAAGGGTTTGGCGATGTGACCGAAATTCCCGATCTGGGGGCCGAACACCCCGAGTCTGCCGCTGCCTTCCTGCTGCGCATGGCGCGCGAGCATGGCGACAACCTGACCATCGTTTCGCTGGGGCCACTCACCAATATTGCTGAGGCGTTGCAGCTGGACCCAGAATTTGCACAGATGCCGGGCCGGGTGATCGTGCTGGGTGGGTCGGTAGGGGGACCTGGAAACGCCACCGATGCAGCCGAGGCCAACATGCTGAGCGATCCGCTTGCTGCGGACGCGGTGTTTGCCTCGGGTTTGCCGATTACGCTCGTTGGGCTGGATGTGACGCTTAAACCGCTTTACGGGATCGCGGATTTCGCGGTTCTGTCGGCGGCATCGCCGATGGTGGGCGGATTTCTGAACCGGGCGGTGCAATCGCATCTGAACTTCTTTTGTGTCACCCTGGGGATTGATGGCTGCGGCTTGCAGGACCCGACCGCCGTAGTGGCCTGCACCCATCCGCAGCTTTTCGAAACGGTTGAAAGTGGTATCCGTGTGCCCATTGACGGGGACCGCGCAGGCGCGACCGAACCTGCCGAAGATCGCCCGCCGATCTCGGTCTGCCGGGACATGGACACGCAGGCGGTCATGCAATTGCTGACCAGCAGGATCGCATCGCTGCACTGAAGCGGTGCCCTTGCATTGGCGGGGCTGATCGGGCACATCCCGCCCGGTTGAGCGGTCCGGAGCGCAGATATGACCAACAGAATTTCGTTTCAGTTGAACGCCAGTGATGGCAAGGCCCGGACCGGAGTGATTGTGACGCCGCGTGGCGAAATACGCACACCCGCCTTCATGCCGGTGGGCACGGCGGCGACGGTCAAGGCGATGATGCCGGAAAGCGTGCGTGCCACCGGTGCCGACATCCTGCTGGGCAACACCTATCACCTGATGCTGCGCCCCACCGCCGAGCGCATCGACCGGCTGGGTGGGCTGCACAAATTCATGAACTGGGATCGGCCCATTCTGACCGATTCCGGCGGATTTCAGGTGATGTCGCTGGCTGGTCTGCGCAAGCTGACGGAAAAGGGCGTGACCTTCAAATCCCATATCGACGGATCGAAGCACGAGTTGACGCCGGAACGCTCGATGGAGATTCAGCGGCTCTTGGGCTCGGACATTGTCATGTGTTTCGACGAATGCCCGGCGCTGCCCGCCGACCGCGACCGGATCGCGGAAAGCATGCGGCTTTCGATGCGGTGGGCGCAGCGGTCGCGCGATGCGTTTGGCGACCGGCCCGGCCATGCGCTGTTTGGTATCCAGCAGGGCGGGCTGGAGCGGGATTTCCGCGAGGAAAGCGCCGGGGCCCTGCGCGAGATCGGTTTTGACGGCTATGCGGTGGGCGGTCTGGCGGTGGGCGAGGGGCAGGAGGCAATGTTCGACTGCCTCGACTATGCGCCAGATATGCTGCCCAAGGACAAGCCACGCTATCTGATGGGGGTGGGCAAGCCTGACGATATCGTGGGCGCAGTGGCGCGGGGCATCGACATGATGGATTGCGTGCTGCCGTCGCGCTCGGGCCGCACCGGGCAGGTGTTCACGCGGTTTGGCGTAGTGAACATCAAGAACGCCCGGCATGCCGACGACCCGCGCCCGTTGGACGAGGCCTGCACCTGCCCGGCCTGTTCGCACTATTCGCGCGCCTATCTGCACCACGTGTTTCGCGCCAACGAGATGATCTCGGGTATGCTGCTGACCTGGCACAACCTGCATTACTTTCAGGAGATCATGGCGGCCATGCGCGACGCCATCGCGGCGGGCAGCTTCGAGGCTTGGCAGGCGGGTTTTCACGACCAGCGCGCGCAAGGCGATATCAATCCGCTGTAAGCGCGCGGCGCCCAGAGTGACAAATACGCGATCCCCGGTTAGACTGGCTGTGAATTTCAGCTGGTGTTTTTAGAGTGCCTTTTTTGGAGGGGCAGCATGTTTCGCATTTTGTCTGTTTGTATTTCGGTTCTTGCCACACCGGTTTTGGCGGACGTCTGGACCTTTGAGACCCCATCGGAAAACATTCAATGCGTGGTGGGCGAGGGGGCCAGTACTTCGGACCTGGAATGCACGATCATTCAACGTCACGGGCCGCCTGCATTGCCGCGCCCGGCAAGCTGTGCCTCGGATTGGGGGCACAGTTTTCTGATGTATGACACCGGCCCGGTTCAGATGCTTTGCGCGCCGCTCAGTCACAACAGGGACGGATTTGATCGGGCCGAATATGGCATTACTGGCCAGTTTGGTGGGTTTACCTGCCATTCTTCGCGCAAGGGGCTCGATTGTCGCAATCTGGATGGTCACGGGTTTTTTCTGTCGCGCGCGGTGCAGTCGGTCTTTTGATTTTTGGGGGACTGAGGGACGACGCTCCCACGCGGTGCGCGGATCACCCCGCCCGCGGTCCCGAATGGCGGGGTTTTGCCCGAATGTGACGCGATATCGCCTTGCGGCTCTTCGGGCTTCACGCCATTGTGGGTCGCGTACAGGTAAGGTTGAAAAGCGAGCGCTCGCGCCCCATTTCACACCTCTTAGACCGGAGATGGCCAGGGGTTGCCTGACACAGGGACCCGCGCCGTCTTGCCAATGATAAGGAAAGAGCATGCAAGAGCCTCTCAACTCGTCCTACCCCGTCCTTCCTCTGCGTGACATCGTGGTGTTTCCGCACATGATCGTGCCGCTCTTTGTGGGCCGCGAGAAATCGGTCCGCGCGCTGGAAGAGGTGATGCAGGACGACAAGCAGATCCTGCTGTCCAGCCAAATCGACCCGGCGGTTGATGATCCGGATTCCGATGGCATCTTTACTGCAGGCGTGTTGGCCAATGTGCTGCAATTGCTGAAACTGCCCGATGGCACCGTGAAGGTGCTGGTCGAGGGGCAGGCAAGGGTGCGTATCACTGAATTCCTCGAGAACGAGGATTTCTTCGAGGCGCGTGCCGAATACCTGACCGAGATTCCCGGCGACGTGACCACCACCGAGGCGCTTCTGCGTTCGGTCGGCGACGAGTTCGAGCGTTACGCCAAAGTGCGCAAAAACATTCCCGAAGAGGCGCTTGCCGCCGTGGGTGAGTCCTCGGAGCCAGCCAAGCTGGCCGACCTTGTGGCGGGTCATCTGGGCATTGAGGTGGATCAGAAACAGGACCTTCTGGAGACGCTCAGCGTCAGCGAGCGGCTGGAGAAGGTCTATGGCCTGATGCAGGGCGAAATGAGCGTTCTGCAGGTCGAGAAGAAGATCAAGACGCGGGTCAAATCCCAGATGGAGAAGACCCAGCGTGAATACTACCTGAATGAGCAGATGAAGGCCATTCAGAAGGAACTGGGCGACAGCGAAGAGGGCGGCAACGAGGTCGCCGAGCTGGAAGCCAAGATCGCCGAGACCAAGCTGTCGAAAGAGGCGCGCGAAAAGGCCGAAGGCGAGCTGAAAAAGCTCAAGAACATGAGCCCGATGTCGGCAGAGGCCACAGTGGTGCGCAACTATCTCGACTGGATCCTGTCGATCCCGTGGGGCACCAAATCGCGCGTCAAGAAGGACCTCGGCAAGGCGCAGCAAATCCTCGATGACGACCATTACGGGCTTGAGAAAGTCAAGGAACGGATCGTCGAATATCTGGCAGTGCAGCAACGCTCAAAAAAGCTGAAAGGTCCGATTCTGTGCTTGGTCGGCCCTCCGGGTGTCGGCAAGACCTCGCTGGGCAAATCCGTTGCCAGGGCCACGGGACGCGAGTTCATTCGCATCTCGTTGGGCGGCGTCCGGGATGAGTCCGAAATTCGCGGCCACCGCCGGACCTACATTGGCTCGATGCCCGGCAAGATCATCCAGGCGCTGAAAAAGGCCAAGACCACGAACCCGCTGATCCTGCTCGATGAGATTGACAAGATGGGGCAGGATTTCCGCGGTGACCCGGCTTCGGCCATGCTCGAGGTGCTGGACCCGGAACAGAACAACACCTTCATGGATCATTATCTAGAGGTTGAATATGACCTTTCGAACGTGATGTTCCTGACCACGTCGAACAGCTACAACATGCCCGGGCCGTTACTGGATCGGATGGAGATCATTCCGCTGGCGGGTTACACCGAAGATGAAAAGCGTGAAATTGCCAAGCAGCATCTGATCGGCAAGCAGGTCAAGAACCATGGGCTGAAAAACAAGGAATTCGCCCTGAGTGACGCGGCGCTGACCGAGATGATCCGCACCTATACGCGTGAGGCGGGGGTGCGCAACCTTGAGCGCGAGATCGCCAAGGTGGCACGGAAATCGCTGACCAAGATCATCAAGAAACAGGCCGAGTCCATCGAGGTGACGCCAGACAATCTGGATGATTTCCTGGGTGTGCCGAAATTCCGCTATGGTCTGGCCGAGAAAGAAGATCAGGTCGGTGTCGTGACCGGGCTTGCCTATACCTCGGTCGGGGGGGAGTTGTTGTCGATCGAGGCGCTGCGCCTGCCGGGCAAGGGCCGGATGAAGACAACTGGCAAGCTGGGCGATGTGATGAAGGAATCCATCGAGGCAGCATCGAGTTATGTCCGCTCGATCAGCCCGCAGCTTGGCATCAAGCCGACGCGTTTTGACAATTGGGACATCCATGTGCACGTGCCCGAGGGCGCAACGCCAAAGGACGGCCCCAGCGCCGGTTTGGCCATGGTGACCTCGATCGTGTCGGTGCTGACCGGTATCCCGGTGCGCAAGGATATCGCCATGACCGGTGAGGTCACATTGCGCGGCAATGCGCTGGCCATCGGAGGGCTAAAGGAGAAGCTGCTCGCAGCGCTGCGTGGTGGTATCAAGACTGTGCTGATCCCGCAGGAAAATGAGAAGGACTTGCCCGAGATCCCGGACAATGTAAAAGAAGGTCTTGAAATCATCCCGGTGGCCCACGTGTCCGAGGTGTTGAAACAAGCGCTGATCTCAGTGCCCGAGCCCATCGAATGGGATGAGGCGGCCGAGGAAGAGGCCGCAGCAGCCCGCGCCGCGACGGCCGCGTCCGGGCAGGGGCCTGTTGCGACCGCGCACTGACGCGACACCTGTTTGTCGTTAGCGGGGCGGGCCAATTGGCCCGCCCCGCTATGTTTTTCGACGGTCATGTTGCACTTGGGGACCAGAGACCCACAAATATGGCTCAATCACTAGCTGTTGTGGTAATTATGGGTATAGCCCGCTAAACTTGCCTCAAAAGTCACTCAATGAGGCAGGAAATGGCACGGAAATCCACCAAGACATCCAGCGACGCGAGCAAGACATCCACAGCATCCAAACCGGCTGACACGGCAGCGCCGGAACCGAAAGTGGTCACCGTATCCTCGCCTGTCGTGAATGCGCCCGAGCTGCGCAAGAAAGAGCTGATCGAGCAGGTGGTTGCCCGCTCTGGCATCAAGAAAAAGGACGCCAAACCGGCGATCGAGGCGCTGTTGGCCATCCTCGGCGAAACGGTTGCGGAAGGGCGCGAGTTGAACCTGCAGCCATTCGGAAAACTCAAGATCAATCGCAGTGAAGAAAAGGCAAATGGCCGGGTTGTAATTTGTCGGTTGCGGCAACCGGCAGCGGTTGAAGGCAAGGAGAAAGAACCTCTTGCGTAGCCCGCCGACTAGCGCTAATACCGCGCGCACGGGTGATTAGCTCAGTGGTAGAGCGCTTCGTTCACATCGAAGATGTCAGGAGTTCAAATCTCTTATCACCCACCATTCTTCCCATTCCAGGCAAGCGGATTTCGGCTTTCTCATAGAGTTTGATGCAGCGATCCCCGATGCGGAGCGGCAAGTTCTGAACGCCCGGCAGCGCGGCCGCCGGGCGCGTTTTGATCAAGCGCCAGGAAGCTTGTCGAGCAGACCACGGCGGCCGAAGGTCGTGCCGCGTTTCGCGCCAAAGTTGAGGCGCAGACCCGCGCCGATAAAGGTCTCGGATTCGCTTCCGCTGCCAATGTCCACCCGGGCTCTGCCAAGTTCGCCATAGACATGGGCACCTTCTCCGACCTCGTAATCGGCACTAACTCCGAACCGGGTCAACTCAAGATCGTCCGGGCCGTTAAGATAATCCACCGAGGCCGACAGAGTGAACTGGCTGGACGGGCTGCCTTCCACTTTGAAGCCAAGCAAGTTGCCATCGTCGAAATCGCTGTCCACAAAATCAATGCGTGAAACA
The DNA here is from genome assembly GCF_041537925.1 of Ruegeria hyattellae. Taxonomy (NCBI): domain Bacteria; kingdom Pseudomonadati; phylum Pseudomonadota; class Alphaproteobacteria; order Rhodobacterales; family Roseobacteraceae; genus Ruegeria; species Ruegeria hyattellae. The sequence continues at coordinate 501,000 of NZ_JBGOSH010000001.1, read as the reverse complement.
TAGCCTTCGAGCCCCAAGATACCGGTCTCATAGCCCGCTTCGATCCCGAAACTGTTTGAGTCGATTCCGCCGTCGATTTCGTCGCGGTTGTAATAGCCGCCCAGCGACAGGTTATCGTTGGTATGGTAGATTGCGTGAAGGGTGCCGTTATACGCGGTCTCACTGACTTCCCTGAAGCGATACACGCCCAAATCCGCCTGAACGCTGAAATTGCGGGTGAAGCCAAGTTCCCCGGAACCAGCCCCGTAGAACTTGGATCCGTCGTCGCTGTCGGTGAAGCTGGAATACCCGAGATCGAAATATCCGCCGGTGATTTCCGCTGCGCTGGCCGCGCCAACGCAAAGGCTCGAGGCCAAGGCCCCGGCTACGATGATGTTTTTCATCAAACTGCTCCTGTTTGCGGGCGTTTTGTCCGCGTTCGGCGCTGTCGCGCTCTGGCGTCAGGTATAATTTCCGTGGTGCAGAAGTGAAAGCGCAAAACAGTCGCTGGGTGAGAATTGGTCAACTCAAGGCAGAACACCGCCTGTGCCCGTTTCGCAGGCATTGGCGGTGTTTGCTCAGTGGGAGTTACAGCACGGCCTCGAAAAGTTTGTGCGTGTTATCTGCCGTCATTTCCACCGGGTTGCCTCCGGTGGAGGGATCGTTGAGCGCATCGCGCACCAGAATGTCGAGATCGGGGTCGTGCACCCCCAGATCGGTCAGCGTTTTGGGAATACCGAGCGAGGCGTTCAGCCCGTCCACATAGGTGCAGAATCCGTCGAACCCGCCTTCGATGCCTAGATAGGCGGCGGCGTGGGTCAGCACGCCTTCGGCGGCGGGGCGGTTGAATTGCAGCACGGCGGGCATGCAGACGGCGTTGGTCGTGCCGTGATGGGTGTGGTGATGCGCGCCGATCGGGTGGCTCATCGCGTGGACCGCGCCCAAACCCTTCTGGAACGCGGTCGCCCCCATCGCCGCCGCCGACATCATATGCGCGCGCGCCTCAAGATCGCTGCCATCGGCATAGGCGCGGGGCAGGTACTCCTTGACCAGCCGCATGCCCTCCAACGCCATGCCCTGGGACATCGGGTGATAATGCGGCGAGCAATAGGCCTCGACACAGTGCGCAAAGGCATCGAGGCCGGTACCGGCGGTGATAACCTTTGGCATACCGACGGTCAGTTCCGGGTCGCAGATCACTTGCACGGGCAGCATCTTGGGGTGGAAGATGATCTTCTTCTCGTGGCTTTCGGAATTGGTGATGACTCCCGCGCGCCCCACCTCGGACCCGGTTCCGGCAGTTGTGGGAACTGCCACGACTGGGTGAATGCCTGTCGGATCGGCACGGGTCCACCAGTCTCCGATATCCTCGAAATCCCACAAAGGCCGGGTCTGTCCGGCCATGAAGGCCAGCACCTTGCCCAAATCCAGTCCCGAGCCACCGCCAAAGGCGATGACCCCGTCGAACCCGCCCTCGCGATAGACAGCTAGGCCTGCCGCGACGTTGATCTCGTTCGGGTTCGGGTCCACATCCGAGAACATGGCCCGGCCCAGCCCCGCATCCTCCATCAGGTCGAGCGTGGATTGGGTGACGGGCAGGTTGGCCAGCCCCTTGTCGGTGACCAGCAGTGGCCTGGTGATCCCGGCGACCACACAGGCCTCGGCAATTTCAGAGATACGCCCCGCGCCAAAGCGGATCGCGGTGGGGTAGGACCAGTTTCCAACGAGTTTCATGGGCTCACGCCTTCTTCAGATGGTAGGATTTCGGACGGGTCAGGGCGTGGAACCCCAGCACTGACAGGCCCGCGCCGCGCCCGGTGTCCTTGCAGCCGGTCCAGCACAGGCCGGGGTCGAGATAGTCGCAGCGGTTCAGGAACACGGTGCCGGTTTCCAGCCTTGCGCCGATCTCTTCGGCCTTGGCGGCGTCACGGGTCCAGATCGACGCGGTCAGCCCGAACTGGCTGTCATTCATCAGTGCAATCGCTTCGTCGTCGTCATTCACCGGCATGATGCCCACGACCGGGCCAAAGCTTTCCTCGCGCATCACGTCCATGTCGTGGGTCACATTGGTCAGAATCTGCGGGGTGAGATAGGCGGCGCCATCATCGGCGTCAAAGCGGTCGATATGGGCGGTGGCGCCCTTGGCCATCGCATCCTCGATATGGTCGCGGACCACGCGGGCGAACCGCACATGCGCCATCGGTCCAAGCGTGGTGTCCGGGTCCAGCGGGTTGCCCAGCTTGTAGCCGTTGACCAGCGCCACGGCCTTTTCCACGAAGTCGTTGAACAAGGTGCCATGCACATAGATCCGCTCGATCCCGCAGCAGCATTGGCCGGAGTTGAACATGGCGCCGTCGATCAGGGTTTCGACGGCGGCATCCAAATCGGCATCCGCGCGTACATAGCCCGGGTCCTTGCCGCCCAACTCGGTCGAGACCGGGATGAACGTGCCAGCCGCGGCGCGTTCCATCGCCTGCCCACCGCCCACGGAGCCGGTGAAATTGACGAAATTCACGTGCCGCCCCGAGATCAGCTCGGATGTGGTGTCATGGTCAAGAACCAGGTTCTGAAACACATCCTCGGGGATGCCTGCGGCATGAAAGGCCTCGGCCAGCCGCTCGCCCACCTGCAGGGTTTGCGCGGCGTGTTTCAGCAGCACCGCGTTACCCGCGATCAGGGCAGGGGCCACGGTGTTGATCGCGGTCATGTAGGGGTAGTTCCACGGCGCCACCACCAGCACGACGCCATGGGGCTCGCGGGCAATCTTGCGCAGAAACGCATCGCTCTCTTCGACGATGATCGGTGCGAGCGCCTCTTCGGCGATCTTGGCCATATGCAGCGCGCGTTCCTTGAACCCGCCGAATTCGCCGCCATAGCGCATGGGGCGGCCCATCTGATGCGCCAGTTCCACCGCCATCCGATCGGTAGTCTTACCCACCTCGGCCACACCCGCCTGCACCAGCGCGATACGCTCGGCCAGAGGCCGCGCCGCCCAGTCGCGCTGTGCCTGCAATGCGCTAGCGGCGGCGGCTTGGGCCGCGTCGGGCGACAGAGTGCTGCGTTCCAGATAAATCGATCCGTCGATCGGAGAGATACATTGTGTTGTCTTTGTCATGTCTCAGGCTTTCTCGAATCCTCGGGCGATTTCCCAGTCCGTCACCACCCGGTCAAACTCTTCCTGCTCCCATTCGGCGCAGCGGGTGTAGTGGTCAACCACCCAGTTACCCATCGCCGCACGCAGCATGTCCGATCCGCGCAGCGTCTCGACCGCGTCGCGCAGCGTGCGGGGGATTTCGCGCGCATCGGCGTCTTCATAGAGATCGCCTGCCGTGGGTGGGGCAAGCTCCAGCTTGTCCTCGATCCCCTTGAGGCCTGCCGCCAGCAGGGCGGCTTGCGCCAGATAGGGGTTGAGGTCCGATCCGCCGATCCGGCATTCCATCCGCACCGCCTTGGTCCCTTCGCCGCACATCCGGAAACCGGCGGTGCGGTTGTCCACCGACCAGACGGTCTTGGTAGGGGCAAATGTACCTTTCATGAAGCGTTTGTAGCTGTTCACATAGGGCGCCAGGAACGCGGTGTAATCGGGTGCGTATTTGATCATGCCCGCGCAAAATTGCCGCCCCAGTTCCGACAACCCATGAGGGGCGTCGGGATCGTAAAAGGCGGGGTCATTCCCGTGCCAGAGCGACAGGTGAACATGGCTGGCCGAGCCCACGCGATCCGCGTGCCATTTCGGTAAGAAACTTGCCGCATGCCCCTGAATATGCGCGATTTCCTTGGTGGCGTGCTTGGCAATCGTGTGATGGTCGGCGCAGGCCAGAGCCTCGGCATAGCGGATGTTCAGCTCTTCCTGACCGGCCTCGGCCTCACCCTTGGTGTTTTCCACCGGGATGCCAGCAGCGAACAGGTGATTGCGCAGGGGGCGCATCACATGCTCTTCCTTGGTGGTCTGCAGGATGTGGTAATCCTCGTTGTAGCCCGAGATCGGAGTCAGATCGCGGAAGCCCCCGGCGCGGATTGCGTCATAGGTGCGGTCGAACAGGAAAAACTCCAGCTCGGTCGCCATCATCGGCGTCAGTCCAAGCGCCGCGGCGCGGGCGATCTGGCGTTTCAACACCTCGCGCGGGGAATGTGGGACGGGTTCATGCGTGTGGTGATCCAGCACATCACACAGCACCAGCACCGTGCCCTCCAGCCAGGGCATCGGGCGCAGTGTGGACAGATCGGGCTTCATGACATAATCGCCATACCCTGCCTCCCACGAGGTTGCCGCATAGCCGTCGGGCGTCGCCATCTCAAGATCGGTTGCCAGCAGGTAGTTGCAGCAATGGGTTTCCTGCCAAGCAGAGTCGAGGAAGTTCTGCGCGTGAAATCGCTTGCCCATCAACCGGCCCTGCATGTCCACAAGGCAGACCAGTACTGTATCCACCTCGCCGCTGGCCACCTTGGCCGAAAGCTCTTTCAGAGCAGATGCATCACTCATGGCGTCAATCCGTTTTCTGTCGTTTCCGGGGATCAGTCATTGACCCGCTCGCTTTTCATTTCGGTTACCAGCCGTGTTTCCAGGATCTGGCCCGAGCGGTAGAGGATCGGGTAGGCGACCGAGGCGATATGGCCATGCAGGTCGCGCAGCGCGCGCAGGGTTTCCAGATGCAGGTCGCTGGACTGGAAGCTTTCAGCGGTGCCGCGTTCGAGACGTTTCAGATGCGCCTTGCGGCTGGCGCGCTCCATGCGCTTGACCTCGGCCTTGTCCAGAACCAGACGGCGGGCGCATTCCAGATCGTCCACCAGCAGCACGTGGCGGGCCAGCGCAAAGCTCTCGGTCACGGCTTTGTGCAGGTCAGACAGTTCTTTCCAGCCGGGAGCCGAGAACTGCACCCGTTCGTCGTGGCGTGCCTTGGCAAAACCGGTCATGCGTTTCGACACGATATCGCCGGCCGCTTCGACGCGGATGGCATATTCGACCAGCGACCGGGCGGTCTTGATCTCGGACTTGCTCATGTTCTGGCGCGGCATCCGGGCCACGTAGCGGCGGATATCGGTGAACTGGGTGTTCACCTTCTCATCCTCCTGCAACAAGGCGGCAATCGCTTCGGGGTCGTCATTCTGGTAGAGGTCAAGCGCAGGCCGCATCATCCGTTCGACCCGCGCGACCATCTGCAGCAGTTCCTGCCGGACCGAGGACATCGCGACCGCCGCCTGCGATCCGTGCGGGGCATCCAGCGGGCTGAGCGGTTCCAGAAGGTCAGAGGTGGTTGCCTCTTCGTCTTCTTGCTCCGGCAGCACCCAACTCATCGGCTTTTCCAGATGCCGGACGATGCCAAGCGCGCTCAGCGCCAGAAGCAGGTTGAACCCGATATGGGCGCTGACCAGCGACTGGCCGGGTTGTCCCAGCAGTAGCGCCCCGGACAGATCGAACAGGTTGATCACCATCAGGCACAGAAATGCCGCAGACCCGCGCAGCAGGAAATTGGCCAGCGGGATGCGTTTGGGCACGGGCGGCAGGTCGCGGGTCAGCCAGATCGGGATCAGCGCACCGCCCAGATTCGCGCCCAGCATCAGTGACAGACCAGCCGCAAAGGGCAGGGCATCCACCTGCACCAGCGCCACGCACATCAGGATTGCGGCGACGCTGGAATGCATCACGAAGGCCAGCGCGGCGCCGACCAGAAAGGCGGCGAAATAGTCGGTGCTGAGATAGCCCGCAACTGCCGGAAGAAAGGCGCTTTCGCGGATCGGGTCGACCGCCTCGCGCAGAAATTGCAATGAGATCAGGATAAAGGCGATACCCAGAATGATCCGTCCGTTCAGTCGGGTGTGATTGCGGTCGGATTTCAGGTAGAGCCAACCGCCGGTCGCCAGCAGAAAGGGCATCAGCCAGCGCAGATCGAAAGACAGAAGCTGGACCACAAGCGCCGAACCCAGATCGGCCCCCAGCACTCCGGCCAAGGCAAAGCCGAACCCCACCATGCCCGCCGCCGCAAAACCGGTCAGCAGCAGCGCCACCGCGGCCGAGCTTTGGATCACCACCGCCAGGGCGGTGCCCGACAGGCCCGCCAGCAAGGTGTTGGTGTGCCCCGTGAGTAATCGTTCGAACATCGCGCCAAAGCGCCGTTCGATCCCGGTGCGCACAAAGCGCACGGCAAAAAGCAGCAACATCGTTGCCGCGAAAATCTCGACTATGAAACCTGCGATGGCCAGTGGAGTATCCTTTCCTGTTTCCTCAGGTTTCGGTCAAAGATAACCCCGGCGCGACCATATCCGCGCCGGGGGAAGGGTCAAACCCGACGGATCAGCCGTAGCGATAGGGCCGCCCGGCCTTTTGCATCACGTCGTTGTATTTCTTGAAGATCTCGACCACCTTCGCCTTGGTCGGGCTTTCGGCGGCGATCTCATCCCAGAACTTGACGGCGGCCTGTTCGACCTGCGCCCATTCCTCGTCCGGGATGGTGGTCAGCTGCATCTTGTCGCCATTGACCCGCAGGCTGGCCTCGCCACCCCAATACCACCACTGGCGATAATAATGCGACTGGTCACAGCAAACCTTAAACAGGGTCTGCAGATCCTCGGGCAACTCGTTCCAGCGATCCAAATTGGCAAAGAAATGCCCCGCCCAGGCGCCCGAAACGTTGTTGGTCAGGAAGTAATTGGTCACATCCGCCCAGCCGACGGTGTAATCCTCGGTGATGCCCGACCATGCGATGCCGTCAAGCTCGCCTGTCTGCACCGCGACCTCGATATCCTCCCAGGGCAGTGTAACTGGCACCACACCGAACTGTGCCAGGAACCGGCCCGCGGTGGGGAAGGTGAAGATGCGCTTGCCCTTCATGTCAGCGAGGCTGTTGATCGGGTCCTTGGTGGCAAAATGGCAGGGGTCCCAGGCACCGGCGCTGATATGTTTGACGCCGACCTTGGAATATTCCTCGTCCCAGATTTCGTTCAACCCGTATTGGTTGAACAGCACCGGCACATCGAGGCTGTAGCGCGAGGCAAAGGGGAAATAGCCGCCGAACACCGTCACTTCGGTGGGCGAAGCCATCGAGTCATCGTCGGATTGCACCGCATCAATTGTACCGCGCTGCATGGCGCGGAACAGCTCGCCCGTGGGCACCAGTTGATCGGCATAGAACAGTTCGATCTGCATCCGGTCGCCAGCGATCTGGTTGAACATCTTGATGGCCGGGTCAATCACATGCTCGGCCAATGCGGCCCCGGCATAGGTCTGCATCCGCCAGGTGATTTTGCCCTGTGCCAGCGCGGGTGTGGCCAGCGCGGCGGCAGCCGGGGCGGCGGCGGCGCCTTTCAGGAATGTACGTCTGTTGGTCATGTCTTCTCTCCCATTGTTGGTCTCACTCAACGAAACCTCGTCATTATCCGCCCCGGTTCGCTCCGGGATCACTTGTTGTAAACATAGTCCGGCAGCCACAGCGCGATCTGCGGGAAGGTCATGATGATCGCCAGCGCCAGCACCATCACCAGCACGAAGGGCAGGATCGAGCCGTAGATGTCGCGTAGCGTGATCTCGGGCGGGGCCATGGCCCGCATCAGGAACAGGTTATAGCCGAAGGGTGGCGTCATATAGGCGATCTGGGTGGTGATCGTATAGAGCACTCCGTACCAGATCAGGTCGAACCCCAGCGCGCCCACCAGCGGCACATAAAGCGGCGCGACGATCACCAGCATCGCGGTGTCGTCCAGAAAGGTGCCCATCAGGATGAAGCTCAGCTGCATCAGAATCAGGATCATCCAGGGGTTCAGACTCAGACGCTCGGTAAACAGGTTCTCGATGGCCTTGACCGCGCCCAGCCCGTCGAACACCGCACCAAAGGCGAGCGCAGCCAGAATGATCCACATGAACATGCAGGTGATGCCCAGCGTCGAGCGTACCGAGGTCTCGAACACGGCCCGTGTCATCCGGCCCTTCAGGACGGCAGCAGCAAAGGCAGTCAGCGCCCCGATGGCCGAGCTTTCGACAAGCGAGGTCCAACCGTTAACAAAAGGCACCATCATCGCTGCGAAGATGCCCAACGGCAGCAGTCCCGCGCGCAACAGCGCCAGCTTTTCACGAAGCGGCAAGTCGCGTTCGGAGGTGGGTAGCACCGGCCCAAGCGACGGATTCAACCTGCACCGGATGGCGATGTAAAGGATGAACATCGCTGCCATCATCAGCCCCGGTACTACACCCGCGAGCCATAATTGCCCCACCGGCTGCCGCGCGATCATCGCATAAAGCACCAGCACCACCGAGGGCGGCACCAGAATGCCCAGCGACGACCCGGCCTGAATGACGCCGGTCACCATCTTCTTGTCATAGCCGCGTTTGAGCAGTTCCGGCAGCGCAATGGTGGCCCCGATGGCCATGCCGGCCACGCTCAACCCGTTCATGGCCGAGATCAGCACCATCAACCCGATCGTGCCGATCGCCAGCCCGCCATTCAGCCCACCCATCCAGACATGGAACATCTTGTAAAGATCATCGGCAATCTTTGATTCCGACAGCACGTAGCCCATGAAGATGAACATCGGCAGCGTCAGCAGCGGATACCATTTCATCAGCTTCATCGCGGCCGAGAACCCAAGGTCATAGCCGCCCCGGTCGCCCCACAGCAGCAGCGCCGCCACCACGGCGACAAAACCGATGGCCCCGAACACCCGCTGCCCGGTCAGCAGCATCAGCATCATGGTTGAGAACATCAGGATGGCGATCAGTTCATAGGGCATCAGATCACCTCGCGCGGGATGTCGTCGCCCTTCAGGCGCAGGATGTCCTTGAACAGTTCCGACGCTGCCTGCAGCAGCATCAGGAACAGCCCCACGATCATGATCGACTTGATCGGCCACAGATACGGCCGCCAGGCGGTCGGGCTGCGCTCGCCATATTGCAGCGAATAACTGAGAGAGTCGTAGCCGCCATAGAGCATGACGATCAGATAGATGATCAGGAACAGGACGGTGATCGCATCGGTCCACGCCTTGCGCCGGTTCGACCACTCGCCATAGAGCAGGTCCATCCGCACATTGCTGCCCATCTGGATCGAGTAAGGACCGCCCAGCACGTAATAGGCCACCATGGCAAACTGCGCCATTTCCAGCGTCCAGAGCGAGGGCAGAAAAAAGGTCTTCGAGATCGACGACCAGAGCAGGATGCCCATCATGACAAAGATGCCATACATCACAACCCGCCCGATCCAGAGGTTCAGCCGATCGACGACACGAACATATCCCCTGAGAAAATTCAAACCTCCGGACCCTTGATCATGGTGCACCCGATCATGACGCCACCGCCGCTGTTGAAAGGTCCCTGGCCAGATCGGCCAACATCGGTGACAGCAGCCCGGCGATCCGGTTCACACCCTGGGGCGTGTCGACCAGATCGTTCCGCACCTCTAGCATCACGTTGTGCAGCCCGCGTGAAACTGCATGCTCGCGCAATGTATGGGTCACGCCGTCGCGGGCGGAGTACGGCTCGTTCAACGCCACGCGCAGCCCGCAATCGGCGGATGCATTCAACAGAGCCTGCGCCGCCCGGTCATCCGTATCATGCAGGATGCCAAGTTCAGTGTTGCGATATACGCCATTGTAAACAGGCGTAAAACTGTGAATTGTGATGACCAGAGGCGGTTCTGCGCGCGCGGTCAGGACCTCGGCCAGAAGGTCGCGGAACGGCATATAGACATCGCGCACCCGCTGCCCGTGATGCGCCGCGCTCAGCCCCTGATTGCCCGGTATGTCGAACCGTTCGCTGCGCGCCGGAACGGCACTGTCGACCTCGGGCGGGCGGTTGCAGTCATAGACCAACCGGCTTACCCGCGAATGGACCAAAGGCGCATCCAGTGCGCCCATCAGCTCTACCGCAAGTTCCATCGCCCCGATATCCCAGGCCGCGTGGGACTGTGTCACTTCCCCGTCCAGCCTCAGCCGATCCAGCACCGCCGGGATGAACCGGCTGGCGTGTTCGCATACCAGAACGGCAGCACCGGTGCCTTGCGCGTTCAGCACGCGCGCCGCCGGAGCTTCCAGCGCGGACAGTAGGGGTGACTCGGGATCGATTGCCATGTGTAGCATTGGTTACAGCTTTGCGCTGGCTGTCAACAATATTTCTGTAGACATGATTACAAAACTGCATAGGCTGTAGCGATCGTAATCAGGACACCCGCCCGTGACCCCGACCACAAAGCTCGTCAAGCAGTTGATCCAGGAAGAGATGGAGGCGCTGACACCCTCCGAGCGCCAGCTTGCCTCGATCCTGCTGCAGGACTATCCGATGGGTGGGCTGCAATCGATCACCAAGCTTGCCAACGCCGCCAGCGTCTCGACCCCGACAGTGATCCGGATGGCGCGCAAGCTGGGTTTCGACGGCTTTCCGGCGCTGCAGGACGCCTTGCGCGACGAGGTAGCGGCACAGATCAAGAAACCCATCGCCAAGCGCGACGCCTGGGTGGTGGATGAGGGGGCCGAGCACCCGCTGACACGGTTCGCCCAGGCCGCCTGGACCAATATGCGCCATACGCTCGACCGGATCGACACGGGCATGTTTGACGCGGTGGCCAGGCTGCTCGCCGATACAGCGCGTCCGCTTTACGTGGTGGGCGGGCGCATCACGCGGTCCAATGCCGATTACTTCTATAACCACATGCAGATCATCCGGCCCAATGTGACCATGCTGGGTAATTCCGCCAATGTCTGGCCGCAATACCTGCTGGATATGGACGAAGCCTCGGTCCTGGTGATCTTCGACATTCGCCGGTATGAGGCGCATCTTGCCAAACTGGCGCAGATCGCCTCGGATCGCGGGGTTACGGTGGTGCTGTTCACCGACCAATGGGGATCGCCCATCGCGCGCTCGGCCCGTTATACGTTCAACTCTCTGGTCGAGGCGCCGTCCAGTTGGGACAGCACCATCGCGCTCATGCTGATCGTTGAGGCGCTGATCGCCGAGGTGCAGGATGCCCGCTGGGAGCAGAGCAAGGAACGGATCGAGGAGTTGGAGGCGATGTTCTCGTCCACACGGCTGTTTAGGGGACAGGCATAAGGCGTTCTCCCCGTTGCTCAAGATCCACCAGTCGAGGCCGTTTCTATCCTGTCGGTAGCGTCAGCCCCAAGAGCTTGCTAACGTATCGGTAAGTTGTTTCTGGCAACTTTAATTTGCTTTTTGGGACGCGCGATGCCTGTTTTCCTTACCCTGACCAACGCCGATATCAACAATGCGGCCTTCTGGGCGGCGCTTGATATAGGGCCGGATAGCACCATCGACGTCTCAGGCATCAGCGACGCGTTCCAAGTCACCATGACCGGAAGCTCGATCACCTTTACAAACACCAATACCACCGCTGTCACCACCTATACCAATGCCGATATCGCGGCGGGATCTTTCAGCCAGTTCGTCGAATATACCGGCAACGACAATGACAGCAATGTCAGCGGGTCTGTCGGGCTGAATGCCGGGGGATATACCGGGGGGCGGGGCGATGACACGTTCACCGATGATGGCAGTCTCGGCGGCAGGCTCGATGGCGGGCGCGGCAATGACACGCTGCAGGGCGGATCGGGCGATAACAATATCTTTGGGCGTCAGGGCAACGACGTTCTGCGCGGCGGATCGGGCGGCAACAACACCCTCCGGGGCGGAGGCGGGCGCGACACGCTTTTTGCCGAAGATGGTGCAGGCAGCCTACTTGGTGGCGGCGGGCGCGATGAGATCCATGCCGGGCTGAACACCGATTTCGTGGATGGCGGCAATGGTAGTGACACGCTTATCGTTCCATGGGGCTCTACCGTCACGCCGTCTTCTCCCGGCGCCAACGACGGCACCGTCACGATGTCGAACGGCAACAGCTTCACCTATCAGAACGTCGAGAATGTCGAGATTGCCTGTTTTACAGAAGGGACGCTGATCCGAACTCTGCACGGCGAATGCGCGATTGAAACGCTGTCCGTGGGCGATCATGTCGAAACGCTCGATCACGGCCCGCAACCGATCCGCTGGATCGGCAGGTGCTGCGTGCCGGGTCGGGGTCGACACGCACCCGTGCGTTTTGCACCTGGTGCGATCGGCAATGACCGACCGATCCGAGTCTCGCCCCAGCATCGGGTGCTGCTTTCGGGCTGGCGCTGCGAGTTGCTTTTTCATGCCCCCGAAGTGCTCTGTGCTGCCCGGCATCTGTGCGACGGAGACCGCATTCACAGCGCGCCATGCGATCAGGTTACCTATGTTCACTTGATGTTTGACCGGCACGAGATCGTGTTCTGCGAGAATGTTCCGATGGAAAGCTTTTACGCGGGTGCACATATCCTGAAGGCCGACCGCGCCTGTTTTGAGGAACTTATAGGTATGTTCCCGGAATTGGCCTGTGGCAAGGCGAGCTCTGCCGCCCGCCCATTCCTACGCCGCGCCGAAGGGTCGCTGTTAGGGCCACAGAGCCTCCTGTAATCCGCCACTCCGGATCGACCGCGCGGCTGTTGTACGGGCGATTATGTCGGAAACGCCTTTCGCCTGCCGGTTCAATTGCACTTCATTATGGTGGTGGGCGGAGGTTCACATTGGCAAAGCCGGCAGAGTGTTGACCGATCCCGAATTTGACTTGTTGCTCAGGCATGATGCGGCGTTGAAAACACCGGCGATGCAGGCTCGGTATCAGGTTATTGAAGGTGCCGATCTGCCTGCAACCGGGGTGGCAAACGGAGCGTCTTGCACGGCGTGACGGTGCCCAACTCTCGTATAAGCTATGCCGTGGAACACCCCGATTGTGGTCCCTACGCCTACAAGTTTCAGCTGTGCCCGAATGCACCGGACCGGTTTGCATCCAAATACTCTGCCCACGCGCAGGCTATCGACGCCTTTGCGCATTCCAGTCAGTTGACGCTTCCGAATCCAGTATTTCTGGACGCTTATAATCAGGCGAGCCTGATGCAATACGTCATTGGTCGCCCCGTCTCTGAACATTGAGAGACGCTTGCACCACGCCTGATCAGCAACTGGCTCTGCTTAGGCTCACTTGGCAATGGCTTGACGCCTTTCATCGCACCAAATTCGAGGCCTCGCGGGGTTTTCAACCTAAGAAATACGCTACGGTTTTGTGGCGATCTGCGGGACAGGATCATCTTGGGCAAAACGAAGGTCGTTGCCAGGCAACTGCTTCTGAGCGGGTTCGATACGCTATTCGAGCGGGCGCCTGACTACGAGGGGCAAGACACCGTATCCGCCATCCAGCATGGGGATTTCCATATGCGCAACCTGATCTTTGATGGTTGGCAGTTGGGGGGGACCGATATCTCGAAAAGTCAATCCGCGCCGGTTGGCCACGACATTGCCTAGATGCTTCTGGACTTCACGACGATCCTGCGCTGTGTGCAGGGGCTGGAGCCGGGGTAGGTTGTTCCCGAGAACGCGTTGGATGCGTTTTTTTGTGGCTAAACTCTGGTGGGGAAAGAGGATCCGGCCTGCTTTATGTGCACATTCTGGCGACCCTTCTGCATGTTCCGATGGACTAGGAGGCGCGCCCGGACGCGAAACAACGGACCTTGTCCCGCTTGCGCCCGATCGCTCAGAACGCATTTAAGGTGGCCAAGGCGGAACGACAACCGAACCGCCAGCCCGTCATTCGCCTCTAACCCAGCGGCAGGAGCCTGCAGCGCGCCAAGGTACCGGCAATCTGCGGCCGCGTCCAAGATGAGTCTTGTGAACATTTCAAGCCCGCTTGGTCCCAATGGTTTGCTTTTTCGTCGGTCATATGCCGGTTCTTTCTGGTGGGCCGACCGTATGGCAGAGCGCTGGAATTGAGAAAGCGCTTTGATGTCGTTTGATCCCGATCAGGTCGATGGGCGCGTTTGCCCAAGCGGCGAAGGCGCAACCGGCCTTTGCCGAATACCTTTAGTGGTACTGGAAACTGAAATCGATCAATCTTGAAGACAGAGGGAATGAAACGAAGTTGAAAGCCAGATTCAGGTCATTTTGCCGGGATATCTGATGCGTTGCGAATTGTTGATCGCTGGATGCGCCTGCGGCACTGTGCAGCTTGGGTTTGAACTTCCGGCAAATCCCGCTATTGAGCCGGAAACGTGCAGGATCAGGATCAGGAGCGGGCGTGAAACAGAAAAAGCGGAAATTCCCGAAACTCAATGCGTTGCTTGATCCGTTTGATGTCAAGCTCATCGATCGAATGGACGAGATGGCCGAACGCGAGCGGCTTGTGGGTTTCGAGCGGCGCGGAGGGCTGAAGCGGCCCGCCTATGCCTTGTCTCCGGGGATGGAAGGGTTCGATATCGCGCCTCTGGTGGCGGAATATGAGACCCATGCCGAGAGCCTGCACGCGCTGCAGGATCCGGGGCGGAACCAGACCGGTTATCTGCCCATGAACGGCTATTACGACCGCCCGGATGCGGATGCGCTCTATCTGATGATCCGCCGCTATGCGCCGTCACGGGTGATCGAAGTGGGCTGCGGCAATTCCACCCGTGTAACTCGGCAGGCAGCGCTGGATGGCGGGTTGCAGACACAGATCACCGCCATCGATCCCTATCCGCGTGCCGATATCGCCCATGTGGTGGATGCGTTCGAGCAGAAGCGGGTGGAAGAGGTCGATCCGGTGCTGTTCTCAACGCTTGGGGCGGGCGATGTGCTGTTCATCGATTCCAGCCATCAGGTGCGACTTGGAAATGATGTAGCACATCTGTTCTGCAACATCATTCCGCAGCTGGCCCCGGGTGTGGTGATCCATGTGCATGATGTTTTCCTGCCCTATGAATACCCCAAACGGTTTTTCTATGACTGCCCGTCCTGGGGCGAGCAATACATGCTGCATGTGCTGTTGCAGGGCGGCGGGTATGAGATGCTCTGGCCCGGGTACTACCTACAGCAGGACCGCCCCGACGCGACGCAGGCGCTGCCGTTTCTGCAAGGTGGACGGGCACAGAGCTTGTGGGTGCGCAAACGCTGAGCGGGTTTTTTCCGGAAAGGAACGCCTGCGGCATGCATTTTTTGTTTGCATTCACGCCATGCAGGCGCTGGGGCGTTGCCCCAGACCCGAGTGCGTTCCTATCGGATGATGCGCCTCAGATCAGGCGCACCTGAGTGCCGATCTGGACCAGCGGATAGAGTTGTTCCACGTGCTCGTTATAGAGGCCGATGCAGCCGGATGAACTCATCCGTCCGATTTTGCGGGTGTCGTGGGTGCCGTGTACCAGATAGGCGGGCCAGTCCAGGTACATGGCGCGGGTGCCCAGTGGATTGCCGGGATCGCCGCCTTCTATCCGAACCGGCAGAGTCGGGTCGCGTTCGCGCATGTTGGATGTGGGGGTCCAGCTTGGGAACTCGGTCTTGCGCACCACTTTTGTATAGCCGCGCTTGGTCAGTTCCTCGCTCATCGGGACCGAAGAGGGGAAAAGGCGATATTCGCCATCGGGTCCCCAATAGTGCACCGCGCGGCTGGTAATGTCGGCCAGCAGCGCACCCTTGCCCAGCGTGTCGAAATGGTCCTGCCAGTTCTGGCGGCGGAAGGACGAGACGTTGCGGTTCACCGGCACTTGCGCGCTGATGGGTTGTTCGGTCTGCGGGAAGGCGTCGCTGCTTTGGGCGCGCACAAGGGCCGGGGTTGCGAGGGTGGCGGCAACGCCCAGCAGGGCGCCGCGGCGGGTGATCCGGGAGTTCGGCAAAGTTGCCTCCATCATCTGCTCAATTCTTCGCGCAGAAAATAGGGGCTCGCGCGGCGTCTGACCAGAGGGGGCAGATGAAAAGACTGTGATTGCTGCCCGGCAGGGGGCCGGGCAGCAGATGTCGTTACGTCAGTCCATGGCTTTGAAGTTGAATTCGCCGCCTTCTTTGATGCCCGAGGGCCAGCGCGCGGTGACGGTTTTGGTGCGGGTGTAGAACTTGAACGAATCCGGCCCGTGCTGGTTGAGGTCGCCGAACATGGATTTTTTCCAGCCGCCGAAGGTGTGATAGGCCAGCGGCACCGGGATCGGGACGTTGATGCCGACCATGCCGATATTGATGCGGCTGGCGAAATCGCGGGCGGTGTCGCCATCGCGGGTGTAGATGGCAGTGCCGTTGCCGTATTCGTGATCCATTGCCAGACCGATGGCCTCTTCGTAGGAGCCTGCGCGCACGGTGGACAGGACCGGGCCAAAGATCTCCTGCTTGTAGATGTCCATGTCAGGGGTCACGCGGTCGAAGAGGTGCGGGCCGACGAAGAAGCCGTCCTCATAGCCTTGCAAGCTGAAATCGCGGTTGTCGACCACCAGTTCTGCACCCTGATCGACGCCGGACTGGATCAGGCCCATGATCCGCTCTTTCGCATCGCGGGTCACGACCGGACCCATATCGACATCGTCGCCTGACGTGTAGGGGCCGACCTTGAGCTTTTCGATGCGGGGCACCAGTTTCTCGATCAGGGCGTCAGCGGTGTCCTCGCCCACAGGAACGGCAACCGAAACGGCCATGCACCGTTCGCCCGCGGCGCCGAACCCGGCCCCTACGAGTGCGTCGGCGGCCTGGTCCATGTCAGCATCCGGCATCACGATCATATGGTTCTTGGCGCCGCCAAAGCACTGCGCGCGTTTGCCGTTCGCGGTGGCGCGGGAGTAGATATACTGCGCGATCGGGGTGGACCCCACAAAGGAGACACCCTGAATGATCTCGCTGTCCAGCAGGGTGTCGACCGCCTCTTTGTCGCCGTTGACGACCTGGAACACGCCCTTGGGCAGCCCGGCCTCGACGAATAGTTCAGCCAGCATCAGCGGCACCGAGGGGTCGCGCTCAGAGGGTTTCAACACCACGGCGTTGCCGCAGGCCAGCGCGGGGCCCACATGCCAGAGCGGCATCATGGCGGGGAAGTTGAACGGCATGATCGACGCTACGACGCCCAGCGGCTGGCGCATCGAGTACATGTCGATGCCGGGACCGGCGCTGTCGGTGTACTCGCCCTTCAGCATCTGCGGTGCGCCGATGCAATACTCGATCACCTCGAGCCCGCGCTGCAGGTCGCCCTTGGCGTCGGGCAGGGTCTTGCCGTGCTCGCGGCTGAGCGCCTCGGCCAGCTTGTCCATGTCGCGGTTCATCAGCCCGACCATCGCCATCATCACCCGCGCGCGTTTCTGCGGGTTGGTGGCCCCCCACTCAGGCTGCGCGGCGGCAGCGTTTTCAATGGCGGCTGTGGTTTCGGCTACGCTGGCCATCGGGCATCGCGATTGCACTTCGCCGGTGGCGGGGTTGAAGACATCGGCAAAACGGCCGGACGCTCCGGCGGCGTACGCACCATTGATGAAGTGGGACAGTTCCTGCATCTCAGACTCCTCCGGTTCAATTTGGGGCTACCATAGGCTTGCAAAAATCCCCTGAACAGAGGCAATGTTCCAAAGCGGTTTTGCAAAAATTCAGGTATGGGTGCCATGGAACCGAACTGGGACGATATGAAAGTGTTTCTGACCGTGGCGCGCGAGCAGAGTCTGTCCGGCGCCGGGCGGCTGCTCAAGCTGGACCCGGCCACGGTGGGACGGCGGATCGCCCGGTTGGAGGCCGCGCTGGACGCGCCGTTGTTCACCAAGTCGCCGCAGGGCTATGTGCTGACCGCCGCCGGAGAGCGGCTGCTGACCCATGGTGAGCAGGCGGAAGAGGCGATACGCGCCGCCGCGGGCGCGATGTCGGGGCCTGCCGAGACACTGACCGGGCAGATCCGCATCGGCGCACCGGATGGCAGCGCCAATTACCTGTTGCCGCAGGTCTGCGCCCGCATCTGCGACGCCAACCCTGAGCTTGATATCCAGATCCTGGCCTTGCCGCGCATCATCAACCTGTCGCGGCGCGAGGCGGATATGGCGATCACCGTCAGCGTCCCCACAGCGGGGCAGTTGCTGGTCCAGAAGATCAGCGACTACAAGCTGCATATCGTGGCCACAAAGCACTATCTTGAGACCCATCCGCCGATCCACAATGTCGCGGATCTGCGCGGGCACCGGATGATCGGCTATATTCCCGACATGATCTTTGACCGAGAGTTGGACTACCTCAACGATATCGGCATCCAACGGGTGGCACTGGCCTCGAACTCGGTCTCTGTACAGTTGCGGCAGATGTCGCATGGCTCGGGCGTGGGCGTTGCCCATGATTTCACTCTGCCGTTCCACCCGGACTTGCGCAAATTTCTGACCGAAGAGATCAGCCTGACCCGCAGTTTCTATCTGGTGCGCCACCAGGGCGACCAGCGCAGCGAGCGTCTGAACCGCTTTGCCGCCGCCCTGAGCACCGGGATTCGCGACGAAGTGGCCCGGTTGGAAGGGTTGACTTGACAGGACGCGGCCAAGGGGCAACGCTCGGGGCATGCAGGAAATAATACCGAGGTAACGCAAATGCTTGTCCAGGCAATCCTGAAATCCAAGTCCGGTTCCGAAGTGGTGACCGTCAAGACGTCGACATTGGTGTCCGAGGCAGCGCAGGTCCTGGCCGAAAAACGGATCGGTACCGTGGTGGTCTCGGATGATGGGGAAACGCCGGACGGCATCCTGTCGGAGCGCGATATCGTGCGTGAGCTTGCCGCCAGCGGCAGTGGCTGCTTGACCCAACCTGTCAACGCATACATGACCAGCAACCTAGTGACTTGCAGCCGCGAGGCGAGCGTGCAGGACGTTTTGGAACAGATGACCGAGGGGCGGTTCCGTCACATGCCGGTGCTTGAGGACGGCAAACTGGTTGGGATCGTGACGCTGGGGGATGCGGTCAAGGCGCAACTCGCTGAAGTCGCAATGGAAAAGGACGCGCTTCAGGGCATGATCATGGGGCACTGATTTGCCATATTGCGCTTGCAGGCCGCATGTGGTTCTTTGCGGCGCAATTTTTTTGCGCAGAGGCCTGCCATGAGAACTGCTTTGTATCCCGGAACCTTTGACCCGATCACACTGGGTCATATCGACATCATTCGCCGGGCGGCTCTGATGGTGGATCGACTGGTGATCGGTGTCGCGATCAACCGCGACAAGGGGCCAATGTTCTCGCTGGAAGAGCGTGTCGCCATGATCGAGGCCGAATGTGTCTCCCTGTGCCAGGAGACAGGCGCCGAAATCGTGGCGCATCCGTTTGAGAACCTGTTGATCGACTGCGCCCGCGATGTGGGAGCTCAGACCATCGTGCGCGGGCTGCGCGCTGTTGCGGATTTCGAGTATGAATACCAGATGGTCGGCATGAACCGGGCGCTGGATGACACGATCGAAACGGTGTTTCTGATGGCCGATCTGCGGCATCAGGCCATAGCCTCGAAACTGGTCAAGGAAATCGCGCGGCTGGGTGGCGATGTGTCGAAATTCGTGCCGCCGCGCGTCAAGACCGCTCTGGACGAACGGCTTGCGCGTTAGCGGGCGGGCAGGTGTCTTTGGTATGGGATCGTATCGAAACGCGCGCGGCTTTCTGCGCCTTCATCGCGGTTAGTCGATTCGAGGCGCCGGGCCTGCGCTTTGTGATCCGTCCGGATGGAAGCTTTGCCGGAACCTCGGACGGGGTCGCATTTGAGGGACGCTGGCTTTGGCAGGACGGGTTTTTCTGCCGCACGCTATCCCTTCCCGATGCACCGGCCGAGACCGATTGCGAGCGCATCGAAGTGAATGGCGCGCAAATGCGCTATACGCGGGACAGAGGGCAGGGCGACGTCCATGTGGTTCGCAAAGTTCCGCTCTGACCTTCAGCGCCAGAAGGCCAGCCATTGCAGCAGGTCGAACAGCTTACGGCCGAGAAACAGAATATGTTCGGTCCCGAACAGAATGATATCCCCGACAACGGCGACGAGCAGGATACCCCCAAGCCAAATGGCAATCTGATTTGTCATCCGGTCCTCGGGAAAAAAGAAAAACGCCCGCTCAGATAACCTGAGCGGGCGTTATTTCTCAAGCGCTTAATGGGTTCAATTCAAGCGACCCATCGCCACCGCCACATCCGCCATGCGAACCGAGAAGCCCCATTCATTGTCATACCAGGCCAGCACCCGCACCATGCGATTGTCGACCACGCGGGTCTGATCAGGGGCAAAGATCGAGCTTTCCTCGGAATGGTTGAAATCGACCGAGACCAGCGGCGCGGGCTCATAGCCCAGCACCCGTGACATCGGGCCTTGCGCGGCTTCGGCGACGATGGCGTTGACCTCTTCGCGGGTCACATCGCGCGAGGCGCGGAAGGTCAGGTCAACGGCCGACACATTCGGGGTCGGCACGCGAATGGCCGACCCGTCGAGCCGGCCCTTGAGGTTCGGCAGAACCTCACCCAGCGCCTTGGCGGCCCCGGTGGAGGTCGGGATCATCGCCATCGCGGCAGCGCGGGCGCGGTACAGGTCCTCGTGGCGGCGGTCCAGCGTCGGCTGATCCCCGGTATAGGCGTGGATCGTGGTCATGATGCCATGCTCGATCCCGATGGCGCGGTCCAGCACCTTGGCCAGCGGGGCCAGGCAGTTGGTGGTGCAGGAGCCGTTCGAGATCATCCGGTCTTCGGGTGTCAGCGTTTCGTCGTTGACGCCATAGACGATTGTCTTGTCCACGTTCTTGCCAGGCGCCGACAGCAGCACCTTCTGCGCGCCGCGCTCGAAATGGGTGTTGGCCTTGAGCCCGTCATTGAACTTGCCGGTGCATTCCAGCACCACGTCGCAGCCTTCCCAGTCCAGCTGGCCCATGTCATAGGTCGAGAACATCTGCATCGGGCCACGGCCCAGATCCATGGTTTTCTCATCGATGATGATGTCGCGCGGAAAGCGGCCATGGTTGCTGTCATATTTCAGCAGATGCGCCGAAGTTTCCAGCGGCCCGGTGGCGTTGACCTTGATGACTTCGATATCGTTACGGCTGGATGCCGCGATATGGGACAGGGTGCAGCGACCGATGCGACCGAACCCGTTGATACCTACCTTGATGGTCATATATTGCTCCGACGACGTGGATCTTGCTGCCATATAGACAGCCATAGCTTCCAGGTGAAGCCTAAAAAACCAATAAAACGAGCCTGTTAGCGCAAACCTGTGACGGTTGCGCTAACGCTTGTGCTAACAGCGTGAACAGATAACCTGCCAGCGGTCGGATTGATCAGGAGAATCGAAGATGAGCGGCTTGCTGGCTTTGCTGGACGACGTGGCGGGTATTGCCAAAGTGGCAGCGGCATCGGTCGACGATGTGGTCGCTGCGGCGGGCAAGGCGGGGGCAAAGACGGCGGGTGTGATCATCGACGATGCCGCCGTGACGCCGAAATACGTTCAGGGCTTTGCGCCCGCGCGCGAGCTGCCGATCATCTGGCGTATCGCGCGCGGATCGGTGTTCAACAAGATCGTTCTCTTGCTACCGGTGGCGCTGTTGCTGGCCAATTTCGCGCCCTGGCTGATCACGCCGTTGCTGATGATCGGCGGGTCTTACTTATGTTTCGAAGGCGCGGAAAAGATATTCCACGCGCTGTTCCCGCATGGCAGTCACAGCGTTCATGAGGACCTGAAGGAGCGAGACCCCGGCCATCTGGAGGAGCAGAAGGTCAGGGGGGCGATCAAGACGGACTTCATCCTGTCGGCCGAAATCATGACCATCGCCCTGGCGGCCATAGAGGCTCCGAACGTCTGGATGCAGGGCGCGACGCTGGCGGTTGTGGGTCTTGGCGTGACGGTCGCCGTTTACGGCTCTGTCGCGCTGATCGTGAAAATGGATGACGTGGGTCTTTTTATGGCCAACAACGCGCCAACCCCGATCGGGCGCGGGTTGGGGCGGGGTCTGGTCAAGGCGATGCCCGGCGTGATGAAGACGCTGTCGATTGTTGGCACTGCCGCGATGCTCTGGGTGGGCGGGTCGATCGTGATCCACGGACTGGAAGTGCTGGACTTTGGCTGGCTGGGCCATCACATCCACGACTGGGCCTATGCCCTGGGTCACGCGGTGTCAGAACAGTGGACAGGCGTCGTGGAATGGGTGTCAAAGGCCACAATGGATGGCATCTTTGGTCTGGCTTGGGGCTTTGTGCTGATCCCGGTGGCGACGAAGGTGATCGGGCCGGTTCTTGGGGCATTCTCTGGGAAGTCCGCATAGAGCCCAAAGCGGACTTAGCAAAGATTCCGCCAAGGAGAGCAATGTGAGCTCTGCCGCGGGTAGGCTTCTTGACCCAATCGTATAGAGGATCAACCCTGTCCCGAGCGGCAAGTAGAAGGGGTCTCCTCTGAAACGTTCTGCCCGGTTGTTCAGGCCATCTTCAGGATCGGCAATATTTGCCTGCCGCTGTTTGCTGCCATTGCTCAATTCGGTTTGCCCGAGGACTTGCTCTTCGACGATCTGAAAATTGAGCTTTACTTCCCTGCAGACGAAAAAAACATGCAGCAGCTGAAGGTGATGGTTGGATAGATCACCCCTCCGCTGGCGGCACAGCCCGCTGATAGAGATGCCATGTGGTGTGACCAAGGATCGGCAAGGTGAAGATCAGGCCCAGAAACGCAGGAACCAGCGACAATAACATGGTGACCGAGATGATCGCCGCCCAGGTGAGCATGACCACCGGGTTTTCCGTGACGACGCGAATGGACATTAGCATGGCGGAAACAAAATTGGTTTCCCGGTCGAGCAGCATGGGCATGGCGACGACGGTCACTGAGAATAGTACAGCCGACAGAAATGCGCCTACGCAGGTGCCAATAGCAAGAAAGGTCCAGCCCTGCGGTGTGAAGAATACGGTGTTCAAAAACCCATCAAAATCCGAGAAGGAAGCATCCTGCAGGATGATCGCCAGCCAAAGCCGAACCTGGTAAATCCACACCCAGAAAATGAATAGGGTGACAAAGGCCATCCATCCCATTTCGCGCTTGCGTTGATTGGCTATGACGGTGAGGATTTCAGACCAACCAAAACTCTTTCCCTTCTGCAACCTGCGGGACATTTCATAAAGCCCGGCGGCGGCGAAAGGTGCGACCAGCGGAAAGCCTACAACGGCGGGAATGATCATCCAGATCTTGCCAAGCCAGACCAGGCTCCAAACAAACAGGATTCCGAAAACCGCATAGAACAGGCCGAAGAAGCCGCTCATGAAGGGGCGTGCCAGAAAGTCGGAAAACCCGGCCTTCAGCGACGCGGTGATATCACCCGCAGTCACCTTATTGACCTTGGACATGGCCTGCTGCTGCGGCGTCAGATTGTCCGGTGGTGTGGAACCTGTGGGCTTGGATGTCATGACACACTCCTCCCAAAGCATGGCACCGCGTTGGTCCGATTGCCAACAGACCCAGCGGTGAAACAGACATCCCTCCCCGCAAAAAAGTTTGCATCAGGTAAGGGATAAGGGCAAGGGGGGAATATGGCAGCCAAGTCTGCAACGCTGACATTCGAGTTTCGGCACCTTTGAAACGACAAAGGGCGCTCTGGCGAGCGCCCTTTCTTCTGGTCTGATAGGAGTCTGGATCAGTCCAGCAATTCCTTGACCTTTGTCACGGTTGCTTCTGCGGTGATGCCGAAATGCTCGTAGAGGTGACCGGCGGGGGCCGAGGCGCCGAAGCTGGACATGCCGATGAATGCAGCCTTGGCTTCGCGGCCGCGCTCGCCCAGCAGCCAGCGGTCCCAGCCGCCTGCACGCACGGCGGCTTCGATGCCGACGCGGACAGGGCCTCCGGGCAGGACGCGTTTGCGATAGGCTTCGTCCTGTGCCGCGAACAGCTCCATGCAGGGCATGGAGACGACACGGGTGCCAATGCCCTCGGCTTCCAGCTTGGCCTTGGCCTCCATTGCGATGGACACTTCCGAGCCGGTGGCGATCAGGATCGCCTGGCGCTTGGCCTCGGCATCGGCCAGCACATAAGCACCTTGCGCGGTGAGGTTCTTGGCCTTGTGCTCGGTTCGCACGGTGGGCAGGCCCTGACGGGTCAGGGATAGGACCGAAGGCGTGTCCTTGGACGACAGCGCCAGTTCCCAGGCCTCGGCCGTTTCCACCATGTCGGCGGGGCGGAACACATTTGTGTTGGGCGTGGCGCGCGAGATGGCCAGATGCTCGACCGGCTGGTGGGTCGGGCCATCCTCGCCCAGACCGATGGAATCGTGGGTCATCACGAAGGTGGTCGGGATCTTCATCAGCGCGGCCAGACGCATCGCCGGGCGGGCATAATCGGTGAAGGCCATGAAAGTGCCGCCATAGGGGCGGATGCCGCCATGCAGCGCCATGCCGTTCATTGCCGAGGCCATGCCATGTTCGCGGATGCCGTAGTGGATATACCGGCCCTTGCGGTTTTCCGGCAGGAACACGCCCAGATCAGCAGTCTTTGTGTTGTTCGACCCGGTCAGGTCGGCCGAGCCGCCCACGGTCTCGGACAGGATCGGATTCACGACGCCCAACACCTTTTCCGAGGCGGCGCGGGTGGCCAGTTTCGGCTGATCCTCGGAAACCTGCTTTTTCAGCGCACGGATGGCGCTGCTCAGCTTCTTGGGGGTATCTCCGGCATAGGCACGGTTGAACTCGGCCTGCTTGCGCTCGGATATCTGCGCGAACCGCTCTTCCCAGGCGGCGCGGGCGTCGGCACCGCGGGCGCCGATAGCCTCCCATGCCGACTTCACATCTGCCGGGACCTCAAACGCGCCGTGCGGCCAGCCATAGGCCTCTTTCGCGGCCTCCAGCTGGGCCTGATCGGTCAGCGCGCCGTGGCCTTTGGAGGTGTCCTGTGCCGCGTGCCCCAATGCAATATGGCTCTCGCAGGCGATCATCGTGGGCAGGTCGGACTTCTTGGCTTCGATAATGGCGGCGTCGATGGCGGCGGGATCATGGCCGTCGATCTCGATCACGTGCCAGTTCGAGGCGCGGAAACGTTCGACCTGATCGGTGCGGTCGGCCATATCGACGGTGCCATCGATGGTGATGTTGTTGTCATCCCAGAAGACGATCAGCTTGCCCAGCTCCAGACGGCCCGCGAGGGTGAGCGCTTCCTGGCTGACACCTTCCATCAGGCAGCCGTCCCCGGCGATCACATAGGTATAGTGGTCGACCACCTTCTTGCCGTAATGGGCGCGCTGGACTTCTTCGGCGATGGCGAACCCTACCGCGTTGGCGATGCCCTGACCCAGCGGGCCGGTTGTGGTCTCGATCCCGTCGGCCAGGAAATTCTCGGGGTGACCGGCGGTCTTGGCGCCGAGTTGGCGGAAGTTCCTGATCTCGTCCAGCGTGATATGCGGGTTGCCGGTGAGATAGAGCAGCGAATAGATCAGCATCGAGCCATGGCCTGCCGACAGGATGAACCGGTCGCGATCGGGCCAGGTCGGGTTGGCGGCGTCGAAATTCAGGTGCTTTTCGAACAGCACGGTCGCGACATCGGCCATCCCCATCGGCATGCCGGAATGGCCGGAATTGGCGGCGGCGACGGCATCAAGGGTCAGGGTACGGATGGCCGTTGCCTTGGCCCAATGTTCAGGGTTCGCTTTACGCAGCGCAGTCAGGTCCACGGGGCTTGTTCCTTTGGGTTAAGGGCGGTTGCGGCGCTGAATACCATTCAGCCCCCGAAGTGCAAGCAGAACCGGGATTTGCGTCTTTCCGCGCATGAACTGTAGGTCTCAAGTGATTGAAAGCAAAAGGGGGGTATTTTCGCCGCGCATTCGCTAGAGTAATTTCAATCGAACCGGTGCCCGATTCGTGTGGTTTATGATGCGGGGGCAGCCGGGATGAAGAACAAGAACCGCAGGAAGATTGGGTGAGGGGCATGAGCCAGATTGAGGAATTGCAACGCCGTATTGCGGCCGCGATGGACCGGATCGGTGCCGGGGTCGAAATATTGTCAAGCCTGCCTGCACCGGTGGCTGAGGTCGCTGAGACACAAGGCGCGCCGGACACGGATCTGCTGGCCGCGCTGGAAGACGAAAAGCTGGCCAATGCCCAGCTAGAGGAACGTCTCAAGGTGTTGAAGGCACGCCACGAGGTCGAGCTGGCGCAGCGGGCTGACGGGGATGGCGAAGAGCTGGCGGCTTTGCGCGCCCACTTGGACGAGGCGCAGGCGCTGCTGTCCGAACGGGCTGGGGCCGAAGAGGCTGCGGCATCTGCCGCCAATGCGGTCGAGGACCTGCGCACCGAGAATGACGTGCTGCGGGTTCGGCTGGAAAGCGTCGAGGATGCCGAACCGCTGAAAGCCGAGATCGAGAACCTGCGCGCGGCGATGGCGGACACCGAACAGGCGCGCGATCTGCGCACCGAGAATGACATGCTGCGTGCCGAGCGGGTCAGCCACGGCGCGGCAATGGCGCGGCTGGACGACGATTTGCAGCGGCTGCGCAAGGCGAATGAGCAGCTGCGCGAGGTCAATGGCGCGCTGCGCGAGGCCAATGCCGCCGGGGTCGGTGACCCCGAACTGATCAACCACGCGCTGCAGGCCGAGCTTGAGGCGCTGCGTTCGGCCCGGGCCACCGACATGGCCGAAGCCCAGGCGGTGCTGGCGCAGCTTGAGCCGTTGCTGGCGCAGGCGGAACTGGTCGAAGGGGAGGAAGCGTAATGCCCAATATTACCATCACCATTGGCACGCGCGCCTTCGAAGTCTCCTGTCAGCCTGGAGAAGAGCAGTTTCTGCACTCCGCCGCCGCGATGCTGGATGACGAGGCGCAGGTGCTGTCGGATCAGATCGGTCGCATGCCCGAGGGCCGGATGCTGCTGATGGCCGGGCTGATGCTGGCGGACAAGACCGCCGGGCTTGGCGATCGGGTCAGAGAGCTTGAGGCGCAATTGGGCGAGCAGGAGGCCGAGCTTGCGCAGTTGCGCAACATGCCGCTGCCGGAACCGGAACAGATCGAGGTGGCCGTGGTGCCGCCCTTTGTCACCGACACGCTGGCCGAGCTTGCCGCGCGTGCGGAATCTCTGGCTGCGGAGGTCGAGGAAAAGGCGCAGACAAGGTGAAAGTCGCGCCTCTTGTTTTTGGCGTCGCGATCATGGCCACGCCATGTTTTGCCGATGATTTTAAGACTGCGACCTATGCGTGCGAGCGCGGGGCCAGGGTTCTGGCGACCTATGTGCCAGAGGGCGTGATCCTGACGGTAGAAGGTCAGCAGGTGGCTTTGGGGCAGTTGCGATCCGGTTCGGGCGTCCGTTTCGGCAATACCGGAACCAGCTATATCTGGTGGATCAAAGGCAAGTCTGCGACCCTCGATTGGGTCGCAGGAGACAATAGCACACGTATCTACGACGCCTGCAAAACCGAGTGATCAGGCGTTGGCTTCGCGGATCTTGTCGGCGGCGTCCTTGTCATAGGCGACGCCGTTTTCTTCAAAAAGGGTGTCCAACTCGCCTGACAGCGTCATCTCGGTGATGATGTCGCAACCGCCAACAAACTCGCCTTTGACATAAAGCTGCGGAACGGTGGGCCAGTCGGAATAATCCTTGATGCCCTGACGGAGCGCTTCATCGGCCAGCACATTCACGTCGGAAAAATCCACGCCCATATAGTTCAGCACACCTGCCACGCGGGACGAGAATCCGCATTGTGGCATCTCTTTGGTGCCTTTCATGTACAGCACCACATCATTGGCTTTGACGGTCTCGTCGATCTGGGTCTTAACGTCGCTCATCTTGCTGGTCCTCTTCGCGCGCGGTCGCGTGTGTTGTGTCCGTGTTCGGCTGGTCCTTGTTCCAGCCCTCAGTCTCCAGTCGCCGGTGCTCGGCCTGTGCCAAAGCCACCGGGTCCAATCCATAGCGGTCGATGCCTGCGATCTTGCTGATCTTGTCGGGATCGGGGCGCATATCCGACAGGCGTCGTTTTCTGTTCCGCTTCACATAGGCCTCTGTCAGCGCGGCGGCAACCACCAGAGTGGCAATTCCGCCTGCGATCCAGATGAACCAAGGGGTCATTTTCGGCACTCATCCTTTACGTCGTTCGTAGGCGCGGCGGCGCATTAACCGTGTGATCTGCCAATATATGGGTTCGTATTTTAGAAACTTTGGCAGGTCACAAAACAAGATCGCAAGAGCGCTAATGAGATCGAATACCAACCCGGTTAGTCGCAGCAGCACCCACCCGATCGGATCATCCATTACTCCGGTGCTTTGGTCGTCAGTGCCAGTGCGTGCAACTCGCCATCGGACCCGTCCATCTTGCCCTTCAGCGCGGCATAGACGGCGCGTTGCTGCTGGACGCGGTTCTTGCCGCGAAAGCTTTCATCCACCACCATGGCGGACATGTGAACGCCGTCGCTGCCGCCGACCTGAATCTCCGCATCCGGAAAGGCCTCGCGCAGCAGATGTTCGATTTCATGGGCGCTCATTGGCATGTAGGTCGTCTCCTGATGGTCTCACTCAAGAAGTAGAGCGGAGTGGGGGCACGTGCAAGGGATGCACGCGCCCGGAATTGCTTGTTTCCGGGGCTCAGGCCACCGCCGCGGCAAAGCTCTGTCGAAATGTCCCGGCCAGATCGTCCAGCGCCGCCTCGGAACTGCCTATTCGCACGCTGCTGCCGGTGAAACGGCCCACGGTTTCGATGGTGACGCCAGCCTGTCCGGCGGCAATCATCAGCGCCTCGGCCTGATCGAAGTTGCAGGCGACCAGATAGCGCGCCTGATCCTCGCCAAACAGCTTTTCGGTGGCCGCATCGTCAAGCTGAACGCCAACGCCGGCGGCTTCGGCCAGTTCAAACGCGGCCATCGCCAGCCCGCCATCGCTGAGATCGGTGCAGGCTTTGATAAACGCGCGATTGTCTCGGATGAAATTGCCATTGCGCTTTTCGGCGTCCAGACCGACCTGCGGCGCATCGCCGTCTTCGCGGTTGAACACCTCGGCCAGCAGGGCGGATTGGCCCAGATGACCTGCGGTTTCGCCGATGAGCAGCGCCACATGGCCCTCGCGCACCTCACTGCCGATGATGTCGTCGGTGTGGTTGAGCAGGCCAACCGCGCCGATCGTGGGGGTGGGCAGGATGCCCTGACCGTCGGTCTCGTTATAAAGCGAGACATTGCCCGAAACGATCGGCATATCAAGCGCAGCACAAGCGGCACCGATGCCTTTGATCGCGCCGACGAACTGGCCCATGATTTCGGGCTTTTCGGGGTTGCCGAAATTCAGGTTGTCGGTCGAGGCCAGCGGCGTTGCGCCCACGGCGGTGAGATTGCGATAAGCCTCGGCCACCGCCTGCTTGCCCCCCTCGACCGGGTTGGCGCGCACATAGCGCGGCGTCACGTCGGAGGTGAAGGCCAGTAGCTTGTCAGTGCCATGCACGCGGATCATGCCCGCGCCCAGACCGGGCGTGCGGGCACTGTCGGCCATGACCATGGTGTCATATTGCTCGTAGACCCACTGTTTGCCCGCGTAGTTAGGCGAGGCGAGTAGGGCGCGCAGACCGTCAATCGGGTCGATTTGCGGAACGTCGGCCAGCTCTTCGGCCTCGGGCGTCGGTTCCCACGGGCGGTCATATTCCGGGGCGGTCGAGGACAGTTTGGACAGGACCAGATCGGCTTTGACCTCGCCGTTGTGGACGATCAGGAAGCGGTCTTCGGCGATGGTTTCACCTACGATGGCGAAATCCAGATCCCATTTTTCGAACACGGCGCGGGCTTCGGCCTCAAGCTCGGGCTTGAGGACCATGAGCATGCGTTCCTGCGATTCCGACAGCATCATCTCATAGGCGGTCATGTTGTCTTCGCGCTGGGGCACGTTTTCTAGATCGAGCCGCACGCCCAGACCGCCCTTGTCGCCCATTTCAACGGCGGAACAGGTCAGACCGGCAGCGCCCATATCCTGGATCGAGATCACGGCTCCGGTCTGCATCAGCTCCAGCGTCGCCTCCATCAGGCGCTTTTCGGTGAAGGGGTCGCCGACCTGAACGGTGGGGCGTTTGTCTTCGATCGTGTCGTCGAACTCGGCGCTGGCCATGGTCGCGCCGCCGACGCCGTCGCGCCCGGTCTTGGCACCCAGATAGACCACCGGCATGCCGATGCCCGAGGCCGCGGAATAGAAAATCTTGTCACTGTCGGCCAAGCCAGCGGCAAAGGCATTCACCAGACAGTTGCCGTTATAGGCAGGATGGAACCGCACTTCGCCGCCCACGCAGGGCACACCGAAACAGTTGCCATAGCCGCCGATGCCCTCGACCACGCCGTTGACCAGTTGCCGTGTCTTGGGGTGGTCCGGTTCGCCAAAACTGAGCGCATTCATCGAGGCGACGGGGCGCGCGCCCATGGTGAACACATCGCGCAGGATACCGCCGACGCCTGTTGCCGCACCCTGATAGGGCTCGATGTAGGATGGGTGATTGTGGCTTTCCATCTTGAAGACCACGGCCTGACCGTCGCCGATATCGACCACGCCCGCATTCTCACCGGGGCCGCAGATCACTTGCGGGCCCGAGGTGGGCAGGGTGCGTAGCCATTTCTTGGAAGATTTGTAGGAACAATGCTCGTTCCACATGGCCGAAAAAATACCCAACTCGGTGAAACTCGGTTCGCGGCCGATGATCTGAAGGATCATCTCGTATTCATCGGGTTTCAGCCCATGGCTTTCGATCAGTTCCGGCGTGATGGCTGGCTCTTGCATCCTGTCTGGTCCCCGAGATGGCAATGTTTCGCGCCTTTTAGGCGAAGGCAGCGCCGGGGGGAAGGGGGCGCGCGCGATCAGCCGGTATCGGGGCCGTCGGGGCATATTGGCCCGGCTTGCCGCCGGGCCGGGTAAAACGCAGCAAGTCCAGCGCAATGTGATCGACCGGGCAGCCTCTTTGCACCAAAGGGGCTGCCCAACCTCATGTCATCCACCGGACTTTGCGGCTTTATCTTTGGCCAGTTGCTGGTTGACCGCCTCGCCGGCAGCGGCCCCAAGCGCGGCCTTTTGCTCATCCGTGACATGTTCGGCCTCGTCCAGACCGGGGATCGCAACGCGCACTTCGCGGCGGGCGAAGTCGATGCCGTTTTCCTTAAAGGCGGCCTTGACGCGGTTGTAGATTTCCTTGCGCAGGGTGAACTGCTTGCCGGGGATGGCCATGAACTTGCCCCGGATGATCATGCCGACATCGTCGAAATCGAAGACGCCCTGCGATTTGAACGGCTCCAGGAATCCGTCCTTGTGGGTCTCGTCCGCGATCATCTCGGCGCCGATCTTCTTGAAGATCTTCTTGACCTTGTTGGGGTCGGTGTCGAACGGCACGGTGAATTTCAGCTTCATGATCACCCAGTCGCGACTGTAATTGGTCAGCTTCTGAATCTCGCCATACGGGATCGTGTGCACAGGGCCGCGATGGTGGCGCAGTTGCATTGATCGGATCGAGATCTTTTCGACGGTGCCGGTGGTGCCGCCCACATCGACATATTCGCCCACGCGGAAGGCGTCATCAATCAGGAAGAACACGCCGCCCACGATGTCGGCCACCAGTTTCTGCGCGCCAAAGCCGATGGCCAGACCCAGAACACCGGCACCAGCCAGAAGTGGGGTGATATTTATGCCCAGAGAACTGAGCGCCAGCAGGCCAAAAAGCACGGCAATCGTGATCTGCGCGGTCACTCGAACAAGCGGCAGGACTGTCGCAAGGCGGGATCCGCCCGCTCCGCCACCTTCACCACCGGCCTCTTCGTCAAGCGACTCGGCCGCGGTCTGTTCCTGCGCGAGCCGACGGTTGACCCAGAGCGAGACGATCTCGTTGATGATATAGCCGGCTGCAACGATGAGCAGGAATTCGATGACCGCACCACCGACCTCGGCGCCGATACCGGCAGAGGCGACATGACGCAGATCGAGTTGCCAGGCGCGCGCGATCATCATCACGACAAACAGGCCCGCCAGAACGCGACCGATGCGGATATAGCTGCGCTTGGTCGATTTGTAAGCCTTCTCGGCCAACGGGCCTTCGCCGGACATCGGTGGCTGCAGGTGGCGCACCAACCCGCGTATGAGCGTGTCCAGGGCTGGCGCGATCAGCAGCCAGAACATCGTTATGAAGTGCGGTCCCTTGACCAGCAGCGCCCGGATGGCCGGATCGCGCTGCGCGGCGAGGAACTCTACCAGCAGCCAGATCACTGCCGAGACACCGATGGCGAAATAGGGGTAATAGCGCGCGACCTGTTCATCGAACCTCGTGTGATCGGGGTCAGTCCCCAACATCATCTGGGACAGCCCCTCGCGTGCAGTCCAGGCTATGACGCCGATATAGATATGGATCGCGGCATTTAGCCAGAAACCGATGCGCGTCTCGCCGGGAGTGATGCCGTTGAGCGCATTGAAGCGCACGACGAACAGTGTCAATCCAACCAGGATCAGCAGGCCGATTAGATTGCGGTACAGGTATTTTGCCCAGTGATCATCGACATTGACCAGCCGCAGTCGTGGCTTGTTGGGGGCGAGAACAAATCGCGACACCGCCGCTCCCAGGCGCGGAACCCAGATCAGGAAGAACACAAAGGGTGCCGCATAGGTGATTTGCTCGGTCGTGAGCAGGGCCCGACCGGCCGCGCGAACAACCACGTAAAAGACGATCAAGCCCGCGATCTCATGACAGAAGCGCTGGAACAGATATTTTACAGATCCCCAGAGATCGGCATCTTCTGCGTCGTCGGACTGTGCGTGCCATTTCCGGGTTAGCAAACCGAAGAGCTTTTCGGCGATATATCCCAACACCAGAACCGAAAGGACCAGCCCCAGCAAAACAAACACGCCGGTGGTTCCGAAAGTCGTTGAGAAATTGCCGAATGCTTTCACCTGCGCACTGAAAATATTGGGCATTGTCGTCAGAACATGCGTCCACGAGGCGACCATCTCGGCCCAGATCTCATTGATCTCGGTTAGCGGATCTTCCTGTCCTTCGGTTGCGGCCGCATGCGCCTCGGCCACCGCGTCCAGACGCTCCAGCAGCAGCGAGCGGACCTGATCGTCGCTCATGCGCGCCACAAGGTCGTCCACCTGCTCTGGGGTCAGGTCTGCAGGAACCACCGGGGTCGTACTGGAACTGCTGGCACCCGAGGTCGATGTTTGTGCGTATGTGGGAGAACTGCATAGAATAGCTAAGCAAAGTACTGAAACCAGTTGCAACAGCCGGAGCATGAGAGACCCTCGTCAAATTATGAAACTTGTTTTTCCTGAACTTACTTGAGGTTGTGTCTCGGCGCTAGGTATCTTGGGCCAGGGCTGTGGTTCCTTGTCTGGATGTGTCTTGTGCGCCTCTCCGCGTGGTCTGAATAAAGGCACAGGCAGTAACGGCAGACTCCAAAGCCGCGTCAGCTTCGGCTAAGACCTGACGGAACTGCCGACAGCCGGGACCCCGTGATGCTTACAAATTCTGATCTGGTCGCTTTGACCGCATTTCGCCGCGACTTGCACCAGCACCCGGAAATATCCGGCGATGAGGTGGAAACTGCCGAGACCATAGCGACCGCGCTAGACGCGCTGAGTCCCGCTTGCCTAGTGACCGGATTGGGTGGGCATGGTGTGGCGGCAGTGTTCGACAGCGGCTCACCTGGCGAGACCGTGCTGTTCCGGGCCGAGCTTGACGCCTTGCCGATCGAGGAATTGTCCGGTGTTCCCTGGTCCTCCGAGACTCCGGGCAAAGGGCATCTGTGTGGCCACGACGGGCATATGACCATGCTGCTGGGGCTGGGGCGTTTGCTGGCGCGCAGGCCGGTGGCGCGGGGACGGGTGGTGCTGATGTTCCAGCCCGCCGAAGAGGATGGCAGCGGTGCACGGGCGGTGGTGGCAGACCCGGGTTTTGTCGCGCTCAGGCCGGACTGGGCATTTGCGATCCATAACGAACCAGGGCGGCCCTTTGGATATGTCTCGACCCGCGCGGGCCTGATCAACTGCGCGTCGCAGGGGTTGAAGATCACGCTGACCGGGCGCACGGCCCATGCAGCAGAGCCCGAAGAGGGCGTCTCGCCGGGGCGTGCCATCGCGGGCCTGATCCCGGCGCTTGAGGCACTGGGGCGGGGCGGCGATCTGGATGCGGGGTTCCGGCTGGTGACCCTTACCCATCTGCGTATGGGCGAGCCGGTGTTTGGCATCGCGCCGGGCGAAGGGGTTATCTATGCCACCTTGCGCACTACACGGGATGAGACGATGGCGGAACTGGTCGCCGACGCTCAGGCGCTAGCGCGCACTGCCGCCGACGAGGCGGGGCTGAATGTGCAGTTTGAAGTACATGACGCATTCGCCGCATCGATCAACGATGCCGAGGCCGCCGCCGTGGCGGTCCGGGCGATGGAGGCGATTGGGGTCCCGCATGGCGACACCGGCCTGCCGATGCGCGCGTCTGAGGATTTCGGCGTTTTCGGCTGGGAAGCCAAGGCCGCGATGCTGTGTTTGGGACCGGGAGAGGATCACCCGGTGCTGCACAGCCCCGACTACGATTTCCCCGATGACCTGATACCGCTGGGCACCGCAATCTTCGAACGCATCGCGCGCGATCTACTAGGCACGTGCTGACTTAGGCGCCGCCACAGCGCTTCCCTTCCGCTGTCGCATTGTTAGGGTGGGGCCATACGCGGAAGGATCGGCATGGAACAGGCCCAGAAATACGAACGGCTTAGGGCGCTACATGGCGGAGAACGGGCCTTTGTCATCCCGAACGCCTGGGATGCGGGATCGGCGCGGCTACTGACCAGCCTTGGCTTCGCGGCGCTGGCCACCACCAGCGCGGGATATGCCTTTTCCGTCGGCAAACGGGATTCCACGGCCGGTCTCAGCCGCCAGGAAATATTGCAAAACGCCGCGCAGATCGTGGCGGCGACCGGTCTGCCGGTCTCGGGTGATCTTGAAGACGGGTTTGGCACCGCGCCCGAGGCCTGCGCCAAAACCATTGCAATGGCCTCGCAGATCGGGCTGGTCGGCGGGACGATCGAGGATGCGACCGGCGATCCCGACGCGCCGATCTACGAGGTGTCCCATGCGGTGGACCGCATTCAGGCGGCGGTCGAGGCGGCGCGAGGCCGGGATTTCCTGCTGACCGCGCGGGCTGAGAACTTTATCTGCGGGCGGCCCGATCTGGCAGACACGATCCGGCGGCTGCAGGCCTTTGAAGAGGCGGGCGCCGATGTGCTCTACGCGCCTGGCCTGCCCGATCTTGAGGCCATCCGCACGGTGTGCCAATCGGTGGGCAAGCCGGTCAATGTTGTCATGGGGCTCGTCAGCTTCACCTGTTCGGTCACGGATCTGTCTGAGGCGGGCGTTTCGCGAATCAGCGTTGGCGGCTCTTTCGCGCGTGCTGCGATTGGTGCGATGATGCGCGCGGCGCGCGAAGTGCAGGAACAGGGCACATTCACCTATTCGCAACAGGCGATCCCCGATAGCGTGGTCCGTCAGATCATGTCACAGACCCACGACCCGCAGCGCGAGGATTGATCGCATCGCGGGGCTCAAGTCTCATGGTGAACTCTTGCATGTAGGGAGTGTGCGACAGTCGATACCACCGAAGGTTGGCACGCTTAACGGGTGGCGCAAAAAAAAGGGCCGAGCACTAAGCTCGGCCTAAGTCCAACAGGGAGGTATGAAGAAGGCGCTGCCCTCTTCAAGATTGGATTTAATGAGCGCTTAATGAGTTATCAAGGACAATAATGTCGCGGCTCAGGCATTCCTGCTATGCAAACTGCGCATATCTCAAGTTTTGCCTTGCATTTTCAGCTGTTTGCGGCTTGCGATGATTTCCTCCTGAACGAAGTCACGAAACGCTGCAATACGTTGCGAATGGCGCAATTCCTCGGGGTAGGCAAGATAGACGGGCACATCCGAGGACTCGATCTCGGGCAGGACTCGCACCAGATCGGGCACTTCCTGTGCAACGTAATCGGGCAAAACCCCGATTCCGAGGTTGTGCAGCACGCCCTGTAGCACGCCAAAATAATTGTTCACGGTCAAAAGCGATGCAGGTGCGTTCTCCATCAACTGTACGACCAGTGATGCCCCGGCGCCGACCTGTGCGGCGGTGGTGCTCTGGCAGATCAAGCGGTGTTGTGAAAAATCGGCAGGGGTAAGGGGCGCATCGTGGGTCTTGAGATAGCCCGCGGACACGAAAAGCTGCATCTGGATTGTCATCAGGCGCTTGCGGATCAGGTCCGCTTGGCTGGGCTCCTTCATCCGGATCGCCACATCCGCCTCGCGCATGGGCAGGTCGAGCACGCGCTCTTCCAGCATCAGGTCGATTTTGAGATCGGGGTATTTCTGGTAGAGCTTGGGCAGGCGCGGCGCCAGCCAGAGCGTGCCGAAGCCGAAGGTAGTGGTTACCCGCAATTCGCCAAACACCTCGTCTTCGCTGTCGCGGATGCGCGCGGCGGCGGCATCCAGACGTTTGGACATGGATGAGGTGGCGTCGAACAGCAACTCGCCCTGTTCGGTGAGAATCAGTCCGCGCGCATGACGGTGGAACAGCGTCGCATCGAGCGCTTCCTCAAGCGCCCTGATCTGTCGGCTGACCGCGGATTGCGACAGGTTCAGCTTGTCGCCCGCATGGGTCAAGCTGCCCGCATCGGCCACCGCGTGAAATATTCTGAGTTTATCCCAATCCATCCCTGTAACTTCCGTTCTTTTCGATACGACCTATATGAAAGAATGCAAAAGCTCCATGAATATCGGACGCCTCGCCGCGGGGAGTGGGAAAAAACAACTAGTAAGGTCAGCAATTTTGACCTAATATGAATGTTAAACCAAGCAAACTAATCTGACGTGGGGAGGCGTCTGATGAGTAAGCACATGATCTCGCTCAACGACCGTTTCGATCTGGATAAAAGCCCTGTTCTGCTGAACGGGACACAGGCGCTTGTGCGGCTGATGCTGATGCAGAAGGCGCGCGACAAGGCTGCCGGACTGAACACGGCGGGGTTGGTCACCGGCTATCGCGGCTCGCCCCTGGGGGCAGTGGACATGCAGATGAACCGCGCCGCCAGGGAATTGACCGGGGCGGATGTCACCTTTCAATACGGATTGAACGAGGATCTGGCGGCCACCGCACTTTGGGGCAGCCAGCAGGCGGGATTGCGCGGTGACGGCAAATATGACGGTGTCTTTGGCCTCTGGTACGGCAAGGGACCGGGGGTGGACCGCTCGGGCGATGTGATCCGGCATGCGAACATGGCGGGGACGGCTCGACATGGCGGCGTGGTCATGGCGATGGGCGACGATCACACGGGTGAAAGCTCGACCGTGCTGCATCAGTCGGAATGGGCGCTGATGGATGCCTATCTGCCGATTGTCAGCCCGGCGGGAGTGCAGGAAATCCTCGACTATGGACTCTATGGGTTCGAGCTGTCGCGGTTTTCCGGGCTCTGGGTTGGGCTGAAGACCATGAAGGACACGATCGAGGTGACTTCCGTGGTGGATGGCCGCACCGACCGGATGAACATCGTTACGCCCGAGTTCGACATGCCCGAGAGTGGCTTGAATATCCGGTTGATGGATGACCGCACCCCGCAAGAAGCACGGATCATCGACTACAAACGCTTCGCGGCCGAGGCGTTTTCCCGCGCCAACAAGATCGACAAGCGGGTCTGGGGCAAACGCGGGGCCAAGATTGGGTTTGTCGCGGCTGGCAAGAACTGGCTCGACCTGGCCCATGCGATGTCGCTGCTGAACATCGACGCTGAAGAGGCCGAACGGCTTGGCATCACCACCTACAAGATCGGACAGGTCTTTCCGCTGGACATGCAAGGTTTCCACGACTGGGCCGAAGGGCTGGACCTGATTGTCATCGTCGAGGAAAAGCGCAAGCTGATCGAGGTGCAGGTCAAGGAGGCCATCTTTGACGACCGTCGTGGCCGCCGGGTCTATGGCTGGTACAAGGGCGGGGCCGGTGCGATGCACCGCGAGGAACTTTTCCCGACCCGCGGTGCACTGGACCCGATCATGATCGCCGAGAAGCTGGGTGAGATTCTGATCGAAGAAGGGCGCGAAACCGATGGCATCCGGGCCGGTCTGGCCGCCCTGTCCGAGGCGCGGCGGGCGGATAACGCGCAGGAGATCGCGGCGCGGCTGCCCTACTTCTGCTCCGGCTGTCCGCACAATACCAGCACCAAGGTGCCCGATGGCAGTCTGGCTTATGCCGGGATCGGCTGTCACTTCATGGTCAAGTGGATGGATCGCGAAACCGATGGGTTCACCCATATGGGCGGCGAAGGGGCCAACTGGATCGGCGAAGAACCGTTCTCGAAAACCAAGCATGTATTCCAGAATCTTGGCGACGGCACTTATAACCACTCTGGCGTGCAGGCGATCCGCGCAGCCTTGGCGGCTGGCACCAACATCACCTACAAGATCCTCTACAATGACGCGGTCGCGATGACCGGTGGCCAGACCAACGAAGGTGGGCTGAGTGCCGAGCGTATTGTCAACGAGTTAAAGGCGATGGGCGTGAAACATGTTGCGGTCGTCTATGACGAAAAAGAGGAGGTGAATTTCAAGGCGCTGCCCTCGGGCGTTGAAACCCATGAGCGCGCCGATCTGATGGCGGTACAGGAGCGCTATCGCGACATCGAGGGCGTGTCGGCCATCGTTTATATCCAGACCTGCGCCGCCGAGAAACGCCGCCGCCGCAAGCGCGGCACCTTCCCGGACCCCGACAAGCGGGTCTTCATCAATACCGATATTTGCGAGGGATGCGGCGATTGCGGGGTACAGTCGAACTGCGTCTCGATCGTGCCGCAAGAAACCGAGCTGGGCCGCAAACGGGCTATAGACCAGTCCAGCTGCAACAAGGATTTCTCTTGTCTCAAAGGGTTTTGCCCGTCGTTTGTCACCTTGGAAGGCGCGCAGATCCGTAAGGAAGCGACGACCGAAATAGACCTGCCTGACCTGCCAATGCCCGAACTGCCAGAGATCACCGGCACCCATAACGTGGTAATCACAGGGGTTGGTGGCACCGGCGTTGTCACCATCGGCGCGGTGCTTGCGCAGGCGGCGCAGATCGACGGTAAGGGCGCGGGCATGATGGAAATGGCAGGCCTCGCCCAGAAGGGCGGCGCGGTGCATATTCATTGCCGTCTGGCCAACCATCCCGACGATATCAGCGCAATCCGCGTGGCCACCGGCGAGGCGCATGCGCTGATCGGTGGCGATCTGGTAGTGAGCGCCGGGGCCAAGACGCTGGGTCTGACACGCACGGGTCAGACCGGTGCGGTGGTGAACAACCACGAGATCATCACCGGCGATTTCACCCGCGATACCGAGTTCCAGATCCCTTCGGACCGGTTGGAGCTGGCCTTGCAGGCGCGGCTCAAGGACCGGCTCGACCTGTTCGACGCATATGATCTGGCCCGCGCGGTGATGGGCGATGCGATCTACTCCAACATGATGGTCTTTGGCGCGGCCTGGCAGCGCGGACTGCTGCCGATCACCCATGACGCGATCGTGCATGCCATCGAACTGAACGGCACCGCCATCGAACGCAACAAACGCGCCTTCGAGATCGGCCGTTGGGCGGTGCTGCATCCGCAGGAGGTTACGGGGATCTTGCAACCGAACGTGGTTGAGAGGCCCAAGACGCTGGACGAGAAGATCTCGTACCGGGCGGCGCATCTGGTCGCGTATCAGGGGCAGCGGCTGGCAAAACGCTATTTGAAACTGCTGGACGCGATCGACGATGCCGATCTGAAAGAGGCGCTTGCAAAGGGCTATCACAAGTTGCTGGCTTACAAGGACGAATATGAAGTGGCGCGGCTGTTGTTGGACAGCCGGGAGCAAGCCGCAGCCGAGTTTGATGGCGATCTGAAGATGACATTCCATCTGGCACCACCGATCTTTGGCGGCACTGGCTCGGACGGGCGGCCGAAGAAGCGGGAATTCGGCGAATGGATGCTGTGGCCGCTGAAACTTCTGACGCGCCTCAAAAGCCTGCGCGGCACGCCTTTGGACATCTTCGGCTACAGCACTGAGCGTCGGATGGAGCGGGCGCTGATCCGGCAATATGAGACGGATATGAAGGACATACTGCCGCGTCTTGCACCGCAAACCCGCGACGCAATCATTGCGCTGGCCCGGCTGCCGCTTGACATACGCGGCTTCGGCCCGGTCAAACAGGCCAATGAGGTCAAGGCATCCAAACGGCGTGAGGAATTACTTGCCACGATCCGTCAGGGTGGCCCGGAGGTTCGCAAAGCTGCGGAATAGACGTCACATTGGTGTCACCGAACCTATGCAGAATCGCTGTTCGCGCTTATCTAGCGCGCAGTGAGCCCCGGAGACCCCAATGCCTGCCCACCGTCATATCGCCCGTGACATAAGCTATGCCCATTCTGCCGAAACCAAGAGCGGTCGCGCATTGATCCGGCTGATGGAAAACACCACCGGGCGGATGCGTTTGATCAAACGGGCGGACGGCTATGAAAAGGAAGTGGCCGCAGGGCGCGATTTCTGGGAGGTCATGGTCGAACGCTATGGGCTGACCCTGGATGTGGTCGGCGGGGCATTGTCGAACATCCCGCAAAACGGCCCGCTGATCCTGATCGCCAACCATCCCTATGGCATCCTCGACGGATTGATGATGGGGCATATCCTGTCACAAACGCGCAGGGATTTTCGCATTCTGGCCAACCAGGTGTTCCGCAAGGCCGATGATATCAACCGGATCGTGCTGCCGGTCTCGTTCGATCAAACCAAAGAAGCGACGCGACTGAACATCGAGACCCGCAAGACCGCGTTGGGATATCTCGAGGACGGTGGCGCGATTGGGGTTTTTCCGGGCGGCACGGTCAGCACCGCCGCAAAGCCCTTTGCCCACCCGATGGACCCGGGCTGGCGCGGGTTCACCGCGCGGATGGTAGGCAAATCGAACGCCGTTGTGGTGCCGATGTTCTTCGAGGGCCATACCTCGCGCCTGTTTCAGATCGCCAGCCATCTGCACGTCACCTTGCGCATGGGGCTGTTGCTCAAGGAATTCAAGAAACGCGTCGACACACCAGTGCGGGTGGTGATCGGAGAGCCCATCATGCGCGATGTTCTGGATCCGATGGCGACGAATACGCGCAAGATGATGGATTTCCTGCGCAAGGCGACATATGAGCTTTCCCCGACGCCGTTGAAGTCTTATGACTATGGCTTCGAGTTCGAGGAGCAGCACCGCGCCTGACAGGGACCATGGCAGTAGGTATTTTTGATTCCGGATTGGGCGGCCTGACCGTCCTCAACGCCGCGCAGACCCGTCTGCCCGAGCTGGATTTCCTGTATTTTGCTGACAGTGCCCATGCGCCTTACGGCGTGCGCGATGCCGAGGATATCTATCAACTCACCCGCAATGCGGTTCACCGCTTGTGGGATGCGGGCTGCAACCTGGTAATTCTGGCCTGCAACACGGCAAGTGCTGCAGCCCTGCGCCGGATGCAGGAAGAGGGCGTGCCCAAAGGCAAGCGCGTGCTGGGCGTTTTTGTACCGCTGATCGAGGCGCTGACGGAGCGGCAATGGGGCGACAATTCCCCTCCGCGCGAGGTCGCGATCAAACATGTGGCGCTGTTTGCCACCCCCGCCACCGTGTCCAGCCGCGCCTTCCAGCGCGAATTGGCGTTCCGCGCCATCGGCGTTGATGTCGAAGCGCAGGCCTGCGGTGGCGTGGTTGATGCGATCGAGGACGGCGATCTGATCCTGGCCGAGGCGCTGGTACGCAGCCATGTCGATGCGCTGAAACGCAAGATGCCTGAACCGCAGGCGGCCATTCTGGGCTGCACCCATTACCCGCTGATGGAAGAGGCGTTTCAGGCCGCGCTTGGGCCCGATGTAAAGGTCTATTCGCAGGGAGATCTGGTGGCGGCAAGCCTTGCCGATTATCTGACACGCCATCCCGGCATGCTGGGCGATGGTGGCAGCGGCTATCTGACCACCGGCGATCCGTCGCGTGTCAGCGACCGGGCGACGCAGTTTCTCCGACGACAGATCAGTTTTGAGGCGGCCTGACATAAGTCAATGTCGGCAACGCCCCTGATTTGTAGTAAGTTGGCCGTCCATGGGCGGCCCGACCCCATGACATCCGAAGAAAGAGGTCTGACATGACCCATAAAATCGCAATCCTCGGCGCCAGCGGTTATACCGGCGCGGAACTGGTGCGGCTGATCGCCGAACACCCCGCGCTGGAGATCGCGGCGCTGGCGGCCGAACGCAAGGCGGGTCAGAGCATGACGCAGGTCTTCCCGCATCTGCGCCATCTGGATCTGCCCGAGCTGTGCAAGATTGGTGAGATTGATTTCAGCCAGATCGACCTGTGTTTCTGCGCTTTGCCGCACAAAACTTCGCAAGAGGTGATCCGGGAGTTGCCGAATACGTTGAAGATCATTGATCTTTCGGCGGATTTCCGGCTGCGCGATCCCGAAGACTACGAGAAGTGGTATGGCAACCCGCACGCAGCACTCGCCCATCAGGACGAAGCCGTCTATGGCCTGACCGAATTCTACCGCGATGAGATCACCACCGCGCGGCTGGTGGCCGGCACCGGCTGCAATGCAGCCACCGGACAATATGTGCTGCGTCCGCTGATCACCGCCGGTGTGATTGATCTGGATGACATCATCCTAGACCTGAAATGCGCCGTGTCGGGAGCAGGGCGGTCGCTGAAAGAGAACTTGCTGCACGCGGAGTTGAGCGAGGGGTATACCGCCTATGCAATCGGCGGCACTCACCGGCATCTGGGAGAGTTCGATCAGGAGTTTACAAAGCTCGCTGGTCGGCCCGTGCAGGTGCAGTTCACCCCGCATTTGATCCCTGCGAACCGGGGCATTCTGGCGACCACCTATGTGAAGGGCGATCCGCGAAGCGTCTACGAGGCGCTGTGCTGGGCCTATCAGAACGAGTCTTTCATCGAAGTGCTGCCTTTTGGCGAGGCGCCCTCGACCCATCATGTGCGCGGCTCGAATTTCTGCCATATCGGGGTGGCTGCCGATCGAGTCGAACGGCGCGCTATCGTGATCGGCGCGCTGGATAACCTGACAAAAGGTAGCAGCGGGCAGGCCTTGCAGAATGCGAACCTGATGTTAGGAGAGCCTGAAACCACGGGGCTGATGATGGCCCCCCTGTTCCCGTGAGGATGACATGAAGTCGCTCAAGAAACGTCGTCGCATACAGGTGATCATGTTGGCCACGGTCGCTCTGGTCATCGCCACCGGGCTGATCGGTTATGCGATGCGCGATGGCATCAACTTCTTCCGCTCGCCCAGTCAGGTGGTAGCAGAACCGCCCCAGCCCAACGAGGTGTTCCGCATCGGCGGGCTGGTTGAAGAGGGCAGCCTGATCCGAGGACAGGGTGAGGTGGTGGAGTTTCTGGTGACCGATGGCGGAGAGAGCGTGAAGGTGGTCTTCGGTGGCGTATTGCCCGATCTCTTTGCCGAGAACCAGGGGATGGTGGGTACCGGAAGTTACGTAAACGGTGTCTTTGAAGCCTCTGAAATCCTTGCCAAACATGACGAGACATACATGCCCAAGGAAGTGGTGGAAGCGCTCAAGGAACAAGGTGTTTATCAGGAACCCGGTGAGGGTTGAAGCCCCCTGCGTCAGGCGCAATCGGGCGAGAAAACACAGGGCGTTGCGTGAGCAGCGCCCTTTTTGTTTGCCGCATCATAAGATCCACACTGCACCGTTCACCCAGAGTTGCGGAGGGTAAGAGATGCAGACAGTCAGACAGATTGCCCAGGAAATCGTGGCGCGGGAGGGCGGGTTTGTCGATGACCCGGACGACCCGGGCGGTGCCACCAAATACGGGGTCACCATTCACACGATGCGGCGCCTTGGTCTCGATCTGGATGGGAATGGGGAGTTTGACACGCGCGATGTCCGGGCGTTGAGCCGGGCGCGGGCTGAGCAGGTTTTCGTGGTGCATTACTTTCAGCGCCCCCGGGTCGACCGTCTGCCCGAGGCGCTGCATGCAACAGTCTTTGATATGTATGTCAATGCCGGGGCGCAGGCGGTGAAGATCCTGCAACGGCTGTTGCGCGAGATGGGGTATCGGGTTGCTGTTGACGGCGTGATTGGGCCGCAGACAGCGCGGGCGGCGCGTCAGGCGGCGCAGCCTGATGCGCAGGCGTTGCGCGATGCTTACGGGGTGGCGCGGCGAAATTA
Organism: Ruegeria hyattellae; assembly: GCF_041537925.1. Taxonomy (NCBI): domain Bacteria; kingdom Pseudomonadati; phylum Pseudomonadota; class Alphaproteobacteria; order Rhodobacterales; family Roseobacteraceae; genus Ruegeria; species Ruegeria hyattellae. Next base: position 457,100 of record NZ_JBGOSH010000001.1, on the reverse strand, counting down.
TTACTTCCGGCTCGCCGATCGCCGTCCGGCCAGCCGCAAATATGCGCGGACGCGGGCGGGTGGCAAGGGTGGCTGGATCAAACGCGCCGAAGAATTCCTGACCAAACAATATCATCTGGACGAGGCGGCATTTCAGCAAAGGGTGGCGATATGGGGTTGATCGACGGGATAATGGCGCTGCTGTTCGGGGCTGGGCGCAACGTGGTGCGGGAAACGGCAGAGGTGTTTCGCGAGAATGCCGAGGCGGGGGCCGAACGGGGCGCTGCGGCGCGGGAACAGGCGCTGACGCAGTTCGGTGCGGAATTCGCGCAACCCCGGCAGGGGGGCTTCGATCGCTTTGTCGACGGGATCAACCGGTTGCCGCGCCCGGCTCTGGCCTTTGGAACGCTGGGTCTGTTCGTGACGGCCATGGTGGACCCTTTGTGGTTTGCTGAGCGCATGCAGGGCATCGCGCTGGTGCCCGAGCCGCTCTGGTGGCTTTTGGGCGTGATCGTGTCGTTTTATTTCGGCGCGCGCTATCAGGCCAAGACCCAGGATCTGCAGCGTGATTTGGCGCGCAGCTTGACCCGCGCGCCGCAGGTCAAAGCCAATATCGAGATGCTGCGGGGCTTGCGCGCCAACAGTCCTGGCAGCGCCGATCCCGGCACGGATGCGGCGCTGGCCCAGCAGCTTGAAGGCACCGACCCAAACCCGGCGCTGGAGGACTGGCGGCGGCGGCAAAAGGCCTGATCCGCGACACTATGCGCGCCGCGACCGGACGATTGTGATTGGATGCGGGCAGGGCCGGGTTTATACCAAGGCCCATGACAGCAGAACTCGGACATTTCGCCCTCATCCTCGCATTTCTGGTGGCCGTCGTGCAGGTGGTCGTCCCGCTGATCGGCGCACACCGGCGCTGGCCCGGCTGGATGGCCATGGCCGAACCAGCCGCTATGGCACAGTTCATGCTGACTGCTTTTGCCTTTGGCGCGCTGATGTGGGCCTTTGTGACCTCGGATTTCTCGCTGCGGTTGGTGGTGCTGAACAGTCATTCGGCCAAACCGATGCTATACAAGATCAGTGGCACATGGGGAAACCACGAGGGGTCCATGCTGCTCTGGGTGCTGATCGTCACGCTTTTTGGCGCAATGGCAGCGTGGTTTGGCGGCGGCTTGCCGCCCTCGCTCAAGGCGCGCGTGCTGGCGGTTCAGTCGGCGATCGCAGTGGCGTTTTTTGCCTTCATCCTGTTTACCTCGAACCCGTTCATTCGGCTGGCGGTGCCGCCGTTTGACGGGCAGGATCTGAACCCGCTTTTGCAGGATCCCGGATTGGCCTTTCACCCGCCGTTCCTCTATCTTGGCTATGTGGGGCTGAGCATGGCGTTCAGTTTCGCTGTGGCCGCCCTGATCGAAGGCCGCGTCGATGCCGCCTGGGGCCGCTGGGTGCGGCCCTGGACACTGGCGGCGTGGATATTTCTGACCATCGGCATCGCGCTGGGGTCCTGGTGGGCCTATTACGAACTTGGCTGGGGCGGGTTCTGGTTCTGGGACCCGGTCGAGAATGCCAGCTTCATGCCGTGGCTGCTGGCCGCCGCATTGCTGCACTCGGCCATCGTGGTGGAAAAGCGCGAGGCGCTGAAAAGCTGGACCATCCTGTTGGCGATCCTGGCCTTCGGCTTTTCGCTGATCGGCACGTTCATCGTGCGCTCAGGCCTGCTGACCTCGGTGCACGCCTTTGCCAACGATCCCGAGCGGGGCGTGTTCATTCTGGGCATACTGGCGTTTTTCACCGGCGGGGCGCTGACACTTTATGCCGCCCGCGCACAGGCGATGGAGGCCAAAGGAGTCTTTGGCATGGTCAGCCGCGAGAGCGCGCTGGTGCTGAACAATATCCTGCTGGCGGTGAGCTGTTTCGTGGTCTTTTTCGGCACCATGTGGCCGATGGTGGCCGAGATGTTCTTTGACCGGAAACTCTCGGTCGGTGCGCCGTTCTTCAATGCTGCCTTCACACCCTTCATGGTGGTGTTGGGTCTGGCCCTTCCGCTGGGCTCGGTCCTGCCGTGGAAGCGGGGCAAAGTGAGCCGCGCGGCGTGGTCGATGCGTTATGCGTTCGGGCTTGCGGTGGCGGTGACGCTGCTGGTCTGGACGATGCAGACCGGGCGCAGCGCGCTGGGGCCTGTGGGCGTATTCCTGGGTGTCTGGGTCACGTCTGGCGCAATTGTCGATCTCTGGAGCCGCACGGGCCGCAAGGGCAGCCTTGGCCGTCTCTTCCGCCTTCCGCGCGCCGATTGGGGCAAGGCGGTGGCGCATTCCGGGCTGGGGGTCACGATCTTTGCCATCGCGGGCCTGACCGCGTGGGAGCAAGAGGATATCCGCGTCACCCAGCTGGGCGAGCCCTTCGAGGTCGGGGGATTCACCCTGACGCTGGACAAGGTCGAACGCCTGGCGGGGCCGAATTACTTTGCCACCACCGGCTCGGTGCAGCTTGAACGGGACGGCCGGGCTATCGCCACGTTGAACCCTGAGAAACGCGACTATCCGGTGGCGCGGATGCCCACCACCGAGGCGGCGATCGATTACCGGATCATGCGCGACGTCTATGTGGTTCTGGGCGATGAGCAGGCAGGGGGCGGCTGGACCGTTCGCACCTATATCAAGCCCTTTGCCAACTGGATCTGGGCCGGGTGCCTGATGATGGCCCTGGGCGGCGCGCTGAGCCTCAGCGATCGCCGTTTCCGAGTGGCTGCTGGCGCGCGCAAGGCGCCGATGGGCGGGGTACCGGCGGAATGACGGGCCTGCTCAAACGCTTCATGTCCGTCCTGATGCTGGTGCTGCTGGCGCTGCCGGTGGCGGCGGTGCAGCCTGACGAGGTGCTGGATGATCCGGTGCTGGAGGAACGCGCGCGCGAGCTGAGCAAGGGGCTGCGCTGCCTTGTCTGTCGCAACGAGAGCATCGACGAAAGCAATGCCGGTCTGGCCCGCGATCTGCGACTTCTGGTGCGCGAACGGCTGGTCGCGGGTGACAGCGATGACGAGGTGATCGACTTTGTTGTCGACCGCTATGGCGAATATGTGCTGCTGCGGCCCACGGCGGACGGGGCCAATATGCTGCTCTGGGCGGCGGGGCCGATCATGCTGTTGCTGGCGGCGCTGACCGGGTTCTTCTACCTGCGCAAACGCGCATCCGCACCGGCACCGGCAGAGGCCGCTCTGAACGAGGAAGAACGCCAGCGCCTGCGCGAGTTGCTGGACGAGTGATCCGGGCCTGATCCGGGCTTGCCGTCACGGGACTTGCTGTTTGCCTTTGCCAATCCGGCGCGCTCGGTGTTCTATGCCCAAAGCGTCACCAGGCCGGAGCCATTCATGGAATACGAGACCATCACGCTTGAGACCGCCGACACGCTCGCCGTTCTCACGCTGAACCGCCCAGAGAAGATGAATGCGCTGACCAGCCAGATGCGGGCCGAGATCGCCTTTGCCATGCACGAGGCCGCCAAATCGGCCCGCGCCATCGTGCTGACCGGCGCGGGTAACGCATTTTGCACCGGGCAGGATCTGGGCGACGCGGGCAGTGCCGGGCGGATCGATCTGGAACGCACGCTGCGCGACGAATATGGCCCCATGCTGGCGGCGATCTATGAGTGCCCGGTGCCCACGATCGCGGCGGTCAATGGCCCGGCGGCAGGGGCAGGGGCCAATCTGGCGCTGGCGGCGGATGTGGTGATCGCGACCGAGAGCGCCTATTTCCTGCAGGCCTTTGCCCGGATCGGCCTGATGCCGGATGCTGGCGGCACCTGGTTCCTGCCGCGCCAGATGGGCATGGCCAAGGCGATGGGGGCGGCGCTTTTCGCTGAGAAGATCACCGCCACCCAGGCCGAGCAATGGGGCATGATCTGGGAAACGGTGCCCGATGCCGAATTCGATGCGCAATGGCGCGCGCGCGCCAACTACCTGGCATACGGCCCGACCCAGGCCTTTGCAGCCATCAAGAAAGCGATTCGCGGCACCTATGGCAGCAACCTGCCGGACCAGCTTGCCATCGAGGCGCATCTGCAAGGCGAATGCGGTCGCAGCCGGGACTTCAAGGAAGGTGTCGTGGCCTTCATGGAAAAACGCCCGGCGCTCTTCGAAGGGCGCTGATCGGGCTTGGCCAGAAACAAAAATAATGAGGTCGAGGAGCCCCTCGAACTCAGCCGCCGCCCGGCGACGGCGCTGATCGCCTTTGCCAGTTCCATGGCGATGGATGATGATGTCGACGAAGAGGTGCTGCGCCGCCTGATCCGCGCGGTGCTGAGCCGCAAGGCCGAGCAGGCCGCGCTGATCACCGGTCTGGGACTGGCCAACAATCCCCATACCGCGTTGATCGTCTCGCATCTGCTCTCGGCCCATGTGGCCGAGCTGCGGCAGCAGGAAAGCGGGCTGCTGGATGCCGATCAGGTCACCGGCGTCTGGGGTCAGCGCCTGACCGTGGGGGCGATGCTGGCGGCGATGGGGGCGGCGATTCCGGGTACATTGAGCGGCGGCGTGGCGATCTCGCTGGTGCTTCTGGCGATGTCGGCGGGAGCGTTTGCCGCTGCGGGGCGCTTGCGCGGTCGGGCCAAACGCAACCAGATCGCCCGCAACCGGGAGGAGGCAGAAGCCCTGTCGCGGCACCTTCTGGAGGCAATCAAGACCGCGCCATCGCTCTGATGTTGCTCTGATATGGAAATTTTATCCCAATAGGCCTATATTGGAGATGTGAAAGGAGACTGTCATGTTGGAAGGGATTGGACTGGACACAACGATGCTCTGGGCAGCGATCGGGTTCAGTGCGCTCGGCTTGGGGGCAGGGGCCTACATGTTCTACCGGGCACGCCCCGCGACCGAGAGCGCTGATGTCAGCGACATCGTGAAATCGGCACCCTATCACCGGGTGCATAATGATCTGAAGATCAAAAGCGGCAGCTGAAACAGCCTGTGGCCACATGACCGGGTTTCCTCGACCGGAATGCCGGAGAAATCCCTGTTTGTGATAGTGGTCTGAGGCTCAGGTGGCGTCCTGTTGCCCCCGCCACAGGATGAACAACCCAGACAACACGATCAGCCCGCAGCCCAGAAGCATCGCGCCGCTCAGTTGCTCTGCGAACACAAACACACCCAATCCGATGCCAAAGAGCAGCCGCGTATAGCGGAACGGCGTGACCGCCGAAACTTCACCCGTGCGCATCGCGTTCATCAGGCTGGAATAGCCTAGAACTCCCGCCAGTACCGCGCCCGACAGGATGAGCGTAGTAGGGGCGTCCGGCAGGACAAGGGGCGCGCCCTCCCAAATCGAATAGATCACGCCGGCCAGAATGATGGACAGAAAGCCGTAGAACCCCAGAACCGCGGTGCCTAATGTCGACGGGGCGGCGCGACTGGCAAGGTCCCGTCCGGCAAAGCCCAACATGCCCAGCACAGCAAAGATGGAAAGCGCCGAAAAGCTCTCGGCGCCGGGCTGGATGATGACCACAACCCCGGCCAGCCCGATCAGGATCGCGGCCCATCTGCGCCAGCCAACCTGCTCGCCAAAAACCAGCGCCGCGCCCGCGACCACCACGATCGGGGTCGCCTGCAGGATCACCGTGGCCGAGGATAGCGGGGTAAGGGTGATGGCCAGCACATAGAACAGACGCCCGAACACCTCGAACACGGCGCGGATGCACATCAGGCGCGAGATCACATCGCGGGTGAACAGTGGCTCGTTCCGGGTCAGTGCGAGACCACCAAAGACACAGGTGCCGCCCAGACCGAAGAACAGCATGATCTGACCGATGGGCAGCGTGCTGTGGGAGGCCTTGAGCAGCGCATCCTCGATCGCAAAACCGGCCATGGCTGCAACCATCCAGAGACTGCCGATCAGGTTGGCCCGGCGGTCGGTTGCGATCAGTGGTGCCACGAAATGTCCGATACTGTCCCGGCACCTGCCCAACGCAAGACCGCTCGCCCTGACAGGTCGGCGAATATTCCGGTCGTGTCAATTCGAAACAGCCCGGCAGGCTTGGGGGATCAGGCGCGGCGGCGGCGGCGGGTGCGGCGCTCGGGCACGGCCTCGTCTCCGGTGCCGTCCGAGGCCGAGGTGAACGGGCCAAGGGCCGCAGTGATCTGGTTCAGCGTGGGCCGCTCGCCCCGCGTGCCATTGTCTAGTGCGGCACGCATTTGGCGCAGGTGGTCGGGCATGGTGCCGCAGCAACCGCCGACGATGCGCGCGCCCGCGTCTCGCGCCATTCCGGCATATTGCCCCATCAGTTCCGGGGTGCCGTCATAGTGGATATGGCCATCGACATATTTCGGGATTCCCGCATTGCCCTTCGAGATGATGGGCCGTTCGGTGCCCTGAGCGGCAAAGCCCAAAACGGTGCGCAGGATATCGGACGCGCCGGTGCCGCAATTGGCACCAAAGGCAATCGGCGGGTTCGGCAGGGTCTCGACCAATTGCGCCAGATCGGACGAGGTCACGCCCATCATGGTCCGCCCGGCAGTGTCAAAACTCATCGTGCCGCACCAGGGCATATCAGCCAGCGCAAAGCCTTCGGCGGCGGCGCGGAACTCTTCCGGGGCGCTTATGGTTTCCAGCCACAACACATCGGCACCGCCCGCTTTCAGGGCGTCGGCCTGTTCGTGGAACATCTCGACCGCTTCGGCATGGCTGAAGGTGCCAACCGGCTCGAAAATCTCACCCGTGGGTCCGACCGAACCGGCCACCACGATCTCGCGCCCCGATTTGTCGGCCACATCGCGGCCGATCTCGGCGCCAAGGCGGTTCAACTCTCCGACGCGGTTCTGCGCCTCGTGCAGTTTCAGCCGCGCGGCGGTGCCGCCGAAGGTGTTGGTCAGGAACAGGTCGCTGCCCGCATCCACCGCGCCCTGATAAAGCGCGGCAATCTTCCCGGGCTGATCAACGTTCCAAAGCTCGGGCGCGTCGCCCGATTGCAGGCCCATGGCAAACAGGTTGGTCCCCGTGGCCCCATCGGCCAGAAGCGTGTCCTTGGAAGCGAGAAGGCGGGTCAAAGCATTTGTCATGGGATCATACCGGTCTTGCCGCCAAAAGGACGGTCTTGAACTGAGACACCCCGTCTCTCACGAGCGGGGTGTCTAATCAAATTCATAATTCTCATGAAGATCATGAGGGCCGCGACAGGGCGCGGGGTCAGGTACCCGCTTCGCCCAAAACCTGCGCCTTTGCTTCGGGCAGCAATTCGGCGCGCTTGGCCCGGATGGCGTCCGAGGTGACGCGGCCTTCGAGATCAGCGGTCACCTTGCGCACCACATCTTCGGTGCCGGGTTCCTCGAAATCGGCCTTCACCACGCTCAGCGCATATTCCTGGGCTGCATCGCCGGTTTTGCCAAGCTGATCGGCTGCCCAAAGGCCCAGAAGCTTGTTGCAGCGCGCCTCGGCCCTGAACTGCATTTCCTCGTCATGGGCGAATTTGGCCTCGAATGCGTTTTCGCGCTCGTCGAAGGTGGTCATGGATGCGGACCCTTATCCGGTTGGTACTGTTACCAGAGATATGCCCTCGCAATCGCGTTTTCGCAAGAGGGTCCTCATGCGGCAAAGCCACGCTACTTGAGCTGGGACGGGTGTCAGGACCGGGCAGAGGTACGCAGGATCTACTGGATCGACAGATCGATGTTGTAGCCGACCGTCTTATCGGTGTCCCGGTCATTGCCCATCAGATAGACACGTATCGTGTAATCGCCGCTATCGGGCAGGTCGAGTGTTGTCGTATTGCCGTTGATCGACCCGTTGTAGATCGCCACGCCATCGCTGCCCGGCGGCAATATGTTGAAATAAATCGTGCCATTGCCATTGGTGCCCGCCACGTTCAGCTCGACAAACATCTTCTGGCCGGCATTTGCGCCGAGTTTATAGTCGAAGAATTCGTCGCCAGTGACCGTGCCGTTGACCATGGTTCCGTAATTGCCCGGTGCGAATTTCACATCTGCGGTCATTTGTGCGTTTGCCGCCGGAACGCCCATCGAAAGGACCAAAAGAACAGGGATCAGATATCGCATTCAGCGTTCCTTGTGCTGGGTGCCGCGTGAGACGAAGCCTAGCCCACAGTGGATAGAGGTCAATGCAAAGCTGAGATACGGTCATCAATACGTAGAAGGCTCTGCTGAGCGTCGCTTGCGGCACTGCCGCACTTGCACTATGAGAGCGCGGTGGGGGGCTGATCCCCCGTCTCCATCCCGAAAGGTCGGCAATGGCGCGTCGCAAGAAAATTTACGAAGGCAAGGCGAAGATTCTGTATGAAGGCCCCGAACCGGGCACCATCGTGCAGTATTTCAAGGATGACGCCACTGCCTTTAACGCCGAGAAGAAGGACGTGATCGAAGGCAAGGGGGTTCTGAACAATCGCCTGTCCGAGTTCTTCATGACCGGTCTGAACCATATCGGTGTGCCGACCCATTTCCTCAAACGGCTGAACATGCGCGAACAGCTGGTGCGGTCCTGCGAGATCGTGCCGCTGGAAGTGATCGTGCGCAACTTTGCCGCCGGCACCATGTCGACGCGACTGGGGATCGAAGAAGGCACGCAACTGCCGCGTCCGATTGTGGAATATTGCTATAAGGACGATGCGCTGGGGGATCCGCTGGTCACCGATGAGCATATCGCCGCCTTCGGCTGGGCCAGCCAGCAGGACATGGACGACATCCTCAGCCTGGCGCTGCGGGTCAATGACTACATGTCCGGGCTGATGTATGGCGTCGGTATCAAGCTGGTCGATTTCAAGATCGAGATCGGCCGGGTCTATGACGGCGATTTCCAGCGACTGATCATCGCCGACGAGATCAGCCCCGATAGCTGCCGCCTGTGGGATATTGAGACCGGCCAGAAACTGGACAAGGATGTGTTCCGCCGCGATCTGGGCAACCTGACCGATGCTTATTCCGAGGTTGCCCGCCGTCTGGGCGTTATGCCGAAATCGGCTCCGGTGACCAAGCCCACGCTGATCAACTAAGAATCCCCGTCTTCAAGAGGCTCCTTTGGACCGATCCAAAGGAGCCTTTTCATTTTTCGGGAACTGTTGTTTTCATTGCCGCAATGGGCATCTGAGTATACGGGCGGAAGTTGATGGCAGAGCTATTTGATCAGGCGGTGTTTCTGAAATTCCTCGCGGCGCTGCTTGCGATCTTCAACCCACTTTATGGCATCCCGATCTTTTTGAGCATGACTGCGGGCTATTCCAAACCCGATCGGTTCCGTACCGCGCTTGTCGTCACTGCCTCGGCCACGATCATCGCGCTTATTGCAGTTGTGGTGGGAGAGGATCTGCTGGCGATCTTCGGCATCGACGTGCCCTCGTTCCGGATTGCGGGCGGGTTTATCATCTTTGGTATCGGCATGGCGATGCTGAATGCCAAGGCTCCGTCCCCCGGCGATCAGGCCGCGAGTGAAGAGGGCCACGCGCGCGATCGCAACATCGCGGTGGTACCGCTGACCCTGCCGCTGACCATCGGACCGGGCACGATCGCCACCACCATCGTCTTTTCGCATCAGGTTCCCAACGGGGCCGAGATTGTGACGCTGGGATCGGCGGTGCTGATCGCCTGCGCCATCGTGGGTCTGGGGCTGATCTTTGCCGACACGATCTCGCGGGTGCTTGGCCAGACGATGATGAGTGTGCTCACGCGCGTCATGGCGATCATTCTGGTGGCGGTCTCGGTCGAGATGATTATGACCGGTGCCTTCAATGCCATCGACGCGCATTACCCCGGATTGCTGTCCGGCAAACCTGCCGGTTAAGGCATCCGCGAAGGGTTGTTCAAACCACGCAGGCGCGCTATTCCCCCGCGCAACGGAAAACGGGCCACGGACGATCCGGGCCGCTCTGGGAGTTGCGACAGATGAAGGCACGGGTGCATGTGATGCTCAAGAACGGGGTTCTCGATCCGCAGGGCGAGGCGGTGCGTCACGCGCTTGGCGCGATGGGCTTCGACAAGGTCGAGGGCGTGCGCCAGGGCAAGGTGATCGATCTGCAACTGGCCGAGGGCGCCAGCGAGGCGGATGTGACCGCCATGTGCGAAAAGCTGCTGGCCAACACGGTGATTGAATCCTACAGCATCGAGATGCAGGGATGAAAGCGGCGGTCATTGTTTTCCCCGGCTCCAATTGCGACCGCGATCTGGCGGTCGCGTTCGAGAGCGCGGGCTTTGATGTGTCGATGGTCTGGCACAAGGATGCGGACCTGCCCGACGGCATCGACATCGTCGGTGTGCCAGGCGGGTTCTCTTATGGCGATTACCTGCGTTGCGGGGCCATCGCGGCACAATCGCCGATCATCCGCGCGGTCCAGGCTCATACCGAGCGCGGCGGCTATGCCATGGGCATCTGCAACGGCTTCCAGATCCTGACCGAAACCGGCATCCTGCCCGGCGCTCTGCTGCGCAATGCGGGGCTGAAATACATCTGCAGGACCGTTGGGCTGAAAGTTGCCACCAGCGAAAGCGCCTTCACCGAAGGCTACAACGCGGGTGACGTGATCGGCATTCCGATTGCCCATCACGATGGCAACTACTTCGCCGATGACGGCACCATTGCGATGCTGCACGACCAGGACCGCGTGGCCTTTACCTATGACCAGAACCCCAACGGCTCGATCGCCGATATTGCGGGTATCCTGTCCGACAACCGCAGGGTGTTGGGGATGATGCCCCATCCCGAGCGCGCCACCGATGACGGGCATGGCGGCACCGATGGGGTGGCGCTCTTCCGCGCATTGGCGGGTGTGCTGACCCCGGCATGACTTGAGCACAACCCCGCGCCCAAGTAGCGTTGCCCCATGAATGGTGACAAATCCAATGCGCGGGACTCTGCTCCCCCGGTCCGGGACTCCGGTGCGGTGTCCTGGCGGGTTCGCGGTATCCTGCTCATGCTGCTGGTTGCGGTGGCGGCCACGGTGTGGGTCACCAACCGGCTGCTGACCGACCGCTTCACGCAAAGCACGCGCAACCGGGCTGAGCTGCGGCTGGCGCTTTATTCCGGCAACTTGCTGAGTGAACTCAGGCGCAACGCCATCGTGCCGCAATTGCTGGCGCGTGACCCGACGCTGATCGCTGCGCTGCAATCCAACGATTTCTCGCTGTCGACGCAGCGGCTGATCTCGTTTGTCGAAGAGATCGGCGCCGCCTCGCTGATGTTGTTGGATCAGGACGGGCGCACCGTGGCCGCCACCGATCGCAACCGGATCGGCGAGCAACATCGCACCACGCCCAATTTCATCGAGGCGATCCGCTCGAACGCCACCATATTCAACGTCATCGCGCGCGAGTCTGGCGGCTACAGCTTCAGCTATTCGCGCAAGATCGAAAGCAATGGCGAGCTGTTGGGCGTGATCGTGGTCGAGGTCGACCTGCAGAAATTTGAGCGCGCCTGGGCGGGCATTTCGGATGCGGTTCTGGTGACAGACAGCACCGGCACCATCATCCTGTCGACCGAGCCACGCTGGCGCGGGTTGCACGAGGAAGAAGCGCTGCAGCGACAGACCCCGCAGGGGGCCATCGAACGGGCAATACGTGCCACCGCTGGCTGGACCGCACTGCCAGCTGATGCCTATCTCAAGGGTGAGGCGGTGATCCGAATGGAAAACCGCATTCCGTTCCGGGGCTGGCAGATGACCTCGTTCACCACCTATGCCTCGGTCCGCGAGCGAGTGAATGGCGTTTTGGCGTTGGAAATCATGGGATTCGCGATTCTGCTGGCGCTGGTCTTCTATGCGTTGAGCCGGAAAACCGCGTTGCGCATGGCACTATTCCAGCGCGAGTCGGCAGAGCTTCGCGCATTGAACAGCAGGCTGCAGCGAGAAATTGCTGAACGCGAACGGGTGCAGGAGACCCTTGCCGTGGCCGAACAGACGCTGGAACAAAGCTCGAAACTGGCCGCCTTGGGCGAGATGTCAGCGGCGGTGAGCCACGAATTGAACCAGCCGCTGGCGGCGATGAAGACCTATCTGGCGGGCGCACGGCTTTTGCTGCGCCGCAACCGTCCCGAAGAGGCGCTGTCCTCGTTCGGCAGGATCGACGATCTGATCGAGCGGATGGGCGCGATCACACGGCAGTTGAAATCTTACGCGCGCAAGGGTGCGGATGCGTTTTCGCCTGTAAACATGGGCGATGCGCTGGCCGCGTCGCTTGCAATGATGGAGCCGCAGTTGCGCCACCGGCAGGTCAAGATCACCCAAATCCTGCCCGACACTCCCGTTCTTGTGATGGGAGATCGTATGCGAATTGAACAGGTTATGGTAAACTTGCTCAGAAATGCGCTGGACGCCACCAAGACTGTGGCGGACCCCGAGGTCGAGATCATCCTCGCGGCGGGCGAGACGGCAACGCTGAACGTGCGCGACAATGGTGACGGGATCGAGGATTTCGATGCGCTGTTCGAGCCGTTCTACACCACCAAGCGGCCGGGGGATGGTGTCGGGCTGGGGCTTGCTATCTCGTCGGGGATCGTGAACGACCATGGCGGGCGTCTGACGGCGCGCAACGGGCAACATGGGGGCGCGGTGTTCGAGATGCGCCTGCCCATTCTGGAAGGCGGCATTGAGGCCGCGGAGTAAGAGGTACATCTATGGCACAGGCCATGAAAATCGCGATTGTGGATGACGAACAGGACATGCGGCAATCGATCAGCCAGTGGCTGGCGCTGTCGGGCTATGACACCGAAACCTTCGCGAGCGCCGAGGATGCGCTCAAGGTGCTGGGGCCAGACTATCCCGGCATCGTGATTTCCGACATCAAGATGCCCGGCATGGACGGGATGCAGTTTCTGAAAAAGCTGATGGGCTCGGACAGCACGTTGCCGGTGATCATGATCACTGGCCATGGCGATGTGCCGATGGCGGTCGAGGCGATGCGGGTGGGGGCGTTCGATTTCCTTGAAAAGCCGTTCAACCCGGACCGGATGTCGGAACTGGCCAAACGCGCCACGGTGAACCGCCGCCTGACACTGGACAACCGGGCGCTCCGGCGCGAGTTGAGCGATGGCTCGCAGCTGATGAAAAAGCTGATCGGCGCCAGCCCAGTGATGGAGCGGCTGCGCGAGGATATCCTCGATCTGGGGCAGGCGGACGGTCATGTGCTGATCGACGGCGAAACCGGCACCGGCAAGACGCTGGCGGCACATGCGCTGCATGCAGTGGGCAGCCGGGCGGGCAAGAAGTTCGTCCTGATCTCCTGCGCGGCGCTGGAGGAAGAGGCGCTGGCCAAGCGGCTCTTTGGGCCGATGAACCCCGAGGATGCGGAACTGCCCGCCATCGAAGAGGCCCGCGGCGGTACGCTGGTGCTGGAGGATATCGAGGCGCTGAGCGACACGCTGCAGGCCAAGCTCCTGAGCGTGATGAACCAGCAGGGCACGCCCGCCGAGACCCGGATCGTGGCGATCTCGAACCTGCAAGAGGCCGGCAAGACCTGCGAGGATGCGCTGCGTCCCGATCTGTTCTATCGGCTGGCGGCGCTGCGCATCACCATGCCGCCGCTGCGCCAGCGCGGCGAGGATATCCTGACGTTGTTCACCCGGCTGAGCGAACAGTTCGCCGAGGAATATGGCTGTGACGCGCCCCAGGTCAGCGCGCAGGAGGCCGCGCAGCTGCTGCAGGCGCCCTGGCCGGGAAATGTACGCCAGCTGATCAACATCGCCGAACGCGCGGTGCTACAGGCGCGGCGCGGCTCGGGCACCATTGCCTCGCTCTTGATGTCGGATCACGAAGAGATGCAGCCGGTGATGACCACCGAGGGCAAGCCGCTGAAGGAATATGTCGAAGCGTTCGAGCGGATGCTGATCGACAACACCATGCGCCGCCACAAGGGCTCGATCGCCAGCGTCATGGACGAACTGTGCCTGCCACGCCGGACGCTGAACGAGAAAATGGCCAAATACGGCCTGCAACGGTCAGACTACCTCTGATCACGCTCTGTTGCCAACCGTCTGAAAGAGTGACCGCGGGTTTCGCCCGCGGTCCTTTTTTGTCCTGATCCATTTAGGTAGAACGGATACTGGAACGCATTGCCGAGGCATCCGAAATGTCGACACCATCCGCTTTTCTCTTCGACATGGACGGTCTGCTCCTTGATACCGAGCAGCTTTTTCTTGAGGTCGCCGTCGAGTTGCTGATCCGGCGCGGGTATGATCCCGATGCAGGTCGGGCATTTTTTCTGACGCTGGTTGGGTCATCGGACAGCCATGCGCGCGAAAAGCTGGAGGTGCTTCTGGGACAGGTGCAGCATGTCGATGCATTTCAGGCCGATTTATTCGCAGCAATTGATGCCAGAATGGACGTCGATGTGCCGCTCAAGCCGCATGTTCAAGATGCCCTGTCAGTGCTGGCGGGCAATGGGCATCTGATGGCGGTCGTGACCTCGACCCGAGGTGCGGCAGCACGGCATCATCTGTCGAAAGCGGATCTGATCGGACATTTCGCGCATGTGATCGGAGGCGATGAGGTGTCGGCCAACAAGCCCGATCCTGCCCCTTATCTGGAAGCGGCGGCGAAGCTTAGCGTGGCACCTGAGCGCTGCGTGGCCTTCGAAGACAGCGACCGGGGAGCGACATCTGCTGCGCGTGCGGGATGCCGGGTGATCCAGATCCCGGATTTGCGACCGCCCGACGTGGAACTTCCCGATTTGGGTCAGCACGTTGCAACTGACCTGGCTGCTGCGATGGCGCATCTGGGGTTTTCGACGCCAGTGTGAACGGGCAGAGGCGCTGCAGGGTGGATTGCCCATTGTATTCTCCACATGCATCCCTTTATGGTGTTGGAACGGGTCGGATCGCGATTTTGGTCCCTAAACCCCGCTGAGAGATTCGCTGCTTTGGCCAGGCCGGACGATATACCTGCAGGACATCGCAGACCGATTGTTGCTCCTCATGAGGGGCAGTGGAGTGCCTTCCCCCGATACGTCGGAGGAATGGAAATAAGTGGGCAGGCGGCGGAACCCCCGCGTCTGTCGGAGAAGAACCGCGATGACGCGCGCGCAAGGATTGAGAGATCGGGCAGGGGGCCAGTTGGCCGGACCCTGCCGCGCTGCGTCTGAAATCGCCCTGACAAGACACCCCCCAAGACATGCCGGACCGCCTGGTTTCGGGCGACGCGTGCCTTTGGCGCGGTGCACCAAGGAAACATGGGAAAGAAAATGCTTATCGATGCCACCCACGCGGAAGAGACCCGCGTCGTGGTGGTTGACGGAAACAAGGTCGAGGAATTTGATTTCGAGGCCGAAAACCGCCGGCAGCTTGCCGGCAACATCTATCTCGCCAAGGTAACGCGGGTCGAACCCTCGCTGCAGGCTGCCTTTGTGGACTATGGCGGCAACCGCCATGGGTTCCTGGCGTTTTCCGAGATACATCCCGATTACTACCAGATCCCCGTCGCCGACCGCGAGGCGCTGATGGAGGAAGAGCGTGCCTATGCCGATGCGCTGCGTGCTCGCGATGAGGCAGAGGTGGCCCGTGCCGCGAAGCCGCGTCGCCGGTCGCGGTCCAAGACAAAAGCCGAGGATGTGGTGACCGAGGATGCCGTCGAGAGCAAAGAGGTCGAGATCGGCGGGATGGAAACCATCGATCTGAGCGACGAGCCCAGTGCAGACGAGGGCGACCCGGTGGCCGAAGGCAGCTCGCCGATGGAAACCGTTGCCGAGACCCCGGTTGAAGAGCCTGTCGCCGAGGGTGAGGCTGAGGCAGCAGTGGCCGCAGAAGGCGATAGCGCCGCCGCAAACGCTGCCGAGACCGAAGAGGCCGCAACAGCGGCTGACGAGGCTACGGATGAAGCAGAGGTGACGGAGCCCGACGCCGATCCGGCGGCTGCGGACCAGGACGAGAGCGAGGACGAGGACACGCCAAAGGCCAAAGGCTCGGACGCGTCCAAGAAGGATGAGAGCATCGAATCCGTTGCGGATGACGATGACAGCGAGGATATCCGCCCGCCGCGCAAACCGCGTCCGCGCCGTTACAAGATCCAGGAAGTGGTCAAGGTGCGCCAGGTCATGCTGGTGCAGGTGGTCAAGGAAGAGCGTGGCAACAAGGGTGCCGCTCTGACGACCTATCTGTCGCTGGCAGGCCGCTATTGCGTTCTGATGCCCAACACCGCGCGAGGCGGCGGCATTAGTCGGAAGATCACCAACGCCACGGATCGTAAGAAACTCAAGGACATCGCTGCCGAAATTGATGTGCCTTCAGGCGCCGGTCTGATCGTGCGCACAGCAGGTGCGAAACGCACCAAGGCCGAGATCCGGCGCGACTACGAATACCTCCAGCGTCTGTGGGAACAGATACGCGAGTTGACGCTGAAATCCATCGCGCCCGCGAAGATTTATGAAGAGGGCGACCTGATCAAACGGTCGATCCGCGATCTCTATAACCGCGACATCGACGAGGTGCTGGTCGAGGGCGAGGCGGGATATCGCATCGCCAAGGACTTCATGAAGATGATCATGCCGAGCCATGCCAAGAACGTGCAGCGGTATGAGGACGCGCTGCCGCTCTTTGCTCGCTATCAGGTGGAAACCTATCTGGCGGGCATGTTCAACCCGGTGGTGCAGCTGAAATCCGGCGGCTACATCGTGATCGGCGTGACCGAGGCACTGGTGGCGATCGACGTGAACTCCGGCCGGGCCACGAAAGAGGCCTCGATCGAGGAAACCGCTCTCAAGACCAACCTTGAGGCCTCTGATGAGGTGGCGCGCCAGTTGCGTTTGCGCGATCTGGCCGGTCTGATCGTGATCGACTTCATCGACATGGACGAGCGCAAGAACAATGCGGCCGTCGAAAAGCGCATGAAGGACCGGCTCAAGACCGACCGCGCGCGCATTCAGGTGGGCCGCATCTCGGGCTTTGGCCTGATGGAGATGAGCCGCCAGCGCCTGCGCCCCGGCATGATCGAGGCGACGACGCAGCCTTGCCCGTCATGCCACGGCACCGGTCTGATCCGCTCCGACGACAACATGGCGCTTACCATCCTGCGCCAGGTCGAAGAAGAGGGCACGCGCCGCCGCACCCGCGAGGTTCTTGTGCGCTGCCCGGTCAACATCGCCAACTTCCTGATGAACCAGAAACGCGAGCATATCGCCCAGATCGAGGCGCGCTACGGGCTGTCGGTCCGGGTCGAGGGCGACATCCATCTGGTCAGCCCGGATTTCTCGATCGAGAAGTTCAAGACAGCGACGCGCATCGTGGCCGAAGTGACCGCGCCCGTTGTGTCGGTGGACACCTCGCTGATGGATCAGATCGACGCCGATGAGGCCGAGGCACCTGCGGAAGCCGACGTGCCGCCCGAGGCCGAGAGCGTTGATGTCGCGAGCGAGGACAAGCCCAAACGCAAACGCCGTCGTCGGCGCAAGCGGAAGGGCAACCGGTCCGAGGACGGGGCAGAAACCACCGAGGCGCAGGAGTCAGGCGCAGAGACGGATGCCGAGGCGGCAGACGCAGGACAGGACGCCGAGGCGCCCGCTGAACCTGCCGATGCCGAGGAAACCGCCAAGCCGAAGCGGACCCGCAGGTCGCGCAGCCGGAAGAAAAAGACTGAGGATGACGCGCAGGACGCCTCGGAGCCCTCAGAGCCCAGTGCAGATGCCGATACGCCTGAGATTGCCGGTGAAGACCCTGCAACTGAGGCCGCCCCGGCTGAGATCGCTGAAAGCGACAGCGCCGAGATCGAGAAGCCCAAGCGCCGAACCCGCAAACGCGCTACCAAGAAGGTCGATGCAGAAGCTGTTGTGGCACCGGAAGCGTCCGGAGCAGAAGCACCTATAGCGGAGGCTGCCGAAGCTCCTGCTGGCGAGACGGTCACTGAAGTTGCTGTTGCGGCGCCCGAGGCGGTGTCCGAAGCCGCCCCCGAGGCCGTATCTGAATCAGCCGCCGCGCCGGAACCGGAATCTGCGCCTGCGCCCGTTGCGGAAGAGACTGCCGAACCGGCACCCGAACCTGCGGCAGAGCCGGTACTGGAATCGGTGGCAGAAACGCCAGAGCCCGAGGCGAAACCAGCCAAGCCCAAGCGGCGCGGCTGGTGGTCGCTGGGAAGCTGACACATGCAAAAGGCGGGTTCTAGGAACCCGCCTTTTTCATCCGCCCTTGCGGATCACGTAAATCTGATGGTCGGGTGCCTCGCTTTGCGAGATCAGCGCATGCCCGGCCTCGGCGCAGAAATGCGGGACGTCCACCACCGCGGCGGGGTCATCCGCCAGCAGGCGCAGCATGGCCCCCTGGGGCAGGGATTTAAGCCGTTTGCGGGCCTTCAGGACGGGCAAAGGGCAGAGCAGCCCCAGCGCGTCCAGCGTATCTGTGTCTTCGCTCATGAGGGCCACTTATTGCGCCGCGCGGCCCGTGTCCAGAATATCACCACAAGGATGTGACCCATTGGCGCCGTGACCTCGCTGCAAAGATCGCCTATGTGACTGCTATGTTCGAGTTTTCCATCATAGACGCCAGCCTGATTCCGGCGATGACGATTGCCCTTGTTGCGGGGGTGATCAGCTTTCTGTCGCCCTGCGTGCTGCCCATCGTGCCGCCCTATCTGGCTTACATGAGCGGCGTGTCGGTCACCGATTTGAACGAAGAGAGTGAAGGGCGCAACAAGGTGATGCTGCCCGCATTGTTCTTTGTGCTGGGGCTGTCTACCGTTTTCCTGTTTCTGGGCTTTACCGCCTCGGCGATCGGAACCGTGTTTCTGCAGCATCAGGATACGCTGAACCTGATCGCGGGCCTGATCGTGATGGTGTTTGGCGCACATTTCGTCGGTGTCTACCGGATCGGGTTTCTCGACCGCGAGGCACGAATCGACGTGGGTGACCGGGGCGGCAGTTCCTTCGGGGCATATGTGCTGGGGCTGGCCTTTGCCTTTGGTTGGACGCCCTGCATCGGGCCGCAGCTGGGTGCGATCCTGTCCATGGCGGCCTCGGAAGGGTCGCTGACGCGCGGTACGGTGCTGTTGGCGATCTATGCGCTGGGGCTGGGTATTCCGTTTCTGCTGGTGGCGGCCTTCCTGCCGCGGCTGAAAGGCGTGATGGGCTGGATGAAACGGCATATGGACCGGATCGAGCGGATCATGGGGCTGCTGCTCTGGACCATCGGGTTGTTGATGCTGACCGGCGGGTTCTCGGATTTCTCCTACTGGCTGCTCGAGGCGTTCCCGGGGCTCGCATTGCTGGGCTGAACCGCGAAAGCGGATGCCCTTTCAGGGCCTTACTCTTGCCGGTTCGCTGCGCTAGGTTGACCCCAAGAGGGCAGGAATGAGCAGCAACAGGCCAGATGAGATCTTCCGTCGCCGGGTGTTCTACATCCCCGGCTATGACCCCATTCATCCGCGCCGTTACCGCGAACTTTATCGCAAGGAAGGCGCCGCGCAGGCCACGATTTCCGGCTATGAGATCGACCTGAGCGCAAAGACCGGGACCGGGCCCTATGGTTGGCATGTGCGCTCGGTGCAGGACGGGCAGCGGATCGAGGCAGACGTCGAGGTGCTGGTTTGGTCCGATATCGTGCGTGACAGCATGTCGAACTCGATCCCGGAGGCCTATCTGCAGATGCTGCGGACGGCGTGGATATATATATCTTCGGGTGCGCTCTGGCGGCTGATGCGGCTGCGCAAAGGGCCGGTGATCGCGGCGCTCTATCCGGTGGTGATGTTGCTGGGGCAATTGCTGTTGGCGGTGGGTCTGGGCTGGCTGGTGTTTTGCACCATGGCGCTTCTGCCGCTCGGGATAGCCTCGCTGGTCGGCGCTGTTGCAGCGCTGTTTGCATGCACTGTCCTGTTGCGCTGGTTCCGGGCGCGGGATGGCCGGTTCTTCGCCTATTACCTGATGCATGACTATGCCTATTCGGCGCAGCTGCGCGGTGCCAATCCGCCAGCGCTGGAGGTGCGGTTGGCCGAGTTCCGAGACCAGATCGACGCGGCGCTGCACAGCGATGTGGACGAAGTTCTGGTGGTTGGCCACTCTTCCGGCGCGCATCTGGGCGTGTCGGTGCTGGCTGATCTGATCCGCGCGGGGAATCTGCCCAAAGACGGTCCGGCGCTGGGGTTCCTGTCGCTGGGGCAGGTGGTGCCGATGGTGTCCTTTCTGCCGCGCGCACAGCGGCTGCGCCGTGATCTGCACGCGCTCAGCACCAGTGACGCGCTGGCCTGGATCGATGTCTCGGCCCCCGGTGATGGCTGCGCCTTTGCGCTCTGCGATCCGGTGACGGTGAGCGGAGTGGCCCGCGCAGGCAAGCGCTGGCCGCTGGTCTTTTCGGCGGCCTTCACCCAGACGCTCAGCCCCGAGCGCTGGCGCGCGCTACGTTGGCGATTCTTCCGGCTGCACTTCCAGTATCTCTGTGCCTTCGACCGCCCCGGCGACTACGACTATTTTCGCATCACCGCCGGGCCAATGACTCTGGCCAGCCGTTATGCGGCGCGTGCGCCCTCGAAATCACGCATCGACGTGCCTGTGTCCAAATACACTTCTATGGACGCCGCATGAACCCGCCGAAACCACCCGCGCGCCCGGACCGGGTGTCGTTGCTGCGCTACCTGCGCCTGTTTCGCCGCGACATCCTGTCGGCGCAGCCTGAGCGGCTCTATCGCGCGTGGATGGCCGAGTTTCGTACGCCGTTCTTCCGGTCCTTTCTGATCAACCAGCCCGAACTGGTGACCCGTGTGCTGAAGGAATGCCCCGAGGAGTTCCCGAAATCCGACCGTATCGGTGAGGGGCTGCGCCCGCTCTTGGGCAATTCGGTCTTTCTGACCAATGGCGAGACCTGGAAGCGGCAGCGCCGGATCATCGACCCCGCTTTCGAGGGCGGGCGCCTGCGCGACACTTTCCCGGCGATGCAGGCGGCGGCGCGGGCGGCGGCGGAACGGTTGGAGGGGCAGATCGGTCAGGTGACCGAGATCGAGGCACTGACCAGCCATGCGGCGGCGGATGTGATCTTTCGCACGCTGTTTTCCATTCCCATCGAAAACGAAGTGGCAGCTGAGGTTTTTGACCGCTTCCGCGCCTTTCAACGGGCGCAACCGATTCTGAATCTGGCGGCTTTTGCCCCGTTGCCACGGTGGCTACCCCGGTTCCATTCCCGCGCCACGCGGCGCAACGCGGCGCGCATCCGGGCGCTGATCACTCGGCTCACGTCAGAGCGGATGCGCGCGATCGAGGCGGGCAGCGCGCCGGACGATCTGGCCACCAAGATCATGACCACGCGCGACCCGCAGACCGGTGACCGGTTCGACACCGAAGAGATGGTGGATCAGGTGGCGATCTTTTTCCTTGCCGGGCATGAGACCAGCGCCTCGGCCCTGGCCTGGGCGCTGTACGTGCTGGCGCTCTACCCGGACTGGCAGGACAAGGTGGCGGACGAGGCGCAGGCGCTGGAGCCCGACGCCGATTTCAACGCCCTGTCGCGGCTGAAGATCAGTCGGGACGTGTTCCGAGAGGCGCTGCGGCTTTATCCGCCGGTGCCAATGATGGTGCGCGAGGCGACATGTCCGCATCAGTTCCGCGACCGAGATGTGCCAACAGGCGCACAAGTTGTGATCAGCCCCTGGCATCTGCACCGGCAGAGTCGGATCTGGGACAATCCCGACGGGTTCGACCCGGCCCGCTGGGCGACCGAGAACGGCAAGACCTGTCAGCGCACAGCCTATATCCCGTTCTCTGCCGGGCCGCGCGTGTGCCCGGGGGCGGGGTTTGCGATGGTCGAGGGTCCGCTGCTGCTGTCGACGCTCTTGCGGCAATTCCGGTTTGAAACCGTGGCGGGGCGGGCACCGGTTCCTGTCGCGCATCTGACCGTGCGGGCAAAAGATGGGATCTGGTTGCGGATTGTCCGACGCTAACAACCTACCATCGCGGCATATCATCGGGTATGCGGGTCATAAGTGGAATCAAGTTGACGGGTAAGTGACATGTCCAATCAAACGCAGCGCGATCAGATGACCAAAGGTGCCGGTTTCATTGCCGCGCTGGACCAGAGCGGGGGATCGACCCCGAAAGCGCTGGCGCTCTACGGGGTGGATGCGGCGCAATACGGCTCGGAGGAAGAGATGTTCGACGAGATTCAGCGGATGCGCGCGCGGATCATTCTGGCCAATGACTTCACCCGTGAAAAGGTGATCGGCGCGATCCTGTTCGAACGGACCCTGGGCGAAGAGATCGATGGCCGCAAGGTTGCGGAATACATGTGGTCCGAGCGTGGCGTGGTGCCGTTTCTGAAGATCGACAAGGGGTTGGAAGATCAGGCCAACGGCGTTCAGATGATGAAACCGATCCCCGGTCTGGCTGATACACTGGCCAAGGCCGCGCCGCTGGGCGTGTTTGGTACCAAGGAACGCTCGGTGATCCACGAGGCAAACGCCGACGGCATCGCCGGTGTGGTGGCCCAGCAGTTCGAGGTCGGGCGCACGGTGCTGGGTGCCGGGATGGTGCCGATCATCGAGCCTGAAGTGAACATCCATTCTGAGAGCAAGGCCGAGGCCGAAGATATCCTGAAAGTGGAACTGCTAAAAAACCTTGATGCGCTGGGTGAAGGTCAGGAAGTGATGCTCAAGCTGACCCTGCCGAGCAAGGCCAACCTCTATGCCGAGGTGGCCGCGCATCCCCGTGTGCTACGGGTGGTGGCGCTGTCGGGGGGATACTCGACCGATGAAGCCTGTGCGCTGCTGGACCAGAATGACAACATGATCGCGTCCTTTTCGCGGGCGCTTGCCGAAGGGTTGTCCAAGCAGATGTCGGATGAAGAATTCAACGCCGCGCTCGGTAGCAATATCGACAAGATTTACCGCGCTTCGGTCTGAGCCGGGGCAAAGGCGCTTCGTAAGGCCTTAAGCAGTTCGCAAAACGCTTGAACCGCGCCCATCGGGCGCGGTTTTTTCAGCTCGGTTTGATAAACGAAAGCCGTTTTGAGGCGGCTTTTTCCCGCATCACGCAACCCTCGGCGTGATCGTTGACCAGGCCCATTGCCTGCATAAACGCATATACCGTGGTGGGGCCGACAAATTTCCATCCCCGTTTGCGCAGATCCTTCGACAACGCATGTGACTCGGGCGATGTGGAGGCGGTTTGCGGTTCGGGCAGGCAGGCCGGGTCGGGCTCGAAGCTCCAGACATGGGCGGCGAGTGAGCCCTGTTCGGCGATCAATTCCTGCGCACGGGCGGCATTGTTGATCACTGCCTCGATCTTGCCGCGATGGCGGACGATCCCCTTGTCCCCGAGCAAACGCGCGACATCACCCTCGTCAAATGCGGCCATCGCGTCGATATCGAACCCGGCAAAAGCTGCGCGAAAGTTCTCGCGCTTGGCCAGAATGGTGCGCCAGCTCAGCCCCGACTGGAAGCTTTCAAGGCAGAGCTTTTCAAATAGCCGCTGATCATTTGCCACCGGATAGCCCCATTCGCGATCGTGATAGTCAAAGAATTCCGGCGCGGACTGGCACCATTTGCAGCGGGGCTGGCCGTCGGGGCCGGGGATCGTCTGTGTCATGTGCGGTGCTCAATCTCTTGAAGAGGGGCAGGCGGTCGGACTTCCGGTGCGGTAGGTGCCTGCGAGGTTCTTTCTGGGCTTACTGCCGATCACGGTACCAGGCCAGAACATAAAGGCGGATGGCTGATGCCAGGCCGGTTTCGGGGTTTCTATCTGCATCAATTTCTGATGCCAAAACATTGATCGGAATATTCTTTTCTTGCGCAATGTCGCGAAAGGCCTGCCAGAATGCATCCTCCAGCGAGACCGAGGTGCGATGGCCCTGCAATGTCAGCGATCGCTTGACGGGACGCGGATTCATTCCTTGATCTCGTGGCCGTCCAGATCGCGGCGGGCCTTGTCCTCACGGGCGCGGGTCAGGTCCTTTTCGGTCTTGCTGCGGCCGAACCGGGCGGCATTGACCTCGGCACGGGACTTTTTCGCAGTCCGTTCAGCGGCTTTGCGGGCGCGGCGCAGATTGATCACTTTGGCCATGTCGATACCGGAGACGGGTCTGGGTCGCCCTAGATCCTATGCGAGGCTGCGCGGTCTGTACAGAAGGCCTGATGCCCCAGCAGCGCAGCCTCGCGTACGCTGATGGTCGGGTAGGCGTTATAGCTGTCAGGCGCGCCATCCAGGCTGAACTGCGGGAAAAGCGTGTTGAACTCTTCTCTTGCGGCTTGCGGCAATACGCGCAGTGCCCAGGCACCAGGCACGAAGCTCTCCGACTCGAGCCCGTCGGCGAAGATGATCTGGTGGTCATCGAACATCAGGTGAATGTACTCGACCTCTTCCACTGTCTCATCCACGCGAATGGTGGTGCCATTGGTCAGCCCTTTGGCCGGGGCCAGCACCGCTCCGGTCCCGAACAACAATTCATTGCTTGCGGCGTTTACCAAGACCCGGTGTTGCGGCGACAGTCGCATTGGTCGTTCCGGCTGCAACGGTCCCAGTGCGTGTGGCTCAAACAGAATCGGGCGCAGCGCGGGCGCCTGTTCCAGTTCGGTGCGGTCGAGCTTGCGGCGTGCGATCCAGCGCAGTGGCTGATAGCCATTGTCCCGGGTTCGGATACGCGTGCCCGGCGTCAGCGCATCGGCTCGGCAGGGACCGGAAGCAGTGTCGATCAGGCAATCCGCGCTGAAACAGATCGCGCCCTCAATCGTGGGATAATCCGGTGCGTTGCCCGCAACTGTGTTGGAGGTTGTGAACGTGTAGGTCACGCCAGGCGTGAGCGGCACGGATGGCAGATACCCGACGAGAATTCCGTTGCCGGAATTTGAGGCGGGGTTCGAGTCGATTTCGATCTGATAGAGTGTTATCGGGTCTTCGCCCGGTGCGGTCAGTGCAAATTGCTGTTCCGAATAGACCGTGACTGCAGGGCCACCGATGACCGTGCCGTCCGCCAAGACCGCCGTGCCGAACTGGTTGGTGTCATTGCCATCTTCGTTGCGGAAGCGGTCGCCGTTAAAGACGTCGTCATCGTCATCCACCGTCAGGATCACATCATTGTCGCCGGTGTATCCCCCGACAAGAGCGACGGTGTTTCCGGCGAAGACAAGATCGGTCGGCGTATAGAGTTCATAGGTCGTTACTGGCATCACATTTACTCGTCAAACAGAACTAGGTGGACAAACGGAACAAGGTCGTCGTTTCAGGACGATAGCACCAAATTACCGCTAAAATGTGGTACAGAAAGCGGAAATCAGGCAGTTTCAGGGCAGATTACGAAAGGTTTACCGTTCCGCCGCGCCGATCACGCCCTTGTGGAAAGACCCGGTACGCCCGGGCCTTTCGCATGCAGGCTTACGCCTCGGGGCCGATCATCTGCTCGGGGCGGACAACCGCGTCAAAGGTGGCCTCGTCAACAAAGCCAAGCGCGATCGCCTCTTCCTTGAGGGTCGTGCCGTTCTTATGCGCCGTCTTGGCCACTTTGGTGGCGTTGTCATAGCCGATCGTGGGGGCCAGCGCGGTGACCAGCATCAGGCTTTCCTTCATCAGCTTGTCGATGCGGGGTTCGTTGGCCTGAATGCCGTTGAGCATCCGCTCGGTGAAGCTGTCGGTGGCGTCGCCCAGAAGCTGAATGGATTGCAACAGGTTATAGGACATCATCGGATTGTAGACGTTCAGTTCGAAATGCCCCTGGCTGCCTGCAAACTTGATGGCCGCATCATTGCCCATCACATGGGCCGCCACCTGTGTCAGCGCCTCGGCCTGAGTCGGGTTCACTTTGCCGGGCATGATCGATGAACCGGGCTCGTTTTCCGGCAGGATCAGCTCACCCAGCCCCGAGCGGGGCCCGGAGCCCAAAAAGCGGATGTCATTGGCGATCTTGTAGCAAGAGCCCGCGACCGTTGCCAAAGCGCCCGACAGGAAGACCATGGCGTCATGGGCCGCCAGCGCTTCGAACTTGTTGGGGGCGGTGACGAAGGGCAGGCCGGTAATCTCGGCCATGTTGGCCGCAACGGTTTCGCCCCAGCCAACCTTGGTGTTCAGCCCGGTTCCCACGGCTGTGCCACCTTGCGCCAGTTCGTAAATGCCCGGCATCGCCGCTTCGACCCGGGCGATTCCCTGGCGGATCTGATGCGCGTAGCCGCCGAATTCCTGGCCCAGTGTCAGCGGTGTGGCATCCTGCGTATGGGTGCGGCCGATCTTGATGATGTCGCGGAACTCTTCCGATTTATTTTCAAGGCTTTCGGCGAGCTTCTTCAACCCCGGCAGCAGCACGTCGCGCACGCTCATCGCGGTGGCGATATGCATGGCGGTGGGGAAGGTATCGTTCGAGCTCTGCCCCATATTGCAGTGATCGTTGGGATGCACGGGGTCCTTGGATCCGATCACGCCGCCAAGGATTTCGATGGCGCGGTTGGCGATCACCTCATTGGAGTTCATGTTCGATTGCGTGCCCGAGCCGGTCTGCCAAACGACCAGCGGGAAGTTGTCGTCGAACTTACCCTCGATCACCTCTCCGGCGGCCTGAATGATGGCATCACCCCGCGTCGCGTCCAGATTGCCGCTGGCTTTGTTGGCCATGGCGCAGGCCTGTTTGATCACGCCAAGCGCCCGCACGATGGCGGTGGGCTGCTTTTCCCAGCCGATAGGGAAATTCATGATCGACCGCTGCGTCTGCGCGCCCCAGTACTTGTCTGCAGGAACCTCCAGCGGGCCAAAGCTGTCGGTTTCGGTGCGCGTTTGAGACATCTCGTCACTCCGTCTTGTATGCCGTTGCATGCCGTGTACCCGGCCCAAAGGCCAAAAACAACGGGTCAATCGCGCGCACCATAGGTGCAACCCCGACCGAGGTACAGGTGGGTTCGGGCGCGGAATAAGCCAATTTCACGCGGCTTTCGATTGCCGCAGACGCGCAGACCGCTAAGATGAAACAGTGACCGATCGGAGGACCGTCATGCGTTCAGCTGCTATTACCCGAATGAAATCTCTGGCGGTTTCGGTGCTTGTTGGGCTGATCCTGCTTGCGCGCGCCGCCGCTGCGGCGGATGTTGCCGATTTCGTGGGCGACTACACCGGATCGGCCGAGATGCTCCGCTCCGACGGCACACTGGAGGCGCGCGACATGAGCGTGTCGATCTCTGAAACCCGCAACGGCTTTAACGTGAGCTGGACGACTGTCGCCTTTAAACATGATGGCCGGGTCAAGGAGCAGGCCTTTTCCATCGATTTCATCCCGACCGACCGCAGTGACGTCTTTTCCGCCGCCATGAAACGCAACGTGTTCGGCCATGAGGTGCAGCTTGACCCCATGAAGGGCGAGCCCTTTGTCTGGGGCCGCATCTGGGGCGACACCTTGACGATCTATTCGCTGTTCATCGATGACGAGGGCGGCTATGAAATGCAGCAATTCGACCGGACGCTGACCAAGGACGGGCTGGACCTGAACTTTTCGCGGGTGCGCGAGGGGGTGCCCGAGCGATCAATCAACACCATGCTGAAAAAGAAATAGCGCGGCGCGCCGTCACTTGCGGAAACTGTCCAGCGAGACAATCTCGGCATCCGGCTTGGCCTCGCTCTCTTCCACCTCTTCGACAGCGTCGGGGGCGATCGTGATCTCGCCATCCTGTTCTTCTTCGTCCTCATCGGAGGGCGATTCGAAACGCAAGCCAAACTCCACCGACGGATCGACAAAGGTCTTGATGGCGTCATAGGGGATATAAAGCGGCTCGGGCGAGTCGCCGAAATTCAGTGTCACGCCAAACCCGTCATCGCCCACCAGCAGGTTTTCGTACCAATGCTGCATGACCACGGTCATTTCACCGGGGTAGCGGTCGCTCAGCCAGTCGGCCAGTTGCGCGTCGGGATGGGTGGTGTCGAAGGTGATGAAGAAGTGGTGCGCGCCGGGCAGGCCGCGCTCTGCAACATCCTGCAGCACCGATTTAATGAGGCCGCGCATGGCGGTGTGCATCAGGTTTCCATAGTCAATGGATTGCGACATGTTTCATTCCCGAATGGTGTTACGCCCAACATACGGGATTCGGAGGGAAACAAAAGGGCAGGAGCGCCAATAACGCGTCAAACAAAGTGGCTTGCGGCCCCAGCCAGCGCGAGCATTACCAGCGTGCGTCCCAACCCCTGTTTCAGAGCCCACATCACGACCATCGCCGCGCAGATCATCGCTGCCGCGCGCGGGTTGAAGCTTGCGAGATCGGGCAAGGGCAGGCGGAGCACGCCCGACGCTTGCTGAGTGACAGTTCCGAAGAGCACGTGCAGCGCAAACCAGATGGACAGGTTCAGGATCACGCCGACCACCGCCGCGCTGATGGCGCGCAACGCCGCCGCGAGCCGGGGCTGCGCGGCGATCCGATCCAGATAGGGGGCTGCCAGGAAAATCCACAGGAAACACGGCGTGAACGTGGCCCAGAGCGCAACCAGCCCGGCCGCCAGCGCCAGCCCGGCACCGCTCTGGATCTGCCCAGTCAGCATAGCGACGAACTGGGTGACCAGGATCAACGGGCCGGGCGTGGTCTCGGCCAGCCCCAGCGCGTCGATCATCTGAGCGGTGGTGATCCAGTTATGCTCCTGCACCACGGCCTGGGTCATGTACGCCAACACGGCATAGGCCCCGCCAAAGGTGACCACCGCGAGCTTCGCGAAGAACCAGCCGATCTCGGCCAGAAGGGTTTGACCACTGAGGCTGAGGGCGATCAGCGGCAATAGCCAGATCGCCGACCACGTCAGAACGGTCCGAAGCGGGCGTGCCCTTGGCCTGTGCGGAGGGTCGGGCAGGGGGTCGGCCCTGGCGGTCAGCAGCCCCCAGCAGGCGGCGGTGGCGATGATCAGCGGAAAGGGCAGGTTGAGCGCAAAGAGCGCCACAAAACCGAGGCCGGCGATGATGTAATCGGCTTTGCCCGACAGCGCCCGCCGCGCCAGATTGCGGAGCGCCTGCAGCACGATCACCACCACCGCCGCCTTGACCCCCAAAAAGACCGACTGCACCAGCGGCAGATCGCCGTAAGCCGCGTAAAGCCCGACCAGACAGGCAATGATGACGGCCCCCGGCAGCACGAAAAGCAGCCCGGCAAGCAGCCCACCCGGTACGCCGCGCAACCTCCAGCCGCAATAGGTGGCAAGCTGCATCGCTTCGGGCCCCGGCAACAGCATGCAAAGCGAGAGCGCGCGCAGAAAGCTGCGCTCTTCCAGCCAGGGGCGCTCCTCGACCAGTTCGCGCTCCATCAGCGCGATCTGTGCTGCCGGACCCCCGAAGGAGAGCAACCCGATGCGGCCAAAGACACGGGTCATCTCGACAATTGAGGGTGGTGTCATGACCGGCGATCCGCGGCGTGTTCGTGGATTTCGGCATGACCATCGCGCGCCCAACGGTAGAGCGCGTCGTAAAGCGCCATGCCCGCCTCGAGCTGCTGGTGATCGTCTCGATACTGGCGCGATAGGCCCACCGACAAGGCCAGCAGCCCGGCTGCCTCGGGCGCGAGGTCGTGTTGGTTGGTGTCGGCCCCGCGCACCACGGTTGCGAGGCGGTCCAGCGCCTCGGTGTGCAGCTGAAATTCGTCCAGCATGGTGTCGAAGGTGCAATTGTGGCCGCGATGGCCCCAGAACGCGCCCTCGACGTCAAACGGAGTCGCGTTATAGCGTTCGGCAACACCGGCGACCTCGGCGGGGGCCACGAACAGGAACCGCGCCTGTGCGTCGACGAATCGGCGGATTAGCCAAGGGCAGGCAATGCGGTCGATCTTGGGGCGATGACGTGTCACCCAGAGCGCGCTGCCATCCACCGGTGCCGGAAGTTTCCCGGCCGGAAGGCGCGGAGCGTCGTCGTGATCGCGCCAGGCGAACATGCCACCCTTGAGGTATTCGGCCGCCAGCCCGTCATTGCGCAGCCAGGCCGCCAGCCCCTGGCTTAGCTTCAGACCTTTCTGGCAGACGATGATGCAGGCGCGTCCATTCAGGCGGCGTTTCAACCCCTCGATGTCATTGTGATTGTGACGGATCGCACCCGGGATCAGGAACGGATCGGCCTCGAAATCCGGGTCGATGCAGATATCCACCACAACCGGTGCCTGCGGTGTGCCGATCAGGCGCAGCATTTGCGGGACGGTGATCTCATTGGGTGCAGCCATGGCATGAATCCTTGCGGTTCTGGAAACATGCGAAACTTGAGCTGACGCCTCACGGGGCGTTCGCTTGCCCCCTGCGCATAGCAAAAGGCAATCCGGTCGTCCTTGTCAAGCGATCCGCCCGCTGCTGCCTCGGTCTCAGGCCCAGTCGAGTTGCTGGCCGGTCATGCAGACCGGCAGCGTGTCGGCTGGAAACTGTCCCAATTGTTCGAACAGAGAGACGAAGTCGAACTGGTTATAGGCCTCGACCACCTTGTCGTCCTTGAACCGCGCCATCACCTGACCGGTCACTTCGATCGGAGCACCATTGTCGGCCCGCGAGGTATTCACATGCAGGATCGCCGCCACCCAGTCGCCGTTTTCGATTGTCTTGGGCATGTCCACGCGAATCTCTCCGACATGGAAGCGGAACGCGGTAACCAGATCGCGGAAATCGTCGGCCCCCACCTGCATCTCGGGAATGATCCCTTCGGCCGCGGTTTCGGGGGCGAAAAACCGCTCGATCGCATCCAGATCGCCCTGCACCCAGACCTGATCATACCATTGCTTCAAAATATCTGATTTTGTCATCTTCACCTCCAGCGCGCTGTCACTCTGAAACCAAGTGGTGAACAAAATCTGAATCGGGGCGCAGTTTTTGCGCCCGGGGGTCAATATGTATGTGGAAATGCAGGTTTCTGTTGCCAGGTACCTGCGAACCCCGCCTTACGCGGCTAGGCGCAAGGACTTAAGTTTCGGTCTGGTTACTGCTTACGCAGCAACGGCAACCGGAGCACGATTGTCATTTGCAATTGTACTTTTCGGGCCGATACGGTGGCACCCCGCCGAGACAAAGCTAACCCCTTTAGACGTCCGTCGATCCTATTTCGACCCCATGATCCCCAAATGAAGGATGTTGGTGGAGTCGCCGGGTACCGCCCCCGGGTCCGATCCGTTTATTACGAGCGCGTTTATGTCCATAGTTCCCGAGGGAACAGAGTGAATATAAGCGCATGCCCCGGGGATGCAAACCCCTCAGATGACGGAGTGCGCCGGAAAATTCGGGTATGGCGTGCCGGGACTCTCGACTTTGTGATCTGCGCACCTATGAGGCGAATCGGGGCCATTTTGGTGTTGCCAAGAACAATAAGGTCAACTCTGGATAGATTGTTGCCCAGATGTCACCAAATTGCGATCAAACTCTGATGCTCAACCTATGCGCTCTTTTTCCAGGGCGTATTTGCGGTTACTGTCTTGTGGCCGGTAAGTCTAAGGGGGACGAGGTCCATGGTCTTGCCGTGTCGCGGTGCGACGCGGCGGCACAGTCCTGACCGGCAAACCAAGTCAAGACCTGGCCTGCGCTGGCTTTGCCGCGCAGGTCGTTCTTTGTTGCCTCTTGGTTGTCGGGACCGCATGGCGCCGGCGATCTTGCGATCGCCGGTTCTCCGTGCCGGTTTATACGGCATAGGCGCTGTCGAAAAAGGTGCGCTCCAGCGTAACGGCGCGGGTGAAAATCCGGGTGACCTCGGCCTGTGCTTCGGGTGACAGAAAGGGCCAGACCTTGTCCAGCTGATCGCGCAGATATTCCACGACCGCCTCGAACCCGTCGCCCGCATGCAGGGTGATCCATTCTGCGAACCAGAAGGGCAGGTCAGCGGCGGGCGGGTTCACCGGCGTCGCCCAGTCCAGATAGATCCATTCCGCGACAACCAGCACTGCTAGCATGTTCTCGTACTTGCCCGAGGCGGCGGCCTCAGCCATCAATTCCTGAAAGGCGCGGGTTACCGGGGCGGGATCAGTGCTGGGGTTGACGCCCATAGCGTCCAAACTGCGTAGGAAATAGGTGTTCTCGGGGCCGGTGATGACAGCCAGGAACTGCGCCGCCGGAACCGAATCGGCCAGGCTGGGGGCATGGGCGATGGCGCTGGCCAGCAGGCGCACGAACCCGTCCACGAACTGGTAATCCTGCTGCAGATACCAGCGCATCTTGTCCAGCGGCAACGAGCCATCGGCCAGGTCGCGGCAAAACGCATGGGTGGTTGCGGCCTGCCAATCCTCGGCCACATTCTGTCGCAACTGCTCGGTGGGGCGCATGTCCTGTCTCCGCTACTGGATCGCTCAAGCGAGACAATGCGGATTCTCAGCGCGTGTTCAACCGTTTGCCTTGGCCGTGCGCGCAGCCATGACGTCGCCGGCAAGGGTGCGGGTATAGTCCTCGAGCCGGACAAGCACGCTGTCGGCAGTCTGCGCGTCGCCCGCTTCGACCGCATCGGCCAGCTCGGTGTGCAGCGCCACGATGGCCTCGCGCGAGCGGGCGGTGAATGTGATCATGTTCATCAGCGGCTGCATCGCCTCGACCGCACCGGCCAGCTGATAGGACAGCACCGGGTTGCCTGCACCGTCCACCAGCGCCCGGTGAAAGGCCACATCCGAGGCGCAGAAGGCTTCATCGGTCAGGCCGGGTTGTTGCTGTCGGTGGATCTCGGCCCGCATGGTGGCCAGGTGGTCGGCGGTGCGGCGCAGTGCCGAGAGCGGCGAACAGGCCCGTTCCAGCGCAAACCGCGCCTCGCAGGCGGTGTCGAAACTGACCGCGTTCATGCTGAGCAGCAGGGTCGAGGTGGTGATCTGCTGGGCATAGGCGTTTTCGAAGCTCAGCCGGTTGACGAAGGCGCCGCCGCTGGCCCCGCGCTGGGTGCGGATCAGCGATTGCGCGGCCAGCCGTTTCAGCGCCTCGCGTACCGTCGGGCGCGACACGTCGAAATGGTCGGCCAGTTCTGCCTCTGACGGCAAGCGCTCATCCACGATCAGATCACCGCCGATGATCGCATCGCGGATCGCACCTGCGATCTGGGCAGAAAGGTCGGCGGGGTTGCTGGGATCAATTTTCATCACTTTGACTCAGATTTTAATTGTCTGACATTTAAAAGTCTGACATTTGAATTGCAAGAACCGAGTCAGGGAGACGCAGGTGTCTGTCGGATCATTTCGCACCATTTTGTGGCTGGGCTTTTATGGCCTGATCCTGTGGGCATGGTGGTTTCTATACACGATGAGCCAGGCGATGGATCTGGACCTTATTGGGCGTCCCGGACCGATGGGGCAGGCGATGGCCGCGATGGACCCGCGCATGGACATGTACATGCCCATGGCCGAGTTCGGGCCGCTGTTCTGGATGTGGGCGGTGATGATGGCGGCGATGATGCTGCCGACGCTGGTGCCGACCCTGCGCAGCTACGAGGACCTGATGATCAGCGCCGATGGCACGCGGGCCGGATGGCTGGGCGTTGTGTCGGGCTATTTGCTGGTCTGGATCGGGTTTGCTGCGCTGATTACCGGCGTGCAGCTGGCGCTGCTTTTCGGCGGCGGGGTCGACATGCTGGGCATCGCGAAATCGCCGCTGCTGGCGGGCGGTTTGCTGATCGCGGTCGGCGCCTTTCAGTTCACCCGCGCCAAAGAGGTCTGCCATGGTGTGTGTCACGCGCCGATGATGTATTTCCTGGGCCATTGGCGGGTTGGCTTTGCGGGCGGGTTGCGCATGGGTCTGGGCCTGGGCGCGTTCTGCGTCGGGTGTTGCTGGGGTTTCATGGCGCTTGGCTTTGTCGGCGGGGTCATGAGCCTGTTGTGGATGGGGCTCGCCACGCTGTTCATGGTTTTGGAAAAACTGCCGCAGATCGGCCATGTGGTGACGCGTCCCATGGGCGTGGCGCTGATCGCGGGCGGTCTTGCACTTCTCATCTATCCCGTCATGTTCGGAGGATAACCTTATGGCAAAAAACAGAAAACCGGATGCTGACCGACTGCCGATCAGCCAGCGCATCGACAGCCGGATGCCAAACCCGAAACGGCGCGAAATGTCGCCGACCGATTGGGTGATCAAGGGCGAGTTGATCCTGAACTGCTCCTGCGACGTGTTCTGCCCCTGCGTGGTTTCGTTGGGCGCACATCCCCCGACCGAGGGCCATTGCCACGCCTGGATGGGCATCATCATCGACGAGGGCCATTACGAGGGCGAGGACCTGTCGGGTCTCAATGTCGGCTTGCTGGTCGATATTCCCGGCCGCATGGGCGAGGGCCAGTGGAAAGTGGCGGCCTATGTGGACGAGCGCGCCAGCGGCAAGGCCTATAACGGCATCCTGCAGATATTCAGCGGTCAGGCGGGCGGCACGACGGGCCTCTTCACCATGCTGGTCAGCGAGATCATCGGGGCCGAACGCGCACCCGTCGAGATCGAGCGCGACGGAACCAAGCGCCGGATCATGATCGGGCGCAAGATCCAGGGCGAAATCGAGATGCTGGCGGGCAAGGATGCCGAGCATCCGGTGATGGTGACCAACTCGAAATACTGGATGGGACCGGACATCATCGTGGCCAAGGGCACCAAATCCCGGGTGCGCGACTATGGCCGGGTCTGGGATTTCAGCGGCAAATCGGCCGAGATCTGTCCGATCGACTGGCACGGGCCAAAGTGATGATTACCGGTGATTATGCCCGTCAGATGGCGCGGTACGGTCATTGGCAGAACACCCAGCTCTCGGGGTTTCTGCAAACCTTGCCGCAAGACGAGCTGAGGCGGGATCGCGGGGCGTTCTTTGGTTCGATCATGGGCACGGCGAACCATCTGCTCTGGGGCGACTGGATCTGGATTTCGCGCTTCGACAAAGGGTCGGGGCCGGGCGGGGGTATTCCCGAAAGCGTCTCGCTCTGTGCCGATCTGGCGGCGTGGCTGCCCTTGCGCGAGCAGATCGACGCGCGCATTGCCGACTGGGCAGAGGGCCTGCCGGACGGGCTGCTGAGCGGGCCGTTCTCGTGGTATTCGGCGGCGAAAGAGGCCGAAGTGGTCAAACCCTATGCCCAATGCGTCATCCACATGTTCAACCACCAGACTCATCATCGCGGCCAGTTGCACCAGATGCTGACCGAGACCGGCTCGGACGCCCCGGTGAGCGATCTGGTGTTTCTGCCGGAGGATGTCTGAATGACCCTTCTGTCGATGTCGCGGCGTTTGCGCAGAACGCCATTCTCGGACGGCGTCGAGGCCGCGGGGGTCAAGGCGTATACGGTCTATAACCGGATGCTGCTGCCCACACTCTTTGAAAGCGTCGAGGCTGATTGTCACCACCTGAAGACCCATGTGCAGGTCTGGGATGTGTCCTGCGAGAGGCAGGTCGAGTTGCGCGGACCCGATGCCGCGCGGCTGATGCAGATGCTGACCCCGCGCGACCTGCGCGGTATGCTGCCGGGGCAGTGCTATTACGTGCCCATTGTCGATGAAACCGGTGGCATGCTGAATGACCCAGTGGCGGTGAAATTGTCCGAAGACCGCTGGTGGGTGTCCATTGCGGACAGCGATCTGCTTCTTTGGGTCAAGGGCTTGGCCAATGGCTACCGGCTGGATGTGCTGGTGGACGAGCCCGATGTCTCACCCCTGGCGGTACAGGGCCCGAAGGCCGAGGACCTGATGGCGCGGGTCTTCGGAGACCGGATACGCGATATTCGGTTCTTTCGCTTTGACATGTTCCAGTTCGAAGGCCGCGATCTGGCGGTTGCGCGGTCGGGGTATTCCAAACAGGGCGGGTTCGAGATCTATGTCGAGGGCAGCGAGGTCGGAATGCCGCTGTGGAACGCGCTGTTCGCAGCTGGCGAGGATCTGCACGTCCGGGCCGGGTGCCCGAACCTGATCGAGCGGATCGAGAGCGGGTTGTTGTCCTATGGCAATGACATGACCGATGACAACACGCCGCATGAATGCGGGTTGGGCCGGTTCTGCAACACCCATACCGCAATTGGATGTGTTGGCCGCGATGCGCTGTTGCGGGTGGCCAAGG
This sequence comes from Ruegeria hyattellae, assembly GCF_041537925.1. Lineage (NCBI taxonomy): Bacteria > Pseudomonadati > Pseudomonadota > Alphaproteobacteria > Rhodobacterales > Roseobacteraceae > Ruegeria > Ruegeria hyattellae. Next base: position 421,296 of record NZ_JBGOSH010000001.1, on the reverse strand, counting down.
AAGGACCGGTGCAGCAGATCCGGCCCATCGCCATCGCAGGCGATCCGGTGCCGCCCTGCGACCGCCCATGGCCTGCCTATGCGGCGGGCAACCGGGTGGGGCAGGTGACATCCTCGGTCTGGTCACCGGAGTTCGGGACCAATGTCTCGATCGGAATGCTGCGGCTAAGCCATTGGGATGCGGGCACCGTGTTGGAGGTTGAAACACCGGACGGGATGCGCCGGGCTCAAGTGCAGGCGGGGTTCTGGCGCTGAGCGGGCCGGGAGCGTCGCGCCCATCGCTGCGAGACTCCCGCGAGGAATTTGGAAACAGAAGAATGATCTGGGACAAGTGCGTCCCCAAAAGGAGTGAAGAGATGTTCAATGCGCTGGTAATGGAAAAGGACGAGGCGACCGGCAAGGCTGCCCCGGTTCTGAAGCAGATCTCGGAGAGCGACTTGCCCGAGGGCGAGGTCACGGTGGCAGTGGAGTATTCCACGGTCAACTACAAGGACGGGCTGTGCCTGTCTTCGCACGGCGGCGGGCTGGTGCGGAGATACCCGCATGTGCCGGGGATCGATTTTGCCGGCACGGTCGAGGCGTCCTCGGATGCGCGCTACAAGCCGGGCGACAAGGTGGTGCTGACCGGCTGGCGCGTGGGCGAGGCCCATTGGGGCGGCTATGCCCAGAAGGCCCATGTGCGGGCCGACTGGCTGGTGCCCTTGCCCGACGGGCTGAGCACGCGGCAGGCGATGGCGGTGGGCACCGCGGGGCTGACCGCGATGCTGTCGGTGATGGCGCTGGAGGATCACGGGCTTGCGTCGGCACATGGCCCGGTGCTGGTGACCGGAGCGGCGGGCGGTGTCGGCTCGGTGGCCACCGCAATACTGGCGCAACTGGGCCATGAGGTGGCGGCGGTCACCGGGCGACCCGAGAGTGCCGAGTACCTGACCGGGCTTGGCGCGACGCAGATCGTCGCCCGTGAAGAGTTGAACGAGACGGTCAAGCGGCCGCTGGAAAGCGAGAACTGGGCTGGCTGTGTTGACGCAGTTGGTGGGGCGATGCTGGCCCGCGTGCTGGGGCAAATGAAATATGGTGCCTCGGTTGCGGCGGTGGGGCTGGCAGGCGGAGCGAACCTGCCTGCGACGGTCATTCCCTTCCTGCTGCGCGGCGTGAACCTGCTGGGGATCGACTCGGTCATGCAGCCTTATGACAACCGGCTGCGGGCCTGGCAGCGCATCGCCTCCGACCTGCCCATGGACAAGCTGGAGGCGATGGTGCGACCCGCAACACTCGGCGATCTGCCGCAGCTGGGGGCGGATATCCTGGCCGGGCAAGTGCAGGGCCGCGTGGTGGTGGACGTGAATACCTGACCGAGCGGGTCAGGCGGCGAGCCCCTCGTAGAAGCCAAGCGAATTGCCGTCCGGATCAGTGGCGTAGAAGAAGCGCCCGCCGGGAAGGTCGATCGGCTCGGAGGTCACGCGGCCTCCGGCCTCGAAAACGCGATCCATGACCTCGGCCAGAGTGCCATCGGCGGCCAGATGCAGCGTCGGGCCGCGCCCGTCGCCTGCCGGTTTGCCGGGATAGAGGTTCAGCGCCACGCCTGCACTGGCATCCTTGGGTTTGAACACGACCATCGGATTGGGGCCGCCCTCGTCAATCTCAAGCGCGGCACCGGTCACCCGGCTGTAGAAGGCAACCGCCTTGTTAAGGTCGCTGACCGGCAACTCGCCCCAGACCAGAAAATCCTTGGGTTGAAAGCTCATTTCATTTGCTCCTGTGTTTAAGGGATAGGGGCAGAGTGACATGACCTGATGTCAGAAACTGTCATCAGCATTTCTATTGACCCCGCTGCCCGCGATCTGCATCCATTCCCGAAACCAACCCCGGAGCAGACATGGCCCTAGATATCGATTTCGTGCGCGCGCAGTTTCCTGCCTTTGACGAGCCCTCGCTGCAGGGACAGGCGTTTTTTGAGAATGCGGGCGGGTCTTATACCTGTCGCCAGGTGATCGACCGGCTGACGCGTTATTACACCCAACGCAAGGTGCAGCCCTATGCCGCTTATGACGCCAGTCGACTGGCGGGCGAGGAGATGGACGAGGCGCGGGCGCGCATGGCCGCGCTGCTGGGGGTCGAAACGGATGAGCTGAGCTTTGGCCCGTCGACCACGCAGAACACCTATGTGCTGGCGCAAGCCGTGCGTAAGTGGATGAAGCCGGGCGAGGCCATAGTGGTCACCGATCAGGACCACGAGGCCAATAGCGGGCCGTGGCGGCGACTGGCCGAGGAGGGGATCGAGATTCGCGAATGGCGGATCGACCCCGAAACCGGGCGTCTGGACCCCGCGAAGCTGGAGAACCTGCTGGACGAAAAGGTACGACTGGTCTGTTTCCCGCATTGCTCGAACGTGGTGGCTGAAATCAACCCGGTGACCGAGATCACCGCGATTGCCCATGCAGCGGGGGCGTTTGTCTGTGTCGACGGCGTTTCCTACGCGCCGCATGGCTTTCCTGATGTGGGCGCGCTGGGACCGGATATTTACTTGTTTTCCAGCTACAAGACCTATGGCCCGCATCAGGGCTGCATGGTGATCCGGCGCGCCTTGGGCGAGATGCTTCCCAATCAGGCGCATTATTTCAACGCCGACGTGCTTTACAAACGCTTCACCCCTGCCGGACCGGATCACGCGCAGGTCGCGGCCTGCGCCGGGATGGCCGACTACGTGGATGTGCTGTGCGACCATCATGGCGGGCCGGGTGAGGGTGCTGCCGCGCGGGGCGCGTTTGTGCATGACCTGATGCGGGACCACGAGGTCACGCTGCTGCAACCGTTGCTGGATGCGGTAAAAGACCGAAATGCGGTGCGCCTGTTGGGGCCGGATCGGGCCGAGCATCGCGCACCCACCGTAGCGCTGTCGCTGGGCCGACCTGCTGCGCCGGTTGCAGCAGAGTTGAAACAAAATGGAATCATGGCCGATGGCGGAGATTTCTACGCGGTGCGGCCCTTGGCCGGGATGGGCATTGACCCGACGCAGGGTGTGTTGCGGGTGAGCTTCACGCATTACACCTCGAAACAGGAACTTGACCAATTGATCGAGGCGCTTGATCGCGTTTTGTGATCCACTCGCAAACCTCCGCCGTATGTGAATGTAAACAGGCGGGGGCATGATGGACGGGCCGGGTTCACCGATTATATTCTGGTTCAGGCGCGATTTGCGGCTGGCCGACCATCAGGGCCTCTTCGAGGCCTGCCGCAGCGGGCGGCCGATCCTGCCGGTGTTTATCGCAGATGATTCCGTTTCCGGGTTAGGAGCTGCCCCAAAATGGCGGCTCGGGTTGGGTCTGGAGGTGTTTTCGCAAGCTCTGGCGGCACGGGGCAGCCGGTTGATCCTGCGCCGTGGCCCTGCGGCGCAGGTGCTGCGCGATTTGCGGGATGAGACCGGTGCCGGCGCAGTCTGGTGGTCGCGACTCTATGATCCGCAGGCGAGGGCGCGCGACAGTGCGATCAAGGCGGATCTGAAGGCGCAGGGGGTCGACGCGCGCTCTTTCGCCGGGCATGTGCTGTTCGAGCCTTGGAGCGTCAGCACTGGGTCGGGTGGTTATTACAAGGTTTATTCTGCCATTTGGCGCGCGGTGCAAGGTCGAGAGGTCACCGCCGCCCTGCCGCCGCCCGCGCAGATACCACCCCCTGCGGCTTGGCCACGCTCGGACGACCTGCAGGCGTGGGGGCTTGGTGCCGTCATGAACCGGGGCGCGGGAGTGGTGCGAGCGCATGTGATCCCGGGCGAGGACGCGGCGCGGGCGCGGCTGGACGGTTTCGTCGAAACCGCCATAGACGATTACAAGGCGCTGCGCGATGTCCCTGCGCTTGATGCAACGTCCAGACTATCGGAGTATCTAAGCCTTGGGGAAATCAGCCCCCGGCTGCTCTGGCATGCGGGTCAGCGCGCACGGGGCGCGCAAAAGACCGGTGCCGAGCATTTCCTGAAAGAGGTGGTCTGGCGTGAATTTGCCTATCACCTGATGTACCATGCGCCGGATTTGCTGAGCGGCAACTGGAAAGAGGGCTGGGACAGATTTCCGTGGCGCGCCGTGGCGGATGCGCCCGAGGTGCTGGCATGGAAGCAGGGGCGCACCGGCATTCCCTTTGTCGACGCGGCCATGCGCGAACTTTACGTGACCGGGCGCATGCACAACCGCGCCCGGATGATCGTGGCAAGTTACCTGACCAAGCATCTGATGACACATTGGAAAATCGGCATGGACTGGTTCGCCGACTGTCTGGTGGACTGGGACCCCGCAGCCAACGCGATGGGCTGGCAATGGGTCGCGGGCACCGGCCCGGACGCTGCGCCCTATTTCCGGGTGTTCAACCCCGACCTGCAGCAGAAAAAGTTCGATCCTGACGGGGTTTACGTGGCGCGGTGGCTGGCCGAAGCGCAGGCCGACCCGCCCGAAACAGCGCTCAGTTATTTCCATGCGGTGCCGCGCGCATGGGGACTTGCCCCCGGTGACAGCTATCCCGACCCGGTCATGCCGCTGGATGTGGGGCGCAGGCGGGCCCTTGCGGCCTATCAACTCAGAAGTGTGTAATCGTGTTAAAACAAAAGCTTGCCTGAATACGGAACTCGAATTAGCCTTGTAACGCACCGCGATAAGGAGAGCGGATGATCCTGACCTCGACCCACGGGCAAAAGAACCTGCCCAGATATTTTACGCATGTCATGAAAATGCTCGAGCAGATGAATGCCGGGCGCCTCGATATCGTTTTGCAGGACGGGCGGGTCTTTCGTTCCGAGGGCAAAATGCCCGGTCCGGTGGCGCAGATCGATGTACATGATCCCGACATCTTTGCCCGGCTCGTCCGCGAAGGAGATCTGGGCTTTTCCGATGGCTATCTGGAAGGGGATTGGAGCACACCCGACCTGCGCGCCTTCATGGATCTGGTGCATATGGGAAATGAAACCGTCTATGACGGGTTTACCGGACAGATTCTGGCCCGTGCCTATGAACGGCTGCGCTTCTGGCTGCATCGCAACCATCGCGAACAGGCCAAGAAGAACATCTCGTATCACTATGATCTGGGCAATGATTTCTATGCGGCCTGGCTGGATGACACGATGACCTATTCCAGCGCGATCTTCGAGACCGGGCAGGAAAGCCTGGAAAAGGCGCAGATCGCAAAATATGCCAGCCTGATCGACGAAATGGGTGCCAAACCCGGCGATCATATCCTTGAGATCGGCTGCGGCTGGGGCGGGTTCGCCGAATATGCGGCAAAAGAGCGTGGCCTGCAGGTCACTGGCCTGACCCTCAGCCAGGAACAGTTGAACTTTGCCTCACAGCGCATTGAAAAAGCAGGTCTATCCGATCAGGTGAAATTCAAGCTACAGGATTACCGGGACGAACGGGGCAGCTATGACGGCATTGCCTCGATCGAGATGTTCGAGGCGGTGGGCGAGAAATACTGGCCGGTCTATTTCAAGACTGTCCGCGACCGGCTCAAGCCCGGCGCGCAGGCGACGCTTCAGATCATCACCGTGGCCGACAAGCGCTGGGAGATCTACCGAAACGGCGTTGATTTCATACAGAAATACATCTTTCCCGGTGGTATGCTGCCAGCCCCGAGAATCCTGCGTCAACAGGTGGACCTGGCCGGGTTGACTTTCGTGCGCTCGAAGGAATTTGGCAAAAGTTACGATCTGACTCTGCGGCGTTGGCACGAGACATTCAACGAGAAATGGGACCAGATCGCCTCCTTGGGCTTTGACGAACGGTTCCGCCGGATGTGGAACTATTACCTGACCTCCTGCGGGGCGGCCTTTGACACCGGCACCTGCGATGTGACACAGATTACGCTAGCAAGACCAAGCTGAGCAGGATCAAGGACAACATGCCCGACGCCGCCCGTCTCGTCGCCGCCACGTGCCTGGCGCTGATCGCCTTCATTGTGTCAGGGCAGATTATTCCGCTGATGCCCGAGGGGTTGGACTTCGGCTATTTCACTTTTGTGAATATCGGTCTCGGCCTGCTTGTCGGCTGGATCGTGATGGGCAAGCGAGCTGGCAGGGGGATCACCAACGCGATCAATAACGGCATCACCGGAGTGGTGGTGCTGCTTTTTTGGGGACTCTTTGTACAGGGCTGTTACGAGATGGTGCGCCAGGCGATGCGCAACCGCTATGATGGCCCGTTCGAGGCGATTGGGGCGATTTTTCGGATCGGCATCGATTACGCCTATACGATCGCGGTTCCCAGTATTATCTGGACACTGCTGATCGGCGGCATCCTCGCCGGTCTGGCCACCGAGTTTGCATGGCGCAGATGGCGATAACCCTTCACCCGACGGTCACATTGTTTTGAAAAACCTGTTCTTTTATGGATCGCTGCGGCATCAGCCGTTGCTGGAAATCGTGTTGGGCCGCTCTGCGGACGAGATCGATATGGTGCCGGCCCGATTGCCGGACCACGCAGTGTTTGCGGTAGAGGGTCAGCCCTTTCCGATGATCCTCGCGGCTCCCGGCCAATTCGCGCCCGGATTGATGGTACGGGGGTTGTCGGCGGATGATCTCGCTCGGATCGAATTCTATGAGGGGGGATTCGACTATGCTCTGTCAGTCAATCAAATCGCGTGTGAGGGCGGAACTAGCGCCCCGGCAGAGCTTTTCTTTCCCGATCCTGACTTGTGGCAGCCCAGCGCACCCTGGTCGCTGACGGGCTGGGTCTCAGACTGGGGTAGGTTGTCGGAATATGCCGCGCGGGAGGTGATGGCGTTTTACGGTCGCCGCAGCGCCGCAGACGTGGCGCGCAGCTTTCCCGCGATCCGGATGCGCGCGGCGGCCCGGATCGCCGCTGAGACGCGCGCGGTCCCGCAATCCCGCGATGTGATCGTGCAGTCCTATACCCGCGCCTATCAGGGCTATTTCGCCCTGGACGAGATGCAGGTACAGCACCGCCGCAACGATGGTGACATGACCCCTGTGCTGGGCCGCAGCGCGCTCATGCAAGGCGCGGCAGCGGTGGTGTTGCCTTATGATCCGCAGCGCGATTGCGTGTTGCTGGTCGAACAGTTCCGCGCGCCGGTCTACATGGGTGGTGACCCGGCTCCTTGGATGTGGGAACCGGTGGCGGGCATGGTCGATCCGGGTGAGACGCCCGAACAGGCCGCCTATCGCGAGGCACGTGAGGAGGCGCATATCGAGTTGCATGCGCTGGAATGCGCCGGGCGGGCTTATTCCTCCAGCGGGTCGTCGACAGAGTTTCTGCATCTATTTGTAGGTCTCGCTGATCTGACCGAAACCACCCAGAATGGCGGGCTCGCCAGCGAAGGCGAGGATATCCGCAGCGCGATCCTGTCCTTCGAAGACATGATGGCGCAGGTGGATGCGCATCAGGTCAAAGATCTGCCACTGATGTCGATCGCCCACTGGCTAGCCCGGCACCGGGAAAGACTGCGTGCTGAGTGCTGATGCCAACGGCAGACGGCCACAAGAGAGAGGCTATGCCGAAGAAACGCTTCTTCTTTTGTTCGAGAGTTGCGTTCTCAAAGTTGCCAAGGTCAGCTGAAAGCCCAAACTGTATGATGCTGCAATGTGCTTCAACGTCAGTTCTGCATGCGCTTCGCCATCGCATCTTCCCATTCTTTGATCAGCTTTGCCCTTCGTCCTAAGTACTTTTCGCCCAACACCTTGAGTTCCTGCACCCTGTCGGTCTTGAAGTGACGGATGCCATCACGAGTCTCGCACCATGCAACCAAGTACCGGCTTCGATCCAGAAACGCGATCAGCAAGGGCCAAACGACCCGGTCTGTCATGTCACCTTTGCTGTCTGTGTAGGCCAATTGAAGTCGGTAACGCTCTCGGATGGCATGCCGCAAGAGGGCGCTGTCGAAGTTCTCTTTGACGCTTGATCGCGTTTTGATCGGCTTTGAGCTTGCGTCCAAAACAACGGGGCGAAGCTCCTTTGGGATCGTGTCGGACAGCTTAGCAACAAGGTCTCTTGCGGCTCTTGCCAATGTTGAGTCAGCCTCAGACGCCACCCATGCCGCGCCCAAAGCTGCCGCTTCCAACTCGTCAGCCGTCAACATTAACGGGGGCATGTCGTAACCATCGTCCAGCACGTATCCCATGCCTGCCTCACCTGTGATGGGAATACGTTGCGCCGCAAGCTCTGCCATATCGCGGTAGAGTGTGCGTATCGATATCTCCAATTCATCTGCAAGTTCCCTCCCAGTGATAGGTGATCGGGTTGACCGTAATATTTGAATAATCTGGAAAAGCCGTTCGGTGCGACGCATTTCTTCCTCCTGCTGTCACACTGCTGCCACAACGGTGGCAGTAGGGCAAACTTATTGAGGATCCAAATCACATATGCGGGCGATGTCCGTAGAACTGCTAGGAGCAAAAAAATGATCCATTTCGAACGTACACTCTCGATTGATGCCACACCTGACGAAGTTTGGGCGGTCCTCGGGCGCTACATGCATGTTGATGAGTTCGCGCCACAGATCGCGTCTGTTGATGCCCTCACAGAGGGTGATGACGGCCTGGGATCAAAGCGACGGAACAAATTTGCAAATGGGACATCTGTGGTCGAGGAAGTGACGGCATGGAAGCCGGGCGAAGGATTTACGGTTGCTCTGTCGGAAATGGCCGCAATGCCGCTTCGCGAAGCCAGTTCAGAAGTGCGCATCACACCCATTGGAGGTCAGTCAAAGGTAATATGGACGTTCGACTACCGCGTGAAGTACGGGCCGTTGGGGTGGCTCATGGGCCAGACGATGATGAAAATGATGATGGGAAAAGTCATCGACGGCAATCTGAATGGGCTGGCTGACAAAGTGCGGTCAAATCAACATGCATAATTAACTACGCAACGTCACAAGCAGCCATTGGCTAAGCAGCGATCAATGGCAACAATGTCCGGATTCCAGACAACGTTTTCCGCCTGCAGCGAGTTCATTGGCCAAGCCTTGATCTGTGGTCCGAGCGTGTGTTTTTCGCAGCCAACTTTGTCTGATTGAGTTATTCGAGGTTTGTGGGACCGTCTATGGCCCATGCATTTCCAGAGCCGCGCAACTCTGCTTGAGGTCGGCGGGGGGCGAGGGTACACCACATGGGTGAAACCGAAGAATTGAGGGCACCATGCGCACCGCACGCGATCTGGCTGATGCTGTTGGACACACACCCCTGATCCGGCTGCGCCGTGTCAGCGAGGAAACCGGGTGTGAGATTCTCGGCAAGGCCGAGTTCCTGAACCCCGGCCAGTCGGTGAAGGACCGCGCGGCGCTCTACATCATCCGCGACGCCATTGCGCGCGGTGATCTCAAGCCCGGCGGCACCATTGTCGAGGGCACTGCGGGCAATACTGGCATCGGTCTGGCTCTGGTGGGGGCCTCTATGGGGTTCAAGACGGTGATCGTGATCCCGGAAACCCAGTCCGAGGAAAAGAAGGACATGCTGCGGCTGGCCGGTGCGGAGCTGGTGCAGGTGCCTGCCGCGCCCTACAAGAATCCCAATAACTATGTGCGCTATTCCGAACGTCTGGCCGCCGAGCTTGCCCGGACCGAACCCAATGGCGCGATCTGGGCCAACCAGTTCGACAATGTCGCCAACCGACAGGCGCATCTGGAAACCACCGGGCCGGAGATCTGGGAGCAAACCGGCGGCAAGGTGGATGGTTTTGTCTGCGCCGTGGGCTCGGGCGGCACGATTGCGGGTGTCGGCATGGCGCTGCAGCCCAAGGGCGTGAAGATCGCGCTGGCTGACCCCGACGGATCGGCCATCCACAATTTCTACACCACCGGTGAATTCGCCTCTGAGGGAAGCTCGATCACCGAAGGGATCGGGCAGGGGCGCGAAACGGCGAACCTACAGGGGTTCCGGCCGGACATGTCCTACAAGATCCCCGATGCCGAGGCCCTGCCGATCGTTTTTGACCTGCTTGAACATGAAGGGCTGTGCCTGGGCGGTTCGACCGGCATCAATGTGGCGGGCGCGGTCCGCATGGCGCGCGAGATGGGGCCGGGGCATACCATCGTTACGGTGCTGTGCGACTATGGTACGCGCTATCAGTCGAAACTGTTCAACCCCGATTTCCTGCGCGACAAGGGCCTGCCGGTGCCGGGCTGGATGACCCAGGCGCCGCGCTCGATCCCGGGCGTGTTCGAGGACGTCTGACATGGCAGCCCTGCGGTGGTTCCTGGCGGCGGGACTTGCGGTGTTTCTGCTGGCGGTGGCCGGAACGGCTTCGGCCCAGCTTTCCGAGCGGCAGAAAGACTATTATCAGGATTGGCTCAAGACCGCCGACCGAGCCGAGGAAGCGGTCAAGGCGAGTCGGGCCTCGGATGCCGCGCTTGAAAAGCTGCGCACCGAAGTGGATGGCTACAGGAAGATCTTCAACGAAGTGCGGGGCGGCAACTCTGACCGTATAAAGACCCTACAAAGCCAATTGGATGCGCTTGGGGCAAAGCCGGAGGACGGCAGCGAGGAACCCGAGGATATCGCCACGCTGCGCGACCATCTGCAATCGCAGCTCGACGCGTTACGGGTGCCCCGGATCATCTCGGAAGAAGCCTATAACCGGGCCAACGGCCTGATTACAGAGATCGACCGGATCATCCGCCTGCGGCAAACTAAAGAGTTCACCACGCGCGGGCCGTCCCCGCTCAACCCCGATCTCTGGCCGGCGGCGGTCGTCGATGTGAAGCAGGCTCTGGGCGGGCTTTGGCACGAGGTGGCGGCCAATCTCAAGACCGATGTGGTTCATGTCCAGTTTCGCAATCATTACCCCGCGATCATCTTTCTGACCGCGTTCGGGCTGTTGCTGATCGCGCGCGGGCGCGTCTGGTCCGAGCGGATGGGCGCCTATCTGCGCACGCTCAAGGGCGGCGGTCGGCGGGTCTGGGCCTTTGTAGTATCGCTGTCGCGGATCTTTCTGCCCTGGCTGGGCGTTGTGCTGCTGACCTCGGCGGTTTCGACCACCAGTGTCGTCGGGGTGCGAGGGCAGTTCCTGCTGGATCAGGTTCCCAACTGGGCGGCGATCTTTCTCGTTTTCGACTGGATCGGGCGGCAGCTTCTGGTGCTGCGCGACGAGGACCAGCAGCCGCTCTTGAGCCGTGTGCGCATGGCCGAACTGCGGTTGGTGATTGATCTGTTGGCTGTCATGTTGATCCTGAACGACCTGCTGGCGGCATTCGACAGGATCGAGAACGTGTCCGATGCGACGCGTGCGGTTGTCGGCTTTCCGGTGATCTTTCTGTCCGCACTTGTGCTGCTGCGGATGCAGCGGCTTGGCCCGATGCGCGAAATGGGCGTGGCAACCGAGTCGGTAGAGCCCGTGCATCGTTCGGGACTGTCGCGATTCTTCCGTCAGGTGCGGCGGATACTGATCGTGCTTGGCTTGCTTTCTGTGGTGGCCGCGGCGCTGGGTTATATGCACGCCGCCGAGGGGGTCATTTTCCCGGCGATCAAGACGCTCGCGCTGATTTCGATCAACCTCATCGTGCAGCGGTTTCTGGGTAATCTTTACGGCTGGCTTAGCGGCACCGGCGATGCGGGCCGGGATTCGCTGTTCTCGGTGATCGCGGGGTTTGTCCTGGCGATCGGATCGCTACCGATCCTCGCGCTGATCTGGGGCGCGCGCAGCACCGACCTGCTGGAGGTCCTGAGCCGTGCGCGGCAAGGCGTGACGCTGGGCGGGGTTCAGATATCACCGGGCAGCTTCGTCACCTTTGCCCTCGTTTTCGTCATCGGCTACATGGTCACACGCCTGTTGCAGGGTGGTTTGCGCAATTCGCTGCTGCCCAAGACCAAGCTTGACGCTGGAGGTCAGAACGCCATCGTCGCAGGCACCGGTTATGTCGGTATCGCGCTGGCGGCGGTGGTGGCGGTGACCAGTGCCGGGATCAACCTGTCGTCGCTGGCCATTGTTGCCGGTGCCCTGTCGGTCGGGATCGGCTTTGGGCTTCAGACGATCGTGTCGAATTTCGTGTCCGGCATCATTCTGCTGATCGAGCGCCCGATCAGCAAGGGCGACTGGATCGATGTGAACGGGCAGATGGGCTATGTCCGCGACATCTCGGTGCGCTCGACCCGAATCGAAACCTTCGACCGCACCGACGTGATTGTGCCGAACTCTGACCTGATCAGCCAGTCGGTCACCAACTATACCCGCGGTGACACGGTGGGCCGGGTTATTGTACCGGTGGGGGTGGCCTATGGCACCGATACCCGCAAGGTCGAGACCATTCTGGACGAGATCGCCAATGCCCATCCGATGGTGCTGGCCAATCCCGCGCCCAGCATTGTGTTTCAGGGCTTTGGCGCGGATTCGCTGGATTTCGAGATCCGCGCAATCCTGCGGGACGTGAACTGGGTGCTGTCGGTGAAGTCCGACATGAACCACGAGATCAACCGCCGCTTTGTTGAGGAAAACATCGAGATTCCGTTTGCCCAGCGCGACCTCTGGTTGCGCAATCCCGAAGCGCTGGCGCAGCAAAAGGATAGCGCACCTCAGTCCGCGCCGACGGCCCCGCAACCCGCCTCGACCAAGCCGATGGACCTGACCGAGCCCGACATGGACGGGGATGGCGACGGTGACTACTGAGCTGCTTTTTCGCACCGACGCCTATCTGCGCGAGGCATCCGCCGAGGTAATCGGCCATACCGCGCAGGGCGGCGTCCTGCTCGACCGGTCACTGTTCTATGCCACGGGCGGCGGCCAACCGGGCGATGGCGGGGTTCTGGAATGGGACGGTGGGCGTATCGCGATCTCGACCACCGTGAAGGACGAAGGCGGTGGCATCGCGCTGGTGCCGGAGGCGGATAGCAACCTGCCGCCGATCGGCGCGCAGGTCACGCAAGAGATCGACTGGGCGCGGCGCTATGGTCATATGCGGGTACACACCGCGCTGCATCTGCTGTCGGTGGTGATCCCGCTTGAAGTGACGGGCGGTTCGGTCGGTGCCATCAAAGGGCGACTGGATTTCAACCTGCCCGAGGCACCGCAGGACAAAGAGGCGCTGCAGGCCCAGTTGCAGAGACTGATCGACCAAAACCTGCCGGTCAGCGAGGACTGGATCACTGAGGCCGAACTGGATGCCAACCCCGGGCTGGTCAAGACCATGTCGGTACAACCCCCGCGTGGCGCAGGCCGGATCAGGCTGGTCCGGATCGGGCAGGGCGTGGATCAGGTTGATCTGCAACCTTGTGGCGGCACCCATGTTGCGCGCACCGGCGAGATTGGCAAAATCCGCCTCGGCAAGATCGAGAAAAAGGGCAAACAGAACCGCCGCGTCTATCTGCATCTGGATGGCTGAGGGGGGTGAATTCCCCTCTTGCAAATCTTTGCGTGATCGGCCAAACAGCGCGGCACGGAGAGGTGGCCGAGTGGTCGAAGGCGCACGCCTGGAAAGTGTGTAGGCGGGAGACCGTCTCCAGGGTTCGAATCCCTGTCTCTCCGCCACAATTCCCTGCCAAATGAAATAAGATCACCTCGAACACGCAATCGATGAGTGAGGCGTTGCCGGATCAGCCCGCATTGGCTGAGCGCCGAGAGGTAAACCGAGGGTGTACTGGCCCTCAACCCCAGCACACGCGCAATCTCTTCGGCTGGGACCTCATCGGGGCAGCGCCGGATCAGCAGGCGAAAGATGGCCGTTCGTTGCGGATGGCTCTGGTCGAAATGACGGTTTAATAGAAGTGAATCCTAAATTCCTGAGAATATTAGAAAATATTGAAAGCAAACCCCGCACGCGGTTGCAGACGGAAAGCTGCTTTTGCACTCTCTCTGTGGTTATCGATCCGAAATAGCGCTGCCCTTTGTGAGAACGTGTTCTTATGCTCGCTAAATGCCATCCCGAGGGCCATCCCCGAAAGCCATTCACATCCAATGACCACACGTCAGGACATCAAACAGGCAGACACCGCAGCGGTTGCCCGCCGAAATGTTCCGATCCTTGCGGGGCAGGGTGCGTTCAACATGATGGCCTGGTCGATGGCCAGCCCCTCGATCGTGCTGACCTTTCTGGCGGTCTCGCTTGAACTGCCGATTTTCCTGGCCGGGTTTTTGGTGTCGATCCGCCACGGAGCGGGCACGCTGGGTGATATCTTCGTCTCGGACAGCATTGCGCGCCTGCCCAAAAAGAAAGGTGCCATCATCAGCACGGATATCGCGGTGGCGGTCTGTTTCCTGCTGGTCATTGTCGTCACCTTGCAGGGCGACCGCACTGCCACGATTGCCGCCTTTGTCGTCGCGATTTTCCTGATCGGCGTGCTGGAGGAAATCAAAGCGCTGCTGATCACTGATTTCATCAGCGACAATGTCGACCGCCATAGCCGCATGCAGGTCAGCTATGTTCAGAAGGCCATCGGCGGGGCGGGGACCATCGCGCTGGTGCTGCTTGTTCATCAACTGATGCAGGACTCCGCAGCGCTGTCACGGCATTCCACCGTGGTGATCATCGGGGTGCTGTGTTTTGTCCTGTCGGCGATCTCGATGCTGGCCTTTCGCGAAACGGCCATTACCGATGGGGCTACGCCTGCGCCGGGCGGTCACAAACCATGGGCGATGACCGGGTTTTTCCGTCGCGCTCGCGACTTGTTTGCCGAGCCCTGGTTCCGCCATTTCATGGTCATTCGCCTGTCGTTTGTGGTCGTGGGCCTGTCTGTGCCGTTCTTCGCGCTGATCGCGGCCGAGGCGCATCATACGTCAGCCAAGGGGTTGACCGCCCTTATCATCTCGTCAGCGGCGGCGGTGCTGGTGGCGACGCCGCTCTGGCGGGTCCTGAACGGATTTTCTCTAAAGCTGGTGATGGCGGTGGCGGCCCTGATGGTTGCGGTGACCGGGTGCGCGCTGGTGGTGCTGCACTATACGGGAGTAGACCATGACATCCATGTGCATGCGGTTTCGCTGTTTCTGGTGACCGTCGCGGTAACGGGACTGGGGAGTGCGCGCTCGCTTTATTTTATGGAAGTTGCCCCGAAGGAGCAGCGCATCGCCGCCAAAGCTGTCTCTACCAGCTTGGCCCGGATCGCCATTGTCGCCATTTCCGCCGCGCTTGCTGCGGTCGCCCATTCGGCAGAGGTTGTCTGGGCGATTGTTATTATCACCGTGGTGAGCCTTCTGGCCGCAATCCTCACCTTTTGGGTGCTGCCCGCGCGCGCACCTGAGGAAGCGCCAGAGGGCGCAGGTACTGATCCCAACAGGTGATGAACCGGCGCAGTGGAATTCACCCAAACACGGCCGTGATGCTTGCCAAGACAACCCTCGGGTGACACAGTTCTTCAAAAGACGATGGCGCACAAGCCACGCAGGAGGTTGATCGAGGGTATGATAGCTTCTTTGTTGGTCATTTTGCCGGGTGCGGCAGGGCAGGAAAACCTGTGCCGTTCGACGGGTGGAGTGCGCATTGCTGAACGAATCCGAGAGCGGCAGGTGACCTGCGCCGCTGCAACACAGGAGGGATGCCATGGGACTGCTTGGCGCACCGCTTGAACATTACGACTACCTGACCTTTCTGGCGCTGATCCTGATTCTGGCGGCGGTGATGGGGCTGTTCCTGTTCCTGATGGGCTTACCGGGCCGCATCGCGATCAAGCGCAACCACCCCCATGCCGAAGCGGTCAAGATCATGGGCTGGATGGGGTTTTTGGCCGTTGTGCCCTGGGTCCATGCCTTCATGTGGGCCTTCCATGATGGCGTAACGGTCGACCTGCGCCGGTTGCCTGAAGATGAACGTAAGAATATCCGCAGGGAAATCAAAAGATTGGGTGGCGAAGTTAATGAAGAGTATCGCGAGGCTGGGGACAGCGATGCGTCCCCTGATGACAGTGCCAAGAGCTAGGGAAATCTAACAGAAAATGTTTGTCGCGCTCTGCATCACGCTTTTCTACATCATCTTCGTCTGGTTCGTCTTCTTCAAGGCGCAGTGGCTGAAGTTCAACATCGCCTGGGGCATTGTCTCGTTCTGGGTCGGCGCACATCTGCTGCTGATCTTTCTGGTGGCGCTGCGCTTTTTCCAACCGATGTCGATTGACAGCCACGTGGTGCGCTCGACCATCCAGCTCGTGCCGCGCCTGTCCCAGCCCACGTTGCTGAAAGAGGTGCTGGTCACACCGAATGAGCCGGTCAAGAAGGGCGAGCCGCTCTACCGTTTCGACGACACGGTATTTTCGCAACAACTGGCTTCGGCCAAGGCGCAATTGGTCGCTGCCGAGCAAAATGCCAAAATCCTCGAACAGGACGTGATCGCGGCGAGCGAGGCGGTGGAACGCGCCAAGGCGCAGCTCAGCTACGCCCAGACCCAGCAGGCGCGCTATCAGAATCTTGTCCCTCAGGGCGGTGCGCGGCAGGAAGACTTGGATCGGTGGAACGAACAAGTAACCGAGGATACTGCCGCCGTGCATGAGGCCGACGCCAATCTGGCCAAGGCCAAGCTGGCCCAGGAATCCCAGATCGACGGGGTGAATACCGGCGTTGCGCAGGCCCAAGCGCAACTGGTCGAGGCGCAGTATTTCATGGACAATACCACGATCTACGCGCCCGAGGATGGCATGATCGTCTCGCAACAGGCCAGACCCGGTCTGGTGGTTGGCGAAATCCGCCTGGGCGCGATCGCTAGTTTCGTGACCGATGACAACCCTTATATCCTTGCCTCCTACCGGCAGCAGAACCTGAAATTCGTCGAGCCGGGCCAACCGGTCGAGGTGGCGCTGGACCTGTATCCGGGCGAGATCTTGAACGGTGAGGTCGAGGCCGTCTGGTGGGCCACACGGCAAGGCCAATATCTGCCCTCGGGCCGGTTACCGGGCTTCGTTCTGCCCAAGGCGCCGGGTCATATCGCGGTGCAGATCAAGGTCGATCTGCCCGAGGGACACACATTTCCGGCGGGTGGCCATGCGGCTGTGGCAATCTACACCGGCAAGGGTCAGAGTTTCGAGTTCCTCAGGCGCATCAACATGCGGCTTTATTCCTTCGCGAACTTCATCAGGCCGCTCGATATCTGAGGCCATACAAGAAAAGGCGGGCAGGGCATGACAGGCAGGGGCAGACAGACACGTGGCAGGCTGATGATGCTTTGTGCCGCCGGGGCGCTGGCCGCCTGCGCCCCGATCGGTCCAGATTTCGTGCGCCCGAACTCGCCCGTCATGAACCAGTGGATCGAGGCCAACAGCCCCAGCGTCAGTCAGAGCTCGGGCTTGACCGCGCGTAGCGAGCCGGTGGTCGAGTGGTGGAAGAACTTCAATGATCCGGTTCTGAACAAGCTGATCCGCGAGGCTTATGCTCAGAACCTCTCGTTGCAGATCGCAGGGGCACGCGTATTACAGGCCCGAGCGCAGTTGGGCATCGCCTTTGGCGAGTTGTTCCCGCAGTCGCAGGCGGTGGGTGGGTCGACCTCACGACGCGTGGTTAGCGAAAATCTGGACCCCATTCGCGAAATTCGCGAGGTGGTGCCGTTTGATACGGATTTCACCACCAACCAGATCGGCTTTGATGCAAAATGGGAGGCCGATGTCTGGGGCGCGCAGCGCCGCGGTGTGCAATCGGCCAAGGCCAACCTCGCCGCGCAGGTCGCCAATTATGATGACGCGCTGGTGACGCTGACCGGGGATGTTGCTGCGGTCTACATCAATATCCGCGCCTTGCAGGAAACCCTTCGTGTCGCGCAGAGCAATATCAAGCTGCAGCAAAAGGCAGCCGATATCGCACAGGTCCGGTTCAATAACGGGGTGACGACCGAGTTGGACGTGCAGGAATCGCTGACGCTGCTCAACAACACCAAGGCGCTTGTGCCGCAGGTGGAAAGCGATCTGCAACAGGCCAAGAACGCGTTGGCCGTACTGCTCGGCACGACCCCGTCGAAAATGACCTCGCTGCTTGGCACCGGGCGCATTCCGGCGGCGCGCTCCAAGATCGTTACGGTGGGGGTTCCCGCCGAATTGCTGCGCCGCCGCCCCGATATCCGCGCCGCCGAACTGGAGGCCGCCGCGCAATCGGCGCAGGTGGGGATCGCCATGGCGGATCTCTATCCGCAGTTCATCCTGTCGGGCTCCATCGGGTTGCAGGCCTCGGCCAATCAGAACCTGTTCAACAGTTCCGGAACCACCAGCCTTGCCAGCGCGGGCGTGGTCTGGAACGTGCTGAACTATGGCCGGATAAAGGACAATGTACGGGCCCAGGACGCCGCCTATCAGGAGTTAATCGCGAATTACCAGAACACCGTGGTGACCGCCTATTCCGAGGTCGAGAATGCCATGGTCGGTTACACGCAGGCGCGCAAGCAGGTCGGGTTCTACGATCAAAGCGTCAAGGCGTCGGACCGTTCGGTCGAGATCGCCATCGATCAGTATCAAGGCGGTACGCAGGATTATTCCCGCGTTATAGACGCGTTGTCAGCGGCCTTGCGCGCCGATGCTGATCTGATCCAGGCGCGGGCCTCCGTGTCGAACAATCTGGTGGCGATCTACAAGGGGCTTGGCGGCGGCTGGCAGATCCGGCAGGGGCGTGAGTTCCTGCCCTCGGATGTGCTGGCCGAGATGTCCTACCGCACCGATTGGGGCGATCTGCTGAGCCAGGACCCCGAAGGGGCCAGCATCCGTTAGCACTGGGAGCGCGCGCGCATGCAAGTCACCAAGGGGATGGTCGGGCACGGCTTCTACGACAGCAATTCCGCCCCGCAATGGGAGGCAACGGCGCATGTGCTGCCTTGGCTGGAGGAGATCGCTGCCGCGCTGGACCTGCCTGGCAGCGGCGCGATCACGCTGGCCGATTTCGGCTGCTCCGAGGGTCGGAACTCTGTCGCCGTGATGCAACGGCTTGTGGCGGCGCTGCGGGCGCGCAGCGACCGGCCGATCCACACCATTCACTGCGATCTGCCGACCAACGACTTTTCGGGCCTGCTCCACCGACTGAACCCGGACGGCGGGCGCGCCTTTGAGGCCGATCATGTCTATTCCTCGGCCGTGGGTGGCACCATGTTCCGGCAATTGCTGCCTCCGGGCTCTGTGCAGATCGCGATGACATTCAATGCCATCGGCTTTCTCAGCCGCAGGCCGCTGGATCATCTGCCGGGCTACATCTTTCCAAACGGCCCCAGCGACCTGAACCCCGTCGGCCATGTCAGCGCTGCGGAACAGGCCGCTTTCGCGCAACAGGCCGATGCCGATCTGCGCAGTTTCGCCAACGCTCGTGCCGCCGAGCTTGCGCCAGGCGGCAAGCTGCTGATCGAGGTCTTTGGTGCCGGTGAGTGCTTGCGCACCTGCGACGGCATCTATGACGTGCTCAACGACGCGGTGCTGGACGCGCTGAATGCCGGGATGCTGACGCAGGAGGCCTATGCGCGCTATTACCAGCCGGTCTATATGCGCACGCTGGAAGAGGTCCTTTTCCCGTTCGGGCAGGCGGGATCGGAGTTGGCGGGCCTGTTTGCGCTGGACCGCTCCGAGCTTTATGAGATCCCGGTCTCGTTCGTCGAGGCTTTCAATCAGAATGGCGATGTGGCGGCCTATGCAAAGGCCTATACCGATTTTTTCCGCGCCTTCACCGAGACCTCGCTGCGGCTGAATCTTGCGGATAACGCGGACCTGGAGGCGCTGGTGCGCTATGTCTACACCCGCGCCGAACAGCGCGTCCGCGAGACACCCGACCGCTATCCGTTCAACTATATCGCCATGGGTGTGATGCTGACCCGGAGGGGCTAGGAGTCTCGGTGGCGAGTTTTCGTAGAAACATCAGATGACTGCCATAAGCCCAAACCAGCCACATTGCAGAACTGCGGCAAAAGTCGGCTCTCGCTGGATAGGGCCTTGAACACTCTGAAACCGACCATCCAACAAGGTCTCAAGGAGTTTTGACATGCTGTGCCGGTGATCGAGGATTTCTTCAAAGCTGTTCTGGTAGATTATTCTCGCCAGATTTCTTGACGCTGACGCTCAGCAATAGCCTGCGAAACACCATCAAATTGCTTGGTCAGGTGCCGGATGAACTGCCGCGCCGCTGGCAAATGGTCCTTTTCCTTGCTCCAAAGCAACCCCAACTCGCGTTTGGGATGCTCAATTC
The DNA here is from genome assembly GCF_041537925.1 of Ruegeria hyattellae. Classification (NCBI taxonomy): domain Bacteria; kingdom Pseudomonadati; phylum Pseudomonadota; class Alphaproteobacteria; order Rhodobacterales; family Roseobacteraceae; genus Ruegeria; species Ruegeria hyattellae. The sequence goes on along the minus strand of NZ_JBGOSH010000001.1, from coordinate 401,258 downwards.
GAATTGGGAGTGCATGGATCGTATTCTTCGGCTGCATGTAGACAACGGAAAAAGGTAGAACCGTGAGCGCCTTCGAGCCTGCCAGCACGTTGATGATAGAAGATAGCGTCCCGCCAGAATAGCTGACCTTGAAATCCGAAACGCCGATGCTTGCCAGTACGTCCCGCAAATCCTGAAACAATGGGCTTCCCGCAGGTTGGGTGATCCATGGGTATTCTGAGATGTCTTCCAGGCGGAACGACTTACTTCTTGTCAGTGGATGGGCAGCGCCGCACGCGATGACATTTCGCCCCTTGAGAATACGTTGAAAGTCCATGTCGTCAGGAACGTCTGCAAACTCCATTGGGCAAATGCCTATGTTGATTGTTCCTGCTCGAAGCGCGTCGATCAGCTCATCGGGGTATCCATAGCTTTGATCGATGCGCAATTCGGGATAGGCGTCTTGGAAGCCCGCGATGATCGTCGAGATAACGCCGTCCATGAAAATTGGCGTGCCAGCAACGCGGATGGATCCTGCGTGGCCTGTCGAAAACTGGGCGGCAATCTCTTGGGCTGTCTGGGTTGCCAGCCCGATAGCGCGGCCTTCAACGGCTAATTTTGCGCCCAATTCAGTGGGCTCAAGCGGGCGTCGGCCCTTTACAAATAGCGGCTCGCCCAGCCGGGCTTCCAGGTTGGAAACGATGCGCGACAAGCTGGGTTGCGATTTCCCAAGACTGCGCGCGCCTTCGCTCAATCCGCCGGAATCGACGATGGCTGCAAGGATGTGAAGGTGCCTTGGGTCAATTAGCATAGCAAAATGCTATATTGTTGTGCGGAAGTATTATCAACATGCGATATCGCGCTGGCTAGCTTCGGGTCGAGGGGGATTCGATGTGGCCGAACCAGGGGTGAAAGATCACAGAAGCGAACAAGTACGGGTTCGGTTTGGCCGTGCCATCCGAAGGGATTTGGCATCCGAGGTAAGCCGCCTTGGGGCGCGCAAGGCTCTGGTTCTTTCGACGCCGCAGCAAAGTGATTTGGCGTTTGAAGCAAGTGAAGTGCTCGGCCCACTGGCTGCCGGCATCTACACGAAAGCGACCATGCACACACCTCTAGATGTGACCGAAGATGCACTGGAGCACTTGCAAGCTTCTGGTGCGGATTGCTTGATAGCCTTGGGCGGCGGCTCGACCATCGGATTGGGCAAGGCACTCGCCTACCGCACGGATCTCCCGCAAATCACGGTGCCAACCACATATGCGGGAAGCGAAGCGACGCCAATCCTCGGGCAAACCGAAAACGGCGTAAAAACCACGCTGAGCGATCCAAAGGTCCTGCCCGAAGTCATTCTCTATGATCCGGAATTGGTGACCAGGCTTCCCATTGGCATGACGGTAACCTCGGGTCTGAACGCGATGGCCCATGCTGCCGAAGCGCTTTATGCCGAAAATCGCAACGCCGCGACGGATCAATTGGCCATTGAAGGGCTCGAAACCCTTGTGCAGGGCTTGCCCGCGGTCGTGGCGACGCCTGAAGACCTCGACGTGCGCGAAGCGACGCAAAGGGGCGCATGGGCATGTGGGACCGTTCTGGGCCAGGTCGGCATGGCGCTGCATCACAAACTTTGCCATACGCTGGGTGGCTCCTTCAATCTTCCACATGCAGACACGCATGCCATCATCCTGCCCCACGCCATTGCCTACAATGCGCGAGCGGCGGCCAGCGAACTGACTCCGATCAGTCGCATCTTGAAGGGCGACCCCCCGGGTGCGGCTTTGTACGAATTTGCCAAATCTCTCGGCGCGCCTCTGGCGTTGCGCGACCTTGGCGTGAGTGAGGCCGACCTGGACCGCGCCGCCAGTTTGGCAACGCAAAAACCATACCCAAACCCACAGCCCGTGACCCGGGATGACATTCGCGCGCTGCTGCAGGCGGCGTGGGCGGGCGACGCACCCGCATTCTAAGACAGTCGTGACACGAGGGAGGACACAAAATGATCAACAGACGTACGCTTTTGAAAAACTCTGCCGCAACTGGCCTGACTTTGGTTGCTGGCGGATTGGCCGCGCCGGCGATTGCGCAGGGCGCCAAGATAAAGCTGGGCTACGTGAGCCCCCAGTCGGGCCCGCTGGCGGCTTTTTCGGAAGCCGATCAATTCATCATCGATGGCTTTCTGGGCTCAGATGCTGGGTCGAATTTCGAGGTGATCGTCAAGGACAGCCAATCCAATCCGAACCGTGCTGCCGAAGTCGCCAAAGAGCTCATCTTGGACGATGAGATCGACCTCATGCTGGTCGCCTCAACACCGGAAACGACAAACCCCGTGGCCACAACCTGCGAGGCAGAGGAAGTCCCCGTCATTTCAACGGTTGCCCCGTGGCAGCCGTATTTCATCGGTCAGCAGGGCAACCCAGGCGATCCCGGCTATTGGGAGCCGTTTTACTACAGCTTCCACTTCTTCTGGGGGCTAGAGGACGTGATATCGACGTTCACGGCGATGTGGAACCAGTTGGACACCAACAAGCAAGTCGGTGCGTTGTTTCCCAATGATGGGGATGGCAACGCATGGGGTGATCCGAATGTTGGCTTTCCGCCAGTGCTTGCTGAACAGGGTTACGGGCTTGTCGATACTGGCCGCTACCAGAATCTGACGGATGATTTCAGCGCACAGATCAACGCATTCAAACAAGCCAACGCCGAGATTGTGACAGGGGTGCCAATCCCGCCGGATTTCACGACCTTCTGGACGCAAGCAAAGCAGCAGGGCTTCAACCCCAAGGCTGCCAGTATCGGCAAAGCGATCCTGTTCCCGCAAGCGGTCGAAGCGTTGGGGGATCAAGGGCACAACTTGTCCTCTGAGGTTTGGTGGTCGCCGACTCATCCGTTCAATTCATCTCTCAACGGGCAGTCGGCGGGCGATCTGGCAGCAGCCTATTCGAGCGCGACTGGCAAGCAATGGACGCAGCCGATCGGGTTCGTGCATGCGCTTTTCGAGATGGCTGCGGACGTGATGAGCCGGACCAGCGATACGGGCGATGGCGATGCCGTGGCGGAGGCAATTGCAGCGTCGCAACTGGACAGCATCGTGGGCCGCATCGCGTTTGACGGCGCGGGCCTGCCGCCCTTTGCCGCGCAGAATGTCGCAAAGACGCCACTGGTCGGCGGACAATGGCGGCTTAAGGACGGCGGCGGTTACGATCTGGTGATCGTGGACAATTCCGACCATCCCAGCATCCCCACCGGGGGCACGATGGAACCCATTAGCTGAACGCAAGTGCCCCGGGCCTGACCCGGGGCCACTGACCACATCTCAACAGGAGGTCTCGGACAGGCTCCGGGACAGAACAGACCGAATGACCATGCTTGCACTCCAGAACGTCTCCAAGAGTTTTGGGGCCCTGACCGTGACGGATGACGTCTCGGTTGAGGTGCCCAAAGGTCAGGCGCTTGGTATCATCGGCCCGAACGGCGCTGGCAAATCGACGCTGTTCAACCTGATCACGGGCAATCTGCGCGCTGACAAGGGCGCGATCAACTATCAGGGTCGTGACGTCACCCATGTCTCCGCGATGGAGCGGTGTCTGACTGGCATCGGGCGGTCTTTCCAGATCCCGCAGCCCTTCGAAAAGCTGACCGTCTTCGAAAACCTGCTGGTTGCTGCCACCCACGGGCGCAACCAGTCCGAGGCAGAGGTGCTCGACGACTGCGCCGATGTTTTGGAACGCACCGAATTGCTGCGCCGGGCCAATACACCAGCAGGTCGGCTCAGCCTACTGGAACGGAAGCGGCTGGAACTGGCCCGCGCCATGGCGACGGACCCCAAGCTGTTGCTTCTGGACGAAATCGCAGGAGGTCTAACCGAAGGCGAATGCCAGGCGCTGATCCGCACGATCAAGGACGTTCATGCACAGGGCGTCACGATCATCTGGATCGAACATGTGCTGCACGCGCTGATCTCGGTGGTGGAATGCCTTCTGGTGCTCGACTTCGGGAAGGTCATCGGGATCGGCGACCCGGACGAGATCATGGGGTCCAAAGAAGTCAAGGAAATCTACCTGGGGATTGACGTCTGATGCCCCTGCTCGAAACCAAAGGGCTCACCGCCAGCTACGGGGATTTTCAGGCCCTGTTCGGCGTCGATATCGCGCTTAACGACGCAGAAACTGTGGCCATCATCGGCGCAAATGGAGCGGGCAAAACCACACTGATGCGCTCGATTTCCGGTGTGTTGCGGAACGCAGCGGACATGGTCCGTTTTGACGGTCGCGATATAGGCGCCTTGCCAGCGGATGAGATAGTGGCGCAGGGCGTGGCCATGGTGCCGGAAGGGCGCAAGCTGTTTCCTTCGCTCTCGGTGGAGGAAAATCTGGTGATTGGCACCTATGGGCGCAAGACCGGTGGGCACTGGTCGTTGGATACGATCTATGACCTGTTTCCCATCCTGCAAGAGCGTCGTCACAATCCCGGCACAGCCCTGTCGGGCGGGCAACAGCAGATGGTCGCCATCGGGCGCGCATTGATGAGCAATCCGCGTGTGATGCTATGTGACGAGATCAGCCTTGGCCTCGCACCGGTCGTCATCAAGGACATCTACAAAGCCGTGCCTGCGATTCAGGCCGCGGGGGCCAGCATCATCATCGTTGAGCAGGATATCGGTCAGGCCACGGCCGTGGCTGACCGTGTTTATTGCATGATGGAAGGCTGCGTGACGCTGTCAGGCACGCCGTCCGAGTTGAGCCGTGACGCAATCCACGACGCCTATTTCGGAGCAGGACATTGATCTGGGTGGATACAATTGTGCAGGGCGTCCTGTTGGGGGGGCTTTATGCATTGTTCGCTGCGGGGCTTAGCCTTGTGTTCGGGATCATGCGGCTGGTGAACCTTGCCCATGGAGATTTGATCGTCATGGGAGCCTATCTGATCCTGGTGCTGGTCACTCTGTTAGGGCTGTCCCCCTTCATCGCGCTGCTTGTTGCCATGCCTGTGATGTTCGCCGTGGGTTGGGTTTTACAGAAATTTCTACTGAACCGGACGCTTGGTGACGACATCTTGCCGCCACTTCTGGTGACGTTTGGCTTGTCCATCGTGCTCCAGAACGCCTTGCTGGAAGGGTTTTCCGCAGATAGCCAACGCCTGCCTACCGATGCGCTTACAACCGCGTCTGTATCAGTGGGGCCGCTGAACCTCGGCGTTATGCCGCTGCTCACATTCGTATCGGCAATTGCCGTGATCGTGGGTTTGAACCAGTTGTTCTATCGGACGTCGCTGGGTCGCGCGTTTCGCGCCACGTCGGATGATCCAGTCACGGCGAGCCTGATGGGCATCAAACCCACCAACATTTTCGCAACTGCGACGGGCATCGCTCTTGTCATTGTGGCAATCGCCGCGCTCTATCTGGGGCTGCGCGCAAACTTCGACCCAAATGTTGGTCCTGCGCGCCTGATTTACGCGTTCGAAGCAGTGATCATTGGCGGGCTCGGATCGCTGTGGGGAACACTCGTGGGTGGGATCATCATCGGTGTGGCGCAAACCGTTGGTGCAGCGCTGAACCCCGAATGGCAAATTCTTGCCGGCCATCTCGCTTTCCTGGCGGTGCTGCTGGTGCGGCCCAGGGGCCTTTTTCCAAGGGCGAATGACTGATGGCGACCTATTCCGTTCAAACCCGCACCCGAGCTTCAACCGCGTTCAGCGTTGCAGCGGCGATCGCAATCGTTGTCCTGATTGCGCTGCCGTTCTTTGCAGGGCGCAGCACAATACAAGATATGTTCTTCATCCTGACCATGCTGGTTCTCGCGCAGTTCTGGAACCTGCTTGCGGGTTATGGTGGCCTTGTGTCTATCGGTCAGCAAGCCTTTGTTGGCATGGGCGCTTATGCGCTGTTTGGTGCAGTCATCTTGTGGGGATTGGACCCAGTGCCGTCGATCCTGTTGGCAGGGGTTGCAGCACTGATCATTGCGATACCGACGGCCTTTTTCGCTTTCCGACTGAACGGCGCATACTTCGCCATCGGCACATGGGTCATTGCCGAGGTCTTTCGGTTGCTCGTCGCGCAATGGAAGACGTTGGGAGGGGGTACCGGTACGTCATTGCCGCGTTCTGCCACCCGCGAGATGTGGTTTACCGAAACGATCAAGACGCTTTTCGACGTGAAGACCTCCGCCGCACGGGACATCCTCGCCTACTGGCTGGCTCTCGCCCTGGCGCTGGCAGCCATCGGTGGCATTTACTGGCTCTTGCGCACCCGACGCGGGTTGGCACTGGCCGCCGTGCGCGACAATACCGAGGCCGCCAAGTCCGTTGGCGTCGATGCAGGCCGCATGAAGTGGGTCGTTTTCCTCACCTCAGCCTTTGGCACCGGCCTCGCAGGCGGGCTGATCTACATGCAAAAAGCACGGATCTCGCCCGACGCAGCGTTCAGCGTGACGGACTGGACGGCCTACGTGATTTTCATCGTCGTGATCGGCGGTATAGGCACCATTGAAGGCCCAATTCTTGGCGTGCTGATTTTCTTTGCCCTGCAATCGCTGCTGGCCGATTTCGGCAGCTGGTATCTGATGACGCTGGGTGTTCTGGCCATTGTCATCATGCTCGTCGCACCGCGTGGACTTTGGGGGCTGATCTCAGAGCGCACCGGCGCGCATCTCTTTCCTATCCGTCGCCATTTGACCGGTGGCAAACTCGAACAACTGGAGGATTAATCATGGCCGATATCTCAACAGACGTGCTGATAATTGGAACCGGCCCGGCTGGGTCCGCCACCGCAGCGCTACTGTCGACCTACGGGATCGAGAATATGGCCATCAACCGCTATCGGTGGCTTGCCAACACCCCACGCGCGCATATCACTAACCAGCGCACGATGGAGGTGCTGCGTGATCTTGGACGAGAGGTCGAGGGCGAGGCCTACATGTTCGCGACCGAGCAGGAACTGATGGGCGAGAACGTCTTTTGCGAAAGCCTCGCCGGAGAAGAGATCGGGCGCATGAGAAGCTGGGGCACACACCCGCTTTCCAAGGCGGAGCATCTGCTGTCTTCCCCTACTTTCATGAACGATCTGCCCCAGACCATGATGGAGCCGCTGTTGTTCAAGACCGCCTGTTCGCGGGGTACGCAAGCGCGGATGAGCACGGAGTATTTAAGCCACGTACAGGACGCTGAAGGGGTCTCGACCACCTGCCGCGACCGGCTGACCGGGCAGGACTTTACGATCCGGTCCAAGTACCTTATGGGCGGGGATGGCGGCAATTCGCTGGTTGCGGAAAACGAAGGCCTGCCGATCGCCGGGCAGATGGGTGTCGGCGGGTCGATGAACATTCTTTTCAAGGCGGACTTGAGCAAATACGTCGCGCATCGCCCGTCTGTCCTCTACTGGATCATGCAGCCCGGCGCGGATGTTGGCGGCATCGGTATGGGGCTGGTGCGCATGATCCGGCCCTGGAATGAATGGCTGATCGTTTGGGGTTACGACATTAATGAACCCGCACCCAAGGTCGATGAGAAGATGGCAACCGATGTGGCGCGCCAGTTGGTCGGTGATCCGGAACTGGAGATCGACCTGCTCAGCGCCAACACATGGACGGTAAACAACTCTTACGCCGAAAAGATGTCTTCGGGCCGGGTGTTCATCATGGGCGACGCGGCGCATCGGCACCCGCCGTCCAACGGGCTCGGCTCAAACACTTCGATCCAGGACAGTTTCAATCTGGCATGGAAACTTGCGGCGGTGTTGAAAGGTCAGGCAGGTGAACGGCTGCTGGAAAGTTACACGGTTGAACGCGCGCCGGTGGCCAAACAGATCGTCACCCGCGCAAACCAATCCATCGGTGAATTTGGCCCGATCTTTGAGGCGCTGGGGATGACCGGCGGTACCGATATCGAGAAAATCAAAGCCAATATGGATGCTCGCTGTGGGACGGACGCCAGCGCCGAAGCCCAACGCGCAGCATTGAACGAGGCGATTGCCTTCAAGAAGTTCGAATTTGACGCACACGGGGTCGAGATGAACCAACGCTATTCCTCGGACGCGATTGTGACGGATGGGCAGATGGAGCCGGACTTCAGGCTGGATTCCGACCTGCATTACCAGCCAACCACATGGCCGGGCGCGCGTATTCCACATGCTTGGCTGTTTGATGTGGATGGCGGCAAGCATTCAACGCTGGACCTAGCCGGGCATGGTGTGTTCACCGTGTTCACCGGGCTGGGTGGTGAGGCTTGGGTAGATGCCGCAGCGAAGCTGACCAAAGAATTGGGCGTGGACATCGAGGCACACGTCATTGGCCCCCGGCAACACTACATCGATCATGTCGGCGACTGGGCGCGCGCCCGCGAAGTCGGCGACACCGGGTGCATCCTGACGCGACCCGATCAGCACGTGTGCTGGCGTCACGACGGCTTACCGGAAGACCCGGAGGCCGAACTTCGCCGCGTAATGTCGCAAATTCTGGCCAAGTGAGGGTGATATGACGGAAGCGAACAAAGGTTACTTTACGGAAGAGAACTCCGCTGATGTTGTGATCAGCCGGATCGCCGAAACAACTGACCCACGCCTCGCAGAAGTTGTAGGCGCGATTACCCGCCACTTGCATGCTGCGGTCAAGGAAATTGAGCCTACGCAGGAAGAGTGGCTTGCCGCGATTAAATTCCTGACCGAGACGGGTCACAAGTCCGACGACTGGCGTCAAGAGTGTATATTGCTCAGCGACATCCTTGGTGTGTCGATGCTGGTGGACGCCATCAACAACCGCAAACCATCTGGCGCGTCAGAATCAACGGTACTGGGACCATTCCATGTGCCCGATGTGCCTGAGTTGCCAATGGGATCGAACATATGTCTTGATGGCAAGGGGCATCCGATGCAGATCAAGGGGCGCATCCTCAACACCGAAGGCCAGCCCTTGTCGAATGTAAAGATCGACGTATGGCAAACCAATGATGATGGCTTTTACGATGTCCAACAGAAGGGGATACAACCTGATTTCAACTTGCGCGGTGTGTTCCGAACCGGCGATGACGGAACTTATATGTTTTGGGGCGCGAAACCACGTTTTTATCCGATCCCTGACGACGGCCCTGTTGGCAAGCTGCTAGGAAGTCTTGGACGTCATCCCTATCGGCCTGCCCATCTGCATTACATCTTGGAAGCGGAGGGTTACGAGACCCTGATTACACACATATTTGACCCTGATGATGAATACATCCACTCCGACGCGGTCTTTGGTGTGAAAGAAAGCCTGTTGGCCAAGTTCGATCTGATTGAAGACCCGGACAGGATTGCAAAGGAGCACCCCGAAGGCCCGTTCTACGAGGTGGAGCATGACTTTGTTCTCGCTCCCGCGTCATGACCACACCTTGCATTATCTGCGTGGCAATAACCGGGTCTCTGCCGATCAAGGCTGATAACCCGGCAGTGCCCGTCAACGTATCCGAACAGATCGAAAGCACCCATGAGGCATTTGAAGCCGGGGCGTCAATCGTCCACGCTCATGTGCGCAATGACGATCAAACGCCCTCCAGCGATCCCGACAAATTTGCAGCACTCAAAGAGGGACTGAAGAAACACTGCCCCGGCATGATCATCCAGTTTTCCACCGGGGGACGCTCGGGTGCCGGCAAGACACGTGGTGGCATGCTATCGCTCAGGCCTGACATGGCATCTCTCTCTGTCGGGTCGAACAACTTTCCAACGCGGGTTTATGAGAACCCGCCGGAGCTGGTAAACTGGCTTGCATCTGAGATGAAGGCCTACCGGATCAAGCCAGAAATCGAGGCGTTCGACCTGTCTCACATCCTCAAGGCCGCTGCGATGCATGAAGAAGGCCTGATCGCCGAAACGCCCTATATGCAGTTCGTTATGGGGGTGAAAAACGCAATGCCTGCTGATCGACGCGTCTTTGATTTCTATGTAGAAACCGTCAAACGCCTGTTTGGCCAAGACGCTCCATGGTGCGCGGCGGGCATCGGTGCGGCGCAGATCGTTCTGAACGAGTGGGCCATTTCATCCGGTGGTCACGCTCGCACGGGTCTTGAAGACAACGTGAGGCTCAACAAGACGACGCTTGCGCCTTCAAATGCCGCTCTGGTCCGCAAGGTAGCCGAAATATGCGAACGAAACATGCGCCCTGTTGCGACATGTACGCAGGCCCGAAGCATAATTGGCTTAAATCCAACTTGATCAGAATTCTGCAAGAACCGACGTTGAGAACGCTTTTCGCAACTACAGGTCTGTCCGCGATGCCATCAAATAACTCGCGTCGCCAAGGGACCGCTTCTGTCGGCGAATGATAGTCAATAAACGTGCATCACAAACGCCCCCAGCAGGGTAAAGAGCGACGCCACCAAAACCAGCAGGAAGACGTCGGCGGAATCTTCGTAATCGTCGGTGGGCTTTTTGCTGGCGATCCGGCGGTGCATGCGGCGCATGCGGATGTAAGCGAGCATAAGAACCAGCGCACCGGCCCCCATCATCAGCACTTCGGTCCAGTATGTTGTGGCCTGATCGTTGAACCGCGTCGCCACCAGTCCAAAGCCGATAATGGCGATCACCGTACGGACCCATGCCAGAAAGGTCCGCTCGTTCGAGGCATGTTCACGATAGCTGTCGATCATCGACACACGCTCCTATTTCGTCAGGCCCCGCAACCCACCCGAGACCAGCACGTTGATCTCATAAAGGATGCGGGGTGCTGCCAGACCGCCGGGGCTGGCCAGATAGTTCGGGCTCCAGACCGGGTCGAATTTCTGCTTGAAGGTGCGCAGCCCCTCGAAATGATAGAACTGCTCGCCATGCTCATAGACAAAGCCGCCGATCCGGTTCCACAGCGAGGCAAGCTGGCGGTTCTCGATCCCGGAGAAGGGCGCCGCGCCCAGTGAGAACCAGTGAAACCCCTGTTGTGCCCCCCATAGCATCATCTCGGCAAAGAGTGCATCCATGATAAAGCTGGCGCTGTCAGGGTCATAGCGCATCAGGTCGAGCGACAACTCGCTCTTGTTGGCACCCTGGAACAGGTTGGCAAAGGCCACGATCTTGCCGCTCTCGCCCTCGCGCAGCACCGCATGATCGAAGTTCAGCAGATACGCCTCGCTGAACCCACCCAGTGAGAAGCCTTTCTCTTCGCCCTGTTTGTTAGCCAGCCACAGATCCGAGACGGCTTTGAGCTCGGGCAGGGCGGGGGCAAGGTCTTCCTTTGCAATGATATCGAACTCATACCCCTCGCGCTCGGCCCGATTGCGGGCCTGGCGGAAGCCTTTCTTGGGCTTGCCGTCCAGCGTGAAGCCGGTCAGATCGGCGCGCGCGACCTCGCCGATCTTCAGGATCGACAGGCCCAGATCAAGGAAGGTCGGCAGGTAGCGCGGCGAGACGCTGTAGAAGGCGCAGCGTTTGCCTTCCTTGTCGGCCTTTTCGCGCAACTGCCAGATCAGCTGCTTGCCGGCTTCTTCGTCACCCACCGGTTCGCCCTTGCTGATCAGCGATGCGCCGGTATCGGCATAGGCCAGAAAGGCGCTTTCATTCTCGGCGATCAGGAATTGTTTATCACCCGTCAGGCAGATCAGCGCTTCGGTATCCTCGCTGCCCATGGCCAGATCATGCACCACCTGCGGCACCTCGAAGCTGCGCTGATCCGGCATCCGCTGGCTGAGCAGCGAGTTCAGCGCAATGGCCGCTAGGATCAGCGCCACCACAAGGCTGGAGCGCAGGAACCGCGAGGCGTCAGCATTCCAGGCAAAATCCCACCACAGATCGCTTTGGTATTCGACATGGGAATAGGCAAAGAGGCCAACCCAGAACACCGCCGCCAGCAGGGCCACGATGCTGACAAACCACGGCACGTTCAGCCGGAAGATCGAGGCACCGGCCACGCGATAAAACGCCCCCCGGAACAGGCCCAGAAAGCCGATGGTCAGCAGCATGCTGATCGCCTCACGCACGTCCAGCCCCTTGCTGAGGGAGGCGACAAAGCCGACGCCCATCAGGATCATCGCCACCATCCAGGCCCGGTAGAGTTTGCGGTAAAGCCCGCGCGAAATCAGGATCAGCAACAGCCCGGTGATGCTGCCGATCAGATGCGAGGCCTCAATCAGCGACAGCGGCAGAATCGAGCGCAGGATGCGCATGCTTTCATTGTCGGCGGGCAGGGTGCCCGACACCAGCAGGATGATACCCGCGAACATGGTCACCGCCGCCGCCGCAATGGGGACGATGGGTTTGACGATACGATAGGCGACGGTTGCCGCCGAGCCGACGGCCCGCCGCCGCGCCACGGTCCAGACCAGCGCGATGCCGCAACAGGCGACGGCAAAGGGCATCAACGTGTAGATCAGCCGGTACAGCACCAGCGCGGCCAGCACATCGGAACGGCCCGCCGCGCCAAGCCCGGCAATGACCGTCGCCTCAAAGACCCCAAGCCCGCCGGGGGCATGGCTCAGCACACCCAGTGCGATGGCGGCAATGACCACGGTGAAGAAGAAGGGAAAGCCAACCGCCAGATCGCTGGGCATCAGCACATAGAGCGTCATGGTTACGCCTAATATGTCGCCAATGGCCGCCAACGTCAGCAGCAGGGCCAGGCGGAAACTGGGCAGGTCAAACCCGAACCCAGCCACGGCCAGCCGCCGCGCGCCCAGTGCGAGCCAGGCAAAAAGCGACAATAGCCCGCAGAGCAGTACCGCACCGATCAGCGTCTCGGTCGTGTTGTTCAGCGGGATCACCGTCGACAGACCCTGCGGATGCAGGGCCATGAGCCCGCCGAAGATCAGCGTGAGCCCCATCCAGAACGCCACCCAGGAGGTGGCGATGACACCGGCCACCCGCTCCAGATCCAGCCCCAGAGAAGCATAGATGCGGTAGCGTACCGCAGTGCCGGTGACATAGGAAAAGCCCAGAAAGTTCGAAACCGCGTAACCGCTGGCCCCAGCCATGCCCGCAATATGCGCAGGGACCTTGCCGTCAGCTACGCTGCGCACCGCGAAGATGTCATAAAAAGACAGGCTGAAATAGCTGACCGCTGTCCAGCCAATGGCCGCAAGGAAGATCCGCCAGGGAGTATCGCTGATATCCGATTTCACATCCGACCAGGACACCCGCGCTGACAGGTCATGCAGCGCAAAGAGCGCAATGCCCGTGACAAGAATCGGAAGCACAATCTTTGTCAGCGGATGATGCAGCAATTTGGTCAGTAACTCGGCCGGGGCAGACGGTTCCTTGTCCTGTTCGTTGTCGGCGGTGTCCTGTTCGGCGGTCATATGCGGGTCGATCCTCATTCCCGGCTTGCATTGGCGCAGCCCGGTTCTGCTCTGGTGGAGCATACAGGTCTGTTGGGCCGGGCAAAGACAAAGTTCCAACAAATGAAAACGTAAAAGAACACGTTTCGTGCCCTTGGCGACCTCTCAAAAGCAACAGCGCCGCCCCGTGAGGCGGCGCTGTCCTGTCTGTTGTGCGAGTCAGGATCAGCCGAGGATGCCGTTATCGTCGCGCTTGACCGCAATGATCGACGAGCGCGGCAAGCCTTCGCCATCGGGCCAGGTGCCACCGGGGTGCTGGATGCCAACGAACATTGTGCGCAGGTCGTCCGACCAGGTCAGGCCAGTGACCTCGCAGCCGCTCGGGCCGGTCAGAAAGCGCACGATCTCGCCCGTCACCGGGTCGCCGACCAGCATCTGGTTGTTGCCGTTGCCCACGAAATCGCCCTCGTTTCCGTCGTCGCCGTCGGTCTGGATCCAGACCAGTCCGGTCGAGTCGATGGCCATGCCGTCAGGCGAGTTGAACAGGTTGCCTTCGTTCACGTTTGCGGACCCGGCATAGGCGTCGTTATGCACGGTCGGGTTGCCCGCCATCACATAGAGGTCCCAATCGAACCCGTCGGCGGCATGGTCGTCATTTGCCGGACGCCAACGCACAATCTGGCCATAATGGTTTGTCTCACGCGGGTTCACCGGATTGGCCGAGGTATCGTCGCCGCCTGCATTGGGCTTCACACCGCGGTTCTTGTTGTTGGTCAGGCAAGCATAGGCTTCAACCGCGACCGGGCTTGTTGCGACCCATTCGGGACGGTCCATGGTGGTGCCGCCTACCTTGGACGCAGCCATGCGGGTGAAGATCGCGATATCGGCAGGCTCCATCCCGGTGCTCTCAGGCGTGAGTGCCAGCCACTCGCCGGTCTGGTCATCGTTGAACTTCGCCGCGTAAAGCGTTCCGAAATTAAACAAATTTTCGGTCGGGCCGCCCGGTTGATAGACCCCGTTCGAGACGAATTTGTACAGGTATTCGCCCCGTTCATCGTCACCCATATAGACCACGACCCGACCATCGGGTGCGATCGCAACGGCGGCATTCTCATGCTTGAACCGGCCCAGCCCGGTGTGTTTGACCGGGGTGCTTTCAGGATCGGTCGGGTCGATCTCGACAATCCAGCCGACGCGGTGCGGCTCATTGGGGGTCTTGGACGTGTCAAAGCGCGGATCGAACGCTTCATAGCCGTTCCAGCTCTCTGCCTTCACGCCATACCGCTTGAAGCCGTCAGCGACCGTCTGGTCATAACTGGCCGCCTCATCGGTCGAACCGAAATACCCGTTAAAATTCTCTTCGCAGGTCAGATAGGTCCCCCATGGTGTCTTGCCCGCGCCGCAATTGTTCATCGTGCCCAGCGAGGTGGTGCCAGTTGGGTCGGCCTCGGTCTTGAGCAGGTCGTGACCGGCGGCGGGGCCAACGATCTTCATCGGTGTGTTGTGATGGATGCGGCGGTTGAAGGGGCTGTCCTTGACCACGGTCCAGCCTTCGGGCGTTTCGGTGATCTCCATGACCGTGACGCCCTGGAGGTTCTGCAGCTTGCGCACATCGTCGGCGCTGACAGGCTTGCGCTCCTGCGCGGCGGGCAGGTTGATCTTGGTATTGGGATATTCATGGTTGATCGCGATCAGCTGGTGACCATTGTGATCGAAGGTGAACATGCCGTCGGTGTTTTCACCAAAGATACGGTCGGATTTCTCGACGACCCCGCCATCGGTGATGTCATAGCCATCCGCATCCGAGAACAGCGGATCACCCCAGCGTGCGACAACTTTCCAGCTATAGCCCTCGGGCACGTGTACGCTGTTGTCGGTTTGTATCGCTATTGGCGTGAAGGCAAACCGCGATGCATTTTGCGCCTGCGCCGAAGTCGAGGACATCAATCCGGCCCCCATCGCTGCCGCGCCAGAGCCAAAAGCCAACACACCGCCCAGAAAACCCCGGCGCGAGATCGCGCATTCGACGACGCGGTCGAAATCGTTTGCCTCGGGGCGGGGAAAGTTCACCTCGTCCCAGTCGTCTGCAGAAAGTTGGGTCGGGTCGATCTTGGTCATATCTGGCTCCATAGCTTGATATCTTGTACCTGTAAGGTGGTCATGTGACAGGTATTTGAAACTTAGCCAGAACTCCGACCCGGCCTCAAAAAAACTTTCGAGGCCGCGCGGTCGTACCTGTTTTAGCAAATGCCGCTTATACGGGAACTGCCTCCAGCAACTCGCGCCAGCGGTGGCAGGACACTTCGTGACCGTCGCCGGGATCCTCCAGTTGCGGTTCTTCGGACTTGCAGCGGTCGATGGCGTTGGGGCAGCGGGTATGGAACTTGCAGCCGGTCGGCTGATTCAGGGGCGAGGGAATCTCGCCCTCAAGCTTCTGCGCCGTACCGTGATCATCGGGGTCAAGCGACGGGATCGCTGAAAACAGCGCGCGGGTATAGGGGTGCCGGGGCATTGCAAAGAGTTTGCGCGTCGGTGCGGTTTCCACCAGCCGACCCAGATACATCACCGCCACATGGTCGCAGGTATGGGCGACCACGGACAGGTCGTGGCTGATGAACATGAAGGTCAGGCCCAATTCGGACTGAAGATCTTTGAGCAGGTTCAGCACGTCGGCCTGAATAGACACGTCCAGTGCCGCCACGCTTTCGTCGGCGACCACGAATTTCGGCCCTGAGACCAGCGCCCGCGCGATAGAGATCCGCTGCCGCTGCCCGCCCGAAAAGGCATGCGGAAAGCGGCGCAGATGTTCCAGGTTCAACCGGCATCTTGCCGCAATCTCGCGCACGCGTTCGTCGGTTTCCTGGCGCGACGCGGTCAGGCCCATGACTTCGAGCGGTTCGGCGATGATGTCGCGCACCGTCATCCGCGGGGACAGGGCCGCGTAAGGGTCCTGAAAGATCAGCTGCGCGCGCTTGCGGTAATCCTTCAACTCGGCCCCGTCGAGCGTGGCCAGATCATACTGGACTTCGTCATCGCGATAGGTGGCGCTGCCGCCGGTGATTGGTGCCGCCTTGAGCAGCGCGCGGCCCAGCGTCGTCTTGCCCGACCCACTTTCGCCCACCAGACCAAAGAACGAGCCGCGTTCAATATGGACCGAAACCTCGTTCACCGCCTTCAGCACCGATTTGCGCAGAATGCTGCCGCCAAGCGGGTAGCCAACGGTCAGCCGGTCGGCCGAGATCAGGATATCGTTGCTCATGCGCCGGCCTCCTTCTTGTCCTGCGTGTCATGCAGGTGGCATGCCACCCGGTGCGTTGCATCCAATTGCGTGTCATGGGGCAGCGCGGTTTTGCAGACATCGCCCAGGATTTCCTGACAGCGGGTGTGAAACACGCAACCCGGAGGCCGCTCCAACGGCGATGGGATGTCACCGGGCACCGGCGTCAGCGGCGCTTCCAGATCGTCAAGCCGGGGCAGGGCGTGGATCAGGCCGCGCGTGTAGGGATGCTTTGGGTGGCGGATCACTTCGCGTACCGGGCCTTCCTCGACAATGCGGCCCAGATACATGACGCAGACCTTGTCGGCGGTTTGTGCCACCACGCCCAGATCATGGGTGATGAAGATGATGCCCATGTGGAATTCGTTGACCAGATCTTTCATCAGGTCGATCACCTGGGCCTGGATGGTCACGTCCAGCGCCGTTGTCGGCTCGTCCGCGATCAGTAGTTTGGGCTGCGTCGACAGCGCCATCGCGATCATCGCCCGTTGCCGCATGCCGCCCGAAAGCTCGAAGGCGAACTGGTCGATACGCTTATGCGGGTCCGAGATGCCGACGCGGTCCAGCATCTCGACCGAGATCTCCTTGGCCCGCGCCTTGGACATGTCGCCATGCAGCTGCAGCTGTTCGATCATCTGGCTGCCGATCGTGATGGCCGGCGCGAACGAGGCCATCGGTTCCTGAAAGATCATGCTGATCGCACCGCCGCGCACCACGTTCAACTCGCGCGCGGTGCGCAGCGACAGCACGTCGACCTCTCCGGCATCGGTGTGCAGTGTGATCTTGCTTTGCGGGGCATAGACCGCGTTGCGGGCATTCAGGTGCATCAGCGACTTGGCGGTCACCGACTTGCCGGACCCGCTTTCGCCCACCAGCCCGATCACCTCGCCCTTGGCCAGCGAAAAGCTCACATCATCCACCGCGGTCACCAGCCCCTCATCGGTGCGGAATTGCAGCGTCAGATTTTCGACATCGATCAGGGAACTCATTTGTGGCTATCCGAATAGGGGTCAGCGGCGTCGCGGAGCCCGTCGCCGACAAAGACGAAGGCCATCACAAGCGCGATGAAGAAGATGACGGGGATGAAATACCACTGGTAGTTCAGCAGCACATCCGCCGAGGTCACGCTTTGCAGCATGACGCCCAGCGAGTTGACCGGATCCTTCAGACCCAGACCAATAAAGCTGAGCGCGGTTTCGCTGAGCACCATGTAGGGAAACGAGATCACCAGATCGACGATGATATAGCTGGTGAAGCTGGGCAACAGGTGACGTCGGATCACATGGCCGGGCGAGGCACCGCAGAGCTGCGCGGCCAGCACATATTCCTGATTGCGCTCGGTCAGCAGATGGGTTCGGACCCGTCGCGCCAGGGTGGGCCATCCGATCAGTCCCAGGATCATGGATATGATGAAGAACCGCGTCTCGGCCGACCATTCCTGCGGGATGAAAGCGGCGATGGCCATGAACAGCGGAATGGCGGGCACCGTTCGGACCGCATCGGTGATCATCTGTATGAAACTGTCGATCCAGCCGCCGTAATAGCCCGAAATGCCGCCGATGATCAGCGCCAGCACAAAGGCGATGACCACGCCGATCGTGCCTACCTGCATCGAGGTCCAGATCGCATGCAGCGTACGCGAAAAGATGTCCTTGCCGGTGGCATCGGTTCCGAACAGGTGCACGTAGCCCTCTTCGACCCCGAACAGATGCCGGTCCATCGGGATCAGGCCGAAGAGCTTATAGTCCCAGCCCTTGGGCATGAAGGTGAAATAGACACGTTTGTCCTCGTTCACCTTGGTCACCCAGCGGAAGTTAGTCGCCAGCGAGCGCTCGCGCTCGACCGGGTGAATGAAGGGCCGCAACGAGCAGCCATTGCCATCGCAGAATTGCGGCAGCTGCGGCGCACCGTTCAGATAATCCTTGTCGCGTCCCGCAACCGTCGGGTCGTAGGGCGACAGGAACGAGGCGAAGATCCCCGAGAGCAGCAGCCCGATCAGCACCCAGGCGGCGATCATCGCGCTGCGCTGTTTCTTGAACCGCGCCCAGATCAACTGGCCTTGCGAGGCGGTGAAATAGGCCTCTTTGGCCTTCTGGTCGCTATCGGTGGCGGGGTTTGTGGTTTCAGTTGTCATGTCGCTCACCGGATGATGCTCTTGCGGACGCGCGGGTCGAGAACCGCGAGCAGCACGTCAGTTGCGAAATTCAGCGTCACGATCGAGGCGGTCAGCATGAAGATGATGGCACCGGCAAGCTGCTGGTCGTTGGACCGGGCCAGCGCTTCGATCAGCAACGACCCCGCTTCGGTCAGCGTTAGGATCAGCGCCACGATGGGCAATTCGTTGAAGATGCGGTTCAGGTCGAAGCCGAGTGAATTGATGATGGGCCCCAGCGCATGCCGGGCCGGGTATCGCCACAGCAGCTTGCGCCCATGCACCCCCCGCGCCGAGGCGGCGGTGACATATAGTTTGCCGATTTCGTCTGACATCAACGCCCGCACCGTCTGCAGCGCAAAGGCCGTGGCCGACCAGCCCAGAATGAAGACCGGTAGCCAGGCATGGCTGAGCATGTCGAGGAATTTCCCCCAACTCCAGGGTGCGTCTCGATAATGGTCCGAGAACAGCCCGGTGAGAGTATCGCCGAAATAGACCGTTGAGATCAGCATGATGATCAGCGCCAGCAAAAAGTTCGGCATCGCCAGACCCAGATAGCTGACGAAGCGCAGGACGTTGTTCAGGACCGCGTTATGCGAAGCGGCGGCGATGATGCCGACCGGCAGGGCGATTGCATAGGCCAGCACCAGCGAGGCCAGGCAGATCGACAGGCTCAGCCAGAACTTGTCGCCCAGAAGCTGCGAGATGTTGAGTCGCAGGATGCAGCTATCGCCGAAATCTCCGCGGAAGGCGTTGACCAGCCAACTGGCCCAGCGCTCCAGGAACGGACGGTCAAGGCCCAACCGAACGCGTTCAGCCTCGATATCGGCAACCGAGATACCGGAGCCTTGGGTGTTCTTGAATGCCAGATACCGCTCGGCGCAATCGCCGGGCACCAGTTCCATGAGCGAGAAAACAACCAGCGAAACGATCACCAGCGTCACCAGCGCCATTGTCGCGCGGGTGGCTACGAACCGCATAAAGCCCAGCATGCCTAATCCCTGTTCTTGCGCCCCGGTTTTGCCACATCGCTGGCGGTCGGGCGCTTGTTATCTGGTTTGGGTCTTGCGGTGGGCGAGATACCCGCCCACCGCAGTTTTTTTTCGCCTGACCGGCTTACTCGTCCAGCCACCACTGCGGTGCGAGGTACGGGTAGGTCCGGTAGTATTCGTAGGACTGTGTCTTGAATTCAGGCACATTCTTCAGCGCATTGCGATGATAAATCAGGTTCTGCGCCTGAACTGTCCCGATGAAGGGCAGGTTCTCGGCCATCGATTTGGCCAGACGCGCACCGATCTCGGCCTGTTCCGGCGAACCGGGAACTGCGCCCTGGAAGGCGGCCACGTCCGCGGCCATGTCCTTGACCCACTGCGGAGGCTCGACGCCCGAGGCCCCGTCGCTGTCGATCCATTCGGCCCAGAGCATCCCGGTGCGGTGACCAAAATAGTTCTCGAAAGGCGGCACGAACAGTTCGTTATTGCCAAGTACGATGGCGACCGGCTGGCCTTTCTCCCACATGCCGACATCCAACTGGTTGGAGGATTGCGCCGAGCGATACTCGTCCGGGGTGACCTCTTTCACCGTGGTCTGAATGCCCACGTCGGCCCAGTTCTGGCCGACAAGCTGCACCACTTCACCGCCAATGCCCTGGGTGGCGAACTGCATGTTCAGTACCAGCTTGTCGCCATTGGGCAATTCGCGGAACCCGTCACCATCGGTATCGGCCATGCCAATCTCGTCCAGCAGGGCATTGGCCATGTCAGGATCGAACTGGATCATGTGTTTGGTCAGTTCCGGATCGACGAAATCCGGCGTGGGCGAGAAGCCGATATACTGCTTCGGTTCACCCTGACCGAAGAACGAGACCTCGTTCAACTCGTCGCGGTTGATGGCAACCGACATCGCCTGGCGGAACTTCAGATCGCCGAACACCTCGCGCTTGGCGGGGTCCTCGGAGGTCATGTTGAACGAAAACGCCGGCATCGCGATAGTTGGTTTCAGCTGAACCGAGTAATTGTTCTTTTCCGCGTTCTCCAGCAGCAGCGGGGCCGCCGCCAGGGTCAGGGATTGCGATTTGTAATCCGCCTCGCCATTGACCAGTTTGAGGATGCGCACCTCGTTGTCATTGGCAAACAGCTCATCCTGCGCCGAGATATAGGGCAGTTGCTGACCAGTCGTGTCCACCATGTGGAAATAGGGGTTGGCGACCAGATAACGGCCTTCGGTCGTGTCGGTGACGTAGATATGGCTTTCAAGCGTTGGATGCGTTGCCTTGGGCAGGCTTTCGACCTTGTCCGGGTTCGACAGCATGGGGCTGGGCGTGTCGGTCCAGTCCGAGCTGCCGTAATAGGCCTTGATCGCGTCATAGCCGTTTTCGAATCCCAGCGCCTGCGCGTTGGCATCGGCGTTTTCATCGACATCCGGGTGGAACTGGCCCATGAAATGCTTGGGCTGGAAGCCTTGCGCAAACGAGATCGCAAAGTGGTTGACCAGACCCGGCTTGGGCGAGGGCAGGTTGAAGACAACGGTGGTTTCGTCTGGCGTGTCCACCGTCATCCGCTCGCCGCCGACCAGAACATAATCCTTGGGCTTTTCGATCACATTGGGATCAAGCGCGAGGTTGTCGTACCAGAATTTTACATCCGCCGAGGTGAACGGCGCACCGTCGGACCATTTATGGCCTTCGCGCAGGTGGAAGGTCAGCTGCGTATAGTCGTCGTTCCACTCCCAGCTTTTGGCGATGTTGGGCACGATGGTCTGCAGGTCATCGGCATAGCGCACCAGGTTCACATGGCGGGTCGACAGGAAGTCCGAAGTGCCCGCCTCGGTCGCGTTCGACAGTGCATCAAGCTCGCCGCCATATTTGCCGACGCTGGCATAAGGCACGATCACCAGAGGTTCTTTCGGCAGACGGTCGGCCAGCGGCGGCAGATCGCCATTGCCCTGGATACGCCCGTTCAGCGCCTCGATCTCCGGATTGGTCGAAAATTCCATGGTGCAGCCGGCGGCCGCTTCGTACTCGGCCAGTTCATATTGCTGGGGAAACGCGCCGGGCGCGACGCCCTGCATGTCGGCCACGGTGATGCCCGCGCAGTTTGCGTAGGCGGCGGCGGGCAGCAGGATTGCCGCGCCTGAAAGTAGGACCTTCTTCATGTTGTCTCCTGTTGTTGGACGTAGTCAGACTTGTTTTTGGTTTGCGCCGCGCCGCTTGTGCTGCGCAGCGTCGCACAGGGTTCCGCCTGGGCAAGAGTGCCGCACCCGCGATGCGGGATGGACCTGCGGCGGTCCGCACGATCTGTACTGAGATTGAACAAAACACACCCCCCGTTGCTCCGTTCGGTTCCATTGCCGCCGCGTCGATTTCGACCGCGCATTCCGAGACAGCCCGTTCTTTTCACGCGAGTGCGACAGATTTGTGTCGGCACCGTCGATGGAAAAACCTTAGCGCCAGCCATACGGATTGCGCAACGCTTTGTCGGGAATACGAGAATTTCCCTTCGTTTATTCGGTTTCGCGGTGGTCATAGCCATTGGCGGACGTGTCGGTTCCTTCGCTGATAGCGACAAATTTAGAAAATTCGCTCGCCTGAGTCGGAGCAAGTGAATTGAGGGATAATGTGGGATTATGTTGGAATTTGCCCGAAAAAGCCCGTATGCGAGGCTTTTGCTCGGGCAATGTTCCAAAAACCATCCACCCGATTCGATCCTGCATAACCAACTCGTGCGGATCAATCATCGGCCCTGCTTATCATCTGATAGCTTATATAGATTTTACATGTTGAAGCGCGACAGCCATCCTGAACCAGAGCCAGCTATCGACCGGTTGCCTGCCATGGCACCGGACGGGCACGCCTATTAGCGGAGATCAGACCATGAGTGTTCAGCGCCACACCGAAGGAGAGTCGAACACTTCACCGGCGGGGCAGCAATGGCGCGCGCGTGAGCCAGATGATCCGGGACGCGGTCTGCTGCAGCGGGATGCGGATGCGTTTCTGCATCAGTCGCTCTCCACCCCCTGCCTGTCCACCATCGCAAGAGCGGAAGGCATCTGGATCGAGGATCTGGCGGGTCGGCGCTACATGGATTTCCATGGTAACTCGGTTCATCACATCGGCTATGGTCATCCCCGGCTAATAGCGGCGATCAAGGCGCAGCTGGACACACTGTCCTTCGCGCCGCGCCGGTTCACCAACGAGGTTTCGGTCGAACTGGCCGAAAAACTGGGCAGTATCGCGCCAGGTGCGCTGTCACGTGTCCTGTTCACCACCGGCGGATCTGACGCAAACGAAGTCGCCCTGCGTCTGGCGCGCGCCGCCACCGGGCGGTTCAAGACGATCAGCTTCTGGGATGCGTTCCACGGCGCGGGCTTTGGCGCCTCCAGCGTTGGGGGCGAGGCGACGTTCCGCAGCCATGTGGCGGGCCCGCTGCTGCCGGGGGCGGAACATGTCGCGCCGTTCAACTGCTATCACTGTGCCTACGGGCATCCCGGCCCGGAGGCCTGCGCGCTGGCCTGCGCGCGCATGGTCGAGTTCGCGCTGGAACGCGAGGGCGACGTCGCCGCCGTGATCGCCGAGCCGATGCGAGCGGTGCCGGTGGTGCCGCCAGCGGGTTACTGGCAAGCGGTGCAGGCGGCGTGTCACCGCCACGGGGCGCTGCTGATTATGGATGAAATCCCCACCGGGCTGGGCAAAACGGGGCGGTTTTTTGCGTTCGAGCATGACGGGATCACCCCCGATATCGTGACGCTGGGCAAAGCCTTGGGCGGAGGCGTGTTGCCGATTGCAGCGGTGCTGGCGCGCGACGACCTGAACGTGGTGGGTGATTTTGCCATCGGGCATTACACCCACGAAAAAAACCCGGTCACCGCCCGTGCCGCCCTGACCACCATGCAGATCATCGAGGAAGAGGGGCTGGTCGAGCGTGCCGAGCATCTGGGCGTTCATGCACTGGATCGGCTGCGTGAGGCGCTGCGAGATTGCCCCATCGTGGGAGATATCAGGGGCAGAGGCCTGATGTTCGGGGTCGAGATCGTTTCAGACCGTGAGGCACGGAAGGCGGCCCCCGAACTGGCCGAGCGGATTTTCTATGCCTGCCTCGATCAAGGGCTTTCGTTCAAGATCAGTGCGGGAAACGTCCTGACCCTGTCACCGCCGCTGACCATTGACGTGGCGGATCTGGATCGGGCGCTTGGGATCGTCGAAAACACGATTAGGGCATTGGCTTGTGAACTAGAATCTGGTGCTGGCTAAGAGATCGTCGCAAGGCCGATCAACCAGCCTCGCGACGCTTTGTTGGAGCAAACCTACTCCTCGTGGACCTTATTCCAAACGCCGTCCTCGACCACCGAGACATATACGGAATTGGCTCCCTGATGGTCCTCGGCGCTGTAGTCGATATGGTTGCCGACCAAATCATCGGTGTAATCGAGGCCCTCCATCGCGGCGATGAACCCTTCCTGTGTCAGGTCCGGCCCGGCGGCCTCAAGTGCGCGGACCATCAAGTCGGCGGCGGCATAGCCCAGCATCGCAAACCCCACCGGATCCTCGCCATAGGCAGCCTTGTATTCTTCGATAAACGCATTCGGTGCAGGTTCATCGGCGCGCGCCCAGAGATCCTGCCAACTGGCCGCTGCATGGAAACCGTCGGTCACGCCGCCGGGCACAGCGGCCACCACGGTCAGGAAACTCGCAGAGGTGCCCAGGAAATCCATGTCGTCCAGACCCATCTTCTTGGCGGTGCCCACAACGGTGATTACCTGCCGCACACCCAACGCGACGGAGACGATATCGCAGCCCTCTTCCTTGAGCTTGCTCAGCGAGCCCACGAAATCGGTTTCGTCAGGCTTATGGGTGGTTTCGGCGACAAACTCGATACCGGCCTCCTCGGCGCCCGCCATCGTGCCTTCCAGGATCTCCTTGCCGAAATCGGTGGGTAGATACATGCTGCAGACCTTGGTCCCGCCATCCTTTTCCGCCAGATACTTCACGCCGACGCGCGCTTGATCGTAGTAGGTCGAGAACGATGTGAACTTGTTATCCATCGGTTCCTGCAGCATCTGCCGCGCGGCCGACAGAGGGGCCACATTCGGGATGCCCTTGGGATCGAGCAGCTTGAAACCGGCCACGTTCATCGGCGTGCCGAGGCTTTGCAGCATGGCAAAGACCTTGTCGCGGTTGAGCAGCTTGTTATAGCCCTGCATCGCGCGGGGCATCTGATAGCCATTGTCTTCGACCACATAGCGGATTGTGCGGCCATGCACGCCGCCATTGGTATTTACCTTGTCGAAATAGAGGTTGGCCCCCTTGGTGGCCGGAACCCCCACGGCGGCAAAAATCCCGCTCAGGTCGTTGACGGCGCCGATGACGACCTCGTTATCGCTGACGCCTTGCGTATCGGCCCATGCGCCACTGGCCAGAGTGAGCACGCTGGCGGCGATTCCTCCGATGATCCGTTTCATATTGTCCTCCCTGGTTTTGTCCCTATTGGTACATCTCTTCGATCAGCGCGCCATGGTTCTTTTCCACCTGGCCGCGTTTGAGCTTCATCGTGGCAGTCAGCTCCTCATCCTCGGCGGTCAGCAGCACGTCGATGATGCGGAAATCCTTGATCTGCTCGACGCGGGCGAAATCGACGTTGGCGCGGCGCACCTCCTGTTCGATCAGTGCGTGCACTTCGGAGGCCGCACAGAGCGAGGTGAAATCCGAGAAGGGCACTTTCTGCTCCTGCGCGTATTTCTCGACATTGTCCTGATCGATCATGACCAGCGCCGTCAGGTATTTGCGCGCATCGCCGATCACCACCGCATCCGAGATGAAATGCGAGAATTTCAGTCGGCTCTCGATCTCGGCCGGGGCGATGTTCTTGCCGCCTGCCGTGATCAGGATGTCCTTCATCCGCCCGGTGATGGTGACGAAGCCATCTTCGTCGATCCGGCCCATGTCGCCGGTGCGCAACCAGCCATCGTCGGTGAAGGTCTCGGCGGTCTTTTCATTGTTCCGCCAATAGCCTTTGAAGATGTTCAGCCCGCGTGTCTCGATCTCGCCGAGCTCCGAGATCCGGATCTCGGCCCCGGGCACGACGCGTCCGATGGTACCGATGCGGTTGGCCTCCAGCGTGTTGACGGTAGCGATGCCTGCGGTTTCGGTCATTCCGAAGCCTTCGATAAGGGGCACGCCGATGGCCCAGTACCAGCGCAGCAGCTCAGGCGAGATCGGGGCCGCGCCCGAGCCGCCACGCCGCAACCGGTCAAAGCCCAGCATCCGCCGAAGATTGCGCAGAACCAGAAAATCCCAGAGCCTGAATCGCAGGGATAAACCTACGGTAACTGGTTTATTTTCAAGTAGATAGTTGGCGCGCTTCATCCCCACGGACAGCGCGGCGGAAAAGGCGGCACGGCCCAGCGGCGTGGCTTCGTTAACTAGGATCGTGACCTGGCTGTGGATCTTCTCCCAGACCCTTGGCACGGCGGTGAAGGTCGCGGGCGAAACCTCTTGCAGGTTGGTAAACACCGTCTCGGGGCTTTCGGCGAAGTTGACCGTGCATTTGGTGGCAAGCGGGTAATAGATCGACACGTCGCGTTCAAGGATATGGCACAGCGGCAGGAAACAGAGCTGCTCGTCATCTTCATGACCGGGCAGCCCGTGCAGACCGGCGGTGATCGCCGCCATGATGTTTTCATGGCTCAGCATCGCGCCTTTGGGCGGTCCGGTGGTGCCCGAGGTGTAAATTAGCAGGGCGATATCGCTCGGCTCGGCCAAGGCGATCTCAGCTTCGAACTGGCCGGGCTGCGCCGCCTCGGCCTGCTGCCCGATCTCATAAAACGCGTCGATCATAAGGCATTTGGGATGGTCTAGATCATGCAAGCCCTCATCTTCGAGGATGATGACTTTCAGCAGGTCGGGAACCTCGCCCTCGATATGCAGGAACTTGTCCAGTTGCTCTTCGTTTTCGACGATCAGAAAGCGGCTGCCGCTGTCGCGCAGCAGGTAGGACAGCTGCTTCTCGGAATCGGTGGTGTAGACCCCCGAGGCGATGCCCCCCACGCATTGAATGCCCAGATCCAGCCAGGCCCATTCCTTGCGGTCCTCGCTGAGGATCGAGACAACCTCGCCGCGTTTCAGCCCCAGCTTGCGCAGGGCGAGGCCGATCCTTTTGGCGTGGGTCCAGTAATCCGCCCAGCTATAGGATTTCCACAGCCCCATGTCCTTTTCGCGATGGGCGGTGCGGGGACCAAGGTCAGCGCAGCGGCTGGCAAAGAGGTTGACGATGGTAAGGTTGCCATCCACCAGCACCGGGCGATGACCCGGATCAGTGTTGACGCTGATCCCGTTGATCTCGGTCTGCGGGGGCAGGGCGGTGGGATCCATTCTGCTCACCTCCACGTTTTGCGCCGTTTCCAGCGGCGGTTCTCGCGCGCACCTTCTTCCTGCACGCCGAGATAAAAGTTCTGGATGTCGTCCGAAGCGCTCAGGTCCTGCGCGGTGCCGCTCATCACGATGCGGCCCACCTCCATGACATAGCCGTCATCGGCCAGGTCCAGCGCGGCGGCGGCGTTCTGTTCGACCAGAACGATGGTCATGTTTTGCTCTTGGTTCAGCCGCGCGAGGATGTCGAAAATGTCTTGCACCAACCGAGGTGAAAGGCCCAGCGAGGGTTCGTCCAGCAGCATCAGGCGTGGCCCGGCCATCAGGCCCCGGCCAATAGCCAGCATCTGCTGTTGCCCGCCAGACAGCGTGCCTGCCTCTGCCATGCGGCGCTCGGCCAGAATTGGGAAGTAGGAGAAAACGAGCTCACGGTCGCGATCGATCTGCACCCTGTCGTGTCGCGTATACGCGCCAAGGGTCAGGTTTTCCTCAACCGTAAGCAGGGGGAAAACTTCGCGCCCCTCGGGCACATGCACGATGCCGCGTTCGACGATCTTATGCGGCTCGCGGCCCTGGATCTCGTCACCCTCGAAGGTGATCGCGCCCTTTTCGGGGTCCATCACCCCTGAGATCGTCTTCATGAGCGTTGTCTTGCCCGCGCCATTGGCGCCCAGAATGGTGACGATCCGGCCTTGGGTGACGTCAATCGACACGCCGCGGATCGCCATGATCGGGCCGTAATAGCTTTC
Source organism: Ruegeria hyattellae (assembly GCF_041537925.1). Taxonomy (NCBI): domain Bacteria; kingdom Pseudomonadati; phylum Pseudomonadota; class Alphaproteobacteria; order Rhodobacterales; family Roseobacteraceae; genus Ruegeria; species Ruegeria hyattellae. The sequence goes on along the minus strand of NZ_JBGOSH010000001.1, from coordinate 373,518 downwards.
CACATTGCGGACGGAGAGGATCGGATCGCTCATGAGGCACGCCCCAGATAAGCCTCGATTACCGCCGGGTGTGATTGCATTTCGGCCGGCGTTCCAAGCGCTAACCTTGCGCCATCAGCCATGGCTAGAACCCGGTCAGAAACGCCCGAGACCAACCCCATGTCATGTTCCACCATCAGCACGGTGATCCCCATCTGACGCCGGATGTCCTCGATCCACCAGCGCATGTCTGAGGTTTCCTCGACCGACAGGCCCGAGGCAGGCTCATCCAGCAGCAACAGGCGCGGATCGGTTGCCAGCGCACGGGCGACCTCGACCACTTTGCGTACGCCATAGGGCAGCCCGGCGATCATCTTGTCGCGATAGGGCTGCAGGTCGAGGAAATCGATAATCTCTTCGACCTTCTCGCGGTTCTCGATCTCGGCGCGGCGGACCGAGGGCAGGAACAGCAATTCCGACAGCATCGTGCTGCGCCGATGGCGGTGCCGTCCGACCAGCAGGTTCTGCAGGACGGTGGCATGTTCAAAGAGCTCGATGTTCTGAAATGTGCGGGCGATGCCCAGATTGGCGACATCGCTGGACTTGTGCGCCAGAAGGTCTTCATTCTCCAACCGGATCGATCCGGAGACAGGATCATAAAACCGCGATATCAGGTTGAAAACGGTCGATTTTCCGGCGCCGTTGGGCCCGACTATGGCAAAGACCTCGCCCGGCTCGACGGCGAAAGAGAGGTCATCGACCGCCGTCAGCCCTCCGAACCGCAGCGTGACGTTTTCCAGCGTCAGAAGGCTCATCGCAGGCGCTCCGTCTTGAGGTAGGATTTCTGGCGTTTGAACATGTCGCGGCGATAGAAGGGAAAGAGCTCGAACCAGGTGCGGATTTTCAGCCAGCGGCCATATATGCCCATCGGCTCGAAGAGTACGAAAAAGATGAGGATCAGGCCGAAAATACCTGATTCCAAACCGGGAATCGCAACGGTATTGCCGCCCACAACGGCACCAACCCACTCCTTGCTGATCGACAGGAACTGCGGCAGGAAGCCGATCACGACCGCCCCCAGAAACGCGCCATGAATCGAACCCAGCCCGCCGATCACGATCATCATCAGAAGCTGGATCGAGATGACGACGCTGAATGTCTCGTTGTTGAACGCGCCCGCAAAGAGGCCCATCAGCGCCCCCGCCAGACCGGTCACCGCGCAGGACAGAAAAAACGACATCGCCTTGGTGCGCGCGATATGCACGCCTATCGCCTGGGCCGAAACCTCGCTATCGCGCACCGCAATAAAGCTGCGCCCCAGCGGCGCGCGCAGCAGGTTGATATAGCCCAGCGTCACAATGACCGTGACCGCGAAAACGAGCCAGTAGAAGGCGCGAGGGGTCCCCCAACGGTCGATCTCGATCCCGAAGACGTTCACGGGCGGGGCGAACTTGCCTGCGACACCGCCGGTCAGCGGCCCACTCAGAACGATGATGTCATCCATCAGCACCGATAGTGCCAGCGTGGCGATGGCCAGATAGATGCCATGCATCCGCAGGGCCGGGATGGCAATGATCACGCCCAGCACGCCGGTGATCAACCCAGCCATCGGAAAAGCCAGCAGAAAGGGCAGGCCCTTTTCCAGCAGGATGATATTGGCGTAACAGCCCAGCGCCAGAAACGCGGCATGGCCCAGGCTGGCCTGACCGGTATGTCCGGTCAGCACCATCAGACCCATGCCCGCGATGGCCCAGATCAGCACATTGGTCAGCTCACCCAGGTAGAAATCATCCAGCAGCAGCGGCGCGGCAAGCGCGAGGGCCAGCAGGATCAGATAAAGCGACAGCTGATAACCGTCCTTCCAGGGGCGGATATCCTGCAGATAGCTGGTTTTGAACACGATCCGCATGGGCGTCAGACCTTCTTGAGGCGGATTTGCGAGAACAGCCCGTGCGGGCGCACGACAAGCACCAGCAGCACCAGCGCATACGGCGCGATCTGGCTGTAGCCTGCGGCGATGTAGCGGCTGGCAAAGGGCTCGATCAAGCCAACGATCAGCCCGCCCGCCAAAGCACCCGGCAGGCTGCCGAACCCGCCGATGACCGCCGCCGCAAAGGCCTTGATGCCCAGCAGGCCGGAATTGGCGTCAACCGCGCCCTTGGCGGCAAAGAGGATGCCCGCAACGCAAGCGACCATGCCCGCAAGACCCCAGATCAGGCCCTGCACCCTTTTCACCGGGATACCCATATAATACGCGGCCAATTGGTTCTGCGACGCTGCCTGCATTGCCAGTCCCAGCTTGGTGCGGGCGAAGAACAGGTAAAGAGACAGGGTTAGTAACACGGTGACGACGATCACTGCCACATCCTCCAACCCCAGCACGAGGCCGCCAAAGCGGATATCCTTGCCCGCCAACGGGTTTTGCAGCGTTTGCGGCTCATGGCCCCAGATCAGCCCGGCCACGAAGCGGATCACAAAGCCTAGAGCGATGGTCAGGATCACCACCGAGGTCTGGCTCTCCCCGAACATCCGCCGGATCAACAACCGGTCGAGCAGAACGCCAAACCCCGTCATCAGCCCCAGTGAGATCGGGACCGCCACCCAGAATGGCAGACCCATATATTCGGCATTGGTTAACCCGATCGTGACGAAGGCGCCCAGCATCATCATGTCGCCCTGGGCGAAATTAACCGCCTCGGTCGCCTTGTAGATCAGCACGAAACCCAGCGCGATCAGGCCATAGACACAGCCATTTGCCAGCCCACTGATCACCAGCTGCAGATTGTCCAAACGTTCCTCCTCGTGCCGCTACGACGTGTTTTGTTGGGCCGGCGATCACTCGGGGACGATCATGACCTTGCCTTTGGTGGTTTTCAGCGTCTCGGCAAGCGTGCTGACCAGATCGCGCAGCGGGACCGTCGCCGCGACATCCGTGCTCCAGCGGCCATCGGCGAATCGGGCTTGGACCTCACTCACCACCCGCATCTGGTCTTGCGGCGGGGTGCTGGTCATCCATTGGGTCAGCCAGAACCCCTCGATCCGCTTGCCCATGAAGATCAACTGTCCGGTCTGGGTCAGCGCGGGCAGCTCGGTGCTGAGCTTGCCGTAGATGATCCAGCGCGCACCGTTGGGCATTGCGGTGAAGATGGTTTCACATTGCTGATCCGCCACCGCATCGAGGAAGACGCGCGGTTTCAATTCCCGCATCACCTCGGTCAGGCGGTCGGTGAAACTGGCGTCGCTGGTGACCAGAACCTCGGCGGCACCCAGTTCCTTGAGCTGGTCCACTGCGTCAGCACGGCGCACGAGGGCGATGGGGGACAGGCCAAGATCGCGACCGAGGGCACACATCAGCTTGCCTAGCTGGCTGGTCGCGGCCGAGATGATGAACGCGTCGCCCGCCTGTTTGGCAATATCAACCATGGCCACCGCCGTCAGCGGGTTCACGATCTGCGCGGCCCCGTCGAAATCCGACACATCAGGGCGCAGCGGGATGCACATCATTGCCTGGGTCACGACATATTCCGCCCATGCGCCTGAACCTGCGGCAACAAAGGCGACGCGCTGGCCGGCCAGCGCTTCGGCCCCTTCACCGGTTGCAACCACGTCGCCGCAGCCTTCGAACCCGGCGGGGTGGCCCTTGACGCGGGGCTGGCCGTATTCACCCTTGATGAAGTGCAGATCGGACGGGTTGACCGAGGCCGCTCGCATCCGGATCAGAACCTGACCCGCACTCGGCTGAGGCACCGGAATCTCGGCCGCCTGCAACCAGTCCGCGGCATCGTCGATGGCCGGACCAGAGGCCGTCTGAGCATAGCCGTCATGGGTCAAAATCGCGGCCTGCATCGAGTCGGGAAAATCGCTCATCCTGTCCTCCTGTTCGGTCACCGGCGCGGGGGTGCGCGTGGGGTGACCGCCGCAGCCAAGCGAAAATGTCTGCGGCAGATTGTTCTTTGGGGGGCAGGACAACATGCGTCGTCCGGGCTGTCAATCAGCGCGGGTATTCAGCCCTGGAAAAGCGCCTTGAGCTTGTCCAGCCCGGCGTCAAACTGCTCTGGCGCGTCACGAATCTCGCCGACGATGGCGATGAACTGATCCTTGACCACCTGCACCAGCGGGCTGGCCTCCACCTGGCTGACGACTTTGTCGTAATCGAACCCGGCCTCGGTCAGCAGCCCTTCATCCTGCAGATTCTTGATCAATTCCTGACCCTGCTGCTGAAGGCCCGCCGCGCCGTCGGCAACGGCGGAGGTGGAGTTGTTGATCGATTCCGTCACGGCACCAGATGCATCTTCGAGCGCCTGTGCGCCCTGCTCCTGAATAGCAGCCACCGTGTCGCCGGCCTGTTCCGTCAACGACTGGGCGGAGTCGGACACAGCCTCCCCCAGGGCAGAGGCGGCATCCTGAACCGCATCGCCCGCGTCCTGTGCCGCAGTTTCAAGCTGTTCGGTCGGGGTCGGCTCCTGATAGATGGTAAAATAGTAAACCGCAGCGAGCGCTGCGAGGACGACGACAACGCCAATCAATCTGGACATGTGGGTTACCTTTTCAAAACGAGTGGATTCGTTCTTTGAGTATCAGCCTGAGATGTCCAGATGACGACAGTTTCTTCAATAAGTTGCGTGGCAGGCCGGTTCTTGCGAGGCAGCGCGGGGCGGGCTGGCAAGGACATGCCAGTTGACGCAAGAAAAAAGACCTCGTGCAACCACACGAGGTCTTTTTGGGGAAACTTTTGGCTCCGGCGGTAGGGATCGAACCTACGACCAATTGATTAACAGTCAACTGCTCTACCGCTGAGCTACGCCGGAACGGTTCGCGCCGTATAGCAATCCGGATTCGGGGCGTCCAGAGGGGAAACGCAAAAATCGACGCGTCTTTTTAGTGAATTCTGGGGGGATTTTGGCTCCGGCGGTAGGGATCGAACCTACGACCAATTGATTAACAGTCAACTGCTCTACCGCTGAGCTACGCCGGAACGGTTTGCGCCGTATAGCAATCCGGATTTGAGGCGTCCAGAGGGATTTCACGCTTTTTTGCAGCCCACCGGCAGGCGCACTTATCGCCGTCTGAATATTGCATCCGCCGCAAGCGGGCCTGCAGGGGCGACCAGGTCCCGACCGCGTAGATCGACCAGATGGGCAAAGACATTGCGTTCGGCGGCGGGCAACAGGGCGGGGGGCGTCTCGGTATAGACCTGCTCGGCGATTTGGCCTGCGGTGGCGGCGCTTGCCTCGAGGGCGCTCAGGATAGCCGCCTCGCGGCCCTGGCGATGCGCGATCAGCCAATCGAGCCGCCCCGCAGGATCAAGAACGGGCGCGCCGTGACCCGGGTGAAAGACCGACCAGGCGCGCGCGCGCAGCTTGGCGCAGGAGGCCATGAAATCGGTCAGATCGCCATCGGGCGGCGAGACCAACGAACTGGCCCACCCCATCACATGGTCGGCGGTAAAGCAGATATCACCCCAGCCCAGCGCGATGTGATTGCCCAGATGGCCGGGCGTGTGGATCACCTCGAGCGTCCAGTCCGGGCCTTGCAGGATCTCGCCCTCGGCGATCTCGATATCGGGGCGAAAGTCGTGGTCGATGCCTTCTCCGCCACCACCCAGCCCGTTGGCAGCCAGTTCGGTCATGACCTGGCTGCGTCCGGCGTCGGGGCCGCCAAAGCCATGAACCGGTGCACCGGTGCGCTCTGACAGGGGCCTGGCCAGCGGTGAATGGTCCAGGTGGCTGTGGGTCACAATGATATGCGAAATGCGCTGCCCGGGTTCTACAGCGGCCAGAATGGCCTCCAGATGTGCATCGCTGAGCGGGCCGGGATCGATCACCGCCAGATCGCTCTGCCCAAGCAGATAGGTGTTGGTGCCGCGATAGGTCATCGGCGAGGGGTTACGCGCCAACACGCGACGCAAGCCGGGCGATAGCGTGACCGCCACGCCAGCAGGCGGGTCGAAATCGTCGGGGGGAGGAAGCATCGGCTCTTTCTCTTGGATTTCTGCGAGGTTACCCTTAGCGTATGTCCTTCGATTGGCTCAAACATTATATGCCGCGCGGCCTTTACGGGCGCGCCGCGTTGATTCTGGTGCTGCCGGTTGCAATGCTGCTGGCGATTATGTCCTTCACCTTCATCCAGCGGCATCTGGAGGATGTGACACAGCAGATGACAGGTACTGTCGTGCGCGAAGTCCGGATGGTGCGCGATCAGGTGACCGGGGCAGAGACCCAGCAGGAACTGATCGCGCGGGTCAGGCCGTTCCTTGGGTCGCTGAACATGAAGGTCCGGTTCCTGCCACCGCAAGAGGTGCCCTCGGCAGATGGTATCGGGCTCTTTGACTACACCGGCGGGGTCGCGCGGGATACGCTGAAACAGAGCCTACCCGTGGTCCGGTCGGTTACGCTTTTGCCGGACAAGACGGCGCTGATCTATCTCGACAGTGACCTGGGGCCGATGGAACTGACCATCAGCCGCCGCCGCCTGACGCCCACCGCGCCGCATCAGCTGATCGTCACCATGGTGTTTTGCGGCATTCTGATGACTGCGATTGCCTCGCTTTATATGCGCAATCAGTTGCGCCCGATCACGCGGCTGGCGCGCGCGGCCAAGGCGTTCGGGCGTGGCCATAACGTCACTTACCATCCCGGTGGCGCAACCGAGGTGCGCGAGGCGGGCAATGCCTTTATCGACATGCGGGCCCGGATCGAACGGCAGATCGAACAGCGCACACTGATGCTGTCCGGTGTCAGCCACGATTTGCGCACCCCACTCACTCGGCTGAAGCTGGGATTGTCGATGCTGGACGAACAGGACGCCGAACCGCTGCTGGAAGATGTCAATGAGATGCAGCGGTTGGTGGATTCGTTTCTGGATTTCTCCCGCGGTGCAGCCGAAGGCGAGGCGGAGACGCTGGACCCGCAGGCTCTGGTTGCGCGGATCGTTGAGGATGCCCAGCGCGCCGGCAAATCCGTTACGCTTCTGCCGCCCGAGGGCGAGGGCCGCGCCACCCTGCGCCCCGATTCGATTCGACGTGCGCTACAAAACCTGATCGACAATGCGGTCCGCTATGGGGACCGTGCCGAGGTCAGCGTGGCCTTCACACCCAAATCCCTGCGACTTCGGGTCGAGGATGACGGGCCGGGCATCGCGCCCGACCAGCGCAGCGAAGCGATGAAACCCTTTGCGCGGCTCGACCCGTCGCGCAATCAGAACCAGGGAACCGGAGTTGGGCTGGGGCTAGCCATCGTTGCCGACATCGCCCGCGCCCATGGCGGTGCGCTGCGGTTGGGGGACAGCAAGCGGTTGGGCGGGCTTTGCGCCGACATCGTGATCGGGCGTTAGAGCACAATCCAAAAAACGGGAACCGATTTTCGGATCAAATTGCGCGTTAAAACAAGTGAATAGAGCGTCGACTGCAAAGCAGATTGTGTGAGCGATGCTCAAACGTCGTCGAAGCGACTAGCCGGAATACGAGTCAGGCGGCCAGTTCCGCTGCCTCAACGATGCCTTTATAGGTGTTCAGTGTCAGACCGACCTCGAAAGCCCGGAAACACAGCTCGTCCGACGGCGGATGGCCGGTCTTGCGCAGGCATCCCGCCAGATCATGCAGGCAATCATGGCGCGCGATGATTTCAAGCGGTGTCAGGAATTGCTCGGCGCGCGATATGTCGGACATTTCGGCCCGAAGCAGCTCAAGCAGGCTGGCCAGCGCAGGGGTGCGCCGGTGCTGCAGCAATTCGTCCAGAACGATCACTTGTTCCTCGCGCGCCAGCGCCTTCATCGACAGCACCGCCTGGACAACGCGATAGGTCCGCGCATCCGCGCGCATCTCGGCCAGCGCCTGTTCAGCACGCGCAGCCCTGCCAGTATCGCAGGACCGATGGGATAGCGCATCAGAAGGGTCGGGCATTGGACACGGTTGCGGTGCGGGCCGGAGCCTTGAATCGGTTAGGTGTTCTGAATGTTTCATTTCCTGGCCCCGCTTGCCGCCCCTGCGCGCTTAAATGAGTATGCAGCACGCCGGATAATTGAGAAAATTAAACAATTTCGGACACTCCGGTCTGCGGATTCTTGCCGATGCTTGTAACATGCGGGTGAGGTCGAGTCTGACCGGGCATTGCATTGGGCGTCGTGCGGGGAAAGTGTTTGGTAGGCCCGGAGGGATTTGAACCCCCAACCAAAGCGTTATGAGCGCTCTGCTCTAACCGTTGAGCTACAGGCCCGCCTGAGGCCATGCCTAACAGGATCGCGGGTCGCGTCAAGCCTGACCGTTGCATGCGCGCGCGCAATGGACTAACCCGCGCGCAGGCAATGACGAGGACGCGATCATGACGGCGGGCAAGAACGGCATCACCTATGCGGATGCGGGCGTGGATATCGATGCGGGCAACGCTCTGGTCGATCGGATCAAGCCGGCTGCCAAGCGCACCAGCCGCCCCGGCGTGATGAGCGGGTTGGGCGGGTTCGGCGCTCTGTTTGACCTCAAGGCCGCAGGCTATGAAGACCCGGTTCTGGTGGCCGCGACCGATGGGGTGGGGACCAAGTTGCGGATCGCCATCGATACCGGTCTGCTGGATGGCGTCGGCATTGATCTGGTCGCCATGTGTGTCAATGATCTGGTGTGTCAGGGCGCCGAGCCATTGTTCTTTCTGGATTATTTCGCCACGGGCAAGCTCGAGACCGATCAGGCCGCGCGGATCATCGAGGGGATAGCTACAGGTTGCGAACGCTCTGGCTGCGCGCTGATCGGGGGCGAGACCGCCGAGATGCCCGGCATGTACCCCGAAGGTGATTTCGATCTGGCAGGCTTTGCTGTCGGCGCGATGGAGCGTGGCACCGCGCTGCCCGAGGGCGTGCAGGAGGGCGATGTGCTGCTGGGCCTCGCCTCGGACGGGGTCCATTCCAACGGCTATTCGCTGGTGCGGCGGCTCGTCGAGATCTCGGGGCTGGGTTGGGAGGCCGACTGCCCCTGGGCTGACGGCTCGCTGGGCGCGGCGCTGCTGGCGCCGACGCGGCTTTATGTGCGGCAGGTGCTGGCGGCGATCCGGGCGGGTGGCGTGCATGCGCTTGCCCATATCACCGGCGGTGGCCTGACCGAGAACCTGCCGCGCGTTCTGCCCGAGGGCATGGGCGCGAAGATTGATCTGGGTGCCTGGGAACTGCCGCCGGTATTCCGTTGGATGGCCCAGACTGGCGGCATTGCAGAAGCGGAAATGCTCAAGACATTCAATTGCGGTATCGGCATGGTAGTGGCCTGCGCCGTAGATCGTGCAGAAGCTGTTGCAGAGTTGTTGCGCGAACAGGGTGAGAGCGTCGCCGTGCTGGGTCAAGTGACGGCCGAAAGCGGGATCGCCTATACGGGCAAGCTACTGTGAGCCCCAAACGGGTCGCGATCCTGATCTCAGGTGGAGGGTCGAACATGCTGTCGTTGCTCGACAGCATGACCGGCGATCACCCGGCGCGACCCTGTCTGGTTCTGTCCAACGACCCGCAGGCGGGCGGGCTGGCGAAAGCGGCGGCGCGAGGCGTGCCGGTAGCGAGTGTCGATCATCGACCTTTCAAGGGCGACCGCGCCGCATTCGAGGCCACGCTGTTGCAGCCACTGCTGGACAGCGCAACGGATATTGTCTGCCTCGCCGGGTTCATGCGGGTGCTGACGGCGGATTTCGTCGCCCGATTCGAGGGGCGGATGCTGAATATCCACCCTTCGCTTTTGCCGAAATACAAAGGCCTGCACACCCATGACCGCGCGCTTGCCGCAGGCGATCGTGAACATGGCTGTACCGTGCACGAGGTCACCGCGGCACTGGATGACGGACCCATTCTGGGACAGGCGCGGGTGCCGGTTGAACCCGGCGATACCCCCAAGACTCTGGCGTCGCGGGTTCTGGTGCAGGAACATCGCCTTTACCCGGCGGTTCTGCGTCGTTTTGCGGGCGGGGACCGCAGCCCAGTTCTGTTGGGCTAACCACGTCCAAACCACTGCTACGCGAACAATTGCAGTCGGGCCGTGTTCTGCGTATGCTCAGCCTTGGGGCTCCGGCATACCGGAACAGGGGCGAGTGCGACAACAAGAAGAACAGGGCATCCGAGCCGAATGAAAACACTGACAACGACCCAAGAGCTGGCCGCCTTCTGCACCGCTGCCGCCGGCCATCCCTATGTGACCATAGATACCGAATTCATGCGCGAGCGGACCTATTACTCGCGCCTGTGCTTGGTGCAGATAGCCTTTCCCGGCGAGGATGAAGACAGCGCCGTGCTTGTCGATCCGATGGCGAACGGCATGTCGCTTGAGCCGCTTTATGACCTTTTCCGCAACGAGGAAGTGGTCAAGGTCTTTCATGCCGCGCGCCAGGATCTGGAAATCTTCTGGATCAACGCGCAGGTCTTTCCTAAACCGCTTTTTGACACTCAGGTCGCGGCCATGGTCTGCGGCTTTGGAGATCAGGTGGGATATGAGACGCTGGTGCGCAAGATCGTAAAAGAGGGCGTCGACAAATCCTCGCGCTTTACCGACTGGTCGCGTCGCCCGCTGAGCGAGGCGCAAAAGACCTATGCTCTGGCCGATGTGACCCATCTGCGGGTGATCTATGAATATCTCGCAGCCGAGCTCGAGAAAACCGACCGTAGTCATTGGGTGACCGAGGAATTGCAAGTGCTGACCGATCCTGCCACGTACCTCGTGCAGCCCGATCAGGCTTGGAAACGCGTCAAGACGCGGACCAATTCCGGCAAGTTCCTGGCAGTGGTGCGGGAACTGGCTAAGTTCCGCGAAGGCTATGCCCAAACCCAGGATGTGCCGCGCAACAGGGTGTTCAAGGATGACGCCCTGATCGAGCTGGCCTCGACCAAGCCGCGCAACCCGGCTGATCTGGGCGGGTCGCGCCTGCTTTTGCGCGAGGCGCGCAAGGGGCCGATTGCCGAGGGGATTCTGGCCGCCGTCAAGCGTGGCGTGAACTGCCCTTCCGATGAGATGCCGAAACCCGACCGTAGCCGCGACAAGCTACAGGTGAACCCGGCGCTGGCCGATCTGCTGCGGGTGCTGCTGAAAGCCAAGACCGAAAGTGCGGGTGTTGCCGCCAAGCTGATCGCGCCCAGTGCCGATCTCGACCAGATCGCGGCGGGCGAGCGCGACGTGCCGGCCTTGTCCGGCTGGCGCTATGAGGTTTTCGGTGAAGACGCGCTGCGGCTCTGCGACGGCCAGATAGCACTTTCCGCCAAGGGCCAGAGCGTTAGGGTCGTCGCGCTCTGATCTGCGAGCAGAAGACGTTTAACGACGGCGGGATTCCAACGCGTTGCGTTCCGATGTCACCCGGATCAGGCGGATTCCCTCAAGCGTCTCGTTTGTGACGGTGACCGCATCGTGAATGGTGCGCGAGGCTTCGTCGCCCTGCGGCGTTGCGTCCTCGGGGTAGACCACGCGGAACGTGTAGCTGAGCACGCCGTTCTTGGTGTTCTCTTCGGACCGGTTGCGACGCAGAACCGCGTCAAACGCGCCTTGTCGCTGCGCCACGCCAGTGGCGTAGATGATCGCGCCGGCATTGGTCTTTTCGACCCGCATCGCGGTCAGCTTGGTGATCGGCACAGAGCCGTCCACCGGTTCGGACGGGGAGAAGATGCCTTCGCTGGTCCCTTCCGACGGCAGCAGCGGGTTGACCGTGCCTTCGGTATCTACATTGACCGCCGCAGGTTCTGACCTGTTGAACCAGTTCGACGGGTTCACGCGCGAGTCTCGCCATGAACTGCACGCGCCCAGCGTCAGTGATCCAATCAGAAGAAACGTCAATGAAACCCGCATCTGCAACCGCCCCGGTCAATTCGTCTTGCCTGCAAACCGGTTAGCCTATCCGGCGGCGCTTGAAAACCCATCGTGGGTCTGGACAGGCGGGCAGGGCGAGCTTAGGTGACGGTTGTGACCTGCCACATGACGGAGCATGCCGATGGCCAGCCCAGCCTTTGAAGATATCGTCGAGGATTTCGAGTTTCTCGACGACTGGGAAGACCGCTATCGCCATGTGATTGAGCAGGGCAAAGCGATGGAGCCCTTGAACGACGCACTGAAAGTGCCAGCCACCAAAGTACATGGCTGCGCCAGCCAAGTCTGGCTGCATCCGGTGATCGAGAACGGGATGTTTCGCTTTGACGGTGACAGCGACGCGCTGATCGTGCGCGGGCTGATCGCGGTTTTGCGGGCGCTTTATAATGGTGCGCCGGTGGCCGAGGTGTCCAGGATCGACGCGCGGGCCGAGCTGGAGCGGCTGGGTCTGAACGACCATCTGTCGGCGCAGCGGTCGAACGGGCTGCGCTCGATGGTCGAGCGCATTCGAGACGTGGCGGCCGAGAACGCTTGAGCAGGTTGCGCAAGCGAAGGGCCAACCCAGCCGCCATTGCTGCTCGAACCAATGGCGCATCCCCCGGGATGTTTTCAGCCAGATGAAGAGGGATCGCGGTTGAGTGCAGCAAGGGCGGTGTTCAGGTCGCCATAGCCAGTGAACCGTCGCTCGAAGTCGAGGCCCATGCGTTCAGCGCAGGCTTTTGCCTTTTCGGTGAGTGCCGGGTCGTCGATCTGGGCCTGATAGACCAGCTTGGTGTAATTGCCGAAATACATGTCACGCAGTTCGGGGTGGCGGTCGAGCCCCATGGGTTTCCAGATGAAGGCGTCGAATTGCCGAACTAGAAAATCAGTAAGGTAGAAGGCGGTGAACTCGTCTTCGGCGAGCTCGGAAAAGCGGTCGTTTCCTTCGAAGAAAGAATAGCAATGTGGCCCGGCGACCATCTGGATACCCAGCCGGTCGCAGAGCGATTGCAACAACCCTCCGGTGCCGCAATCGGCATAGACAACGAAAATATCGTCATAATCGTCACGGTTTTTCATCACCGTCTCTTCGACCGCTTGCGGAATTTTCTCGGGGTGCAAGTGATAGATGGCGGGCAGACAGGTCAGGGTCATATGCGACCAGCCGTTGGCCTTGATCAGGGCCAGAATCTCGCGCGCAAGCGCACCGCAAGCGATGAGGAGAATCCGGCCTTCGCCGCGCGCTTGCAAGCCTTTCTGAGTCAGTTCTGTATCGCTGATCATTGTCGGTCTCCCCGGCGCACCCGGATCAGGCACCAACCCAGACTGTCAGGCCAATCGCAACAACGGCGGCGAGCAGGATAGTCACGAAGTTCGGTTGCATGGTCTTGTCTCCTTTGGGCTTATCTGGGGTTGGGTAGGGCAAATAAAAAGGGCGGCGCCGGTTGCGGCCCGCCCCGTTTCAGTGTTCGGAAACGTGCCGTCAGGCGGACAGCTGATTGTGTTTGCGGCTGACGAAGTCCTTGGCGGTCTCCACCGCCACGGCGGCGTCGCGGCAATAGGCGTCGGCGCCGATGGCCTTGCCAAATTCCTCGTTCAGCGGCGCGCCGCCGACAAGCACGATATAGTCGTCACGAAGGCCCTGTTCGATCAGCGTGTCAATCACGACCTTCATATAGGGCATCGTGGTGGTCAGCAGGGCGGACATGCCCAGAATGTCGGGCTGTTCGGTTTCCAGCGCTTCGAGGTAATTCTCGACCGGGTTGTTGATGCCCAGATCGACCACTTCGAAGCCCGCGCCCTCCATCATCATCGACACGAGGTTCTTGCCGATGTCGTGGATGTCGCCCTTGACCGTGCCGATCACCATCTTGCCGACGCGCGGTGCGCCGGTTTCGGCCAGCAGTGGCTTGAGGATGAACATGCCGCCTTTCATCGCGTTGGCGGCCAGCAGAACCTCGGGCACAAAGAGGATGCCGTCGCGGAAATCTGCGCCCACGATGGTCATCCCGCCGACCAGCGCCTTGGTCAGGATGTCATAGGGCATCCACTTGCGCTCCAGCAGGATGTTCACGCCCTCTTCGATCTCTTCCTTGAGACCGTCATAGAGATCGTCGAACATCTGTTGCACAAGTTCTTCGTCGTCGAGTTCCGACAGGATGATGTCATCTTCTTCCGACATGCGCGCGATTCCTCGGTGTTACGGGTTTGTGACCCTAGGTTATTTCTTGCTTCTTTTTGCTCAAAAGGCCGCAAATGGACTGCGTTAATTGCGACACTGGCGACGCTACAACCGACCTATAGAGATGAATTTGAAAATCTGAAAATGAGAAATTTGCAGGAAGATAATGTGTTTGTTGCGAATGTTCTCTTTATGTTCTACTTTGGGTGAATGGATCAATCTGCCGATATTTCCGCACAGCGCAGGCCGGGCCGTGGCGCTGTGTCCAACGCGTCGGGTCGGTTCGATCTGTCGCGCGAAGAGGTTTGGGACGGGTGGGAAATCACCGAAGAGTCCAGATTGCTGCGTACCGAATTGCGGATCGAACATGCGCGCAGCCTGATCACCTATAATCGCTCGCCGGATCTGCCCTTCGACCGGTCGATCAACCCTTACAGGGGCTGTGAACATGGCTGCGTCTATTGCTTTGCGCGCCCGACCCATGCCTATCTCGGTCTGTCGCCGGGCCTTGACTTCGAGAGCGTTCTGGTGGCCCGACCCAACGCGGCAGAGGTGCTGCGACGGGAATTGTCGGCGCGGCGTTACAAGGTCGCGACCATAGCGATCGGCACCAATACCGACCCGTATCAACCGGTCGAACGCGACCACGGCATCGCGCGCAAGTGCTTGCAGGTGCTGGCCGAATTCAACCACCCGGTTGCGATCGTCACCAAAGGTGCGCTGATCGAGCGGGATCTGGACATTCTTGCACCGATGGCGGCCAAAGGTCTGGTGCGGGTCGGGATCTCGCTGACCACGCTGGATACCGGCCTGTCGCGCCGGATGGAACCGCGCGCCCCGTCACCTGCGCGACGGCTGCTGATGATCCGACGGCTGGCGCAGGCGGGGGTGCCGGTGCGGGTGATGACCTCGCCACTGGTGCCGGGGTTGAGCGATCATGAGCTTGAGGCGCTGCTTGCGGCGGGGGTCGAGGCCGGGGCAAAAAACGCGAGCTGGATCATGTTGCGCCTGCCGCGCGAGGTCTCGACGCTCTGGCAAGAATGGCTGGCCGAGCATTACCCGGATCGCGCGGCCCGGGTGATGGCACGGTTGCGTGAAATGCATGGTGGCAAGGAATACGACGCGCGATGGGGTCACCGGATGCAAGGGCAGGGGCCGTATGCCGAGATGGTGGCGCAACGGTTCAAGGCCGCCTGCAGACGGCTGGGTCTTTCGGAAGAAGCCCCGCCGCTCAGAACCGAGCTGTTCGCGGTGCCGCCACAAAAGGGCGATCAACTGAGCTTGTTCTGAGCATACGCAAGCTGATGTGCCGGGTTTTTGGAGGAAAATTGTACAGAGATGGTGTTGAAAAAGTCCAAGATTTGGCCGTCTGTTTATCGCCATTGGATCCGCTGCAGCCGCGCCAATGGGCGCTTTTGGCAGCCTGCCAAAGTCAGACGTTTGTGACCGTCGCTTCCTCTGCAGACCAAAGGGGAGATTTCAATGCATTGGAAATAAACAGCTTTCACCCACACGAGGCTGCCTCTGCCTTCATCCAGTCAGAAAAGGCCCGAACCTTTCGGCTAAATGCCGAAAAGGCGGCGACGACATGTATGCCTTGTGAACGCTCGACACTGAGCTCCTTTAAACAAACCAATCGACCAGCCTTTTCGTCGGCGCCAGTCATGCGGGCATCCGCAAGGATAACGGCCTGTCCTGACAGGGCGCTGTCGAACATGAAGGAACGGCTTTCGTACTCATGCACTTTCACTTCATCGCCCAGCTTCGTTCCGACGGCCTCCGCCCAAGCCGACCAGTCATCTGGCCAGTTTCGCGCAGAAGCGAGCGGCAGCCCCAGAATGTCACCCGGAGCAAGAGGCAGGTCGCGCCCCTCCAACAATTGTGGCGCACAAACGGGCCGCAGAGTATCGCGGAAGACCAACTCGGAAACCGTACCGTCCCAATTACCATCACCGTACCGTACCGCTGCATCAAATCCCGCTTTCGCCAAGTCGACATAGTCGAACGACAAAACTGGCTGAACGTCGATCAGAGGATGAAGTCCGCTAAACTTCTGCAACCGTGGCAGCAGCCAGCGATTGCCGAAGAACGGTGCCACGGAAATTTTCAGCGTCCCAGACATGCTGTCATTCAGAGCCGGGGCAACCGCAGCTTCGATCCGATCAAGCGCATGGCCAATCTCGTCCGCCAGTCGTTTGCCCTGTTCAGTTAACGTGATCTGTCGGACGCCGCGATGAAAAAGCGTCATCTCCAGAAAGCTTTCCAGTGCGCGGATTTGGTGACCTACGGCGGCAGGCGTCACACATAGCTCGTCCGCACCATCTTTGATGCTCTGATACCGTGCTGCGGCTTCGAACGCACGAAGCTGGTTGAGTGAAGGCAAACGCCTGGGCATGTCACAACTACGCCGTAGAAAATTTAACTTGTGGAGCAAAGTATGATCGTTTGTGCGAAATGACCACCACAACCTAGCCTTTGTGTATCCACACACGCATCTTGAATGAGGTTAGGCCCATGGCGACTCCAACACTGCCGCATCAGACAAATGATCTATTCCTGACCGACGGTGGCACCGAAACCTGGCTGATGTACAAACGAGGGTTCGAACTTGAAGAATTCGCGGCCTTTCATTTGCTCCACAATCCGAAGGCGAAGCTGGCGCTCGACGAGTATTATAGCACGTTCGCCGAGCTTGCAGTTCGGCATGGAGCAAGCTTTATCTTCGACAGTCTGACCTACCGTGCCAGCAGGGATTGGGGTCGACTTCTGGGGTACTCCGATGAAAGTCTGGCGGAGATGAACCACGCGTGCTTCAATCTCTACCGAGACGCGGCGCGCGCCGCCGGTTTAGCAAACTCAAAAACAGTCATCAGTGGATGCATCGGGCCGAAAGGCGATGCCTACAAACTCAACCAAGGTCTGACTGCTGAAGGTGCCGAAGATTATCACAGCAAGCAAATTGCCACCTTCAAAGCAGGCGGCGCTGACATCGTAACAGCTCTGACGTTGAACACGACTGCCGAAGCTGTCGGGATCGCTCGCGCTGCGCAGTCAGCGGGATTGCCTTGCGTCATCTCGTTCACGTTGGAGAAGAACCGCTGCCTCAGAAGTGGAGAGAGCCTTCGGGAGGCCATTGAGGCCGTCGATGCCCAAACCGGCGAAGCCCCCGCATACTACATGATTAACTGCTCGCATCCGGCGGATTTCGGTCCGGCGCTGACTTCTGGAGCCTGGACAAGGCGCATCCGAGGATTGCGGGCGAATGCGTCGACCCTGGATCACGGTACGCTTTGCAAACTTGGGCATCTTGAAGAAGGCAATCCTGATGAGCTTGCAGGACAATACAGCGACATCCGCCGGAGCTTCCCGAACATGAACGTCTTTGGCGGATGCTGTGGAACAGATTTCGTGCATGTCGATAAAATCGCCGCAGCGGTGTTGCAGGTTGCATAGGGCGCGGTCAAATCGAGTTGGCCCACAAACTCATGTGGCCCAAAACAGCCCTTTCTTTATTTTGCTGTTTTTTGGGTCTGCGAGTGCAGAAACTGGCATACCCACCGCCCACAGTATCAAACAGTATGGGCTTCTAGCTGCCGTTAAGAGAAGGCGTGGAACAGCGAAGCCTTGGGTGAAGTTCAAAAAAAAGACCCCGGCAATCGCGGGGTCTTCTTCGCTTTGGCGCCGCAATCAGCGCTTTTCGATATCCACGTAGTCGCGCAAGGTTTCGCCCAGGTACAGTTGGCGCGGGCGGCCGATCTTGTTCTGTGGATCGGCGATCATTTCCTTCCACTGGCTGATCCAGCCCACGGTGCGGCTGAGCGCGAAGATGGGCGTGAACATCGAGGTCGGGAAGCCCATCGCTTCCATCACGATGCCCGAATAGAAATCCACATTTGGGAACAGTTTCTTCTCGGCGAAATAGGGATCTTCCAATGCCTGTTTCTCTAGCGCCTTGGCGACCTGTAGTTTGGGGTTGCTCTCGATTCCCAGCAGGTCCAGCACCTCGTCGGCGGACTGTTTCATCACCGTCGCGCGCGGATCGAAGTTTTTGTAGACCCGATGACCAAAGCCCATCAGGCGGAACGGATCGTTCTTGTCCTTGGCGCGGTCAATGAACTCGGGAATGCGGTCGACCGATCCGATTTCCTCAAGCATTTCCAGGCAGGCCTGGTTGGCGCCACCATGCGCCGGCCCCCAGAGACAGGCGATGCCCGCCGCGATACAGGCAAACGGGTTCGCACCCGAGGAGGACGCCAGTCGTACTGTCGAGGTCGATGCGTTCTGCTCGTGATCGGCCTGCAGCATGAAAATCCGGTCCATCGCACGGCTGAGGATCGGATTGACCTCATATTCCTCTGCCGGCACCGCGAAACACATACGCAGAAAGTTCGACGCATAGTCCAGATCGTTGCGCGGATAGATGAAGGGTTGGCCGATGTGGTATTTATAGGCCCAGGCGGCAATGGTCGGCATCTTGGCGATCAGCCGATGCGAAGCGACCTCGCGCTGATGCGGATCATGAATGTCGGTCGAATCGTGGTAGAAGGCGGACATCGCGCCCACAACGCCAACCATGATCGCCATCGGATGCGCATCGCGGCGGAAACCGCGATAGAAATACTGCATCTGTTCGTGCAGCATCGTGTGGCGGGTGATTGTACTCTCGAATTTTTCCAGATCGCCGGCTTTCGGCAATTCGCCATAGAGCAGCAGATAGCACATTTCGAGGAAATGCGATTGCGAGGCCAGCTGGTCGATCGGATAGCCCCGGTGCAGCAGTTCACCCTTGTCGCCGTCGATATAGGTGATTGTGCTGTCGCAGCTTGCCGTGGATGTGAAGCCCGGATCGTAGGTGAAGACGCCTGCATCGCTGTAAAGCTTGCGAATGTCGATCACGTCCGGGCCGGCAGTCGGCGAAAAGATCGGCAGATCATAGGTTTTGCCGTGTACGTTCAGCGTGGCCGATTTCTTGTTTTCAGTCATTATGTCCCTTCCTCTTTGAAACACGGCAACGGCGCCAGACGGAGCCATCAGAACCGTGCGGATGGTGCTCGCGCGGGGACCGCGCAAGCCGGGTTATTGGGGAAGCGCGGCCCGTGTCAGGACGACAGGGCCAGTTCCGCCGCGTCTGCCAGTCGGGCCAGGGTTTCTTCGCGCCCCAGAACGACCATCATGTCAAACACCGAAGGTGTTACCGACCGGCCCGCCAATGCAGCGCGAAGAGGTCCGGCCAGTTTGCCGAATTTCAATTCGCGCGCCTCGCAGAAGGCGGACAGGTGTTCCTCCAAGCTCTCTCGCGACCAGCTAGCATTTTGCAGATGCGGCGTCAAATCCTTCAGTATACCGTCGGATACAGAATTTAATGCCTTGGCCGCTTTCTGATCGGGTTCAATCGGGCGCGAGGTCAAGGCAAACTCTGCCTTTTCAAGCAGTTCCGGGAAGGTTCGCGCCCTATCCTTGAGGCAGAACATGGCCCGTTCAAGATTGGTTGATTGTGCCTGCGTCAAGGCGGGCTGATCTGCCGCAGCCAGGTAGGTCTCGATTTCTTGCCGCAATGCAGCATCATCGGCAATGGCGATATGCTGACCACAGAGATTTTCCAGCTTCTTCAGGTCGAACCGGGCCGGGCTTTTGCCGATTCCGTCCAGATCGAACCAGTCGCGCGCCTGTTCATCGGTAAAGAACTCATCATCGCCATGGCTCCAGCCCAGGCGCGCCAGGTAGTTGCGCATACCAGCCGCGGGATAGCCCATCGCCTGGTATTCCTGCGCCCCCAATGCACCGTGACGCTTGGACAGCTTCTTGCCGTCCTGCCCGTGGATCAGCGGGATATGTGCCCAGACTGGTACGTCCCAGCCCATCGCCTCATAGATCATCATCTGCCGCGCGGCGTTGTTTAGATGGTCATCACCCCGGATCACATGGGTCACTCCCATATCATGGTCGTCCACCACTACGGCCAGCATATAGACCGGCGTGCCGTTCGAGCGCAGCAGAACCATGTCGTCCAACTGGTCGTTGCGGATGGTGACGTCCCCCTGCACCTGATCATGGATCACGGTTGTACCTTGTTGCGGGGCCTTGATGCGGATCACGAAAGGCGCGTCCGGGTGGGTCGCGGCATCGGCCTCGCGCCAGGGGCTGCGGAAGAGGGTGGATGTGCCCTTGGCGCGCGCCTGCTCGCGGAAGGCGGCAATCTCGTCCTGGGTGGCAAAGCACTTATAGGCCTTGCCCTCACCCAGCAGCTGACGCGCCACTTCGGCATGGCGGTCGGCACCCTCGAACTGGCTGATCACCTCCCCATCGTGATCGAGACCCAGCCACTCCATGCCCTGCAAAATCGCCGCCGTCGCCTCAGGGGTGGAGCGCTCGCGGTCGGTATCTTCGATCCGCAGCAGAAACCTGCCGCCTCGGCCACGGGCATAGAGCCAGTTGAACAGCGCCGTGCGCGCGCCGCCGATATGCAGGAACCCGGTCGGAGACGGGGCGAAACGGGTGACAACCTGATCAGACATTGATGCCTTTTACCTTTTGGTAACCATGGGGGAGATAGCGTTGCCGTCTGAATAACGAGCCGGACGGACAGGAGCAAGCATGCGCGTTCTGGCGCGGATCGAAGCGGCACTGCTGCGGCAGCGCGGGTACTTGTTTCCCTGGGCGCCGGTCTGCATGGCGCTGGGGATCGGTGCCTATTTCATGTTGCCGCAGGAACCGTCGCGGGCGTTTTACATCGCGTTGGCTTTGGCTGCGCTGTCCGGAACCCGGGTGGCGTTGCGCCATCCGGGTGCGTGGACGCCGCTCTGGGCGGCGCTGGCCATGGCGGCCATGGGGTTCCTTCTGTCGGGCTACCGGGCGCATCAGGTCGCCGGGCCGGTGCTGGACTGGCACTATTACGGCCCGGTCGAGGGGCGTGTCATCGGGCTGGACCGGTCGGCCTCGGACGCACCGCGCGTCACGCTGGACCGGGTGCGCCTGCTGCGCGTCGCGCCGGATGAGACGCCGCGCCGTGTCCGCATGTCGCTGCACGGCGATGCTACCGAACTGCCAGTGCCGGGGCAGCAGATCATGACCACCGGGCATCTGTCACCACCGCAGGGCCCCGTCGAGCCCGGAGGCTTCGATTTCCGCCGCCACGCCTGGTTCAAGAGTATCGGCGCGGTGGGCTATACGCGCGTTCCGGTTTTGACGGTGGCACCGCCCGAGCTGGATCGTCTGGGTATGCGGATCTTTGCTCTGCGCATGGCGGTGTCTTCTCATATCAGACGAGTGCTGCCCGGTGATGTTGGCGGGTTCGCGGCGGCGGTGACCACTGGCGACCGCAGCGGTGTGAGCCTGGCTACGCTCGATGCGCTGCGGGCCAGTAATCTGGCGCATCTGCTGGCGATTTCGGGGCTTCACATGGGGCTGCTGACCGGCTTCGTATTTGCGGGGCTTCGGTTTGCGCTCTGCCTGATTCCGCCCCTGGCACTGCGCTGGCCGGTCAAGAAGCTGGCCGCGATTGGCGCGCTGCTGGCGGCGGCGGCCTATCTGGCGTTGTCGGGCGGCAATGTGGCGACCGAGCGTGCGTTCATCATGGTGTCGGTCATGCTGTGTGCCGTGCTGGTGGATCGCCGTGCGATATCGCTGCGCGCGGTGGCGATGGCAGCGCTTATCGTGCTGGCGCTGCGGCCCGAGTCCCTGCTCAGCCCCGGTTTCCAGATGTCGTTCGCCGCAACCACCGCGCTGGTGGCGGTCTTTGGCGCGATCCGGGGGTGGGAGGTTTCGGTGCTGCCCAAATGGTTGAAGCCCGCCGCCGGGGTCGTCATCTCATCGGCGGTGGCGGGCTTCGCCACCGCGCCGGTTGCGGCGGCGCATTTCAACGCCATCGCGCATTATGGCCTGCCTGCGAACCTGCTCTCGGTGCCCCTTATGGGGTTGCTAGTGATTCCCGCCGCAGTTCTGGCACTGCTCCTGTCGCCCTTCGGGTTGGGCTGGATCGGGTTAAAGCTGATGGGGCTGGGCCTGACATGGATTTTGGGCGTTGCGCATTACGTGGCCGCGCTGGAGGGCGCGCGCGGTCACGTTGTCAGCCCCGGCCCGCAGGTTTTGCCGCTGCTGACCCTGGGCGCGCTTTTTGTTATTCTGTGGCAGGGCCGGTTGCGATGGATGGGCGCAGTGCCGATGGTCTGTGCCATCGGGCTTTGGGCGGGGGCGGACCGTCCGCAGGTACTGATCGCCGATAGCGGCAAGCTGGTGGGCGTGATGACAGACACGGGCAGGGCGCTTAGCCGGGCGAAGGGCAGCGGGTTCGTGGCCAAGGTCTGGTTGGAAAACGATGGCGATGGCAAGGATCAGGCAACAGCGGCAACGCGCTGGACCATAGGTGAGGGAAAGGTACCGAAGATGCGGCTGGGGTCCTGGCAGATCGTGCATGTTGCTGGCAAACGGGCCGCCAGAACCGTGACCGAATGTGCTGCGGACCAGATCATCGTGAGTGCCGTGCCGTTGGATCTGCCCGGGGGCTGCCGGATCGTCGATCCAGCCCTGCTGCGCCAGACCGGCAGTCTTTCGATCAGCGAGGCAGGCAAGATCGCGGCCAGCAAACAGGGCCAACGCCGCCTTTGGCACGGGGTCGCGCGCCAAAGGTGAAAGGCGCAAGGATCAGTAGGTGCGAATAAGTCCGACCAGGCGGCCCTGAACGCGCACTTTCTCTTCCGGGAAGACGCGGGTTTCATAAGCCGGGTTGGCAGCCTCAAGCGCGATGGCGTTGCCACGACGGAAGAAACGTTTCAGCGTCGCTTCCTGATCTTCGACCAGCGCCACAACGATATCGCCATTATCAGCAGCCGCGCTCTCGCGGATCACGACGATATCGCCATCGTTGATCCCCGCCTCGATCATCGAATCGCCTTTGACCTCGAGCGCATAATGCTCGCTGGTGCCGGACACCATCGTGCCGGGCACTGAGACATGGCTGGACACATGGCTGATCGCCTCGATCGGGACACCGGCGGCGATGCGGCCCATGACGGGCAGTTCCATCGCATGAACGGCAACCGGTTCGGTATTGGCCGGGCGCGGCGCGTCGGGCCGGTCGCCTTCGATGACCCGGGGCTGGAACCCGACTGTGGATTCGCCACCAAGGCTCTCGGGCAGCTTCACGATCTCGATGGCGCGGGCGCGATGGGCGAGCCTGCGGATAAACCCGCGCTCTTCCAATGCGGTGATCAGGCGGTGAATGCCGGATTTCGACCGCAGGTCCAGCGCCACTTTCATTTCATCGAAACTGGGGGGCACCCCGTCGGCCTGTAGCCGTTTGTGAATAAACTCCAGCAAATCCAACTGCTTCTTGGTCAGCATTGCGCACACCTCTGCTCCATGCGTTTACGTTTGTTCTACGCATGTTCCTGTTTTGTGTCAATGCGCTTGGCATTGCCGTCAAAGCGGGATGTAATCGACCGTGTCCCCGGTACCACGGGCCGGGTCCCCAGGCGGGCGCACGATCAGGGCGTTGGAGCTTGCCAGAACGCGCAACAGCGAGCTGTCCTGGTTAACGGCCGCCGCAATTCCGTCAACTGTGCGGGTCGCCCGCATGTAATGCGCACGCGGTCCGTTTTCGGGCAGCGAGTTGGTCAGTGGCGCCGTGCGCATCTCGGGCAGGGGATTCGGCAAGCCCAGCATGTGTCGCAACAGGGGGGCAACAAAGATATGCCCGCAAACCATGGCCGAGACCGGATTGCCGGGCAGCCCGATCATCGCTGCCGTGCCCAACCGCCCCGCCATGAGCGGTTTGCCCGGGCGCATGCGCACCTTGTAGAAAGCCCGTTCCATGCCCAACGCGCCGGTGACCTCTTCGACCAGATCGTGATCTCCGACTGAGGCACCGCCGATGGTGATGACGAGGTCTGCGCCAAAAGCCAGTTCCAGCGCGGTGGTGAGAGAGCGGGTGGTATCGCGCGCGATCGGCAGCATGCGGACTTGCGCGCCGACCTCTTCGAAC
Organism: Ruegeria hyattellae; assembly: GCF_041537925.1. Classification (NCBI taxonomy): domain Bacteria; kingdom Pseudomonadati; phylum Pseudomonadota; class Alphaproteobacteria; order Rhodobacterales; family Roseobacteraceae; genus Ruegeria; species Ruegeria hyattellae. The sequence goes on along the minus strand of NZ_JBGOSH010000001.1, from coordinate 349,590 downwards.
AGCGCCTTCAGGCCGAACGTATTGGAGGCAATGATCTGGTCGGGGCCGGGGGTGTCTCCGGGCATGACCAACTCGTCACCGTTGGAGATCAGGGCAACGACCGGTCGGCGGCTGACCGGTACATCGGGGATGTTCATCGCCGCAAGCAGGGCCACGTCCGACGGCGACAGGCGACGCGGTGCGGGCAGATGGTCACCGGTCCGGAAATCCACACCCGCAGGCCGGACATTGGATTTGGTGCCCGGTGCCTCGGTGATGGTGAGCAGATCGTCGCGCCGGTCGGTATTTTCTTGAATGACGACAAAATCCGCGCCTTCGGGCATCGGAGCACCAGTGAAGATGCGCACCGCCTGGCCGGGTTTGACGTTGCCGGAAAATCCATTCCCTGCAGCCGCTTCGCCGATGATCTTGAAAATGGCGTGCTGTTCGACTTCCGCCGATTTGACCGCATAGCCATCCATGGATGAGGCGGCAAAGGGCGGCTGATCACGCGTGGCGACCGCATCGCGGGCCAGCACCCGTCCTGCTGCCTGCGCAAGCGTAACGGTTTCCGTCTCCAGTGGTGACACGAGGTCAAACAGATGCGCGCGGGCCGCGTCGACAGAGATCATTGCGCCTCGTAGCGGCCTGATTTTCCGCCATCTTTTAACACCACGCGAATGCCACCAATCTGCATCGCCTTGTCCACGGCCTTGGCCATATCGTAGACCGTCAGCGCGGCGGTGGAAACGGCGGTCATCGCCTCCATCTCGACGCCAGTCTGACCGGTGGTGCGCACTGTGGCCTCGATCCGAACACCCGGCAGGTCCGGATCCAATGTCAGTTCTACCGCGACTTTGGTCACAGGCAGGGGATGGCAGAGCGGGATCAGGTCGGGGGTCTTCTTGGCCCCCATGATGCCCGCCAGCCGCGCGACACCCAGTACATCGCCCTTCTTGGCGCGACCTTCTGAAATGATATCAAAGGTTTCGCGCTGCATGCTCACGTGACCCTCGGCCACGGCGATCCGGTCGGTGATCTCCTTGTCCGAGACGTCGACCATGTGGGCATCACCCTTGTTGTCGAAATGCGTCAGCGCCATCACATGGCCCCAGGCACCAGAGGGTTGGCCAGCAAATCACGGGTCGCTTTTGCCACATCATCCTGCCGCATAAGGCTTTCGCCGATCAGGAAGCAGCGCGCGCCATAGCGGGCGATATCGGCCAGTTCCTCGGGCGCGTGCAGCCCGCTTTCGCAGACGATCGTGCGGTCCGACGGCACCAGCTTGGACAGCTTCCGCGTGGTGTCGAGCGACGTCTCGAAGGTGTGCAGATTGCGATTGTTGATGCCGATCAACGGGCTGGTCAGCTTGGCGGCGCGTTCAAGCTCATGCTCGTCATGCACCTCGATCAGCACATTCAAGTCCCATTCATGGGCGGTCTGTTCCAACTCGGCGGCCTGATTATCCTCGACCGAGGCCATGATGATCAGGATGCAATCGGCCCCCAGCGCGCGCGCTTCAACCACCTGATAGGGGTCATACATGAAATCCTTGCGCAGGACCGGCAGATTGCACGCGGCGCGGGCCTGTTTGAGGTAGTCCTTCGCGCCCTGAAAGCTGGGCGTGTCGGTCAGCACAGACAGGCAGGCGGCCCCACCGGCTTCATAGGCGGCCGCCAGCGCGGCCGGATCGAAATCGGCGCGGATCAGGCCTTTGGACGGGCTGGCTTTCTTGATTTCGGCGATCAGGCCATAGCCGCCGCGCTTGGCCTCTCCCAGAGCGGTCAGGAAGGGGCGCACGGTGGGCGCCTCGCGGGCCAGCACCTCCATCCGGTCAAGCGGGACCCCTTCCTTGTCCGCCGCAATCTCTTCCAGTTTGTAGGCCTTGATCTTGTCAAGAATGGTTTCCGTCATGGGGCGTCCTGTGTGATTTTGGCCAAGGCCGAGATTTTCGCGCGCGCCTTACCGCTATCGATGCTTTCCGCCGCGATTTCAACACCTTCGCGCAGATCAACGGCTTTTTCGGCAATGATGAGAGCGGCAGAGGCGTTCAACAGCACCGCATCGCGATAGGCCGAGGACGCGCCATCGAGAAGCGCATTGAACGCGCGCGCATTCTCTTCTGGCGAACCGCCGAGAATGTCTTCGAACGGATGCACCGGCAGTCCGGCATCTTCGGGGTGCAGTTCAACTTCCTTCACAACGTTATCCTCGAGCGCCGCGACCCAGCTGATGCCGGTGATTGTCAGCTCATCGGTGCCGTCCGAGCCATGAACCAGCCAGGCGCGGTCGGAACCGAGCTGGCCCAGCGTTTCGGCCATGGGTCGGATCAGGTCGCGGGAAAACGCGCCGGTCAGCTGCCGCTTTACCCCCGCCGGATTGGTGAGGGGTCCGAGAATGTTGAAGATGGTGCGGGTGCCAAGTTCCTGCCGCGTTGGCATCACATGGGCAATTGCCGGGTGATGCATCGGCGCCATCATGAAACAGATACCGGCCTCTTTCAGAGCCTTTTCAGCCACATCCGCGCCGATCATCACGTTGATGCCCATCTGCCCCAGCGCGTCCGCCGCGCCGGATTTGGAACTGAGATTACGGTTGCCATGTTTGGCCACCACCACATCCGCCCCGGCCACCACAAAGGCGGTCGCGGTCGAGATGTTCAGCGTGCCCTTGCCATCCCCGCCAGTGCCGACGATGTCCATCGCTCCCTGGGGCGCGGACACCGCGTGGCATTTCGCGCGCATCACGGCGGCGGCGGCGGCGTATTCGTCCACTGTCTCGCCTCGCGTGCGCAGTGCCATCAGTAGTCCACCGATCTGGCTTGGCGTCGCCGCGCCGTCAAATAGCACGTGGAAGGCCTGTTCGGCTTGTGGGCGGGTCAGGGGACCATTGGCGGCGGCGTCGATCAGCGGTTTCAGCGCGTCGCTCATGCGGGAACCTTCATTTCGTCCAGGAAGTTGCGCAGCAGCGCATGACCATGTTCGGAGGCGATGGATTCGGGGTGAAACTGCACGCCGTGCATCGGCAATTCGCGGTGCTGAAGGCCCATGATGGTGCCATCCTCAAGCTCGGCCGTGATCTCAAGACAGTCGGGCAGGCTGTCGCGTTCGACGATCAGCGAATGATAGCGCGTGGCCTCGAACGGCGAGGGCAATCCGGCAAAGACGCCTTTGCCGCAGTGCTGCATCATGCCCATCTTGCCATGCACGATCTCATGGCAGCGCACGACCTTGCCACCAAAGGCCTGGCCGATGGTCTGATGCCCCAGGCAGACACCCATCAATGGTGTTTTTGTTTCGGCGGCGGCCTCGGTCAAGGCGAGGCATATCCCCGCCTGATCGGGGTCGCAGGGGCCGGGGCTGAGCAGGATGCCGTCTGGCTTCATGCCCATTGCCTCCTGCACGTCCAGCGCGTCGTTGCGGCGCACGACCATCTCGGCCCCAAGCTCGCCCAGGTAGTGAACCAGGTTATAGGTGAAGGAATCGTAGTTATCGATCAGCAGCAGCATGTCGGCTCGTTGATTAAGGGCTGGCGAGGACGGCCCCCACCGCATTATAGTGTTGCCATACTTGTTCAGGCTTGCCGCGCAGCGTCAAGAGCGCAAGCCGGGCAGTGGCATAAGAAGAGCACGAAAGAGGCGACGAGGATATGGGCGGATTATTCGGAGGACTGCTGGCCGGTGCGGCGGTTGTGTTATTTGTGGGCGTAGGGGTATCGCTGGTGATGCCGCTCTCGCCCCAACCCGAGGTTGCGAGCGACGCGCCCGCCGTGGCGCCCACGCAACCGGAGGCGGCAGAAGTTGAGGTGGCCCAGCCCGGGCCGGATGCCGATCTGGTCGATCTTGCGCCTCGCGCCCCCGACGGTCCCGAAAGCGAGAGTGAGACCATCGCGGCCAACACCGGGGCGGACACACAGCCGGGAAGCAAGCCCGATATTACTGAAACAACCGCAGGTCTGACAGGCCCCGAAGCGGGCGAAGCGCCCACTCTGGAGGTCGAAGCCGAAAAGCCGGTGACGCAGTCCGCGGCGCTCGAAGCCCCCACTGCGCCGGAGCAGGACGAAACGCCAAGCGTGTCCACCAAGGCCCCGGAACCACCCGCGCCGCCACCCGCCGAGTTGCCCTCGGTGACCCGCAACGGCGAGCCTTCCCTACGGGTGGAATCTCCGCCACCCGCGCTTGTTACGCCGCAGGCCCCGGAAGTGGAACAGGTTCCGGCCACGCCCGGTGATCCCACTACCGTGCCCGACGCGCCGCAGGCCCCCGAAGTCGAGAGTGAAACCGAATCGCCCCAGGTTGCTGCCCTGCCACCGGTCCGCCAGGGCACCGGCACGCCCGCGACCACGCGAATCGGCACACCGGTCGTGCCGCTGACCGACCGCCACAAGACAGAGTCCGCGCCGGATCTGGCGGAAATGGGCGGAGAGCCTCCAATCTCGGCCTATGCAATGGAATTCGAAAACCCCGAGGAAAAGCCGCTTTTGTCGATCGTGCTGATCGATGATGAAGCCGCCTTGGGCGTCGAGGCGCTGCGCGATTTTCCCTATCCGCTGACCTTTGCGGTCGATCCGTCCAAACCGGATGCCGCCGAGAAGATGGCCGGCCACCGCGCCGCCGGGTTTGAAGTGGTGATGCTGACCGATATGCCGACGGCCGCCACCGCGCAGGATGCCGAAGTGTCGCTCTCGGTCTGGATGGAGGCCGTGCCCGAAACGGTCGCGATCCTCGAAGGCACGCGCACCGGCATTCAGGGCAACCGTCCGCTTTCCGATCAGGTGGCTGCGATTGCGGCTGGCACTGGTCGGGGCCTGATCACACAAGGAAAAGGGCTGAACACCGTTCACAAGCTTGCGGCGCGCGATGGCGTGCCCTCGGCCGTCGTGTTCCGCGATTTCGACGGGGCCGGTCAGACCCCGACAGTGATGCGGCGGTTCCTTGATCAGGCGGCGTTCCGCGCCGGGCAGGAAGGTGCTGTCGTGATGCTGGGCCGCGTGCGCCCTGACACGGTGTCGGCGCTGCTGCTCTGGGGGTTGCAGGATCGCGCCAGCCGGGTCGCGCTGGCCCCGATCTCCGCTGTCCTTACACAGGGTACTGAGTGATCCGGGTGCAGGCTGTCAGTCCCGCCTGCTTACCCATTGCATTTCGACGATACTTGGAATCGCCTGTTCGCGGCCTCTCCCTTCGGTCGAACGCAAAAAGCGATGCTCCGTATCTCGACGGAAAGTCGAATCGCTTTAGCTGTTGCCGCCGCCCGTAAAGCGCGCAGCGTCTTCGGCGGCACGGCGGATCGCGTTGGACTTGTGCACTGTTTCCATGAACTCGGCCTCGGGGTCGCTGTCATAAACCACGCCGCCACCGGCCTGGATATAGAGCTTGCAATCCTTCACGATCGCGGTGCGCAGGGCGATGCAGATATCCATGTCGCCACCGGACGAGAAATAGCCCACACCACCGCCATAAATGCCGCGTTTCTCCGGCTCCAGCTCGTCGATGATCTCCATCGCGCGGACCTTGGGCGCGCCCGATACGGTGCCCGCGGGCATCCCGGCAAAGAACGCATCCAGCGCGTCCTTGCTGTCGTCCAACTCGCCGACCACATTCGACACGATATGCATCACGTGGCTGTAGCGTTCGATGATGAACTGCTCGGTCGGGCGCACGGTGCCGATCTTGGCCACGCGCCCGCAATCGTTGCGACCCAGATCGAGCAGCATCAGGTGTTCGGCCAGCTCTTTTTGATCGGCCAGCAGATCGACCTCATGCGCGCGATCCTCTTCCGGGGTGGCGCCGCGCGGACGGGTGCCCGCGATGGGGCGAATGGTGACCTCATCGCCAAAGACCCGCACCAGGATCTCGGGACTGGCACCCACCACCTGAAACCCGCCAAAATTGAAATAGAACATGAAGGGCGAGGGGTTGGTGCGCCGCAGTGAGCGATAGAGCGCGAAGGGCGGCTGCGGAAACTCCTGTGTCCAGCGCTGCGCCGGGACGACCTGAAAGATATCACCGGCGCGGATGTATTCCTTGGCCTTCTCAACCGCCTCCAGATAGCCTTGTTTGGTGAAATTCGACACCGGCGGCGCGACCTCATGGGCCTGTCCCAGATCGCGGCTTTCGGCAGGCATGGCGCGTTCCAGATCGCGCACCGCATCCATCACCCGTTCGGCCGCCTGCGCATAAGCCGCGCGCGCTGATTGCCCGTCACTGACCCAGGCCGGAGAGACCACGGTGACCTCGCCCTTGACGCCGTCCAGCACCGCGACGACCGAGGGTCGCATCATCACCGCATCGGGCAGGCCCAGCGGGTCGGGGTTCACATCCGGCAGATGTTCGACCAGCCGGATCATGTCATAGCCCAGATAGCCGAAGAGGCCAGCAGCCGCCTGTGGCATGTCATCGGGCAGGTCGATGCGGCTTTCGGACAGCAAATCACGCAGCGTGTCCATCGGGTTGCCATCCTGCGCCACGAAAGCATCAGGGTCGAACCGGGCCGAGCGGTTGATCGACGAGGTCTCGCCATGACAGCGCCAGATCAGGTCCGGCTTCATGCCGATGATCGAATAGCGCCCGCGCACCTCGCCACCGGTCACCGATTCTAGCATGAACGCGTCTTTCTGCGCGCCGGTCAGCTTCAGCATCAGTGAGACGGGTGTGTCCAGATCGGCGGCAAGCCTTGCATAGACCACCTGGTTTTCACCCGCCCCATAGGCGCGGGCGAAGGCATCGTATTCGGGGATGACGGCCATCTGTGTTGCCCTAGAAATTCGAATGCACAGCCGTCAGCGCCTGCTCGTCCACCGTCGGGCGGCTGCGGGTCTGGGCGTCGCGCACATAGGCGTCAAAGATGTTCTGGGCCAGTGTTTGGTTCATCTGCGCGCTCAGCGCCTGGCGCATCTGGTTCAGCTCATCAGTTTCTTCGGGCGGCAGCACCTCGTCCAGACGGACGATCAGCGCCTGATCGGGGCCGGAAATCACGCGCAGCTCACCCGGCGCCATCTCGAAGACCTGAATCATGAAATCGGCGGGCGTGCCGTCCAGAAAAGCAGTGCGGGTCAGGCCGTTTTCGACGCGGACGGGCAGGCCGATGGCGTTGAAATCGCCAGTCCCTTCAAGCTCGTCCGAAGTCTCTTGGGCCTTTTTTGCAAGCGCGGCCTCGGTTTCGGCCTGTTGCCATGCGGCGATCACGCGCTCGCGCGCCTGTTCCAGCGGTTCGGGGCGCGGTTCCAGCACCTCGTCCAGACGCAGCGCAAAAAGCGAGCCGTCCTCGAGGAAGCCAATCTCGGGGAAGTCACCCTCCTGCACCTCATAAGCGGCGGCGCGGAAGTCGTCATAGGCGGCCACACCGTCCGAGCTGTCCTCGGTCCAGTCGATCTGACCAACCTCCATCCCGGCCTCGTCGCGCAGTTTCTCCAGCGTCGCACCACCGGCCAGCAGGTCGTTGAGGTCTTCGGCCTCGGCATCCAGCAGACGCCGCGCGCGTGCGGCGGCCAACTCGTCGCGCAACTCGCCTTCGACCTCTTCGAACGGGGTTTCGCGCGCTTCGAGCGTGCCATTGATACGGTAGAGCGCTGGTCCAAGATCCGAGGGCAGGGGGCCGACAACCGCGCCAATCTCGGCGGCAAAGATGCCATCGGCGGCATCGCCCAGTTCTGCAGCAGACAGATCACCGAGGTCGATATCGACCATGTTCAGGCCGCGATCCTCGACCAGTTTCTCAAATGTCGCGCCGCCCACCTCGATCTGTGCCAGCGCCGATTGCGCTTCTTCGTCGTCCGAGAAGACCAGACGCTCCACCAGACGGCGCTCGGGCTGGTTGAACTCGGCTTCGCGCGTCTCATAGAGACGCCGGATCGAGACCTCTTCGACTTCGACCTCGTCCAGCATGGCATCGGGCGAGAGCAGCCCATAGGTCAGGCGTTTGGTGCGGGGCAGGGTGAATTCTTCGATATTGGCGTCGTAATAGTCCGATATCTGCGCCTCGGTCGGGGTGGCGATCTCGGTCTCCAGCGCGTCGGCGCCAAGGGTGGCGACGGTAAAGCTGCGGCGCGCGCCCACGAATTCAGCCATTGTTTCGGCGAAGGTGTCGGGCATGGTCACGCCCGAGATCAACGCGCCCTGCACCAGCGAACGCGCCGATTCCTTGCGCAAATTGTCCTCGAACTCGGATTCGCTCAGCCCCGCACGTTCGACGGCAAAGCTATAGGCATCGCGGTCGAAGCCGCCATTCACACCCTGAAAGGCGGGGATGTCCATGATCTCCTGCTGCAGGTTCTCATCCCCGATCGAGACGCCCATCTGCGCAACCTCGTGATCCAGCGCGGCCAGCGCGACCAGCCGCGACAGGGCCAGCCGATCCAGCCCCAACTCGCGCGCTTGCGCCATCGTCAGTCCTTGCCCGGTCTGTTGCTGCAACGCGCTGATTTCGCGTTGAAGTTCCCGGTAATATTCGTCGATGCTGATGGTTTCGTCGCCCACCGTGGCAACGGTCCGGGCAGTGCCCATCATGTCGACCGCGCCGAACCCGGCAAGACCCACCACCAACAGACCCATCAGGATCCAGACAAACGTTTTCGACATGCTCTTGGTGGCTGCGGCCATATCGCCCCTTTGCTCCGGCTCAAACCGGGATTTTTAACTTGCCGCACTGTCTACGACGGGCGCTGGCGGGGGGCAAGTTCAGAAGGGGAGATTCGCCAGCCGGGCGAAGAGTTTCGCGATCCCCGCGCGGTCGAGATTGGCAAATGCGATGCGGACCTGCCTGCGGCCTGTCGGATCGCCCTCGGGCATGAACATGGTGCCGGGCAGCAGCAGGATGCCCGCCTCGGCCACCAGCCGCCGGGCCAACTCGTCCGATGCTATGTCGAACGGGTGTTCGAGATAGGCGAAATAGGCGCCAAGCCCCAGCAGCCGCCAACCGCGTGCCTCAAGGCTGGGCATGTTTTCCGAGATCGCAGCGCGGCGGTCGAGGATTTCGCCCCGCTCACCGGCCAGCCATTGTCGCAGGTTCTGCATCCCCCAGAGCGCCGCAAACTGGCCGATCTGGCCGGGGCAGATGGTGACGGTGTCGAGAAACTTCTCGATCCCGGCCAACAGTTGCGGGCTGGTTGCCAGCGCCCCGACCCGGTGACCGGTCAGGCGGTAGGATTTCGAGAAGGAATAGAGATGCACCAGCGTCCGGTCCCAGTCGGGCTGCTGCATCAAACCGTGCGGCGCACCGTCGCGGCTGTCAAAATCGCGATAGGTCTCGTCGACCAGCAGGCGCAGCCCGGTCTCGGCGGCCAGATCGTAGAAGGCGCGGACCAGCTCGGCGGGATATTCCACACCGCCGGGATTGTTCGGCGTGACAAGTGCGATGGCGCGGGTCCGCTCGGTGATCAGGGCACGCGCCGCGTCCACGTCGGGCAGCAGGTCATCGCCGGTTACCAGCGGCACGGCGGTGACGCCAGACATGTCCAGCCACATTTTGTGATTGAAATACCATGGCGTCGGCAGGATCACCTCATCTCCTTCGCCGGTGATCGCCGCGATGGCGGCGGCAAAGGCCTGATTACAACCCGAAGTGATGGCCACCTGATCGGCGCTGACCCGCCCGTCATAGTGCTCGGAGATTTCGCGCGCCAGTGCAGCCCTCAATGCAGGATTGCCCAGCACCGGCCCATAAAGATGCGCCTCATCTCGTTCGAGGGCAAACTCCGCCATCGCCTTGCGCAACGCTTCGGGCGGCGGGTCGACTGGAGCGGCCTGGCTCACGTTGATCAGCGGGCGCTCGGGTGGAAATTCAATACCCTCAAGCCAGCGCCGCGCCTCCATGACCGGGGGCGCAAAGGTGGTGGCGGTGCGGGTCGGTGTCATGTGAGTGCTCAATCGGTGCCGCGATAAGGCTCGACATATTGCAATGCCATATCCCAAGGGAAGAAGATCCAGGTGTCCTGGCTGACCTCGGTGATGAACGTGTCCACGGTCGGGCGGCCCTGGGGTTTGGCATAGACGGTGGCGAAATGCGCTTTGGGGTAGAGCTTACGCACCAGTTCCAGCGTCTTGCCGCTATCGACCAGATCGTCGACGATCAGGATGCCTTCACCATCGCCCATCAACTCGGCATCGGGAGATTTCAGTATCTCGGCCTCGCCCTGATCCTGATGGTGGTAGGAGCGCACGCTGACAGTGTCGACCGTGCGGATGTCCAGCTCGCGGCTGACGATCATCGCTGGGGCCATGCCGCCGCGGGTGATCGCCACCACGGCACGCCAGCCGCCATCGTCAGGGCCTTGCCCGTCCAGCCGCCAGGCCAGCGCCCGCGCATCGCGGTGAATCTGGTCCCAGCTGATATGAAAGCCTTTTTCGTGGGGCAGGCGGTCGGTCATCGAATGTTCCTTACGTTATCGGCTGAGAAGCAGGCGCAGGCCAAGACAGCCCATGACGCCCGCCGCAATCCGGTCCAGCAGTGGTTTGGCCCGCAGATAGCCCTGACGAGCCCGTCCTGTCGAGAGCATCAGCACAAGAACGCCACCTACCAGCCATTCGACCAGCAGCTGATTGCCAACAATCACTGCCTTGTCGAGCAGGTTCAATCCTTGCGGAAAGATCACCACCAGCAGGGCGGCGGCAAAAAGCGCGGATTTGGGATTGGCCAGATTGACCAGCACACCACCAACAAAGGCACGTCCGGGCGCAACCGGCGCCTCGCCCAGCGGAACGCGGGCGGTGCGCCATGTCTTCCAGGCCAGATGGATCAGATAAAGGGCACCCGCGGTCTTGAACAAGACATAGCCCCAGGGGAACAGCCGGAACACGGCATCCAGACCAAGCAGCGCCGTGACGGTCCAGCAAGACGCCATAAGACCCAGCCCCAGGACCGAGTAGACTCCCGTGCGCCGTCCCTGGCTGAGGGTCTGGCGCACGAAATACAGCATGGCCGGGCCGGGGCTGAGGATCGCCACAAGCAGCGCCAGGTTGAAAGCCGCCAGATGTTCCCAGCCCATGACCCGGTCAACTCTTTTCGATGTCCGGCGCGTCGACCGCCTTCATGCCGACCACGTGATAGCCTGCGTCCACATGCAGATTTTCGCCTGTCACCCCCGAACTCAGATCGCTGAGCAGGTAGAGCGCGGAATTGCCGACATCGTCGATGCTGACATTTCGGCGCAGCGGCGAGTTGTGTTCATTCCACTTCATGATGTAGCGGAAATCGCCGATACCGCTGGCCGCTAGGGTCTTGATCGGCCCCGCCGAGATCGCGTTGACGCGGATATTGTCCTTGCCCAGATCCTCAGCCAGGTATTTGACCGAAGCCTCAAGCGCGGCCTTGGCCACGCCCATGACGTTGTAATGTGGCATCACCTGTTCAGCACCGTAATAGGTGAGCGTGACGGCGCTTCCACCATCGGTCATCAGCTTTTCGGCCCGCTGCATCACCGCGGTGAAAGAATAGACCGAGATATCCATGGTCAGTTTGAAATTCGACCGGCTGGTATCGACATAACGGCCGCGCAGCTCGTTTTTGTCGGAAAACCCAATGGCATGAACCACAAAGTCCAACTTGCCCCAGCGGCTTTGAAGCGCCTCGAAAAGCGTGTCGATCGAGCTTTCGTCACCCACATCGCAGGGCAGCACGATATCGCTGCCCAATTGCGCAGCCAGCGGGTCCACCCGCTTTTTCAGCGCATCGCCCTGATAGGAAAACGCCAGATCCGCACCTGCCTCGGATAGCGCGCGGGCGATGCCCCATGCGATGGATTTGTCATTCGCCAGTCCCATGATGAGGCCGCGTTTGCCAGCCATCAACTGATTTGACATGTTCGGTTCTCCGCCTGTCGTTATGACCTCGTGGTTTAGGCCATTGGTCAATGGGCATCAAGTGCGACGCGTGCTTGCCCAAGCGCACATCTGCGCTTAGGGTTCAAAACGGGGATGGTATCGGAGTGAGAGATGAGCGAACGGGGCGGCATTTTTGCGGGCAATGACCCGTTTGTGCTTGCGCGTCAATGGCTGGCCGAAGCAGAAAAGTCTGAACCCAATGACGCCAATGCCATTGCGCTCGCTACGGTTGATTCCCAGGGGTTACCCAATGTGCGTATGGTCCTGCTGAAAGAGATCGAGCCCGCAGCCTTTGTGTTCTACACCAATTATGAAAGCGCCAAGGCGGGTGAACTTGACGGTGCAGGCAAGGCCGCCTTTGTGCTACACTGGAAATCACTGCGGCGGCAGATCCGGGTGCGTGGCACGATTAGCCGCGAGGATGGCCCGCTGGCGGATGAGTATTATGCGTCGCGGTCGCTCAAGAGCCGGCTGGGTGCCTGGGCGTCGCGACAATCGCAACCGTTGGACAGCCGAACGGCACTGATGGCTGAAGTGGCAAAAGTGACCGCCCGGCTTGGTCCAAACCCGCCCCGGCCGACTTTTTGGGGCGGCTACAGGATCGTTCCCAGCGAGATAGAATTCTGGGCCGATGGTGCCTTTCGCCTGCATGACCGCTTCGTTTGGCGGCGCGAGGGCGCGGACCAGCATTGGCGGATTGAACGGCTCAATCCATGACGCGAATATGACGGGGATTGTATAAATATGTACGATATATTCTTTTTTAACTTGAAAGTGGGGGGAAGAATCCTGCAAATCTTAACACGAACGTTAACGCTTTCTTAACGATGGAACGCTCTGTGGCCGAAGATCTTGGCGGAATGTCCCACATACGTGGACGGGTGAAATGGTTTGACCCGGCCAAAGGATATGGGTTCGTGGTCTCTGAGACCGGCGGGCCGGATATCCTGTTGCATGTGAATGTGCTGCGGAATTTCGGTCAAAGCTCGGTTGCCGATGGCGCCGCGGTCGAGATCATGACTCATCGTACTGACCGTGGCGTTCAGGCAGTCGAAGTGCTGTCCATCGCGCCACCCGAAAGAGACGACACACTGGTGTTGTCGGATTTCGAGGATCTGGATACCGATATCATTCAGGAAACGCCCATGGAACCCGCGCGGGTGAAATGGTTCGACAAGGGCAAGGGGTTTGGCTTTGCCAACATCTTTGGCCGGGGCGAGGATGTGTTCCTGCATATCGAAGTGCTGCGCCAGTCCGGTCTTGCCGACCTGCAACCGGGAGAGGCGATCGCCATGCGGGTGATCGATGGAAAACGGGGCCGCATGGCCGCCGAGGTTCTGGCCTGGGAAACCGCGATTGCCACCAAGGGCGATCAGTGACTCCGGTCAAGGCGCTTCTATTTTCTATCATAATGATCTCTACGATGATGATCTCGGGTGTCCCGGCATTAGCAGAGTCCTGCCGCGTTGATGTGGTGCAACTGCGCAGTTCCGGGTCCGAATTGCGCTTTCGGGTCGAGCTTGCCGATACCCCGCAGGAACGATCCCGCGGGCTGATGTTCCGGGAAAGCATGGCGCCTCGTGCGGGCATGCTGTTCGTCTATGAGCAACCGCAGCGGGCGTCGTTCTGGATGAAGAACACGTTGATCCCGCTCGACATGATCTTTGTTGATGCCACCGGGACAGTGACCCATGTGCATCATCAGGCGATTCCCGGCGACCTGACCGCAATCGATGGCGGCACCGGCGTGTTCTCGGTGCTGGAGATCAATGGCGGGCTGGCAAAGAAATATGGAATCGCGCCGGGCAGCGTGTTGCGGCACGAGGTTTTTTCCGACGGACCCGCCGCCTGGCCCTGTTGAAGCGCATCAGGTGATGCAATGCTTCTCGAGAGTGCATTTCTCGAGAGTTTCATAGGTATTTATATGATATTTTGGTGCCCAAGGAGAGACTCGAACTCTCACGCCCGTGAAGGCGGGGGATTTTGAATCCCCTGCGTCTACCATTCCGCCACTTGGGCCACCAGAGATGAATTAGCGTCGCTTTTCGAGAAGGTCCAGCGGCAATTCACCGGTGGTGGCCAGTTTCCTCGCCGAACTACGCGATACCGTCAGGCAGTCTCCCTTTGAATGTCAGAAGAATATGGGCGGGTAGGGCTGGCACTTGGTGTCGGCAAGGTTGACCGACATGTGATCGCCGACCGTCTGTCCGATGCGGATCTCTAGGTCCACCGGCGTTATGCCGACCGCCTCGGGGTTCAGCGTGAACTGCACTGCGGTGCGACCGCCGGCAGCAGCGCTGCGCACCCTTTGGCTGGCCATGTAGATCTGATCCTGCCAACCGGCGCCAAGCCTGCGGCGTGCGTATTTTGCGGCACCGCACCAGTATTCGTCGGTTTGGGCCAGAGCATAGGGCACGACCTCGAATATATTGGGATCGACCTGATAGACGCGCGTTCCGTAGGGCGTGGTATATGTCGCTCCAGTGCGGGCGGTCGCGGCAATCCCTGCGCCCGAACTGCCGGAATACTGCGCGCCGGTCGCGACCTGGCACGCCGCCAGAACCGAAAAAGCCAAAACCCATAGTTTCTTCATTACACCCGGTCCATCATACCTATGGTTGAAACGTTAGGGATGTAGCGCGCAGTTGGCAACGTTTGCGGTTAGGAAGACGTTCGGGGGATTTCTGGAGCGGGTAACGGGAATCGAACCCGTAACTAAAGCTTGGGAAGCTGCCGTGATACCTTTTCACCATACCCGCGCCGGAGCCTTGGGATAGCCAGTCACCGCCATGGCGTCAAGCGGATTGCTGTTGTAAAATCTGCCCCCCGCGCCAGGGTCAGACGCGGGCTTCGAACAGGTTGATCGGTGCTGGTATCCGCAGCCCCGCTGGGGTGCCAAACGGCTGCAGCCGGGCCATCAGGTCCTCGCGGATCGCTTGGGCATCGGCATGCGACCCCTCGAAATGTGTCACTACGCGCGAGGCCGGGCCAACCCGCAGGCAGAGATCGGCAACCTCCTCAGCCGTGCCCAACGGTGTCATCAGGATATCGATTTCGTCGCAGGTCACCTCTCTCAGACCTGCCGCCTGCATCAGACCGGTGACGCGGGCTGCGTTCTGAAACCCCATCGGACCCGGTGCATCAGGGTCGGAGGCCGGCGGTGTTCCGAGCCGGCGCGTGGCGGCCTCGAACGGCAATCGGAACCATAGGTTGTCTGAAACCCCGCCCCAGGCCGCGAGACACATGCGGCCACCGGGGCGCAGGGCGCGAGCCAGATTGGCGAAGGCAGCCTGGGGGTCAGCAAAGAACATCATCCCGAAGCGGGAAATCAGAACATCTCGTGGCGGGCCGTCGAATAGTGCAACCTGCGCGTCGGCATGCCGGACCAAGATATTGTTCACCCCGGCGTCACGAGCACGCGATTGCGCCCGGTCCACAAACGGGGGTGAGATATCGAGGCCCAGTACCGCGCCCGCCGAGCCAACCTTTTCGGCTGCGGCCAGCAGGCTTGCGCCGGTGCCACAGCCGATATCCAAAACCCGCTCACCGGGCTGCAGCGCTGCGCGGTCGATGACCAGATCGAGGACCGTGGCCATCGCCGCGTCAAGCCGATCCTCATAGGTCAGCCATTTGATCCCGCTGGGCGAGCTGCTCCAGTACTCGTGCTGATCGGTGTTTGGCATGTCCATGAGGTGTCAGGCCCGCCGTCTGCGCTTGCGGCCTGGCCGGTCACCGTCGCCGCCGGTATTGAACGAGACTGCGGGCAGGGTGACGATGCTGGCCAGATCGGGGAAGGGGTCGGTCTTGTGCGGGATCGCGTTGGCGGCAACGAAATGTTCCTGGAATTTGGGCTCGATCGCGGTTTCGACCTTGGTGATCTGGCGCACGACCTGTTCGATCTCACTCCGCGCGGCGATGTTGCAAAGCGCGATGCGCGCGCCGGTCCCGGCGGCATTACCCGCGCTGGTCACCTTGTTGAGCGGCGCGTCGGGTATCATGCCCAGAACCATCGCGTGTTTGGTCGAGATATGCGCACCAAACGCCCCGGCCAACACCACCCGATCGACCCGGTCGACACCCATCTCGTCCATCAGCAGGCGCGCCCCCGCATAAAGCGCGGATTTGGCCAGTTGGATGGCGCGAATGTCGCCTTGGGTGACTGTGATGCGCGGGCCGCCCTCGGCGCTGGCATCATGGATCAGATAAGAATGGGTGCGCCCCTCGGGCACGCTGCGCTCGGTGCCGGTCTGCTGGGCCGAACCGACCAGACCGCTTTCATCCAGCAGTCCCGCCATGCGCATTTCGGCCACCGCCTCGATGATGCCCGAGCCACAGATTCCGGTGATGCCTGTCGTGGCGATGGCGGCGCCGAACCCGTCCTCGTCCGACCAAAGGTTGGAGCCGATGACCTGAAAGCGTGGCTCTTTGGTCTCGGGGTTGATCTCGATCCGCTCGATGGCGCCGGGTGCCGCGCGTTGCCCGGAGCTGATCTGCGCGCCTTCAAAGGCCGGGCCGGTGGGGGACGAACAGGCCAGTACGCGAGTGGTATTGCCCAGAAGGATCTCGGCATTGGTGCCCACATCGACAACCAGCACCAGGTCTTCGGATTTGCCCGGCTCTTCGCTAAGCGCCACCGCGGCGCAATCGGCACCGACATGGCCGGCGATACAGGGCAGGATATAGACCTGCGCGTTTTCGTTCATCACGGACAGGTCCAGATCGCGGGCGTTCAGTTCCAGCGACTCGGAGGTAGTCAGCGCAAACGGGGCCTGCCCCAGCTCGACCGGGTCGATGCCTAGCAGCAGGTGATGCATGACCGGGTTGCAGACAAAGACCGCCTCAACGATCTGGAAGGGGCGGATGCCCGCCTCGGTTGCGATGGATTCGGTCAGCCCGTTGATCGCGACGCGGACTGCATTGGTCATTTCCTTGTCGCCGCCGGGATTCATCATCGCGTAAGAGACCCGGCTCATAAGGTCCTCGCCAAAGCGAATCTGCGGGTTCATCACGCCCGAGGATGCCTTGACCTCACCATTGCGAAGATCGCACAGATGCGCCGCGATAGTGGTCGAGCCGAGGTCGATGGCCAGCCCATAGATGCGCTCTTCGGTCAGGCCGGGCCAGATTTCCAGCACCTTGTGGGTGCTGTCCTTGTGGGACTTGTGCAGCGCGACGGTGACCTGCCATTTGCCCTTGCGCAGGACAGGCTGCAGACGAGACAGGATTGTGAGGTCGGCGGTGATGCGGTCGATGCCCCATTGTTCGTGCAGGGCGCGCTCCAACCGCTCCAGATCGCCGGTGGGTTCGTGCATGTCGGGTTCCTGCACCTCGACGAAGTAAAGATGTGTGGCGGGGTCCATGGTGATGTTGCGCGCAGCGGCGGCCTTGCGGACCACCTGCCGGTGGACCTGGCTTTCGGGCGGCACATCGATCACCACATCGCCCTGAACGGCGGCCTGGCAGCCCAGCCTGCGCCCATCGATCAACCCGCGCTTGTCCTTGTAGCGCTGTTCGACCTTGTTCCATTCGCTAAGCGCGTCCTCACTCACGGTGACGCCATGTTTGGGAAACTCGCCATAAGACGGTGTGATCTGGCATTTCGAACAGATGCCGCGCCCGCCGCAGACCGAATCGAGGTCCACGCCCAACTGCCGCGCCGCCGTCAGAATCGGCGTTCCGACTGGGAAATTGCCGCGTTTTCCGGACGGGGTGAAGACAACGAGGGGGTCGGTGCTCATCTGCGATCTGCCTTGAATATCGTGTATTTGCGCAGCACCATATGGGTTCTGTGGCAAAGGGAAAGGGTGGGGAGCGGCAGGTTGCGTCCCTGCGGCGTCGTTTTCTGCCATACGTCTGCGCCATCTCCTCGATGGTACACGATTCAACAGGGGTTTCCCCCGGTTTCGATCCATGTCATAGGGTGACCGCCAAACGGGATATTGCACGGGGATTGACGATGCAGATTCGTGAGGCGCTCACCTTTGACGATGTACTTCTGGAACCTGCGGCCTCGTCGGTGCTGCCATCGACGGCGGATACGGCGACACGGGTGACCAGCCGCATTTCCATGAACATCCCGCTGCTGTCCTCGGCGATGGACACGGTGACCGAGGCGCGCATGGCCATCGCCATGGCACAGGCGGGCGGCATCGGGGTGATTCACAAGAACCTCGACCCCGACGAGCAGTCCCGCCAGGTGCGCCGGGTGAAACGCTTTGAATCGGGCATCGTCTACAACCCGATCACGCTGACCGCCGATCAGACCCTGGCCGACGCCAAGGAGCTGCAGGAACGTTATCGCGTCACCGGATTTCCGGTGGTGGACGAGGCGGGCCGCGTGGTGGGCATCGTGACCAACCGCGACATGCGTTTTGCCAGCGATGACAGCACGCCGGTAAGTGTCATGATGACTTCGGACAATCTGGCGATGCTGCAGGAACCGGCTGAGCTGGAAGAAGCCAAATCGCTGATGAAGGTGCGCCGGATCGAAAAGCTGCTGGTGGTCGATGGCAGCGGCAAGCTGACCGGTCTGCTGACGCTCAAGGATACCGAACAGGCGGTGCTGAACCCGACCGCCTGCAAAGACCAGCTTGGTCGCCTGCGGGTGGCGGCGGCTTCGTCGGTGGGCGCCACCGGCTTCGACCGGACCGAGATGCTGATCGATGCCGGGGTGGATATCGTGGTGATCGACACCGCCCATGGTCATTCTGATGGCGTGATCGAGGCAGTGAAACGCGCCAAGCGTCTGTCCAACGATGTGCAGATCGTGGCAGGCAACGTGGCTACGGCAGAAGCCACTCGTGCGCTGATCGATGCGGGCGCGGATGCGGTCAAGGTGGGCATCGGACCAGGCTCGATCTGCACTACGCGGATGGTGGCAGGCGTAGGTGTACCGCAGCTGACCGCGATCATGGATTGCGCGTCGGCGGCAGGCGATACGCCGGTGATCGCTGATGGCGGGATCAAGTTCTCGGGCGATTTCGCCAAGGCCATCGCTGCTGGCGCGTCCTGCGCCATGGTCGGCTCGATGATCGCGGGAACCGATGAAAGCCCTGGAGAAGTCATTCTGTATCAAGGCCGTAGCTTCAAAAGTTACCGTGGCATGGGGTCACTGGGCGCGATGGCGCGCGGCTCGGCAGATCGCTATTTCCAGAAAGATGCAGCCAGCGACAAGTTGGTGCCCGAAGGGATCGAGGGACAGGTGCCCTACAAGGGCTCTGCTGGCGCGGTTATCCACCAGCTGGTGGGCGGGTTGCGCGCGGCGATGGGCTATACCGGCTGTGCCACCGTCGACGAAATGCGGCGCAATTGCCGCTTCGTAAAAATCACCGGGGCGGGGCTCAAGGAAAGCCATGTGCATGACGTGCAGATCACCCGCGAAAGCCCGAATTATCGGGTCATGTGAGCGGGCTATGCACAGTACGCCCTCATGATCCCCGCCGCTCGCATCCAGGCGGCGATCGAGTTGCTTGACGAGATCGAGGCGGGCAAACCGGTCGAGCAGGCGCTGACCGGATGGGCTCGGCGCAGCCGATTTGCAGGCTCAGGCGACCGCGCTGCAGTGCGCGATCACGTGTTCGAGGCGCTGCGTCGGAAACGGTCCTTTTCCTCTATCGGCGGGGCGGGCACTGGGCGGGGGCTGATGCTCGGCGCGCTGCGCCAGTCCGGGAATGATCCCGGGTCGGTCTTTACCGGCGCGCGCCATTGTCCCGCACCGCTGAGTGACGCGGAACGCGGCGGCGGGCGCGATCCCGCGAGCGATGCGGAAAGATACGACATGCCGGACTGGATCTGGCCCGAATTCAGCGCCAGTCTGGGTGACGAAGCAGGTGTGAGTGCCACCGCGCTACAGCGCCGCGCTCCGGTCTGGCTGCGGGTCAATCTGGCCCTGACATCTCGGGACGTGGCTGCACGGGCGCTGCTGGATAACAACATCAATACCGATCCGCATCCCTCTGTAGAAACCGCACTTCTTGTCACCGAAGGGGAACGCAGGGTTGCCACCAGCTCTGCCTATCGCGACGGACTTGTCGAGCTGCAGGACGCCTCCAGCCAGGCGGTGATCGCGGCGCTGCCGTTGCAGCCTGGGATGAGGGTTCTGGACCTTTGCGCAGGTGGGGGCGGCAAAGCCCTTGCCATGGCCGCGACGCGTGGGGTGCAGGTCTGTGCCAGCGATATCGACCCGCGCCGGATGCGCGATCTGCCAGACCGCGCGGCACGGGCGGGTGTAAATATCGAGTTGCTTGATCCCGACGCGGTGGCGCAGGCGGGGCCGTTCGATCTGGTTCTGGTCGATGCGCCTTGTACCGGCAGTGGTGCGTGGCGGCGTTCACCAGCCGCAAAATGGGCTCTTACACAGGAGCGGCTCGACACCCTGACCGGAATTCAGGCAGATATTCTAGACCGCGCGGCAGAATTGACCTCGTCGGGCGGGTTACTGGCCTATGCCACATGCTCTGTCCTGCGCGCCGAGAATACCCGGCAAGCGCAGAAATTTACCGCCAGCCACAACGCGTGGCGCTGCGTGTTCGAACAGTTGTGGCCCGTCAGCGACTTGGGCGACGGGTTTTTCACTGCACACTTGACGCGGTAGTTGTATCCGTAGTTTCAATTAAAGGTAGTTTTTTGGCATGTTAATCCGGATTTAACTGGATTGGCGTGAGAAGGGACTGAGTGAATTCGTGCTGCCGGAGCCCTCTGTGCCATCATCTGCCCAACTTTCCCCCTTGATGTCCAGTGGTGAACGCAAGAATCATGGTCGGCTCCTATTGCTGTTCACCGTCGGCACCGCCTTTGTTCTGGCCGCCATCAATGGTGGGTTTTTCTGGCCGATCCCGATGATATTCGCGGGTGCGGGCGCGTCGATCCTACTGGTGGGGATACTCTCGGTCTGGGCGATGCATGTGCGAGGGCGGGCCGATCAAAAAGCGATGGAAATCTTCGCTGGCTTCATCGAAAAGGACGCCGCGCCAAGCTTTATCACCGATGACGAGGGCGAAGTGCTGGCTCGAAACTCGGCCGCGACCGTGCGGTTCTCCGGTGCCCGTGCGCCGACGCTTGCGGCGGAGTTGCGGTCTGTTTTTGCCAATCCCGATGCGGTGATCTACCGCCTGCAATGCCGTGCCCGCCTCGAAGGCAATGCGCGCGAGGACGTGGTTACAAGGCGCGGCCATGTCCGGCTGGCGGTACATGTACTCGAAGATGCGCGGTTCCTGTGGCGGTTCGAGGATGTTCACGCCCGTTCGGCCGCTGGCAAGGGTACCGAGGCGATACCGCTGCCGATGCTGACCGTTGGCCGGGGCGGTGCCGTGTTGTTTATGAACGAAGCGGCGCGCGCCTTGGTCGGCCAAAGGGTCAAATCACTGGATCGGCTGTTCACCGATCTTCCGCTGGAAAGCGGCAGCGTCGTGTCAATCGCAACCGCCGACGGCAATCACAACGTTGTTGTATCCGAGACGGGCCGGTCCAGCGTACGGCGCGAGATCTTCCTGACCCCCCTGAGCCCGGAGGCCAGGGCACCGGGCGCGGATTTCGACAAGTTGCCGGTGCCGATGCTGAAACTGGATGGCGACGGCTGCATTCTGGATGTCAACGGTCTGGCGCGAGAGTTGCTGGGTCCGGGTGCGCATCCAGGGGCGCAGATTTCCGAGGTGATGCAGGGGTTGGCTCGGCAGACAGCGGATTGGCTGCGCGAGAATGCGCGCGAAGATGCGGTACCGAAATCCGAGTTTCTGCGTCTGTCCCGCCATGATCGCGAGACCTTTGTTCAGGCAACCCTGTCGCGCGCGCAGGAGAACGGCCAGATCGTGTTTGCCGCCGTGCTGAGCGACGCCACCGAGTTGAAAACGCTGGAAGCGAAATTCGTGCAAAGTCAGAAAATGCAGGCGATTGGTCAACTTGCAGGCGGCGTGGCGCATGATTTCAACAATCTTCTGACCGCGATTTCAGGCCATTGCGATCTGCTGTTGCTGCGCCACGATCAAGGCGACCCTGATTATGGGGACCTAGTTCAAATCCACCAGAACGCCAATCGCGCCGCAGCGCTTGTAAGCCAGCTTCTGGCCTTTTCCCGCAAGCAGACGCTGCGCCCCGAAACGCTCGACCTGCGGGACACGTTGTCGGATTTGACCCATCTGCTGAACCGTCTGGTGGGCGAGCGGGTAACGCTGACGCTCAGCCACGATCCGGTGCTGAAACCGATCCGCGCCGACAAGCGGCAACTGGAGCAGGTGCTGATGAACCTCGTGGTCAATGCGCGCGATGCGATGCCCGAGGGCGGTGAGATCCGGGTCGAAACAGAAGTGGTCACGCTGGACAAACCGGTCGAGCGCAACCGTGCGGTGCTGCCAGCGGGTGATTATGTTACGGTCAAGGTCTCGGATGAAGGGATCGGGATTGAACCCGGCGTGTTGCAGAAGGTGTTCGAACCCTTCTATACCACCAAGCGCACCGGCGAGGGCACCGGGCTGGGCCTGTCCACCGCTTACGGCATCATCAAGCAGACCGGCGGCTATATCTTCGTCGACAGCGTGCCCGGGCAGGGCACCGAGTTCATCCTCTATTTCCCGGTCAGTGAACCAGAAATACCGGTGTCGGTTGCCACCAGCGAACCTGCCCCTGCAGCGACACCCAAAAACGGCGACGGGGTCGTGCTGCTGGTCGAGGATGAGGCTCCGGTTCGCGCCTTTGCTTCGCGCGCGTTGCGCCTGCGGGGCTATACCGTGCTCGAGGCGGAATCGGCCGAGGATGCGCTCAACATGCTGCAAGACCCGGATCTTTCGGTGGATGTGTTTGTGACAGATGTGGTCATGCCGGGCCTGGACGGGCCAACATGGGTGCGGCAGGCGCTCGAGGATCGGCCGGATGTGCGCGTTGTCTTCGTGTCGGGCTACGCCCAGGGTGCCTTTAGCGAGACCGGGCCGCAGGTGCCGAACTCGGTTTTTCTACCCAAGCCGTTTTCGCTAAACCAGTTGACCGAAACCGTGTTCCAGCAGTTGCACTGAGCCGGTCCCGTTTCGGTCGTAAGCCAACTTTCTGAGTCCAAAACGAAAGCCCGGATCGCGTCAACCGATCCTTAACCCCGTTTGCATTACTGATGAAGGGTATAGAAATTTCTTGAAATGTTCCCTTTTTGATCTCATAAGGAACAAGAGGCGAACAAAGCAGCGATTGCCGCCCGCGAGCGGGTGTGACAAAAGGAAAGTGAACAGGGTAATGGCGGATCTTCTGACGATGAGCAGCAAGCAGAACGCGGATAAACAAAAGGCGCTGGACAGCGCGCTGGCGCAGATCGAACGGCAGTTCGGCAAAGGCTCGATCATGAAACTAGGCGGTGAAAATGTCATTGCCGAGATCGAGGCAAGTTCGACCGGGTCACTGGGGCTGGATATTGCACTTGGTATCGGTGGCCTGCCGATGGGTCGGATTATCGAGATTTATGGACCGGAAAGTTCGGGCAAGACAACGCTGACACTGCACTGCATCGCGGAACAGCAAAAACGGGGCGGCGTTTGCGCCTTTGTCGATGCAGAACACGCGCTCGATCCGCAATATGCGCGCAAGCTGGGCGTCGATCTGGACGAGTTGCTGATCAGCCAGCCCGATACCGGCGAACAGGCGCTTGAGATCACCGATACGTTGGTGCGGTCTGGTGCGGTCAACATGGTCGTGGTCGACTCGGTTGCAGCTCTGACGCCGAAATCGGAACTGGAAGGCGATATGGGCGACAGCAGCGTGGGGGTCCAGGCCCGGCTGATGAGCCAGGCAATGCGCAAGCTGACCGGATCGATCAGCCGTTCGAAATGCATGGTTGTTTTCATCAACCAGATCCGGATGAAGATCGGCGTCATGTTTGGCAGCCCGGAAACCACCACCGGGGGCAATGCGCTAAAATTCTATTCTTCGGTCCGCCTGGACATTCGCCGCATCGGTGCGATCAAGGACCGCGACGAGGTGGTTGGCAACCAGACCCGTGTGAAAGTGGTCAAGAACAAGGTGGCCCCGCCCTTCAAGCAGGTCGAGTTCGACATCATGTATGGCGAAGGCATCTCGAAAATGGGCGAACTCTTGGATTTGGGCGTCAAGGCCGGTGTGGTCGACAAGTCAGGCTCGTGGTTCAGTTATGGCGATGAGCGGATCGGGCAAGGGCGCGAGAATGCCAAGCAGTTCCTGCGCAGCAATGACCGCATCGCGCTGGAGATCGAGGATAAGATCCGCGCCGCGCATGGTCTTGATTTCGACATGCCGCCGGAGGCGGACGAGGATATCTTAGAGGCGTGAGCAGCAGATCCGGGCTTTTGGCCGGGTACTGGTCCAAACAAATGCAGCGAATGGGGCGTCCGGGAGGGCGCCCTGTTTGGTTTCAGGCCGCAGCACCTGTGGACTATCGCCCGAGGCAGGGCTAAACCGATCCGAACCCTTCCGATTGCGCCCGAGAGAGCCCGATGCCCACGCTGAACGATATCCGATCCACCTTTTTGAATTACTTTGCCAAAAACGGGCACGAGGTCGTGGACTCCAGCCCCCTGGTGCCGCGCAATGACCCGACATTGATGTTCGTCAACTCCGGCATGGTGCAGTTCAAGAACCTGTTCACCGGGGTCGAGCACCGCGATTACCAGCGCGCGACAACAGCGCAGAAATGCGTCCGCGCCGGTGGCAAGCACAACGATCTCGACAATGTGGGCTACACTGCCCGCCACCATACGTTTTTCGAGATGCTGGGCAATTTCAGCTTTGGCGATTACTTCAAGACCGAGGCAATCCCCTTTGCCTGGAACCTGATCACCAAAGAGTTCGATATCGACCCCAAACGCCTGCTGACCACGGTCTTTCATACCGATGACGAGGCATTCGATATCTGGAAAAAAGTCGGCGTGCCCGAAGACCGGATCATCCGCATCGATACCAGCGACAATTTCTGGCAGATGGGCCCGACTGGCCCTTGCGGACCCTGTACCGAGATTTTCTACGACCATGGCGATCATATCTGGGGCGGCCCTCCGGGCAGTGCCGAGGAAGATGGCGACCGGTTTATTGAGATCTGGAACATCGTCTTCATGCAGAACGAACAGTTCGAAGACGGCTCGATGAAGGCACTCGACATGCAGTCGATCGATACCGGCATGGGGCTGGAACGGATCGGTGCGCTGTTGCAGGGCAGCTATGACAATTACGATACCGATTTGTTCAAATCGCTGATCGAGGCCTCGGCCGAGGTCACCCATGTCGATCCGTATGGCGACAAGAATGTGCACCACCGGGTGATCGCGGATCACCTGCGCTCGACCTCGTTTCTGATCGCTGACGGCGTTATGCCCAGCAATGACGGGCGCGGTTACGTGTTGCGCCGGATCATGCGCCGGGCGATGCGGCACGCGCATCTGCTGGGCGAAAAGGACCCGGTCATGTACCGGCTGGTACCCACGCTGGTGCAGCAGATGGGCGCGGCATACCCCGAGTTGGGTCGGGCGCAGCCAATGATCGAGGAAACGCTGCTGTCCGAGGAAACCCGGTTCAAACAGACGCTGGATCGTGGCCTGAAATTGCTTGATGACGAATTGGCGATACTGGACGATGACGCGCCGTTTCCCGGCGATGCGGCGTTCAAGCTGTATGACACTTATGGATTCCCGCTGGATCTGACCCAGGACGCGCTGCGCGGTCAGGGTCGGGCAGTTGATACCGACGGCTTCGACAGCGCGATGGCGGCGCAAAAGGCCAAGGCGCGCGCCGCATGGGCCGGGTCGGGTGAGGCCGCCGATAACGCGGTCTGGTTCGATCTGCTGGACCAGAACGCGGCCACAGATTTCCTCGGCTATGACAGCGAAAAAGTCGAAGGCCAGATCGTCGGACTGGTTCAGGACGGCGCTGTGGTCGATCGGATCGACGCGGGCGGCGAGGGCTGGATCGTGGTGAACCAAACGCCGTTCTATGGCGAGGCCGGTGGTCAGGTCGGTGATTCCGGCGTGATCCGGCGGCTGGAGAACTTGGATGAAACGGCTTTGGTCGAGGACACCAGGAAATTCGCCGAAGGCAAGGTCTATGCCCACAAGGTTCGGATCGAACAGGGTGCATTCAGCATGGGCGACGCGGTAGAGTTGGAGGTCGATCACGCGCGTCGCTCGGCGATACGGGCCAATCACTCCGCCACGCATCTGCTGCATGAGGCACTGCGCGGATCGCTGGGCGATCACGTGGCACAGCGCGGGTCGTTGAATGCCGCCGATCGGCTGCGCTTTGATTTCAGCCATGCCAAGGCTTTGACGGATGCGGAGTTGAGCAAGGTTGCCTCGGATGTGAACACCTATATTCGGCAGAACTCGGCGGTCGAAACCCGGATCATGACGCCCGACGATGCGCGCGAAATCGGGGCGCAGGCGCTTTTCGGCGAGAAATATGGCGATGAGGTGCGCGTTGTCTCGATGGGCCGGGCCCAGACCGGCAAGGGCCATGATGGCATGACCTATTCGATCGAGCTGTGCGGTGGCACCCATGTGAAGCAGACCGGCGATATCGGCACGTTTGTATTGCTGGGCGATAGCGCCTCCTCCGCCGGCGTGCGCCGGATCGAGGCGCTGACCGGCGACGCGGCCTTCCAGCATCTGTCGCAGGAGGCCAGGCATCTGGCCGAAGTTTCGGGCCTGCTCAAGGCGCAGTCAGGCGAGACGGTGGCGCGTGTCAGGGCGCTGATGGATGAGCGCAAGGCACTGCAGGGTGAGGTGGCGCAACTGCGCCGCGATCTCGCTATGGCCGGCGGGGCCGGGCAGGGTGGCGCGGGGGCCGAGGCGCGCGACGTGAATGGCGTGAGTTTCCTGGCCCAGACGCTCAGCGGCGTGTCGGGCAAGGATCTGCCAGCGCTTATCGATGAACACAAGGCGCGGATCGGCTCGGGCGCGGTGCTGTTGATCGCCGATGCCGGTGGCAAGGCCGCTGTGGCGGCGGGCGTGACTGAGGATATGACCGGTCAGGTCTCGGCGGTTGATCTGGTGCGCGCGGCGGTGGCTGAACTGGGCGGCAAGGGCGGCGGTGGTCGCCCCGACATGGCGCAGGGCGGCGGCAAGGACGCGGCAAATGCCGACGCGGCGATCAAGGCCGCTGAGGCCGTATTGGGAGGTTGAGAAAATGGCTGCACTCTGGATTGCACATGTGACGGTGACCGACGCGGAAGCTTACGGCAAATATGCCGAGCTTGCGGGCCCCGCGCTGGCCAAACACGGCGGGGAATTCATTGCCCGTGCCGGGCGTTACGTTCAGCTTGAAGGCAAGGAACGTCCCCGCAATGTGATTGCGCGTTTTCCCTCGGTCGAGGCGGCAGTGGCCTGTTACAACTCGCCCGAATACCAGACCGCGCTGGATCATGCGCGCGGCGCGTCCGAGCGCGAGTTACTGGTGGTCGAAACCACCGACTGAAGCGAGACAATCTTAATCATCGGGCGGGTTTTCGCCCGATGACCTTCATGTGTGGCTTTAATCTTAGGGCCACCAAGAGCCCTTCGCTCGCCCTAAGATTGTACGGATTTCCGCCGACCCTCCTCTGAAATGAAATCTCTGCTTGAGCAGTGGGTTTCAGCCGTTTTAATCGGACAGAAGAGGAGCAGGGAAAGTGAGCCGAGCAAGACGCAGCATGGGCAATATGCGCATCAGGATGTGGGTTCTGGCTTACGTGATTGCTTGCGCTCAGATGATGGTGAGCAGCGCCGGTGCCGCTGATCCGCGCTTTCTGACGCTGTCCACAGATTTCCCGGCCCCAAGCGGCGCCAGCAACCTGTGCCGGACCTATGCCTGGGCCTGCGCCGCCACACTGGGCCAGCGCTTTGGCGCGGCGCGCGAATATGAACTGGTGCAAAGGGTCAACCAGCAGGTCAACGCGGCCACGCGCGATGTGGCAGACCGGCGGCAATATAACCTTGAAGAGAAATGGGCGCTGCCGACCCGGTTGGGTGGCGATTGCGAAGATTTCGCCCTTTTGAAAAAGCGTGACCTGATCCGCATCGGGCTCGACCCGCGAAAGCTGCTGTTGGCAACGGTGCTCGACCGCAAGCGCAACGCTCATGCGGTGCTGGTCTACCGGTCAGCACAAGGCGATATGGTGCTCGACAACCTGACGAATCGGATCAGGCCCTGGCAGGCAACGGGCTACATTTTTTTGCGCATGCAGGATCCGCGTCGGCCACATAACTGGGTCGGAGTTCAGAACAAGGCGTGAAAAGGCGCGCCAGGGGCGCGCCTTTTGGGTCGTGACCAGTGATCCGGAAGTGTGAGGCGTCAGCGGTTCTTGCCGCCTTTGCCTCCACCTTTGCCATGTCCACCTTTGTCACCACCTTTACCATGTCCACCTTTGTCACCACCTTTACCGCCGCCCTTGCCGTGGCCGCCTTTGTCACCACCATTGCCGTGACCGCCTCCGCCATTGCCCGACCCGCCACCTTGGCCGTTATTGTTGCCTCCATTTCCGGAACCGGGCCCGTCTCCATTATTGTTGCCGCCACCGTTTCCAGAATTGCCGTCGTTTCCGTTGCCGTTTCCGGGTCCACCGGTATTGCCACCGCTGTTGCCACCACCGTCGTTGCCGCCACCGCTGTTGCCGCTACCGCTGTTGCCACCACCGTCGTTGCCGCCACCGCCGTTGCCGCCACCGCTGTTGCCACCACCGCTGTTGCCGCTACCGCTGTTGCCGCCGCCACTGTTGCCGCCGCCGCTGTTGCCACCACCGCTGTTGCCACCACCGCTGTTGCCGCCGCCGCTGTTGCCGCCACCGCTGTTGCCACCACCGCTGTTGCCGCCGCCACTGTTGCCGCCACCGCTGTTGCCACCACCGCTGTTGCCACCACCGCTGTTGCCGCCGCCGCTGTTGCCGCCACCGCTGTTGCCGCTACCGCTGTTGCCGCCGCCACTGTTGCCGCCACCGCTGTTGCCACCACCGCTGTTGCCACCACCGCTGTTGCCGCCGCCGCTGTTGCCGCCACCGCTGTTGCCGCCACCGCTGTTGCCGCCGCCGCTGTTGCCGCCACCGCTATTGCCGCCTCCACCGCTGCCATTGCCACCGTCAGCAATTTGGTCGTTTCCCGTATTCCCAAAATTACCGGAATTCCCACCGCTTCTGCCGTCCCTGTCTTCGCCACGGCCAAAGAGGCCCGATCCAATCGAGGCTGTCGGGTAGTCGGTCAGCACCGCAGCAAAGGCGGGGCAGGATTGCGACGTGCGCGCGAGGATGTCTTCAAAATCCGACCGCCGCTGCAGGTAACGCAACATTCTGTCCTGTACCACGCCACACGAACACAGGGTCTCGGTCGAGACCGATTGGCGCGCCGTGTTCACGGTGCAGCGTTCCGTCGCCGCAAACGCGGTACCCCCCACAAAGGTCATTGCCGTGCAGGTCATCGCCAGCGAGAGCATACGTGTCTTCACGTTCATCTTTCATCTCCGAATTATCATGTCCTGGGACTGCGGATCAGTTCTGACCTGCATCCCGTGCTGACCTGATCCTGCGTCACCGGAATTAAGCGCAGGCATGGCAGAGATTGTTTTTTCTTCATACCGCCCGGTCTTTTCTGCGTTGGCAGCACAAAAAAAGCCGCAGAGCGAGGATGGTCGCTCTGCGGCTCGATTGCGTCGATGGTAACCGGTGTCAGGCGCTTTTTGCCATCCGCTTGCGTTCATGCGGATCGAGGAAACGTTTGCGCAGTCGGATCGCGTTGGGCGTGACCTCGACCAGTTCATCATCGTCGATATAGGCAATCGCCTCTTCCAGCGAGAAGTTAATGTGCGGGGTCAGCCGCACCGCGTCGTCTGAGCCGCTGGCCCGCACATTGGTCAGCTTTTTGCCCTTGAGCGGGTTCACTTCCAGATCGTTGTCGCGGCTGTGCTCGCCGATGACCATGCCTTGATAAATTTCGGCTTGAGGGCCGATGAACATGCGGCCACGCTCTTCGAGGTTCCACAGCGCATATGCCACGGACTGACCTTTCTCCATCGAGATCAGTACGCCTGCACGGCGGCCCGGGATCGCGCCCTTATGCGGTGCCCAGCCATGGAACACCCGGTTCAGAACGCCAGTGCCGCGGGTGTCGGTCAGGAACTCGCCGTGATAACCTATCAGCCCGCGCGAGGGCACATGGGCGATGATACGTGTTTTGCCTGCACCCGCCGGTTTCATCTCGGTCAACTCACCTTTACGGGTTCCGGTGATCTTTTCGATCACCGCACCAGAATATTCGTCATCGACGTCGATGGTGACCTCTTCGATCGGTTCAAGGCGTTGGCCGTCTTCTTCTCGCAGCAGCACCTGCGGGCGCGAGATGCTGAGTTCGAACCCTTCACGGCGCATGTTCTCGATCAGAACGCCCATTTGCAATTCGCCACGGCCCGCAACCTCGAAGGCTTCGCCGCCGGGCGTGTCGCTGACCTTGATCGCGACGTTTGATTCGGCCTCTTTCATCAGCCGGTCGCGAATCACGCGGGATTGCACCTTCTTGCCATCGCGGCCCGCCAGCGGTGAATCGTTGATCCCGAAAGTGACCGAGATGGTTGGCGGGTCGATGGGTTGGGCGGGCAGGGCCTCGGTCACGCTGGGGGCGACCAGCGAGTCGGCGACGGTGGCCTTGCTCATACCGGCAAGCGTGACGATATCGCCCGCTTCGGCCTGGTCGATGGTCTGTTGGCCAAGACCACGGAAGGCCAGGATCTTGGTCGCGCGGAAGCTTTCGATCTGGCTGCCGTCGCGGCTGAGTGCCTTGATGGTCTCGCCCGCTTTCAGCGTGCCGCTTTCAACGCGCCCCGTCAGAATGCGGCCGATAAAGGGATCGCTGCCCAGTGTGGTGGCGAGCATGCGAAAAGGCTCCTCCCGATGCGCGACCTGCGCGGGGGCGGGCACGTGATCGACGACGAGGTCGAACAACGCGGTCAGGTCCTGACGCGGTCCGTCCAATTCCATATCTGCCCAGCCCGAACGACCTGAGGCATACATGGCGGGGAAATCCAACTGATCGTCATCAGCACCCAGATTGGCGAAGAGATCGAAACATTCGTCCAGCGCCCGGTCAGGCTCGGCATCGGGTTTGTCGACCTTGTTCAGCACCACAATCGGGCGCAGGCCCAGCGCTAGCGCCTTGGAGGTCACAAACTTGGTCTGCGGCATCGGCCCTTCGGCTGCATCGACCAGCAGGACAACACCGTCGACCATCGACAGAATGCGTTCGACCTCGCCGCCGAAATCGGCGTGGCCCGGGGTGTCGACGATGTTGATCCGTGTGCCTTTCCACTCGACCGAGGTGGCCTTGGCCAGAATGGTGATGCCGCGTTCACGCTCGAGGTCGTTGCTGTCAAGCGCCCGCTCGGCCACGGACTGATTTTCGCGGAACGCTCCGGATTGCTTGAGCAGCCCGTCGACCAGCGTCGTTTTGCCGTGGTCCACGTGGGCGATGATTGCGATGTTACGCAGGTCCATGAAACTTGCCTTAAATGGGGAGGTTGCGCGCGCCATAGCGTGGCAGCGCCGCAAGTTCCAGCAAAAAGCAGGTTCAATGGCCCGAAGAGGCCGAAAACAGGTGAATGACGAGAATTCCTGCGATGATCAGCGCCAATCCCAGCAGCGCGGGCCAGTCCAGCCGCTGACCGAAGGCGACAAAGCCGATGAGCGCGATCAGCAGAATGCCCAGTCCCGACCAGATCGCATAGACGATGCCAACCGGCATGACCCGCAGCGTTAGTGACAGCAGATAGAAGGCCATCCCGTAGCCCACCACCACGATGACCGAGGGCCAGAAACGCGAGAACTGGTGGCTGGCCTGCAGCGCCGTTGTCCCGATCGTCTCGGCGAGGACTGCGAGCAGCAGGATGAAATAGATCTTTGCCAAGGTGGGTCTCCGGTCCTGTTCACCGATTCTCTGGTGCATGGAATTTCGAGTTACGGCAAGGGGCGGCACGAGAAATTCGCGCATGTGCTGCGTTGCGGCGCAAAAAGGTCAGGGAAACCGGACTACGAAAGTCTCAAAAGGGTACTTATATTGAAGATGTTGCAATGGTTCGTTTTAATTAGTGGTGGTCGCTATGACTGGGTTTACGAAGGTGATCGTGTTGGTGGCTGGCGTGTTGGCGTTTCTGGGATGGATGACAAGTCAGCCAGAGGCAGGATCACGGTTCGATACGGAAACGGGGGCAGAGAGTGATGGCCCTGTTAAACCCTGAGCGATGGAAGAGGGGAGCCTTAGTGGCTCCTTTCTTTTTCATAAGTGCAGTGCATTTACCCCGCTAGCGCCTTGCCCAGATTTTCGTCGATCTTTTCCAAAAACCCCATTGTGGTGAGCCAGCCCTGATCCGGGCCGACCAGCAGGGCGAGATCCTTGGTCATGAACCCGCTTTCCACCGTATCGACGATCACTTTTTCCAATGTTGTAGCAAAATCCATCAACGCGTCATTGCCATCGAGTTTGGCGCGATGTTTCAACCCGCCGGTCCAAGCGTAGATCGACGCGATGGAATTGGTCGAGGTCTGCTCACCGGCCTGATGCTGGCGATAGTGGCGGGTGACGGTGCCATGGGCGGCCTCGGCCTCGACGATCTTGCCATCCGGCGTCATCAGTTGCGAGGTCATCAGACCCAATGAGCCAAAGCCCTGTGCAACCGTGTCCGATTGAACGTCCCCGTCATAGTTCTTGCAGGCCCAGACAAACCCGCCATTCCACTTCATGCAGCAGGCGACCATGTCGTCGATCAGGCGGTGTTCGTACCAGATGTCCTTTTCCTTGAACTTCTCCTCGAACTCCTGCTCGTAAACCTCTTGAAAAATCTCAAGAAACCGTCCGTCATATTGCTTGAGGATAGTGTTCTTGGTTGACAGGTAAACGGGCCAGCCGATCTCCAGCCCGTAGTTGAGCGAGGCGCGGGCGAAATCGTAGATCGAAGCGTCGAGGTTATACATCGACATGAACACGCCCGATGAGGGCGCATCGAATACCACGCGCTCGATCTCGGTGCCGTCGTCACCGACGAATTTCATCGTCAGCTTGCCGGGGCCGGGAAATTTCATGTCGGTGGCCTTGTACTGGTCGCCAAAAGCATGGCGCCCGATTACGATCGGTTTTGTCCAGCCCGGAACAAGGCGCGGCACGTTGCGGCAGATGATCGGCTGGCGAAATACCACGCCACCCAGGATGTTTCGGATCGTGCCATTGGGGCTGCGCCACATCTGCTTGAGGCCGAATTCTTCGACCCGCGCCTCATCCGGCGTGATGGTGGCACATTTGACCGCCACACCAACCTCTTTGGTCTTTTCGGCAGCATCGATGGTGATCTGATCCTCAGTTCGGTCGCGTTCTTCGATGCCCAGATCGTAATAGAGCAGGTCGATATCCAGATAGGGCAGGATCAGCTTGTCCTTGATGAACTGCCACATGATGCGGGTCATCTCGTCGCCATCCATCTCGACGATGGGGTTTTCCACCTTGATCTTGGTCATGAGAAAGCAGGTCCTTTGTCATCATCCCGTGGGGCGGGTGTAGCGGAATTTTGTTGGCATGAATAGATGGTATACTACGGTATGCATTAAATATGTGACGCTGGTTGCAACCTCACGAGACAGGCGAAAGCAGGGTTGCGTCCATCAGCGGGACAAGGCAGAGCGCACCTGCGGGCGCAGCCAAGCCCAGACATCTGGCGCGCCCTTCTGAACCGGCACGCCGACACGCTGGTCCAGTTGCTCCATTGTGACGTCATACTCAACCCAGCTGCCGCCGCCATTTTGCAGATTGGCGATCGGTGGGTGGAGCCGATCGATGGCCTTTGCAAAGACCGCATCTGACGTGTCCGCCGCTTCAAATTCGCGCCATAAGGCATTGAATTCACGAGTTTGATCTGGTGGCAACAATCCGAACAGACGCCCTGCCGCAGCGTCTTCCTTGGCGGCCATCAGGGTCGGGTCGGATTGCCCGTGAATGGGCGCGTCGCCCGCGTCAATCTCTACAATGTCATGCAACATCAGCATACTGAGCACGCGGTCGATCTGCACACCGGGCGCGGCATGGTCGGCCAGAACCCAAGCATAGAGCATGGCATGCCAGGAATGTTCGGCCGAATTTTCGCGCCGCGAATCGTCGAGCAGGCGCGAGGCGCGATAGACCGATTTCAACCGGTCCGCCTCACAGAGGAAAGCCAGGCGCCGCGCCACCTCCTGCGTGTCTCGCTGTGTTGCCTCGCCCAGAAGCGACAGAGCATGGTGATAGGCCTGCGGAAAATCTTCGCGCATAGGCGCAGCGCGCCCGGTGGACAGGTTATCCCGGACGATTTGGACATGTGCGGGCACCGGGCTTTGTGCGCAGAGTACTTGAAAGATCGGCTGGCACCGGTCTAACTGCTTGGCAAATCGGGCATCCGGACAGGCCTCGGCCTCGAACGCGCGCCACAGATCCAGAAATTGCGGCACTTGGTCCGCTGGCAGCATCCCAAAAAGCCGCTCTGCCGCACGCTCTTCGGCTGCGGCAATCGCGGCCCAGTCATGATCTTCGTGAATGGGATGATCGCCGACCTCGATCTCGACCAGATCATGCAGCAGAAGCATCCGGATCACCCGGGCGATCGACACATCCGGATTCGCCAGTGGCGCAAAAACCAGCGCATAAAGTGCCAGATGCCAGCAATGCTCTGCAGCGTTTTCGGGGCGTGACAGGTCCAGTAGCAGATTGGCGCGGTTCACCCGCTTGAGCTTGTCGGCCTCTTTCAGGAAGGCAATCTGAGCGGACAGCCGCTCGGTCATTGCGCCTGCGGCGTTTCGGCCTTTTTCCTAGCCCGTAGCTGCACGATCCGCTTGTTCAGGAAATCGCGCGCTTTCTTTTCGGCCAGCCGCACGCGCACCTCGGTCAGATACGCCTCTTCCAGCGTTTGCGAGGCCGCGCCCAGAACCGTTCCGATTTCGACGAACAGGCGATCTTCGCCGGATTCGTCCATGATGTTCACCGTATCCTCGGCCAGCTTGGCGGCTAGTGTCTCGAGGGTAGAGCTCATCAGCGGGTGGTCTCCGTCAGGCGGCGTTTCACATAGTCGGTGACAGAGCCGGTCAGCGTGTCCATATGCTCGCCCTGGAAGAAGTGATCGGCACTTTCGACCTGCTGGTGGGTGATGGTGATGCCCTTCTGCTCGTGCAGTTTTTCCACCAGCGTCCGAGTGTCGCTGGGTGGGGCCACGCGGTCAGAAGTGCCGTTGATGATCAGACCCGAAGACGGGCAGGGCGCCAAGAACGAGAAATCATACATGTTCGCGGGCGGCGAGACCGAGATGAAACCGGTGATCTCGGGGCGGCGCATCAGTAGCTGCATGCCGATCCAGGCACCGAACGAGAACCCGGCAACCCAGCAATGCTTGGAGTTGTTGTTCATCGACTGA
Source organism: Ruegeria hyattellae (assembly GCF_041537925.1). Lineage (NCBI taxonomy): Bacteria > Pseudomonadati > Pseudomonadota > Alphaproteobacteria > Rhodobacterales > Roseobacteraceae > Ruegeria > Ruegeria hyattellae. Next base: position 314,420 of record NZ_JBGOSH010000001.1, on the reverse strand, counting down.
AGATAATCCAGCGCCGAGGCCGCATCGCTGAGCTCGCCGATGCCCTGATCATATTCGCCCTGACTGCGCCCGACGCCACGGAAATTGAACCGCAGCACGGTAAAGCCCATGTTGTAGAAGGCATAATGCAGGTTGTAGACAACCTTGTTGTTCATCGTCCCGCCAAATTGCGGATGAGGATGCAACACAATGGCAATTGGTGCGTCTTTTTCCTTTTGCGGGTGGTAGCGGCCTTCCAGCCGGCCTTCGGGGCCGGGAAATATCACCTCGGGCATCTGTGCGTCGGTCCTGTCTGTCGTCGGGCGGTGGTCCAAGAAATTCTTGACGGTATTTCTCAACTACCTTAGAACGGTTCTAATTTCTGGTGCCGCGTATCCTGCGCGCCCATGCGAGATACGCATTGGCAGCGGAAACGTCAATGATGTCCCCGAGGCAAGTGAGATGAGGCCGATCGCATGAAACTTTCGACCAAAGGGCGTTATGCGATGGTGGCGCTGGCAGATATGGCGCTGCAACCCGAAGAAACACTGGTGACGCTGGGCGAGATTTCCGGCCGTCAGGATATCTCGCTGCCCTATCTCGAACAGCTTTTTGTGAAGCTGCGCCGGGCAGAGCTGGTGTCGTCGGTTCGCGGCCCCGGTGGCGGCTACCGTCTGGCGCGGCCCGCCTCCGAAATCCGCATTGTCGAGATACTGGCGGCCGTCGATGAAACGGTGGATGCGATGCACAAGGGGGCCGGTGCCTCGGGCGGGGCATCTGGCAGCCGTGCACAGTCGCTGACCAACCGCCTGTGGGAAAGCCTGAGTGCGCATGTCTATGTGTTCCTGCACCAGACCCGGCTGTCGGATGTGATCAAGAACGATCTGGCCCCTTGCCCGGCGGTGCCGCACCTGTTTGATGTCGTGGATTCGGAATGAGCCGCATTTACCTGGATCATAACGCAACAACCCCGCTGTGCCCCGAGGCGCGGGCGGCGATGATCGCGGCGATGGATGTGGCGGGCAATCCCTCTTCGGTCCATGCGGAGGGGCGGGCGGCTAAGGCGCTTGTCGAAAAGGCGCGGGAACAGGTGGCTTCGGCCTTTGGCGCGGACGGGGCGGATGTGGTTTTTACTTCCGGTGCGACCGAGGGCGCGGCGCTTGCGCTGGCGGGGCGGGATCTGGCCGGGTCGGGCGTCGAACATGACGCCGTGCGGGCCTGGGCTGATGAGAGTCTGAGTGTTGACCGGGCAGGCCGTGTCGCGGTGCTGGATCCGGCCGCAAGTACTCTGCAGATGGCCAATTCGGAAACCGGTATCGTGCAGGACCTGCCCGACGGGCTGGCGGTAACCGATGCGACGCAGGCATTTGGCAAGCTGCCGGTGGCCTTCAACTGGAGTGGCGCGCAAATGGCGTTGATCTCGGCGCATAAACTGGGCGGCCCGAAGGGCACTGGTGCGTTGGTTCTGCGGCGCGGCACCGAACTCGGGGCGCAGATTCGCGGCGGCGGCCAAGAGATGGGGCGCAGGTCCGGTACGGAAAATGTCATTGGAATAGTGGGCTTCGGGGCCGCGGCTGAAGCGGCGGCGCGGGACTTGGCGTCGGGTGTCTGGGACCGAGTTGCGGAAATTAGAAATATTCTAGAAATCGCTCTTGAGGCTGCTGCAAACGAGACTATTTTTGTCGGGAAAGATGCGCGCCGCCTCCCGAATACGTCCTGCTTTGCGACACCCGGCTGGAAGGGTGAAACGCAGGTCATGCAGATGGACCTGGCGGGGTTTGCGATCAGTGCGGGCTCGGCCTGTTCCAGTGGCAAAGTGCGCGCCAGTGCGGTACTGACCGCGATGGGATATGACGAGGCGGTTGCCTCATCGGCGGTGCGGGTCTCGCTGGGGCCCGAGACGACGGAACAGGATGTGCTGCGTTTCTCAGAGGCGTGGTTGAACAAAGAAAAGAAGTACCGCGCGCGTGCCGCGTGAGTGACGGAGGAAGAAAAATGGCCGCATTGGACCAGGTTCAGGTCAAGGAAGGCGTCGATCAGGAAACCGTCGACGCGGTGCGCGAGGTCGGTGGTGCCTATAAATACGGCTGGGAAACCGATATCGAGATGGAGTATGCGCCCAAGGGCCTGACCCCCGATATTGTGCGGCTGATCTCTGAAAAGAACGAAGAACCCGAGTGGATGACCACCTGGCGGCTGGAAGCCTATGAGCGCTGGCTGACCAAGAAAGAGCCGACCTGGGCGATGGTCGATTATCCCGAGATCGACTTTCAGGATCAGTATTACTATGCCCGCCCCAAATCGATGGAGGTGAAGCCGAAATCACTGGATGAGGTCGATCCAAAGCTTCTGGCCACATACGAAAAGCTCGGTATCCCTCTGAAAGAACAGATGATTCTGGCAGGCGTCGAAGGCGCCGAAGATGCCCCGGCCGAGGGCCGCAAGGTGGCCGTGGACGCGGTGTTCGACAGCGTCTCGGTCGGCACGACTTTTCAGGAAGAGCTGAAAAAGGCAGGCGTGATCTTCTGCTCGATCTCCGAGGCGATCCGTGAGCACCCGGAACTGGTGAAGAAATATCTCGGGACCGTGGTTCCTGTCAGCGACAATTTCTATGCTACGCTGAACTCTGCCGTATTCTCGGACGGCTCTTTTGTCTACGTGCCGCCGGGCGTGCGCTGCCCGATGGAGCTCAGCACCTATTTCCGCATCAACGCCGAAAACACCGGCCAGTTCGAACGCACGCTGATCATTGCCGACAAGGGCTCTTATGTGTCCTACCTCGAAGGTTGCACCGCACCCGCGCGCGACATCGCGCAGCTGCATGCGGCGGTGGTTGAGATCATCATCGAAGAAGATGCCGAGGTGAAATACTCCACCGTCCAGAACTGGTATCCGGGCGATGAGAACGGCAAGGGCGGGATCTATAACTTCGTGACCAAACGTGCCGATTGCCGGGGTGACCGGGCCAAGGTGATGTGGACGCAAGTGGAAACCGGCTCTGCGGTGACGTGGAAATACCCCTCGTGCATCCTGCGTGGCGATGACAGCCAGGGCGAGTTCTACTCCATCGCCATCGCCAACAACATGCAGCAGGCCGATACCGGCACCAAGATGATCCATCTGGGCAAAAACACCAAAAGCCGCATCGTCTCGAAAGGCATCAGCGCGGGCAAGGCGCAGAACACCTATCGCGGGCTGGTCTCGATGCATCCCAAGGCCAAGAACGGGCGCAACTATACCCAGTGTGACTCGCTGCTGATCGGCGACAGATGCGGGGCGCATACGGTGCCCTACATCGAGGTCAAGAACAACTCGGCCCGGGTCGAGCATGAGGCGACCACGTCCAAGGTGGATGACGACCAGCTCTTCTACTGCCGCCAGCGCGGCATGGACGAGGAAGAGGCGGTGGCGCTGGTGGTCAACGGCTTCTGCAAGGATGTGTTGCAGGCCCTGCCGATGGAGTTCGCCATGGAGGCCCAGCAGCTGGTGGCGATTTCGTTGGAGGGGAGCGTCGGATAACCGATGTCGAAACCAAGCCAGGCAAGGCAAGAAGCGGAAGTCTTAGAATACAATGCAAAAGAGGGCGCACGTGCGGTCACGTTCCTTTGGTTGTTTCGAAAGTTGATCGTTCCGCTAGCTGCCATCTTCATGGTTATCGTCATTTCGGCCTTTATCCGAAATGGACCAGTTGCGGGCTTGATGAGCGCTTTGGTATTTGGCTTTCCGTTGCTGCTGCTCTTCGCATTCAGTTCATCGCAGCTCCGCAAGATATTGGGGTATTGAACAAAATGATCATCACCACCACTCCATCCGTCGAAGGTCGCAAGATCACTGACTACAAGGGCATCGTCGTGGGCGAAGCCATCATGGGGGCGAATGTCGTGCGCGATGTCTTTGCCTCGATCACCGATATCGTCGGTGGGCGCTCGGGCGCGTATGAGAGCAAGCTTCAGGATGCCCGTGACACGGCGCTGCGTGAGTTGGAAGAGCGCGCAAATGAAAAGGGAGCAAACGCCGTTGTCGGCGTTGATCTGGATTATGAGGTCGTGGGCCAGTCGATGCTGATGGTCTCGGCCAGCGGAACCGCGGTGGTGCTGGGCTAAATCATGCAACCCGTTGAAACGATCAATCTTTTCTGGTGGAAGGGAGAGCCGAATTTCGGCGATGCCCTGTCACCGTTGATTGTCGGGTCACTGACCGACCATGTGATCGCTCATAGCGGTGCAGGTCGGTGCGAGATGCTGGCACTTGGCTCGCTCCTGCAAGTGATGCAGAAGCATTACGCGGAACCCAAAGACGGGCACCGCCCGGTGATCTGGGGCGCGGGCCTGTTGCGGGCGATCCCGCGCGACTTTGTTGCAAATGTCGATGTCGCCCTGCTGCGCGGACCTGTGAGCGCTGCGCTGTTGGGCGTTCGAACCCGCAGGTTTGGTGATCCCGGGCTGTTGGCGCATCTTTTGGTCGAGGGTCCGTTTGAGCGGCAGGACCACGTGACGCTGATCCCGCATCACAGCATGGTCGGCACGACCGCGTTCGAGCATCTGATCCAGTCCGACCCGGCGCTGGATGTGATCCTGCCCGACGCGGACCCGCTTGAAGTCTGCCGTCGTATTGCCTCCTCGGCGCATGTGATCTCGGCCAGCTTGCATGGGCTGATCCTGGCGGATTGTTTTGGTGTTGCCTCGACCTGGCTGGCACCGGGCAAGCAATCGCATCTGAAATACCACGACTATGCTGCCTCGGTTGGGCGTCCGATGACCAACCCGGTGCTGGCTGACGATATTCCCGCCCTGTTGCGGACCCTGCGCGACGACCATGGGCTGAGTTATGCCGATGGCATTGAACGGGCACAGCAGGACCTGATTGAAACCTTCCCGGCGCAGTTCCGCGCCACTCCGGATACCGCCGGCGCGATAGCGCGGGCCTGAGACAAGAAACGAGGATAAAATGCTGGAAATCAAGAACCTGCATGTGAAACTTGAAGAAGAGGAAAAGCAGATCCTCAAAGGCGTCGACCTGACGGTCGAGGCGGGCAAGGTGCATGCGATCATGGGTCCGAACGGCTCTGGTAAGTCGACGCTCAGCTATGTTCTGTCGGGTCGCGATGGCTATGAGGTGAGCGAAGGCAGCGCCACGCTGGATGGCGAGGACCTGCTGGAGCTTGAGCCCGAAGAGCGTGCTGCATTGGGCGTGTTCCTGGCGTTCCAATACCCAGTCGAGATCCCCGGCGTGGGCAACATGACCTTCCTGCGTACCGCGGTGAATGCCCAGCGCAAGGCGCGCGGCGAAGAGGAACTGAGCGCCAGCGATTTCCTCAAGCAGGTGCGCGCGTGTGCCAAGGCGCTGAAGATCGACGCCGACATGCTGAAACGCCCGGTCAATGTGGGCTTCTCGGGTGGTGAGAAGAAGCGTAACGAGATCCTGCAGATGGCGATGCTGGAGCCCAAGATGTGCATCCTGGACGAGACCGATAGCGGTCTGGATGTGGATGCGATGAAACTGGTTGCCGACGGCGTGAACGCGCTGCGCGACGAGGGGCGTGGGTTCCTTGTTATCACGCATTATCAACGGCTTCTGGACCATATCAAACCTGACGTTGTTCATATCATGGCCGATGGCCGCATCGTCAAATCCGGCGGGCCGGAGCTGGCGCTTGAGGTCGAACATAACGGCTATGGCGACATTCTGGCCGAGGTGCAGTGATGGCGTTACCCGAACAGACACAATCGGCAACCGAGGCGCGCCTGAGCGCAATGGAATTGCCCGAACCCGGATGCACCCGTCCGGCACGCGAAGCGGCCTTGGCCCGCGTGCGCGAGATGGGCCTGCCATCGCGGCGCGACGAGTACTGGAAATACACCCGCCCCGATACGCTGGTGCAGCCGGTCGCCGTGCCAGCGGCGGTGTTCGAAAATGACGAAAAACCGCTCTTTGACGGGGTGGACCGGTTGAAGATCGTGTTTGTCGATGGGGTGTTCGCCCCCGAGCTTTCCGACGATCTGGAACTGGAGGGCGTGCGTATCGATCGGCTCGAAGATATCTGCTGCAAGGATATTCACTGGGCCAAGGACCTGTATGGCGTGCTTGAGGCGCGTGGGCATGCACCTGTCCCGCGCCCTTTGGCCGCGCTGAACACGGCCTTTGCCACCGATGGCGTGGCGATCCATATCACACAGAAGGTGTCCAAGCCGATAAGCCTGATTTATCGACATAAATCAGATACTTCCGACGCGAACCTTCACCATGTCGTGCGGGTCGAGGAGGGGGCCGAGGCCACCATTCTGGAAAACGGTCCCGCCGCGTCGCGTTTCAACAAATGCATGGAGATCGACATCGCCGATGGCGGCGCATTGCACCATGTACGCGCGCAGGGCCGTGACCACAAGCGCCGGGCGGTGACGCATATGTTCACCCGGTTGGGAACGGAATCGGTCTATAAGTCCTTCACTCTGACCGTGAACGGCGTCTTGACCCGCAACGAACAGGTGATCGAACTGACCGGTGACGATGCGGTGGCCCATGTGGCCGGCGCCTGCGTCGGCGATGGCGATTTTCATCATGACGATACGGTCTTCGTCACCCATGACGCGGTGAATTGCGAAAGCCGTCAGGTGTTCAAGAAAGTGTTGCGCAACGGTGCAGTCGGCGTGTTTCAGGGCAAGATTCTGGTCAAGGCCGGCGCGCAGAAAACGGATGGCTATCAGATCAGCCAGTCCCTGCTGCTGGATGATGACAGCCAATTCCTTGCCAAGCCCGAGCTGGAGATCTATGCCGATGACGTGGCCTGTTCCCATGGCTCGACCTCGGGGGCGATCGACGAGACGGCGCTGTTTTACCTGCGCTCGCGGGGAATACCCGAGAAAGATGCGACCGATCTTCTGACGCTGGCCTTCCTTGCCGAAGCGGTCGAAGAGATCGAAGACGATGCGTTGGCCGGGGACATCGTGGACCGGCTGGATGGCTGGCTGTCACGCCGGGCCTGAGCCGTGTCGGTCACCTCGGACATAAGCGCCACCTATCGCGGCCCCGGCCGCGTGATGCAACGCCTGCTGGCCATGGGTCAGCGCGAGGACCGGGCGCTGGCCATCCTGATGGGCGCTTGTGCGCTGGTCTTCATCGCGCAGATGCCGCGTCTGGCACGCGAGGCGCATCTGACCGGTCAGGAGTTGAACATTCTGCTGGGTGGTGCGCTACTGGGCTGGCTCATCATCGCACCGCTTCTGTTCTACGTTCTGGCCGCGTTCAGCCATTTGCTGGCACGGCTGGTTGGCGGAAAGGGCGAATGGTATGGTGCGCGTCTGGCGCTGTTCTGGTCGCTGCTGGCATCGACTCCGGTTCTGCTGTTACAGGGACTGGTTGCGGGCTTCATCGGACCGGGACCGGGGTTGAATCTTGTGGGTATGGTGTGGATCGCAGTGTTTTTTTGGTTCTGGGTCGCCGGTCTTCGGCAGGCCGAAAGGGGCGGGCAATGAACCGGGCAGAGTGGGGCAATCTGGCGACCCTGACGCTGAAGGACCCGGCGCAGGCTGCGCAGGACATTCTCGCCCTGCGGCTGGAGCGCAATGTGCTCTGGCTCGCCTTTGCGCTGGCCGTTGTGTTGAACACGGCCGCACAGGTTCTGTCGGACATGATGCTTTCGAACCTGACGGGAGAATTGCCGGTTCTTGCCCTGCCACCCTTGGCATATGCAGGGTTCTTTACCGGTGCGATTCTTCTCTTTGTCTCCGTTTTGTCGTTTATCGGTCCCAAGATGGGCGGCTCGGGTCGGTTCAATGATGTCTTTGTGTTGATCATCTGGCTGCAATACCTGCGCTTCGTGCTTGAACTTGTGGTGCTGATCCTGTTGCTTGTCGCCCCGGTGTTTGGAGCCCTGATCGGGATAGCCGGGTCTTTGGTCGGTCTTTACATCATGGTTCATTTCATTGATCAGGCGCACAGGCTCAATTCGTTGGGGCAGTCCGTGCTACTGTTGCTGGTTTCGATCATTGCAATGGCGGTGGTTCTATATTTCTTCCTGTCCCTCGCGGGGGGACCAATCGTGGGGAGTGCAACCTTTGTATGATGTTCAGAAAATCCGTGGGGATTTCCCGATCCTGAGCCGCGAAGTGAATGGCAAGCCTCTGACCTATCTGGACAATGGTGCCTCGGCGCAAAAGCCTCAGGTGGTGATTGACGCGGTGACGCGCGCTTATTCCCACGAGTACTCCAATGTGCATCGGGGCCTGCACTACCTGTCCAACCTTGCGACCGAGCATTATGAGGCGGTGCGCGGCACCATTGCGCGGTTTCTGGGTGTGCCGAACGAAGATGAGATCGTGCTGAACTCAGGCACCACCGAGGGGATCAACCTGGTCGCCTATGGCTGGGCAATGCCCCGGCTTGAGGCCGGTGACGAGATCGTCCTGTCGGTGATGGAACACCACGCCAATATCGTGCCCTGGCACTTTCTGCGCGAGCGGCAGGGCGTGGTGCTGAAATGGGTTGATGTGGACGCCACCGGCGCGCTTGATCCTCAAGCGGTAATCGATGCGATCGGGCCTAAGACCAAACTGGTTGCCGTAACCCAGTGCTCGAACGTTCTGGGCACGGTTGTCGACGTTAAGGCGATCACCGAAGGCGCCCATGCCAAGGGCGTGCCGGTACTGGTCGATGGCAGCCAGGGGGCGGTACATATGCCGGTGAACGTGGCCGATATCGGCTGTGATTTTTATGCCATCACCGGGCATAAGCTTTATGGCCCGTCCGGCTCGGGCGCGATTTATATCAAGTCCGAGCGGATGGCCGAGATGCGGCCTTTCATCGGCGGCGGCGACATGATCCGCGAGGTCAGCAAAGAGGTGGTCACCTATAACGACCCGCCAATGAAGTTCGAGGCCGGAACACCGGGCATAGTGCAGATCATAGGTCTGGGCGCGGCGCTGGACTATCTGATGGATCTGGGCATGGACAGGATCGCGGCGCATGAGGGTGGCTTGCGCGACTATGCCAATCAGCGGCTGACAGGATTGAACTGGCTGCAGTTGCAGGGCACGCGGCCCGACAAGGCAGCAATCTTCAGTTTTACGTTGAACGGTGCCGCGCATGCCCATGATATTTCGACGATTCTCGACAAGAAAGGTGTGGCCGTACGGGCCGGGCATCATTGTGCCGGACCGCTTATGGATCATCTCGGCGTCACCGCAACCTGCCGCGCCAGTTTTGGGCTCTATAACACCACTGAAGAGGTCGACACGCTGGTCGATGCGCTGGAACTGGCGCACGAGTTGTTTGGCTGAGACGCATGCGCAAAAAGCCTCGCCGCGCGGGTATTTCCGATTGCAGCGCGCCGGGTGATATCCTATAGCCCGTCTCAGGCACCTGTAGCTCAGCTGGATAGAGCGCTGCCCTCCGAAGGCAGAGGCCAGAGGTTCGAATCCTCTCAGGTGCGCCAATACTCGACAAATAGAAGCGATCTTGAAACAAGCTTGTGCGAACACAGTGTTGACTGTTTCGGACACAGTTTGCGAGATCGCGCGATTTGGCGCGCGGGGCCAAAAACAACAAAAACCCCCGGGCAAGGCCGCGGGGGTAGGTCATCTGTTCTTTTCGGACAGGGACGGTTTCAGCGGCCCCAATTGCGCACATCGCCACAATCCATATGCACGAAATTCGAACGCGAATAGCGCCCGACGCCACCGGCGCGGCAGGATTGTGCGGCGCGTGCAATCTGGCCCACGGAGCGCGAAGAGAGCCGCAGATCGGCCGCCTGGCCCTTCATGTGAAGCGAGTTCTTGGCAACGCCTCGCGACCGGCTGCGCAACATCGCGTTGGTCTGGGGGCTGCGATAGCCGGAGAGGAGCATATATGGCTCGCTCACATCCATGAGGTTATGCGAGGCGGCCATGATGTCGATGGTGCGCAGGTCGATGGATTTGACCTGATCGGTACGCCAGTCGCGCATGAAGTGGTTCACTTCTTTGACAGCGTCCTTGATATAATCGCCGTCGATCCAATATATCATGTCGATCCGTTCGCCTGTGCGACCGGAATACATGCGGATGCGCCGGATGTCGCCGCCTCCGCGCAGGAAACCTGCGGCTTGGGAGTAAGTTGGTGCTGCTGCAACAGCGCTTGCTGCGAACGCACCCAATAGGGCGCGCCGGGTCAGACCCGTCGATGTAATGTCAGTCATTTACTGCGTCGTCCCGTACTAAGTCCTGCCTGCGCCCGATGTTACGGGTGCTTTCTTAATATTCATCCCCAAGTGGTGACCTTATGCCATAGTGAGATTCGTCGGCCAAGCGGGGAATTTTTTGATTAAAGACTAGGGGGAATTTTCGGCGATTTTCTGCGCAAAGGAACATTAAGGGGTGTTATTTTGAAAAACGTGGCCTTCGGGCAACGCTGCGTGGCGATGCAGCGCTGCACCATCTGCAAAAACTGTGCCGCAATGTTATGATTGTGAGTGGACATTTTCCGCTTTTGTTACCGAAAATTACAGAAGAAGTGACGAGTGATGCGATTAACAAGATTTTCAAGGAACTTCCCCATGGCTCATGAGAAACGGCGTCAACAAGCCAGACCGCTGTCAGCGGTTTTCCGCGCAGCGTGTCTGGCCGTCGTGCTGACGACACCTGTCGCGGCGCAAGAGATGGCGTTCAAGCAATCTGTTGCCGCTGCAACATTTGGCAGCGAGGATCTCGCCACGTTCTATCGTGAAAACGGCTATCAGCCGGTCTGGACAGGCGACGGCGCCGCATTCCAGGCGCGCCGCACAGCGCTGATCGCTGCGTTGCGCAATACCGATGTGCATGGGCTGCCGCAGGGGCGCTATGACACGGCGGCTTTGGTCGAACAGATGTCACAGGCCCAGACCCGTCAGGATCTGGCGCAGGTCGAGGTGGCGCTGAGCCGGGCCTTCCTGAAACTGGCGCGCGATCTTAAATCTGGCATCCTGCGCCCGTCCTCCATAGATGCGGAGTACATGGTGCGCACGGTCGAGCGGCCTGATCCGGTCGCGCTGCTCAATGCGCTGATCCAGGCCGAACCCAATGCCTATATGCGCTCGCTGGCACCGGCCTCACCGCAATACCGGGCGCTGCAGAAAGAAAAGATCAAGCTCGAGGCGTTGCTGGCGCAGGGCGGCTGGGGGGCAGGTGTGCCGTCGGGCAAGCTTGAATTGGGCAGCGAAGGGCAGGGCGTCATCGCGCTGCGCAACCGGCTGGTTGCCATGGGTTATATGCGTCCCAGCGCAGGGCGTGGTTTTGATACCACGATGCAATCGGCGGTGCAGGGTTTTCAGGCCGCGCATGGGCTTGAGCAGGACGGCGTCGCCGGACCCGGCACGATCGAGGAACTCAACCGTTCGGTTTCGGACCGGCTGAAATCGGTGATTGTTGCGCTGGAACGCGAACGCTGGCTGCCCGAAGAACGCGGCACCCGTCATGTTCTGGTCAATCAGACCGATTTCTCGGCCAAGATCGTTGATGAGGGGCGGATCACCTTCGAGACCCGCGCGGTGATCGGCAAGAATACCCATGACCGTCAGAGCCCCGAGTTCTCCGACGAGATGGAGCATATGGTCATCAACCCAAGCTGGTATGTGCCGCGCTCGATCATCGGCAAGGAATACCTGCCCAAGCTCAAGGCCAACCCCTATGCGGTCTCGCATCTGGAGATCACTGATCGCCGGGGCCGGGTTGTAAACCGGGGTGCGGTGGACTTCACCCAATATTCCCGGCGCAACTTCCCCTTTGCCATGCGGCAGCCGCCCAGCACCAAGAACGCGCTGGGTCTGGTCAAGTTCATGTTCCCGAACAAACACAACATCTATCTGCACGATACACCGCAGAAGAGCCTTTTTGCCCGAGAATCCCGTGCGTTTTCGCATGGTTGCATCCGTTTGGCACAGCCCTTTGACTTTGCCTACACGTTGCTGGCCAAACAGGAAGAGAATCCCAAGTCATACTTCCACCGTATGCTGAATACCGGGCGCGAAACCAAGGTCGAGTTGGATCAGAAGGTGCCCGTTCACCTGATCTACCGAACCGCCTATGTCGGCGCGGATGGCAAGGCGCAGTTCCGGCGCGATGTCTATGGTCGCGATACCAAGATATGGGAAGCTCTGAACCGGGCAGGGGTGGTTCTTTCCGGCGTTCAGAGCTAAGCACGAAGGCATCCGAACCAGCCGGAGGCCTACGTGTTCACTGTTCAGCAAATTGCCGAAACGCTCGGCGCCGAGGCGGCAGGCGATCTGTCACTCGAAATCCAGCGCGCAGCAGAGCCGGGCGATGCCACGGGTTCGGATTTGGCGCTGGCCATGTCTCCGAAATATGCCGAAGCGCTGTCAGGTGGTCAGTCCAAAGTCGCCATTCTCTGGCCTGATGCCGACTGGCAGGCGCTGGGTCTTCAGGCGGCGATCTTTGCGCCGCGTCCGCGCATGGCGATGGCCGGTGTCACCGTAATGCTCGACAAGGGGCAGGGCGTTGCACCCGGCATCCACCCTTCGGCTGTCATCGACCCCAGCGCAGAGTTGGCAGAGGACGTTTCGGTCGGGCCTCTGGCCGTTATCGGCGCTCGGGTGCGGATCGGCGTTGGTTCGGTCATTGGGCCTCAATCTAATATCGGCATGGATGCGGTTCTGGGTGCGCAGGCTCTTCTGCGCGATCATGTCAGCATAGGTGCGCGGGTCAGCATCGGGGATCGATTCATCGCCCAGCCCGGCGCACGGATCGGTGCCGATGGTTTCAGTTTTGTCACGCCAGAGGTATCTGCCGCCGAAAACGCACGCAAGACTATGGGTGATGCCGGTGACGCACGGGCGCAATCCTGGCTACGTATCCATTCGCTGGGCGCAGTCGAGATCGGCGACGATGTCGAGATCGGCGCAAATTCCACTATCGACAATGGTACCATCCGCAACACCCGCATCGGCAGCGGTACCAAGCTCGATAACCTCGTGCATGTGGGCCACAACACCCGCACCGGCACCGATTGCCTGCTCTGTGGTCACAGCGGCGTCTCGGGCTCGGTCGAGATCGGTAATAATGTGGTACTGGGCGGAATGTGCGGCGTGGTCGACAACATCTTTATCGGCGATGGCGTTGTGGCAGGGGGCGGGTCAAAGATCCTGTCCAATGTTCCGGCGGGTCGGGTTATCATGGGCTATCCCGCAATCAAGATGGATAGCCATACCGAAATCTACAAAGCGCAGCGTCGCCTGCCGCGATTGGCGCGTGACGTCGAGATGCTGAAAAAGGCGGTTTCCAAACCCGACCCCAGCGATTAAATCTGCGCCGACACAAACAGACAGGGGTCTGACATGAGCATCAGCGACCGCGTCATCGCCATCATCGCGGAACAGGCGGTTTTGGAACCATCCGACGTGACGCCCGAGAGCACGCTGGAGGATCTGGGAATCGACAGCCTCGGGCTGGTCGAAAGCATCTTTGCAATCGAAGAGGAGTTCGACATCACGATCCCCTTCAACGCCAATGAACCCGAGGCGAGCGATTTCGATATCTCGAATGTGGCAGCGATTATCGCCGGCATCGAGAAACTGGTGTCGGAAAAGGTCTGATTGCCGGATATGAAACGCGTAGTCATTACCGGTGCTGGCACGATCAACGCGCTAGGCCATTCCGTCGCGGACACGCTTGAGGCCATGCGCGAGGGCCGTTGCGGCATCGGAGAACTGGAGTTTCGTGATGTCGACCGACTGGCCATCAAAATCGGCGGCCAGGTGCGTGGGTTCGAGGCCGAAGGGCGCTTCAACCGCCAGCAGATGACGCTCTATGACCGGTTCACCCAATTCACCCTGACCGCCGCCAAAGAGGCGATCGACCAGTCAGGGATCGAATTTCACGGCGATCTGGCGGCGCGGTCCGGCGTGGTGCTGGGCACGGCGGGCGGAGGCGTCAGCACTTGGGACGACAACTACCGCTCGGTCTATGAGGACGGCAAGAACCGGGTCCACCCCTTCGTGGTGCCGAAACTGATGAACAACGCGGCGGCCAGCCATGTGTCGATGGAATACAACCTCAAAGGCCCCAGCTTCACCGTGTCCACCGCCTGCGCCTCGTCGAACCACGCCATGGCGTTGGCCTTTTCGATGGTGCGCAGCGGTGCCGCGCCCGCGATGGTCACCGGCGGATCGGAATCGATGCTGTGCTTTGGGGGCGTGAAAGCCTGGGAAGGGCTGCGGGTGATGTCCAAGGACGCCTGCCGCCCGTTCAGCGGCAACCGCAACGGCATGGTGCAGGGCGAGGGTGCGGGCATCTTCGTCTTCGAGGAATATGACCATGCGCGTGCGCGCGGCGCCGATATCCTGTGCGAGATAGTGGGCTTTGCCATGTCCTCGGATGCTGCCGATATCGTGATGCCCTCGAAACAGGGCGCGGCGCGAGCCATGTCAGGCGCGTTGGCCGATGCGGGCATTAACCTCGATCAGGTCGGCTATATCAACGCCCATGGCACCGGCACCACGGCCAATGACAAGACCGAATGCGCCGCCGTGGCGGGGGTCTTTGGCACCCATGCCGATAACCTGATGATCAGTTCGACCAAATCCATGCATGGCCATCTGATCGGTGGCACCGGCGCGGTGGAGTTACTGGCCTGTATCATGGCGCTACGCGACGGGGTCATCGCGCCGACCATTGGCTATGAAGAGGCCGACCCCGAATGCGCACTGGACGTAGTGCCGAACGAGGCGCGCGAGGCGCAGGTCGATGTGGCGCTGACCAACGCCTTCGCCTTTGGCGGGCTGAACGCGGTTCTTGCTCTGCGCAAGGTCTGACGCGCAAAGCCTGCCCGGTGCGCCGATCCATTCTTCACCATGCTAAAAATATCCCGGGAGAAGCACCCGGCACGGGCGACGGGGGCAGCACCCCCATCGCCATCGCTGATCAGTTCTCGATCACATCCACCGCATCAAAGCCGGCGGTGAAGCCCTTGAGCGACATCTTGATGTCTATCTTCTGGTCCGGGGCCGGTGCGGGCACCAGCGAGATGGTGGCCTCGGTCCCTTTTTTCATCGCGTCGATATCGGCCTGTGTCAGACCAATCTGCGCCACGCAGCCGACCGGGTTGCACAGCGTGTAATTGTACCGCTTGCCCGGTGCCCCATCGACCGAGATGGTCAGCGGCGCGGTCAGCAGCGTCTCTAGCGGGACAATGATCGTTGCTCCTGCAATCGCCGCACCACTGTTCTTGATCCGGAACAGCGACATTTCGGCCATCGGATTGCCGTCGGGGCCGTTCATGACCTGCAACAGCGAGCAGGGATCAGTTTCGGCTTCAGTTCTGATACATGCCAGGTTCCAATCGCCAAAGGTTTCCTTGGCATAACGGCTGCCCAGTTGCTGAGCATCGGTAACCGGCTGGCCGAGGTCCAGAACGCCTTCGTTCTCGGCGCTTTCGACGGCGCCCTGGTCAGTTTCCGCAGTCTCGTTCCCGGCCTCGGTCGTGTCCTGCGCATAGGTCGCTGTGCTCAGCGACAGAAGGGCCGCTACGCAGGCCGGTGACAGTTTCTTGAACATGCTTGCCTCTTGGATTGTCGCTCTGTTTGGGCCGGGTCTAGCATGGCCGCAGGGGCGTGTCAGGGCCAATTGGCGCGGGTGGCAACGTTTTGCGAAATTCCAGGAAATTGCAGGGCGGCGGAAAGCAAAAAAGAGAGGCCGTTGATCAGCCTCTCTTCAGAATTTTTCTCCCCGTCGGACTGGCCGACTTAGTTATGCGCAGACGTTACGAGAGCAGAGCCAACGGGTCAACAGCTAAGCGAAAAAAATCGAATCGCTTTGACGGAAACACGAAAAAAAACCGTGCCCGGAGGCACGGCTAGTCTGACAGGGAGGAAACTGTCCCGCCAAGCGGCAGGACAGAAAGCACTTTCGCAGACAAAGGTTAAGTTTGTATGGTCGGGGCGAAACGGTGAGATTGGGGCGCAAGATCAATGGACGGCAAGATTTTCCTGGGCGGCGGCGGACCGGACTATGGTGAGAAACAGGGTCTGGCGCTGAACTACGCCAACCGGCATGGTCTGATCGCTGGGGCAACCGGCACCGGCAAGACCGTCACATTGCAGATCCTTGCGGAAGGATTCTCGCAAGCGGGTGTTCCGGTGTTTCTTTCCGACGTCAAAGGCGACCTTTCGGGTCTGGCAAAATCCGGGCGAGCTGATCACAAGCTGCATCAGGCCTTCACAGACCGTGCCGCGCAGATCGGGTTCGACAACTACGCTTACCGCGCCAGCCCTGTGACCTTCTGGGACCTGTTTGGCAATCAAGGTCACCCGGTGCGCACCACGGTCAGCGAGATGGGCCCGCTGCTCCTGTCGCGCCTGCTTGAGTTGACCGAGGCGCAGGAGGGGATCCTGAACATCGCCTTCCGCCTGAGCGATGACGAGGGGCTGCCGCTGCTTGATCTCAAGGACCTGCAGGCATTGTTGGTTTGGGTCGGCGAGAACCGGGCGCAATTGTCGTTGCGCTATGGCAATATCTCAACCGCATCGGTGGGCGCGATCCAGCGGCGTCTGCTGGTGATCGAGAACCAGGGCGCCAACAAACTCTTTGGCGAACCGGCACTGGAACTGTCGGACCTGATGCGCCAGGACGGCGAGGGTCGCGGGATGATCAACATCCTTGCCTCCGACAAGCTGATGTCTGCCCCGGGGCTCTATGCCACCTTCCTGCTCTGGCTGTTGAGCGAGCTGTTTGAAGAACTGCCCGAAGTGGGTGACCCCGAAAAACCGAAGCTGGTATTCTTCTTTGATGAGGCG
Source organism: Ruegeria hyattellae (assembly GCF_041537925.1). Taxonomy (NCBI): domain Bacteria; kingdom Pseudomonadati; phylum Pseudomonadota; class Alphaproteobacteria; order Rhodobacterales; family Roseobacteraceae; genus Ruegeria; species Ruegeria hyattellae. The sequence goes on along the minus strand of NZ_JBGOSH010000001.1, from coordinate 297,685 downwards.
CATCTACTCTTCGATGACGCGCCCAAGGTGCTGGTCGATAAGGTGGAACAGGTGGCGCGGCTGATCCGGTCCAAGGGGGTCGGGGTATATTTCATCACACAGAACCCGGCGGATGTACCCGAGGATATCCTGGGCCAGCTCGGCAACCGAATCCAGCACGCGCTGCGCGCCTTTACCGCACGCGACCGCAAGAACCTGCGGATGGCGGCTGAGACCTATCGCGAGAACCCGGCTTTCGACACCGAGGAAGCCATTCGAGAGGTCGGCGTGGGTGAGGCAGTGACCTCAATGCTGCAGAAAAAGGGCGTTCCAGGGATCGTCGAGCGTACGCTCATTCGTCCGCCCTCGACACAGCTTGGCCCGATCACCGCTGCAGAGCGCAAAGAGATGCTTGTCGATTCCGATCTGGCCGGGAAATACGACAAGACGCTGGATCGCAGATCGGCCTTCGAGATCCTGTCCGCGCGCGCAGATCAGGCTTCACAAGAGGCCGAAACCGCCGAGATCGCAGCCGAAGATCAGCCCCCCGCGCAACGCGAATATGCCTCGGCGCGGCGCTATAATGGGGCGCGTGTCAGTCGGTCATCGTCACGCATTACGCGGCGCAAGGATACATTCGCCAGTGCCATGGGTGAGGCGGTTATCAAGGAACTGAAAGGGACCACAGGGCGCCGCATCGTGCGCGGCATCCTCGGTAGCTTTTTCAAGGGACGCTAGAGCATCAGCGCCGCTTTTCGCGCTTGCCCTCTTCCTTGCAGATGGCGTCAGCCTCTTGCACACCCATGCTGTTGGGGCGGTCGATGGCGCGGTCCCAGACGACGAGGTCCTTGGAATAAAGCTGACAGGTGACGATGCCCTTGTCGCTCTGCACCTGAACCGGTGTTGTTTCATAGTTGGAAGGCGACGGTACGCACCCTGCCACCAACACGGCGGCAACACATGCCAAAACCGGCACGGAACTCATTACAGTTTTCATTGTTTTCTTTCCCCAAAGAATTGTTCGAAGGGTATAAACCCACCAACATCTTGGCACAAAGGGGAAGAACCCGCCCGTCGCATCAGTTTAGGCGTATGGGTTTACCTTTCCGGGATCAATCCGCGAGGGCTGAAGCGCAGCACAAGCAACAGGATAATTCCCATTGTTAACAGTCGCATATGGGCCGCGGACTCGATCAGATGCGCCTTGAGGCCACTACCCTCGGGCAAGCCCGACGTGATGACCTGCATCAGCCAGAGGCCGATCGGTTCCACCTGAACCCAAAGGAACCAGATCAGAAACGCTCCCAATACCGCGCCGAAATTGTTTCCCGATCCGCCGACGATCACCATCACCCAGATCAGGAATGTGAATCGCAGGGGCTGGTAGGTCCCCGGTGTCAGCTGTCCGTCCAGCGTTGTGATCATCGCCCCCGCAATGCCGCATACCGCTGATCCCAGCACGAAAATCTGCAAGTGGCGGCGGGTCACATCCTTGCCCATCGCCTCGGCGGCGACCTCATTGTCGCGGATCGCGCGCATCATCCGGCCCCACGGGCTTTTTAGTGCTTTCTGCGCCATCCAGAGCAGCGTCAGCAGCACCACCAGAAACAAGAACGTATAGACCAGCTTGACATAGAGCGTCGATGCAATGACCGGGTCCAGCCCCATCGCGCCGGCGCGGTCGACGAATTCCGGCGAGTTTTGCAGTGTGATCTCATAGGGCGCAGGGCGCGGAATGCCGATCACGTTCTTGACGCCGCGCGCCAGCCAATCCTCGTTCTTGATCACGGCGATGATGATCTCGGCAATGCCCAGCGTTGCGATGGCCAGATAGTCCGAGCGCAGGCCCAGAGCCGTCTTGCCGATCAACCAGGCCGCCCCCGCCGCCAACAACCCACCAACCGGCCAGGACAGCAGTGCGAACAGGTCGGCTCGCAATTCGGTCCTCCCGGCAGAGAAAAAGTTCAGCCCGCCCAGATAGCCAGTCGCCGCGGGATTTACCGCCTCGATCGCCGCCACTGATGGATCGAACACCGCGCGAAACAGGAAGAACCCACCCACAAGCACAACGATCACGCTAAGCGTTCGCGCGCGGCCCTTGGGCATCTTGCTCATCACCATCACCGCCGCAAAGACGGTGGCTGCCCCCAGTAGCAAGCCAAGGATGACGCCCATTCCGCCTGCGGACCAGGCCTCGGTCTCTGGTGGCATGGCGACCAGCACAGCCGCCAGCCCGCCCAGCGCCACAAAGCCCATGACACCCACATTGAACAGCCCGGCAAAGCCCCATTGCAGGTTCACACCAATCGCCATGATGGCCGAAATCAGCCCCATGTTCAGAATGAATAGCGCGCTGTTCCAGCTCTGCATGAACCCGGTCAGTGCGATCAGACCGGCAACGATGGCAAAAAGCCCGGTATTCCTGACGCTCTCGCTCATATCGTTTGCCCCTTGAACAGGCCCGTCGGTCGGAACAGCAGCACGATCAGCAGGATCACGAAACTGACCGCGAATTTGTAATCAGTGCTCAGCAGTTGCGCGAGGCCCGAAGGCTCAAGCGCCTCTGGCATCATGTAGACCAGCACCTTCTTCCACGCATAGGTGATCAGCACTTCGGAGAACGCGATCAGGAAACCACCCGCAATGGCCCCCAGGGGGTTGCCCAACCCGCCGACAATCGCCGAGGCGAAGATTGGCAGAAGCAACTGAAAATAGACAAAGGGTCGAAAGCTCTTGTCGAGGCCATAGAGCACCCCTGCCGTGGTCGCCAAAGCGGCCACGATCAACCATGTATACATCACTACCCGCTCGGGGTTGATGCCCGAGAGCAGCGCCAGATCCTCATTGTCGGAATAGGCGCGCATGGATTTGCCGGTGCGGGTGCGGTTCAGGAACCAGAAAAGCAGCGCCACACAGATCACCGCCACTACAACCGTGATGCCTTGGGTGGTCTTGATCGCCAGCCCCTCTTTCAGCCCGGTCATCGCCTTGAAGTCGCGTGCCGAGATGATGAACCGCTCGCCATCGGTAAAGCGCTGATCGCCGGGGCCGATGATGAAGCGCGTCAACCCGTTGAAGATGAACATTACGCCCATCGAGACAATGACCAGGATCACCGGCTTAGCCTTCTGTTCGCGATAAAACCGATAGACCACCCGGTCGGTGACCAGCAGCAACGCCATGCAGCCGAGAATGGCAAAGGGCAGGGCGAGCAGGGCGGTGGGCAGCGGCCCAAGGCTGATCCCCACGCTCTGCATCCACCAGGTGACAAGGACGGCGATCATCGCGCCAAAGGCCATCGTGTCGCCATGAGCAAAATTCGAGAACCGCAGGATGCCATAGATCATCGTCACGCCCAGCGCACCGAGGGCAAGTTGCGAGCCGTAAGCGATAGCGGGGATCAGAACGAAGTTGGAGAGCGCCACAATGGCGTTTAGGAAGTCCATTGCGTCTCTTAGCGTCCCTTGCAAACTATGCTGGTGTAGGCTTCTGAAAGTGAAAGTGTGTTATCGGCGGTCGAAATTGTGTAGATGCGAAACCCTTCAACGTCTTCCCATATGTGTTCCGGCACGACGACCACGCTGAAACCGCGTATTTGGGGGTTTTTCATAAGATAACTTTGCGCAGCTAGCTCGTTTTCGAAATATCCGACTATTCTTTCGCTTAGTAGAGATGAGACTATGTATGAATCATCTCTGCGAAAAAACCGAATTGTCCTGTAGGGTTGGGGGTTCTCTTCGCATTCGTTTGGACCACTGCAGTTAGCGTGCACGCCACACCTGAACGGAAATGATCCGGGAGACGTTGCAGAGTGTGCAGAGGTCGCCATAACCGCGATCATTGCGCCGAAGGTCATCGTACCGCCATGGGCGAAGTTCGAGAACCTCAGGATGCCATAGATCATCGTCACCCCGAGTGCACCAAGGGCAAGCTGGCTGCCATAGGCGGTGGCGGGGATCAGAACAAAGTTGGAGAGGTTCACAAGGGCGTTGAGGAGGTCCATCAATTAGATCCTCCGCCGATTGCGTCGCAGTTCAGTATAAGTTCTTTAGGGGGCTCAAAAGTACCGCCTCCAGAATGTATCCAGACGACATTCGATTGTGTCCGAACAATCCGATCCATTGGGCTTTCATCTTCATTTGTTGGAGTTCCAACCACCGAATGAGAAAAACCGCGAACATATCGACTTTTTTTCATTCGGATCCACGCGGGAAAGAACCCTTCGTTCATTCTGTGACCGAATATAACTGTAATCGGTGTTTCAGCAGCTAACTTGGTGCGTACACCGCTGATAACTAAGTCGATGTCAGTGCCGGGAGACAGGCAACTGTATTCTGGATCAAAGCCAGCGACGCTGGTGTTGGCGCTTGCTAGAGCGGCAAGTATGCTGAATCCACGCAGCATCCTCATCCCCCCAAAAAACTCTTGCGCACTTCGGGATCGGCCAGCAATTCCTTGCCTGTCCCGGTATACGCGTTACGCCCCTGCACCAGCACATAACCTTTATCCGCGATCTCAAGGGCTTGCTTGGCGTTCTGTTCCACCATCAGGATCGGCAGCCCGGTGCGAGAGACCTCGATGATCCGGTCAAACAGCTCATCCATCACGATGGGCGAAACGCCCGCGGTGGGCTCGTCCAGCATCAGCACCTTGGGCTGAGTCATCAGCGCGCGACCGACGGCGACCTGCTGGCGTTGCCCGCCCGACAGCTCTCCCGCCGCCTGATTGCGCTTGTCCTTGAGGATCGGGAACAGGTGATAGACCTGCTCCATCGTGCCCGAGATATCGTCGCGCCGGATGAACGCGCCCATCTCGAGGTTCTCCTCCACCGTCAGCGAGGTGAAGATGTTCGAGGTCTGCGGCACAAACCCCATCCCCTTGCTCACCCGGTCTTGGGGTGTAAGTGACGTGATGTCCTCGCCATCGAGCCGCACGGCGCCCGCGCGCACATCAAGCATCCCGAACACCGCCTTCATCGCGGTCGACTTGCCCGCGCCATTAGGGCCAACAATCACCGCGATCTCACCGGGATTCACCGCGATGGTGCACTCATGCAGAATGTCCGGCCCCTTGCCATAGCCGCCGGTCATGGTGTCACCGATCAGAAACGGCTCAGCCATCGCTTGCCTCCAGCTTTGCCTTGTTCTTCAGACCGGTGCCCAGATAGGCCTCGATCACATGCTCGTTGGCCTTGATCTCGGCCAAAGTCCCCTCGGCCAGCACTTTGCCTTCTGCCATGCAGATCACCGGATCGCAGAGGCGACCGATGAAATCCATGTCATGTTCGATGACCACGAACGTGTAACCGCGCTCCTTGTTCAGCCGGATGATCGCGTCGCCGATGGTGTTGAGCAGGGTGCGGTTCACGCCCGCGCCGACCTCGTCCAGAAACACGATCTTGGCATCGACCATCATGGTGCGGCCCAGCTCCAGCAGTTTTTTCTGCCCGCCCGAGACCTGACCCGCCTTGTGATCGGCCAGATGTTCGATGGTCAGGAACTCCAGCACTTCATCGGCGCGGGCCGCCAGCGCGCGTTCCTCATCAGCGATCCGTTTGCGCCCGAACCAGGTATTCCACAGCGATTCCCCCGATTGCCCGCCCGGCACCATCATCAGGTTCTCACGGCAGGACATGGTGGAAAACTCATGTGCGATCTGGAAGGTACGCAGCAGCCCCTTGTGAAACAACGTATGCGGCGGCAGGCCGGTGATATCCTCGCCATCCATGGCCACGCGCCCCGACGTAGGTGGAAGAACGCCAGCTATCACATTGAAAAGTGTGGTTTTTCCGGCGCCGTTTGGGCCAATCAAACCGGTGATCGTGCCTTGCGAAATCTCCAGCGTTGCGCCGTCGACGGCGTGAAAGCCACCGAAATGCTTGTGCACGTCTTTTACGGTGATCATGGAAATTTGCCCCCGCGCCGCTTTGCTACGGCTTTTGGTTTATTGAAACAGCCCGAGGCGAACCCCGGGCCGTTCAATTCGTTCAGGCCTCAAAGGTTCAGCGGAACCCGACCGTTTCGTTTTTGCCGTCCTTGACCTCGATCTCGCGATAGCTGCCCGCGCTTTCGCCGGGGCCAATCAGTTCAACCGCCGAGCCGCCGACATAGTCGATCTCGCCGCCATCCTTGAGGATCTGCAGACCCTTGGCCAGTTCGCCGGGATAGATCTTTTCGCCCGGAGCGTTGGCAACCTCGAAGATCTTGGGACCGTAGTCTGCCGGATCGGTCGAATTGGCTGCCTGCATCGCAAACATGAACAGCGCCGCTGCGTCATAGCTTTCCGGCGCATAAGGCGAGGTGGCGTCAAAGGCGTCTCCGGCCAGCGCGGTCAGACGTTCGATGCCTTCGCCACCCGAGCCGGCGATCTGGCCGAAAGAGCCGTTCAGGTCGGGGCCGACATTGGCAGGCAGGCTGTCGCCGATCATGCCGCCGGGCAGGCCAAACGTGTCGTACGCGCCGCTGTCCAGCGACGACTGGATGATGCCCAACCCGCCCTGATCGAGATAGCCCGCAACCACCAGTAGGTCGCCGCCAGCTGAGGCCAGCGCACCCACTTCGGCGGAATAGTCACCCTTGCCATCCTCATGTGCGGCCGAGATAGTCACTTCGCCACCCGCTGCCTCAAAGGCGGTGGTGATCGCATCGGCCAGACCCTTGCCATAGTCATTGTTTGTGTAAGTCAGCGCGATGGAATTGATGCCCCGGTCTTTCAGCACATCCGCCATGACCTCGCCTTCGCGCGCATCTGATGGCGCGGTGCGGAAGAATAGATCGTTATCCTCGACTGTGGTCAGACCGGGCGAGGTGGCCGAGGGCGAGATCATCACCATCCCGTTCGGGATCGCCACATTCTGCAGGATCGCACCGGTCACACCCGAGCAATCGCCGCCAATAAGGCCATGAATTCCCTCAGAGATCAGACGTTCCGCGTTCGAGGTCGCCAGACCGTTGTCGATGCAGTTGGTGTCGGCGCGCAGCGGCACAACCGTCGCACTGTCCAACAGCAAGCCGCTGTCGGTCACCTCTTTCATCGCAAGCTCGGCGCCAGAGGCCATTGCAGGCGCCAGCGTTTCAATCGGCCCCGTGAAACCGATAAGAATGCCAAGCTTGACCTCTTTGGCATGACCCCCGGCAAAGGCGGCGCCAGACAACAGGGCGGTGGCCGCAGTAGCCGTCAATAATTTCTTCATGAGTAGACTCCCAATTTGGTCGTTTTTTGTTCTGATCCGACCCTAGGCAAGAGCCATGCAAAAGAAAAGTCCAAAGAAAACCAGAATGCGTTAGGTAAACTTCATGTCGAACGGGCTCGTCCCCGAGCGCGTGCGCGTTACATGTCAGACAGGCAATCTCAGTGTTACGGGAGGTTTCATGCACCTTTTCATTTCGATCTTCTCCGCCCTCGTTCTGGCCGGTGCGGCCCTGACCGCCAACCCGCTGCAGACCAGTGCCGGGCCGGTGAGCGTGACCCGAATGGCAGGTGATCTCGATGCGCCCTGGGCCATCGCGCATCTGCCCGGAGGTGGCTTTCTTGTCACCGAGCGCGGCGGCGATCTGTTTCATTTTGCAGGCGGGCACAAGTCTCGCGTCACCGGCGTGCCCAAAGTGGTGGCGCGCGGGCAGGGCGGTTTGCTGGACGTCACCCTGCCACGAGATTTCGCGCAGAGCCGCGAAGTGTTTCTGACCTTCTCCAAGAAGATGCGCGGCGGGGCCGGCACGGCGCTGGCGATTGGACGGCTGAGCGCAGATAACAGCCGGTTGGAGAATGTCCGGGTGACCTTCGAGGCGTCCGAGGGCCGCTCGGGCGGGCGCCATTTCGGCAGTCGCGTGGTTGAGGCGCGGGATGGCACATTGTTCCTGACCATAGGTGAGCGCGGTGATCGACCTTCGGCGCAGGATGTCGGTAACCACAACGGGACAATCGTGCGGATTAACCGCGATGGCTCGGTCCCGGCCGACAACCCGTTTGTCGGGCAGGAGGGCGTGCGCCCGGAAATCTGGTCATACGGCCATCGCAATCCGCAAGGTGCAGCGCTTGATCTGCAGGGGCGGCTCTGGACCTCGGAGCATGGTGCCAAGGGCGGTGATGAGGTCAACCTGATCCGCAAGGGAGCGAATTACGGCTGGCCGGTGATTTCCTACGGTCGGCATTATTCCGGCAAGAAGATCGGTGAAGGCACGAAAAAGCCGGGACTGGAACAGCCCAAACATTACTGGGACCCGTCGATCGCGCCCTCGGGGTTGATGGTCTATTCCGGCAAGCTCTGGCCCGAGTGGCGCGGTGATATCTTTATCGGCTCGCTCAAGTTCGATCATATCGCGCGGCTGGCGGGCAAGGACCTGCGCGAGGTCGAGCAAATCGAAGGCTCCGAAACGGGCCGGGTGCGCGACATTGTCGAGGCACCGGATGGGTCGATCTGGTTCATTTCGGTGGGGGACGGCGCGGTCTACCGGATGGCGCCGGGCTGACGCGAAACAAATTCATGGCAGGTCTGGGGGGCGATCTGCTTTGTCGGCATCCGAATTGGGGGCGATCTGTCTGCAATTGACAAACGTCGGCACAAGAGAAGTTGGGGCGTCTTCGGCGTCCATTTTTTCATAGCAGGAGCCGATCACCGACTCTGTCGAAGCCGTGCTTGATAAGGGTGCAGACTTGCACCCTTATCAAGGCGTCGGTACTGTGCTCACTAGGTGTGGCGTTCTTGATTGCAACGCGCCTGCATGCCAAAGCAGCGCATCCAATCCATGCGCCGCATTGAGCTTTTATCCAGCGCTGAACACGATGACTTATCCCGACGTTCGCCCGGCATGCGCACCACGCTCGCGATAGGGTGTGGTGTTGTAATGCGCACGGTAGCATTTCGAGAAATGCGAGGGGCTTGCAAACCCGCAGGCCAGAGCCACATTGATCACCGTCATGTCGGTCTGCATCAGCAAGTTGCGCGCCTTTTGCAGTCGTAGCTCCATGTAATAGCGTTTGGGGCTGCGGTTCAGATAACGGCGGAACAGCCGTTCTAGCTGCCGCGTGGACATGCCCACATCCTTGGCCAGAATCGACGGGCTGATCGGTTCTTCGATATTACGCTCCATCATCTGGATCACCTGACTCAGCTTGGGATGGCGCACGCCGATTCGGGTGGGCACTGACAGCCGCTGGGTGTCCTGATCGGTGCGTATGGTGGAATAGATCATCTGATCGGCCACCGCATTGGCCAGTTCCTCGCCGAAATCGTCAGCGATAAGCTTGAGCATCAGGTCGATGGAAGAGGTGCCACCCGCCGTGGTCATCCGGTTGCCGTCAATCAGGAAGACCGATTTGGTAAGCTCGACCTCGTCGAATTCCTCGGTGAAGCTGTCGGAGTTTTCCCAGTGGATGGTCGCGCGTTTGCCGTCCAGAAGCCCCGCCTTGGCCAGCGTAAAGGCCCCGGTGCACAGACCGCCGATCTTGATTCCCTTGCGGGCCTCACGGCGCAGCCAGCTTAGCAGGCGTTTCGTCGTCGCCTTCTGCACATCGACACCGCTGCAAATCAGCACCGTATCGTCGCGCGACAGCTCGCCCAGATCGCCATCCAGCCGGAAACTGGTTCCGGCCGAACACGGCACATTCTCGCCACCCTCGCCGGTCAGGCTCCAGGAATACAGCTCGCGCCCGGACATGCGGTTGGCGATCCGCAGACTGTCCAGCGCAGAGGCAAAGGACAGCACCGAGAACTTGTCCAGTAGGACAAAGACGAAGTGCTTTGGTTTGGTGGATTCAACGTCCACTTCGACAACTTGGCGTTGCTCTTTCATTTCTGGATCTTCCCAAACTGGCGGCTGTCGCGGGCAGCGCCGGACAGCATGGCGTGCGCAGCACCATGCTCTGACGGAAATTGCCGCGTCAAGAGCCTCAAATCACGTATGGCCTCTGTTTCAGGCTTTTTGTATAGAAGCCTCCTGAATAGATCTTAGCGGAGACGAAAAGCTATGAGTGAGTGGCAAAAAACCGACTGGCGCAACAAGCCTCGGGTTCAGATGCCCGACTATACCGATCCGGCGGCCCTGGCTGCGGTAGAGGCGCAGCTCGCAAAGTATCCTCCGCTGGTTTTTGCTGGCGAGTCGCGTCGGCTCAAGCAGCATATCGGTGCCGCGGGCCGGGGTGAGGCGTTCCTGCTGCAGGGCGGCGATTGCGCCGAAAGCTTCGAGCAGTTCAGCGCCGACGGCATCCGTGACACATTCAAGGTCATGCTGCAGATGGCGATGGTGCTGACCTATGGCGCCAAGGTGCCGGTGGTCAAGGTGGGCCGCATGGCGGGCCAGTTCGCCAAGCCGCGCAGTGCACCAACCGAGGTTGTGGACGGGGTCGAACTGCCCAGCTACCGCGGTGACATCATCAACGAGCTGGATTTCACGCCAGAGTCGCGCATTCCAGATCCCAAGAAAATGCTGCAGGCCTACACCCAGGCGGCGGCAACTCTGAACCTGATCCGGGCATTTTCGACGGGTGGTTATGCGGATGTGCATCAGGTCCATGCCTGGACGCTGGGCTTTACCGAAAGTGAAAAGGCTGAGGCCTATCGCGAAGTGGCCAACCGCATCACCGATACGCTGGACTTCATGAAAGCTGCCGGTGTGACCCAGGACGCGGCCCACACGCTGCAATCGGTGGAATTCTATACCAGCCACGAGGGTCTGCTTCTGGAATATGAAGAGGCGCTGACGCGGCTCGATTCGACCTCGGGCAACTGGCTGGCAGGGTCGGGGCACATGATCTGGATCGGCGACCGTACCCGTCAACCCGACGGGGCACATGTGGAATTCGCGCGCGGCGTGCTGAACCCGATCGGTCTGAAGTGCGGCCCGACCACGACGCCTGAAGACCTCAAGGTGCTGATGGGCAAATTAAACCCCGAAAACGAAGAGGGGCGTCTGACCTTGATCGCGCGATTCGGTGCCGGCAAGGTGGCAGAACATCTGCCGCGTCTGATCAATGCGGTGAAAGAAGAAGGCGCGACCGTGACCTGGGTCTGTGACCCGATGCATGGCAACACCATCAAGTCGGCGACCGGCTACAAGACGCGTCCCTTCAACGCGGTTCTGGGCGAGGTGCGGGATTTCTTCGCCGTGCATCAGGCCGAGGGCACCATTCCCGGCGGCGTCCATTTCGAGATGACCGGCCAGGACGTGACCGAATGCACCGGTGGCGTGCGCGCAGTGACCGAAGAGGATCTGAGCGACCGCTACCACACGGCCTGCGATCCGCGCCTGAATGCCAACCAGTCGCTGGAACTGGCCTTCCTCGTAGCCGAGGAACTGTCGCAACGTCGGCAGAATGGCAGCAAGCGCGCCGCAAGCTGATCGCCGCCTCTATCGCAAAACGGACAAGGCGGGCATCAAGCCCGCCTTTTTCTTGTTTATCGGACCGGCACCAACCGGAAGCTCGACCGGTCACGCGTCGGTGCGGTTGTGCCCATACCGGCGCACTTACCGGGTTCCGGTTCCGGGCCGATTGCGCGGTGATGCGCGGTTTCAATCTGCATCTGACCGATGCCCTTGGCCGAGTCATCCTCGGACACGATGACACCCAGCGCCCGGTCCACATTGCCGCACTCGCTGCACAGAGGCAGCAGGATCATCCGCGCGGACGGCGTCTTGCGTCCGAATCGGCGCTGCCCTCTGAGCGTCAGTTCTACGATGGCCGGGCCGTCGAACAAGCGGGTCAGATGCTCGCTCACCGCTTGCCGGTCTGTTCCCGCGAACAGCGCGGTCAGCGGGATGCCCGACACCTCCATGTCCATCACCTGTGTCAGGTGCTGCCCAGCCAGCCGGAACCGGGCGAGGCCGGGGGCCACACGTTCCAGAATGAAGGCGTATTGCAGCAGATTGGACAGTCCCCGCGGATCGATCGCCGCGCGTTTGGGGACCCCATCCCCTGACGCAGCGCGGCCCAATAGACCTCGGCCTGGCGCAGCGGCGACAGGCTGGCCCGGGGCCGGAAATTGTCGAGCGTGACAATCTTTGTGCCCCTGTCCGAAGTCCGGTCGGGTCTGGCCAGCGGTTTCATCGAAACATTCCTTTCACGGTCTCATGTCGGCTGCGCGTGGTGGTGATCCGGCACGCGAAGTATATGCACCCATCAAACTGACATGATTTGCTTCAATTTTGGATCAATTCTTTGACGACTGGTTAACGTGTGCCTTGAGGCCGTTCACCCGGCCATCTACTGCTTATAGAGCAGGAACATGCGATGCGGTGGATCAGCCGCGCGCCACAGAGAGCGAAATGCCGCCCTTGTTGTTGCCGTAAAAGCTCCAAACATCATTTGCAAAGCAATAGAGGTAGCCACTGGCTCGGGGCGTGTAACTGCGAGCCGATCCAATCCTGAACGCTTCGTGATGGTTGATCTTATGTGAGTCGAGATCCACGCCTTGGCCATTGGCGACAACGCCGACAAGACAGAACCAAGGCATGTTCTGTTCGCGCCGCGCGCCACGCACAACCGCGTCGTCATGGCCTGTGCGTTCGCGCTTGCGCCGTTGAAGTAGGTCGGACACGACCGATCCGATATAGAACAGCTTCGCTGGGTGAAAACCGGGCTTGGGCCCATCCGGCGTGCAGTGGATCTTTGCGTCGAGCCATTCGCCGGTGGCCTTGAATTCGTAGTCGACGCCTTTTTCGAGGAACAAACCGGTCCGGTTCCAGTGTTCTCTCGCGGCGATCCACCGGGTCGCGTTCTCATTTGGCTTTAGTGTCTGGGTGGGCCAGTAATCTGGCTGGATCAGTGGCGGATCGGCGTGGCGGGCAAGCGCCGACGAGTGCAGCGAGTCGTTGCCTTCGACGATTTTGGGAACGCTTCTTGGTCGGGTTCGCAGGCGGCTGAAAATGCCCTTGACGGACTCATGAAGGATGCCGGTGGGATCGGGGGAGAGTTTCTGTGTCACGCCGGGACGGAACGCGAGCCCCGCTTTTTCGGCTTCGTCGATCATCCAGCCAAGCGGTAGGTCGCCCAGCCCACGCTCAAAATAGCTGCCGCCCACATCACCGTGCACCCCTGCGAACCATTTCTGTTCCACGTCGCGGGTCTCGTCCAGATTGGTCCAGAGCGTCGGCGTGAACGTGCGGCGCCTTTCATCAGTCGCCACCGCGTGCCGGGCGGTTCTGACGATGGGGCCCAACGTAGTGTCGTGGAACAGGAACGTGTCGGGACGGTCGATCGCGTTTGCGATCATCTCGTCGGGAACGCCAAGCGCACCAACCGTGTCCCAGACCCCAAGGAACCTGATCGAGACATCGTCGTGTCGATCTACCTTCGGCGACCAACTCGCATCCGACCGCGACGTTCGGTAGGCGTGATAGGTGTCATGGACATGTTGCCACTTCGCTTCGGCAGACAGCCCCGGCTCGTCCAGGCACAACAGACCCGGCCCGCCGATCAGTCCCGCGAGGCTTCTGACCGCGTAGGCTCCGCGCGAAAAACCGAAGAGATAGATCTCGTCGCCTTCCGCGTAGGTTTCGCAAAGCCATTTATAGGCGCTCTTGATGTCGTCGCTCAGACCGCGACCCAGGCCGCCATCCAGCCAGCGCTTCAGTTTCCAGCCCGACGTGCCAACGCCGGGTCTGTAATACTTTTTCTGATCCACGCCAGCCGCGTCGCTCTTCGCCAGGGCGGAGTGGATCTTGACGACATTAGTTGGTGAGGGGCGACCGTCGTCTTCTTGATCGGGAGTGTTCCATGTGCCGTCGCAGCACACGATCAAATTGGCCATGCGACACCCAATGACTAAACAAAATCAATCATAGAGAGTGTAGGTCGCGCGAAACTCATCTGACAAGAAAATTCACCGTTTCAAGGCGGGACCGGCACCTGACAGGGCGCGGTTTCCAAATGTCCTGAATTGCCATGGAAAGCCTTATGGCGGAGAGACAGGGATTCGAACCCTGGGTGGGCTTGCACCCACAACGGTTTTCGAGACCGCCCCGTTCGACCACTCCGGCACCTCTCCGCGGGGGTCTGTGAGGCGGGGATGTAGTCAGGAACGCCGCGCGGTGCAAGCGGAATTTTCCGAAAACCACACCTCAAAAAATATCACCCGAAATTGATTGCCCGTTTACGGAAATGGATTAGGCTTGACTGCATGCTGATACGAGTTTTGACACTGCCGCATTTTGCGGCCCTGATCGCAGCCATGATCCTCTGGACGACACCCGCGGCGCAAGCCGCGGAGCGGACGCGGGTCGAGGCATTCCTGACAACTACCGGATTCGATGTGGCGCTGGACAGTATCGCGCTGTCCTCCTCCTCGGCGCCTGAGATGCTGGGTTTTGATCCCGGCGATTTCGGATCGGAGTGGACCCGGTTGACCAATGAGGTTTTTGATACCGAGGTGATGCGCAGTATCGCGCTGGACATTCTGGAACAGACCCTGAGTGACGAGGCGTTGACCCATGCGGTCGAGTTTTACGCCAGCAATCTGGGTCAACGACTGGTCGAGGCCGAAAACGCCTCGCATATGATCGAGGATGACAGCACCAAGCGTGACGCGGGCGAGGCGCTTGTGTCACAGTGGGTCGAGGATGGATCGCTCCGGGTTGAAACGCTCAAGCGGATGAACCGGGCCATCGATTCCACCGGCACATCCTTGCGCGCGCTGCAGGAGATCCAGTACAGGTTCCTGCTGGCCGCCAGCGCCGCGGGTGTGGTTGATCTGCGCCTTGATCCCGGCGATCTGCGCGAAATGCTGAAGAATAACGAAACCGAGTTGCGGCTGGCCCTGCAGCGCTCGGCCCTGTCCGGGGCGGCCTATACCTATCAGGGTTTCTCGGATGCGGACATGCTTGCCTATACCGAAGCGCTGGAACAGCCGCTCATGCAGGAGGTCTATGAGTTGCTCAACGCGGTCCAGTACGAGATCATGGCCAACCGGTTCGAAGTGCTAGCCACACGCATGGCCGATCTGCGCCCGTCGCAGGAATTGTGATGCGCCGCGCGGGTTCGGTGATCGCGACCGCGATGCTGCTCGGCGCGCCGGCATCGGCGGAAGAGTCGCTGGACGAACTGGTCGGTGCAATGCGGCTGGACGAAGTGGTCACCATTCTGGTGGATGAGGGGCGTCGCTATGCCGCGACGCTGAACACCGACATGCTGGATGGCGATGCGGGCAGCTATTTCTTCTCGCGTGTCGACGAGATTTATGCGCCCGACGAGATGGTGCAGACCATGCGCGATACCATCCGCGAGGAATTGAATCCGGTGCAGATTTCAGAGGCTGCGGTGTTTTTCAGTAGCGATCTGGGGCAAACCATCATCTCGCTTGAAAACTCTGCCCGCCGCGCGCTCGGCGATCCGGCGGTGGAGGAGATGGCGCAGGAAAACGCCAAGACGATGGATCGCGACAGCGACCGGTTCCACCTGATCGAGGAATATATCGAGGTCAACGATCTGGTCGTGCGCAATGTCGAGGGAACGCTGAGCTCGGATTTCAGCTTTTTCCAGGGCATGGCCTCGATTCAGGACACAGGTTCCGATGACCGCACGCTGCTGGCCGAACTGTTTTCGCAACGCGAAGAGATGGAGAGTGACACCCGCGAATGGCTGCACGGGTTCCTGGTGCTGGCCTATCAGCCGCTTACGGATGTGCAGATGCGTGAGAATATCGCGTTCTCCGCTTCTGAGACGGGGCAGGCGCTAAATCAGGCGCTGTTCGTGGGCTTTGACCGGGTCTATGACCGGATCTCGTATGAACTGGGCGAGGCGGTGGGATTCGCCATGCAATCCAGCGATCTCTGACGATGGCCCGCGATCTCTGAAAAGGGATTGACATCTGACACCGATCCATCAATAAGCGCCCATCCCGGCCCGGTATTCCGCGCCGGGTTTCGTTATCATTGGCCCCTCAGGGCCGCAATTCCGCCCGGTGCAAAGGGCGCGCTGTTCGACGGTGGCCCCGCCTGAAACGAAGGGGTCGCAAACACCCGGACCGGGGACCACAGAACGCGGTAAAGAAAAGGAAACTCGCATGTTCGCGGTCCTCAAGACTGGCGGCAAGCAATACAAGGTTCAGGCGGGCGACATCCTGCGCGTCGAGAAACTTGCTGCTGATGCCGGCGAAAAAGTTCAATTCAACGAAGTTCTGATGCTGGGCGGTGACGCTCCGGTTGTTGGTGCGCCTTTTGTGGACGGTGCCGCCGTGCAGGCCGAGGTCATCGACCAGATCAAGGGTGAAAAGCTCATCCACTTCGTCAAGCGTCGCCGCAAGCACAGCTCGCAGCGCACCAAAGGTCACCGTCAGAAGCTGACGCTGGTCAAGATCACCGACATTCTGGCCGCTGGCGCAGACAAGTCGGGCATCAAGTCTGCAACCGGTTCCGCACCTGCAGGCGCTGCCGCGCCCGCCGCGAAACCTGCCAAGAAGGCAGAGGCGAAAGCCGAAGCACCTTCCGCAGCCGCTGCTGCTGCCGACGACCTGACCAAGCTGACCGGTGTTGGCCCTGCCGCCGCCAAGAAGCTGGCCGAGGCCGGTATCGAGAGCTTTGCCGCTCTGGCCGCCTTGTCGGACGAGCAGATTGCTGCTATCGACGCGGTCAAAGTGAAGCCCGAATGGGTTGAGCAGGCCAAAGAACTGGCCAAAGGCTAAGGAGAGAGAGAATGGCACATAAAAAAGCTGGCGGTTCCTCCCGTAACGGTCGCGACTCTGCGGGTCGTCGCCTTGGTGTGAAACTCTATGGTGGCCAGGCGGCCATCCCCGGCAACATCATCGTGCGTCAGCGCGGCACCAAGTTCTGGCCGGGCGAAGGCGTGGGCATGGGCAAGGATCACACGATCTTTGCAACTGTTGATGGCGCCGTGACCTTCCACAAGGGCCTCAAGGGCCGCACCTTTATTTCGGTCCTGCCAGTGGCGGAGGCCGCCGAGTAAGCCGGAACCCACAAAGGTTTAGAAAAATCAAGGGGATCGGCAGAAATGCCGGTCCCTTTCTCGTTTTCAGGAGCGGTCCCATGACCGACGTGATCACAACCCAACGCCTTGTCCTGCGCCGATTCCGGCGTGGCGATGCTGGGGAGTTGGTTGATCTCCTGAACAATCTGGAGGTGGCCCGTTGGATCAACAACGCACCGCATCCTTTCACGCCTCACAACGCCGAAGACTTTATCTGCAATTTGGCGGTTCAGGAGTACAACGCCTGGGCGATCACCAAGGACCAGCGCTTGATCGGTATGGTTTCTGCGGGCGATGAGCTGGGATACTGGCTGGGCCAGTCTTTCTGGGGGCAGGGCTATGCCACCGAAGCTGCGCGGGCCATGACGGCCCGGCATTTCGATCCCGACAAGAGCGAATTGCGGTCCTCTTATCATCTTGGCAATAAAGCCTCTTGTAAGGTGTTGTCCAAGCTGGGTTTTGAACCCACAACACGACGCGAGAAAAAGGTCCGCGCGACGGGTATAACGGTGACGCTGCAGAACATGGTGCTGACGCGCTCCCGCTGGGAGGCCCTGCAATGAGCGTCGCCGCGGGCTCTTTCCTGATCTTTGCCGCCAGCCAGGTTGGCACGCCTGGACCGGCCAACATGGTCCTGCTGGGCACCGGTGCGCGCTATGGGTTCCGGGCGGCCTTGCCATTTGTGGGTGGTGTGATCGCGGGAAAGCAGTTGATCATTTGGCCGGTGGGATTTGGCCTGATGCAACTGGCGGATCAGACACCGATCTTGTTCGCGGCGTTGAAATACGCCTCGGCCGCCTATATCTGCTGGTTGGCATGGAAGGTCGCGAACCTGCGTTTGTCGCCAGGACAGGCGGAGCAGGCCGCGCCGGGATTTCTGCCCGGTCTGATCGTCCATCCGCTCAACCCCAAGGCCTGGGCCATGATCGTGGCCGGGTTTACCGGCTTCGTCGCCCCAGGATCGTCGCCATTCTGGTCTACGCTCACAATCGCTCTTTGTTTGTTGAGCTGCCAGGTGATCCTGCACCCGATCTGGACCTTCGCCGGGGATCGGATCGCGCAAAGCGTTGCAGGACGCCCGGCGGAGAAATATCTGATGTGGACACTGGCGATGCTCACCGTCGCCTCGGTCCTTTTTGTGCTGTTCGGAGGAGGGGCGCACATATGAAATTTGATACCATCATCAACCAGCCGGTCATTGAAACCGAGCGGTTTGTCCTGCGCCCCCTGCGGCGCTCGGATATGGGGCTGATCGAGCATTTTGCCAGTGACAAGCGGGTTGCCTACATGACCCAGTCGATCCCGCATCCGGTGCCTCCGGGACTGGTCGAATCCTTCGTGACCCGATCCATGTCCGAGGACCGGGATGAGGATGTCTGGGCCATCGATGGCAGTAAGGATGGAGGATCGGAGCTGATGGGTCTGATCTCGCTGGAACGGATGGACCGCAACCAGTCCGAGATCGGGTATTGGGTTGCGCCGGTCTTCTGGAACACCGGCATTGCGTCCTTGGCGGTCGAGGCGCTGGTTCTGGCCAACCCACTGGACAATGACACAATGTTTGCCAGCGTGTTTCAGGACAACCCGGCTTCGGCACGGGTGCTGACCCGCTGTGGCTTCGAATATCTGGGCGATGCGGAAAATTTCTCTGTGGCGCGCGATGCAAATGTGCCCACCTGGACCTATAGCCGAAAACTCTGACTTGAGGCCGGTAGTGCCTTTGCATTAGGGGATGCACATGAAATTTCTCGATCTCGCAAAGGTCTATATCCGATCCGGTGGTGGCGGTGGCGGCTGTGTCAGCTTCCGCCGCGAAAAGTTCATCGAATATGGTGGCCCGGATGGTGGTGACGGCGGCAAGGGTGGCACCGTCTGGGCCGAGGCGGTGCATGGGCTGAACACGCTCATCGACTTCCGCTATCAGCAGCATTTCTTTGCCAAGAGCGGCCAGCCCGGCAAGGGCCAGCAGCGCACCGGCAAGGATGGCGACGACATTGTCCTGCGGGTGCCGGTGGGCACGGAAATCCTCGATGAGGATGAAGAGACGGTGATCGCCGATCTGACCGAGGTTGGTCAGCGCGTGCAGCTTGCGCGAGGCGGCAATGGCGGTTTTGGCAACCTGCATTTCAAATCCGCCACCAATCAGGCTCCGCGCCGCGCCAATCCGGGGCAGGAGGGGGTGGAGCGCACACTCTGGCTGCGGCTGAAACTGATTGCCGATGTGGGCCTGCTGGGCCTGCCCAATGCGGGCAAGTCGACCTTTCTGGCCGCAACCTCGAACGCGCGGCCCAAGATCGCGGATTATCCGTTCACGACGCTGCATCCCAATCTGGGCGTGGTCGGCGTGGATAATGTGGAATTTGTCGTGGCCGACATCCCCGGCCTGATCGCCGGTGCGCATGAAGGGCGTGGCATTGGTGACCGTTTCCTGGGCCATGTGGAACGCTGCGCGGTGCTGCTGCATCTGGTCGACGGCACCTCGGACAACGTGGCGGAGGACTACCAGACGATTATCGGCGAGCTTGAGGCCTATGGCGGGTATCTGGCCGACAAACCCCGCGTGACCGTGCTCAACAAGGTCGACGCGCTGGATGAAGAGCAGCGCCAAGAGGCCGCGCAGGCGCTGCGCGCGGCGTCGGGTGGCCCGGTGATGCTGATGTCCGGTGTGGCCCGCGAAGGCGTGACCGAAGTACTGCGTGCCCTGCGCAGCCAGATCGACGCCGACCGTCTGCGCCACAAACCCGTGGAGGAGGCGCAGCCTTGGCAACCCTGAGCGCGGCGAAGCGGGTTGTCGGCAAGATCGGCTCGGCCTTGCTGGTGGACCGTAACAGTGGTGCCTTGCGGGCCGGTTGGCTGCATTCGCTCGCAGAAGATGTTTCGTGGCTCAAAGGGCAGGGAGCGGATGTCATTCTGGTGTCCTCCGGTTCTATTGCGCTTGGCCGGGGTGTATTGGGTTTGGGCGGAACCGATCTGGCGCTGGAGCAATCGCAGGCCGCCGCCGCCGTAGGGCAAATCCGGCTGGCGCGGGCCTATGAAGAAGCGCTGACCCCCTATGAGATCAAGACCGCGCAGGTTCTGGTCACGCTGGAGGACAGCGCCAACCGACGCCGTTATCTGAACTCGCGCGCGACGCTGGAAACCCTTCTGGGGCTGGGTGTGGTGCCGATCGTCAATGAAAACGACACCATTGCTACGGACGAAATCCGCTATGGCGACAATGACCGGCTGGCGGCGCAGGTGGCGGTTACCGTGGGTGCGGATCAGTTAATCCTGTTATCAGATGTTGACGGATTCTATTCTGCCAATCCCACCGAGGACCCTGACGCAAAACGTTACGACGTGATTGACCGCATCACGCCCGAGATCGAGCGGATGGCGGGTGATGCGGGCTCTGGGCTCTCCAAGGGGGGCATGAAGACCAAGCTGATGGCGGCGCAGATGGCGACGGCGGCGGGTTGCGCCATGGCAATCACCGAAGGATCGCCTGATAACCCGCTGAGAAAGCTTGAAAATGGCGCCGCCTGCACATGGTTCACCGCAACGCTTGATCCGCAGGCCGCCCGCAAACGCTGGATCGCTGCCATGAAGCCGCGTGGCGAGATTCTGGTGGATGCAGGAGCAGCTGCGGCATTATCGAACGGTAAGAGCCTGCTGCCCGCCGGGATCGTCGGCGTGGCAGGCAATTTCGGGCGTGGTGATCCGGTGGCCATCCTGGGGCCTGGGGCGCACAAGTTGGGCCAGGGTCTCAGCCGCTATACCTCGCAGGAGGCTGACGCCATCAAGGGGCGAAAATCCTCCGAGATTGAGGCGACGCTGGGCTATCCCGGTCGTGCCGCGTTAATTCATCGTGACGATATGGCGCTCTGAGGCGTCTTCCTGCTAAAGACAAGCTAGTACCTGATCAAAGGCGCATGTGATGAAAGACCTCAACGACATTCCCGCCCTGATGGCCGATATCGGCGCCCGTGCCAAAGCAGCCTCGGCCGAACTGGCCTTTGCCAGTGCCGAGCGCAAGCACGCCGCGCTGATCGGAGCGGCCGAGGCGGTCTGGAACCGCCGGGATGAGATCATCGCCGCCAATGCCAAGGACCTGGATTATGGCCGCGACAAGGGGCTGAGCCCGGCAATGATGGATCGCCTCATGCTGGACGAGGATCGCATTCGTGGCATGGTCGACGGGCTGCGCACGGTAGCAGAACAGCCTGATCCGGTGGGAGAGGTTCTGGCCGATTGGGATATGCCCAGTGGCCTGCATATCCGCCGAGTGCGCACGCCTTTGGGCGTAATCGGGGTGATCTATGAAAGCCGTCCCAACGTGACGGCCGATGCCGGTGCGCTCTGCCTGAAGTCTGGCAATGCGGTGATCCTGCGCGGCGGGTCCGAGAGCTTTCATTCCTCCGGCGCGATCCATGCCTGTCTGGTGGACGGGCTTAAGGCCGCGAACCTGCCCGAGGATGCGATCCAGCTGGTGCCGACCCGCGATCGTGCGGCGGTGCAGGAATTGCTGACCATGACCGATACGGTCGATGTGATCGTGCCGCGCGGTGGCAAGGGGCTGGTCGGGTTGGTGCAGCGCGAGGCGCGGGTGCCGGTCTTTGCCCATCTCGAAGGCATCGTGCATATCTATATCGACAAGGATGCCGACCCGAAAAAGGCGCGCGAGGTGGTGATGAACGCCAAGACTCGCCGCACTGGCATTTGCGGTGCCGCCGAATGCCTGCTTGTGCATCAGGATATCGTCGACGGGATCGGCCGTGACACCATCGCAGCGCTGGTTCAGGCCGGCGTCGATGTCCATGCCGATGGCGCGCTGGCGCAAAAGGGCACCTCGGCCACCACGGACGAGGATTGGGGCAAGGAATTCCTCGACATGATCATCGCCGCGAAGCCGGTGGGCGATATTGACGAGGCCATCGCCCATATTCGGCGCTATGGCTCGAACCACACCGATTGCATTATCACCGAAGACGATGCCGCCGCCGCGCGGTTCTTTGAACGCCTCGACAGCGCGATCCTGATGCGTAACGCCTCGACCCAGTTCGCCGATGGTGGCGAGTTCGGTATGGGGGCCGAGATTGGCATCGCGACCGGCAAGATGCACGCGCGCGGCCCGGTGGGCGCGGCGCAACTGACCAGTTTCAAATATCTGGTCGAGGGCGACGGAACCGTCCGGTCCTGAGCACTCAGAACCGGATGGTAATCTGCGCCTCGTCCGAGGTCACCTCAACACGACTGCCCAGTTCAGTGGCGGCTGCGGGCAGTAGAGCGAACTGAACCAGTGCCGGTGTGATCTCGGCCCCGGCGGCCGGATTGCTCAGCGTTTCCCATATCTTAGGATCCAGCGACAGGGCCGGGCCCGTTGCGGTCACGGTCCAGCGCCCGCCGGTATTATCAAAACTCACGTTCCCGCCCTGTGGCAAGGCGGTTTCACAGCACTGGAAGGCAAGGAAGGCCAGCCGGACCACGGTGCGCGGGCAGGGGTCGGCATGGATCCATTCCACCGTGACCCTCGCATCGCGATTCACCTCTTTCAGAACCGACCTGATCTCGGGCGCGCCCAGCATCTGCGCTCCGGCAATCCCGTATGCGATGCGAAAGAACTGTATTCGCGCTCCGGCGCTGTCGACGCTGTCCGAAATCAGATTCATCTCGGGACCGCTGGGCGCGCCGGTCATTTCAAGCAGTTCCAACCCGTTGTTTATTGCGCCGATCGGGCTGATCAGGTCATGGCAGATACGTGACCCGATCAGGGTTGCCAGGTTGACGTTGCTTTCGCCCATGCGCTACCTCCGGTAAATCGCTTCCTCACATCCCAGACAGGGGCCGACATGTCTGATCTGAACGCTATCCTTGCACCGGGCATGTTCGTGCGCCACCCCGATTACCCGGATTGGGGAACCGGACAGGTCCAGTCCAATATCGGCGGCAAGATTACCGTGAATTTCCCCGACCAAGGGAAGGTGGTGATCGATGGCACGCGCATCGCCCTTATGCCCGTCTTTGATCCGTGAAATAGGTTTAAGAATGGTTAATCTGGTGTCGGTTGCAATCCGCGAGCGGGATGCGCTATCAGCGCGGGAACCCACGCTCTTGAGACCCGAGACCGATGCCGGACAGCGGACCGAGCTTTACAGTCAGACTGGCCGAGTCTGACGCCGACCTGCGCGCCGCCCAGCGGCTGCGCTATGACGTCTTCGTGCGCGAGCTTGGCGGCGGCGGCGCGATGGTCGACCACGACGCGGGGTTGGAGCGTGATCGCTTCGACCCGTTCTTCGACCATATGCTGATCTCGGATGACAGTACCGGACAGGTGGTGGGCGTCTATCGCCTGTTGCGCGACGATCAGGCCGCGAAGCTGGGCCAATTCTATTCCGAGGATGAATATGACCTGGGCGTGCTGCGCCAGAGCGACCGCAAGCTGCTGGAGTTGGGCCGGTCCTGCCTGCATCCTGATTACCGGGGCGGGGCGGCGATGTTTCATCTGTGGAACGGGCTGGCCGAGTATGTGGCCGAACACAGGATCGAGGTGCTGTTCGGCGTGGCGAGCTTTCACGGCACTGACATGGCGCCGCTGGCGCAGCCGCTGTCGATGCTGCATCACAACCATCTTGCGCCGCCGGAATTGCGGGTGCGCGCGCAACCCTCGCATTTCCAGTCGATGGATCTGGTCGCGCCGGATCAGTTGGACCGCCGCGTCGCGATGGTGCAGGTGCCCGCGCTGATCAAGGCCTATCTGCGGCTGGGCGGATTCGTGGGCGAGGGGGCGTTTGTCGACCATGCCTTCAACACCACCGATATCTGTCTGGTGCTGGACACCGCGCGGCTGAACGCGCGTCAGCGGCGCATTTATTCCGGTGATCGCGGCGCATGACCGAAGGTTGGGACCCCGATCAAAGCGCCGACCCGATCAGGATCGGTCCGCTCGGCGTCGTGCTGATCCTGGTGCGCGGCGTTGCATTGGCGCTGTTGGTGTTCGGCGGGCTCATTGTCCTGTTGCTCCTGCGCCTGATCGAGCGGCCGCTTTATGGTATGCGCAGGCCGGTCACGCCCTATATTACGCAATTCGTCTGCCGCAACGCGTTCCGCATTCTCGGGCTGGGGTTCAGCACGCGCGGAACCCTGATGAGGGAGCGCGGCGCTGTTGTGGCCAATCACAGCTCGTGGCTGGACATCTTTGCGCTGAACGCCCGCAAACGCATCTATTTCGTGTCCAAGGCCGAGGTGGCGAAATGGCCCGGCATCGGCTGGCTGGCCCGCGCCACCGGCACCGTGTTCATCGAGCGCGACCGCCGCAAGGCACGCGAGCAGACCAAGCTGTTCGAGGAGCGTTTGAAAGCCGGACACAAACTGTTGTTCTTTCCCGAGGGCACCTCGACCGACGGGCTGCGGGTGCTACGGTTCAAAACCACGCTCTTTGCCGCCTTCTTCACCGAAGAGTTGCGCGCGTTCATGTATGTGCAGCCGGTCTCGGTCGTGTTTCACGCGCCCAAAGGCCACCCCAACAGATTTTACGGCTGGTGGGGCGAGATGGAGTTCGGGCCGCATTTGCTGAAGACACTGGCAGCCTGGCCGCAGGGCAGGGTGGAGCTGATCTATCAACCGCCCGTCAAGGTCAGCGATTTTGTCGACCGCAAGGCGCTGGCCGCCCATTGTGAACAGGCCGTGCGGCAGGGCCATTGCGACATGCGCAAACTGGACGCGCAGCCCTGAAAAATAGGGCTTGCGGTTCAGTCGGGGCTGACTTATACGCGCGCCATTAACCCACAGGCGGGGTTTTGGCCTGATCAGGGGAGACATCCCTGACAGACCCCCGGTTGGAGCATCCGCTCTACACCCCCGCCGAGGATCGAAACCGGAAAGGATACTTGAGCATGGCTCTTCCTGAGTTCTCCATGCGTCAGCTGCTCGAAGCTGGCGTTCACTTTGGCCACCAGACCCAGCGCTGGAACCCACGGATGGGTCCCTTCATCTATGGTTCGCGCAACGGCATCCACATCATGGACCTGACGCAGACCGTTCCGATGCTGGATCAGGCGCTGCAGGCCATTCGTGACACCGTCGCCAAGGGCGGCCGCGTCCTGTTCGTCGGCACCAAGCGCCAGGCCGCGCAGCCGATCGCCGAAGCTGCCGAGAAGTCGGCGCAGTATTACATGAACCACCGCTGGCTGGGCGGCACGCTGACCAACTGGAAAACCGTGTCCCAGTCGATCAACCGTCTGCGTCAGATTGACGAGACCATGGAAGGTGGCGCCGAAGGTCTGACCAAGAAAGAGCGTCTGGGCATGGAGCGCGACCAGCAGAAACTGGAAGCGTCGCTGGGCGGCATCCGCGAGATGGGTGGCACCCCCGACCTGCTCTTCGTCATCGACGTCAAGAAAGAAGCACTGGCCATCGCCGAAGCCAACAAACTGGGCATCCCGGTTGTGGCTGTCGTCGACACCAACTGCTCGCCCGATGGTGTCGATTACATCATCCCCGGCAACGATGACGCCGCCCGCGCCATCGCTCTGTATTGCGATCTGGCCGCACGTGCCGCGCTGGACGGCATGACCGCGCAGCTGGGCAGCGCAGGTGTTGACCTTGGCGCGATGGAAGAAGCACCGGTCGAAGAGGCCGTTGCTGAGGAAGCACCGGTAGCGGAAACCCCCGCCGAGGCCTGATCCAACCGTCATCGCAATGACTTTAGGGGCAGGGTATGACCTGCCCCAACCCGTTTTGAATTGAGGAGAGCCAAGAGATGGCAATCACAGCAGCAATGGTGAAAGAACTGCGCGACACCACTGGCGCAGGCATGATGGACGCCAAGAAGGCGCTGACCGAAACCGAAGGCAACATGGACGAGGCCATCGACTGGCTGCGCACCAAGGGTCTGGCGAAAGCCGCCAAGAAATCGGGTCGTACCGCTGCCGAGGGTCTGGTTGCCGTTGTCGTCGACGGTGATACCGGTGTTGCCGTCGAAGTGAACTCCGAGACCGACTTCGTTGGCAAGAATGCCGAATTCCAGGAGATGGTCGGCAAGATCGCCTTTGCAGCGCTTGGTGTCGATGATGTTGATGCGCTGAAAGCGGCTGACTTGGGTGGCAAGACCGTAGCCGACACGCTGACCGACAAGATCGCCACCATCGGCGAGAACATGTCGGTGCGCCGGATGGCCAAGCTGAACGGCGAGACCGTCGTGAGCTATGTGCACAACGCGGCGACCGGCGGCATGGGCAAGATCGGTGTTCTGGTCGCGCTGAACGGCGGCGATGCCGCCATCGGCAAGCAGGTCGCGATGCACATCGCCGCTGCGAACCCGGCGGCACTTTCCGAGGCCGACATGGACCCGGCGGTTGTCGAGAAGGAAAAGCAGGTTCAGATGGACATCGCCCGCGAATCCGGCAAGCCGGAGCAGGTGATCGAAAAGATGATCATCGGCCGGATGAAGAAATTCGTCGCTGAATCGACCCTGCTGAACCAGGCCTTTGTTGTGAACCCCGACCTGACTGTCGAGGCCGCCGCCAAGGAAGCCGGCGCAACCGTCACCGGTTTCGTGCGTCTGGAAGTTGGCGAAGGCATCGAGGTCGAGAAGGAAGACTTTGCAGCCGAAGTGGCCAAGGCCGCTCAAGGTTAAACGCCTTATCAAGGGCCGGACCTCCCGACCCTCGGAAGTCAAATTGAACCGGTCACCTTCGGGTGGCCGGTTTTTTTGCGCCGCGCACAACAGCCCGAAGTTGTACAGCCGCGATCATCCCAAGCACCAGAACATATGGGATTCGTGGAAGAGGGGCCCCGATTCAATGGGGATGGATGGGACCCCTCAGAAGTTCCGAAGCAGATGCGGACTATGCACACCCGGCTCCGGACAGGTTAGAGAGCCCTGAAATCACAGGGTTCATTTCCCGATGTCCCTTGGCTAAAGCCACCACTCACGGAACGTAACTATATTGCGAGAATACGCGTCAGGGCGAAAGTAGTGGATTCCTTACCTTGCGTAAACTTGAGGCATCCTAGGATCTGACGGGTGCGTATCAGGCCTCGACCACAAACATCTGGTTGTGCAGCGAGGCTTTCAGAACAGCCTGAGCCGTGGTTTCCACCGCCAGAGACTCGCGCGCAAGGCGCAGGTGTTTTTCGACCGTTGCCGATGTCAGGCCCATCAAAAGGGCGATATCCTGAATGGTCTTGCCATCGCCAACCCATTCCAGCGCCTCGCGCTGCCGCCTGGTCAGCGCGCGGTTGGGGGCGGTGTAGGGCAGGGTGAGGATCTTGAGATGCGCGATGTTGTTCATCAACAGCACTTCCCGGCCTTTCTCGGCCCAAAGCGCGTCAATCTCGTCCTGAGTGATGTCAGATTGCGCACAGAGCGAGATCGCCCCTTTTGATCGCACCGAGACTGAGTTGAAACTCACCGTATACCCAACGGTTACGCCCATTCTCGCATTGAAATCATAGACTTCCCGAGACTTCTTTGAATTGCTTCGGTCATTCATTAATTCGCTGATCATACGCCAACTGCCCGCGCCTTCATTCTCAAGCGCCCAGTGAAGCATAGGTGCATGAAAGTAGAGGCCCGCATGCAGGAACCCATCGATATAGTTCTGATCGTGATTGGTGAGGATCACAAAATCCTCGGGATCGCCCAGCGATGTGGCGGTCCGGTATTGCGTGTAGCCGTATAGCAGCCGGTCAAAGCCGTAATTCGCCATTTGCGCGGTGTGACCCGCCCAAAGCTCTTCGAGCGTCTTGGTGTAACTGATGAACTCCAGGTAATCGACCAACTTCATTCCGGCCGCCCCCCTCGGATGTGCGTGGCCAGCGCGTCCAGAGCCAGAATGTAGCTGTCGGCGCCGAACCCGCTGATCTGACCGATCGCAACCTTGGCGATATATGAGCTGTGGCGGAACGGCTCGCGCGCGTGGATGTTGGACAGATGTACCTCGACAACCGGCAGTTCCACTGAGGCGATCGCATCCATCAGGGCGATCGAGGTGTGGGTATACGCTCCGGCATTGAGCACGATTCCGTCCTGCGTGCCGCGTGCCTGGTGGATCAGGTCGATCAGCGCACCTTCGTGATTGCTTTGAGCACAGGCAATCGTCAGCCCGATTTCCGCGCCGTGGCGTGTGCACGCGTCCTCAATCATCGCGAGAGTGGTTGAGCCGTAGACTTCCGGCTGCCGCATCCCCAGAAGGTTGAGGTTCGGACCGTTCAGGACCAGAATATTCGTCATTTCAAATGTCCCCATTCATAAAACCAATAAGCCTGTTCTGTCCGACTTGTCCAGACTTGGTGCAGGCATCCTTCCTGCGGTGAGCCAAGCGGTCTTGATCGCGCTTTTGAGACGAGATGAATTCAACCAAAAGATGATATTCCCTCATTAGGAAAACACAAATCTGAAAGCTCGCCGGGATCAAGCAACTTTTGGATGTGTGCTGGCAAGGCGGAAGACCCGGGTTTTTGGGCATGAACCCGCCAATTCGTGACCGCATCGTCAGTGTCAGAGTGTCGTGGCGTTTGCATTTCGCCTGATTTGCAGGCCCGGTGAGCGCGCAGGTTGCGGAGCGCCACGAAAGTCCGCGAGCATGTTGCGGGATCATTCGGGTTCATCCATGAGGATCACAACCTTACCCATTACCTTGCGATCCTGCATCAGGTTCAACGCTTGTGCCGTATCGGACAGGACAAATCGCGCGCTGAGCGGTGGGGCGATTCGGCCCTCGGCATAGAGGCCAAAGAGCGCTTTCATGTTGGCAGCATGGGTCTGCGGGTCACGGCGCACCGCATCTCCCCAGAACACCCCGACGATCTGGACGCCCTTGAGCAACGGCAGATTGAGCGGGAGGCTGGGGATGCCGGCCGGAAAACCAACGACCAAATAGCGCCCCTCCCATGCCATGGCCCGCAGCGCCGGTTCGGCATAATTGCCGCCCACGGCGTCGTAAACCACATCCGCGCCCTTGTGCCCGGTCAGGGTCTTGATCTCACTCGACAGGGTCTTTTGCGCCTCTCGGTCCAATTCTTTGGCATAGATCAGAGTTTCATCCGCGCCCAGTGATGTGCAGAACGCGGCCTTCTCTTCGGACGAGACCGCCGCGATCACCCGTGCGCCCGCCGCCTTGCCCAACTCGATTGCGGCGGAACCGACACCGCCTGCGGCGCCCAGCACAAGCAGGGTTTCGCCCGGTTTGATGGCAGCCCGGTCGTGCAGTGCATGGTAGGAGGTGCCGTAGGTAAAGATGAACGCCGCTGCCACGTCATAGGGCATATCATTCGGCAGCGGAACCAGCGCCGGGGCCGGAACAACCGCGTGGGTCGCGAACCCACCAAACCCGGTCAGCGCCAGCACCCGATCGCCAGGTTTGACGTTCGAGACTCCTTCGCCGCAGCTCAGTACTTCGCCCGCGATCTCGCCGCCGGGGGCAAAGGGACGGCGCGGTTTCATCTGGTAGAGGTCGCGGATGATCAGCGTGTCGGGATAATTGACGCCCGCAGCGCGCACGTGCACCAAAACCTGCCCCTTGCCCGGTTCGGGGTCGGGCAGGTCGGTCAGTTCCAGCGTCTCGGGGCCGCCGGGTTCGGTGCTCAGCATTGCTTTCATCGGGGTCTCGCTCTTGGGATCGGATTGGATAGGCGGGGTGACGCAATGTCGTTCAGGCAAATGTTGTTTATCGCGATCCCCGATGCAATGGTTCATTGACACCACACCGAATGCCACCGGAGGACCCATGACCAAACTCAGCCCGCAATCCCTGTTCTCGCTTCAGGGTAAGACCGCCCTTGTGACCGGGGGTGCGACCGGTATCGGCCGCATGGCCGCCGAGGGGTTGATACAGGCTGGCGCGCGCGTCCTAATCGCCTCGCGCAAAGCGGATGCCTGCCGGGCCGTGGCCGATGAGTTGAACGCGATAGGGGCAGAGGGCAGGGCAGAGGGCTTTGGTGGCGATGTTGGTTCTGCCGAGGGGCTTGCAGCGCTTGTGGAAGAGGTCAAGAGCAGAACGGACTGTCTTGATATCCTTATGAATAATGCAGGTCTAACCTGGGGGGCGCCGCTGGAGGACTTCCCGTATGAGGCCTGGAAAGACGTCATGGCCGTCAATGTCGCTGGCCCGTTCGAACTAACCCGCCAACTGTTGCCGCTCCTGCGTGCCTCGGCCCGGGCCGAGGACCCGGCGCGGATCGTCAATGTCGGCTCGGTCATGGGCGAGATTCCGATTGGTGACG
Source organism: Ruegeria hyattellae (assembly GCF_041537925.1). Classification (NCBI taxonomy): domain Bacteria; kingdom Pseudomonadati; phylum Pseudomonadota; class Alphaproteobacteria; order Rhodobacterales; family Roseobacteraceae; genus Ruegeria; species Ruegeria hyattellae. The sequence goes on along the minus strand of NZ_JBGOSH010000001.1, from coordinate 267,589 downwards.
GGGCCTACAGTTATGCGGCGTCGAAATCTGCCATCATCCACATGACGCGCATTCTGGCCAAGGAACTGGCTCATGAGCATATCACCGCAAACGCACTGGCACCGGGGCCGTTTGTCTCGCGCATGACCGCCTTTGCCACCGCGGACCCTGCGACCCGCGACAAGGTCGGCCAGTCGGTTCCGCTTGGCCGCGTTGGGCGCGACGAAGACATTGCCGCCGCGATGCAGTTCCTGTGTGGCCCCGGCGGCGGCTATGTGACAGGGGCGATCATCCCGGTTTCGGGCGGCATTAACGTGATGTCGGGACAGAATATATTTGCCGCCGCGTTCGAGTGACTTGGTCCCGCAATCAGGCTGAGTCAGGACGTTTCCGAAGGGTGATCCAATGACCAACGCTGCCCAATCCATCGATCTTCAGGCCGTTGACGCCTATCTGTCTGCACGACTTCCCGGCTATGCGGGGCCGGTATCGGCGCAGAAGTTCGAGACCGGCCAATCCAACCCGACCTTTCTCTTGCAAACACCTGAAAGGAAATATGTTCTGCGCCGCAAGCCGCCGGGTGTTCTGCTGAAATCGGCCCATGCTGTCGACCGCGAATTCCGGATTCAAAAGGCGTTGGAAGGCAGTGACGTGCCGGTTGCCGCGATGCACGTGCTGTGTCAGGACGATGCGGTGGTAGGGTCCGATTTCTACGTGATGGAGCATGTGGATGGGCGCATCTTTACCGACCCGACCATGCCGGATGAAACACCCCTGGCGCGCGCAGCGATCATGGACGAGATGAACCGCGTGCTGGCAGCGCTGCACAGTGTCGACATCGACCGGGCAGGGCTGTCGGATTACGGTCCCGAGGGAAATTATTTCGAGCGTCAGATTGCGCGGTGGACCAAGCAATACCGCGCCTCGGAGACCCACGACGTTCCCGGGATGAACGCGCTTATCGAGGCCCTGCCAAAAGCGATGCCGCCCGACGACGGCCAGCGCACACTGGTGCATGGCGATTACCGGATCGACAACCTGATCTACGCGCGTTCGAGCAGCGACTGTCTGGCGGTGCTGGATTGGGAGTTATCGACGATCGGGCATCCCTACGCAGATCTCGCCGCGGTCATCATGCAATGGCAGATGCCCCCGGGGGGCGAGGGGCGCGGGCTGGCGGGTATCGACCGCGCAGCGCTTGGCCTGCCGTCGGATGGTGAGTTCGTGGCGCGCTATTGCGAACGACGCGATTTGCCAGGGATCGAGCGGTTCGGGTTTTATCTGTCCTTCACGTTTTTCCGCATGGCAGGCATCCTGCAGGGAGTCGCAAAACGGGCGCAAGATGGCAATGCATCGAACCCGGAACATGCTGAAAGATTAGGGCGTTACGTTCCACTCTTTGCGCAGCATGGGCTGGAAGCGCTCGACCGTTAACGCTCGAACTGACGTTTCAGCTTGCGCATGCCGCTGAGCCAACGTTCATAATCGGTGCCTTTGAGCGCGACATAGTCCCGGACCTGTGGATGTGGAAGCACGAGGAACTCTTCCTTTTCAATAGCTTCCATGCAAAACTTCGCAACAATTTCCGGCTCGATGATGCCATTCAGACTGGCGATGGAGGCCTCGTTGCCGCGGATCATGTCAGTCTGGACGGCCTGCGGGCACAGGACCGAGACACCGATACCCTGATCGCGATATGTAATGTGCAACCATTCCGCCAGCCCGATTGCGGCATGTTTAGTGACCCCGTAAGGCGCAGCGCCGATCTGATTCAGCAACCCGGCCGCTGACGCGGTGTTCAGCAAGTAACCGCCACCGCGCTCGATCATGCGCGGCACCACATGCCGCGCGGCCCAGATATGCGACATCACGTTGATTTCCCAGGTTTTCTGCCAATCCGCATCGCTGGCTTCGACTCCACCCAGGGTCAGGATGCCCGCGTTGGAACAGAAGATGTCGATGCCGCCAGTCTGATCCTCGACATCTACGATCAACTGCGCAACCTCGGCTTCGTTGCGCAGGTCGGCAGCGATACCGATGCCATCAATGCTGCGCGCGACACTTTCAACATCCGGCCCATGCAAATCTGTGCAAACAACTTTCCTGGCACCACGCTCGGCAAAGGCCTTTGCAAGCGCGCGCCCAATTCCACCGGCAGCACCGGTTACAACAACCACTCGATCTCTGATATCCATGTCATCAGGTTGAGGACGATATATACGGATTGTCAACGCTAAGCCGTTGTCCTTGCTTCATATTATGAGGTGTTAATAATTACCATAATACCAATTATACAATTATCATATGTGAATCAGGGCATATTCTAAACTGGGTTGCGACAAATCCCCTATCTTGCTGAAAAGCAAGAAGAACGGACATGACCAACACAGAACTGGAATTGCGTGAGAGACGCGCAACCGAAGACATGTTGAATGCAAAGATGTCTGTGAGCAAGATCGCGACCGAGCGCCGCAGTTTGGATTTTCCCTTTGGGGCGGGGAAAAGCCTGGATTGCTCCAGACACTACGCAGCATGGGGTATCGAGGACAATCGGGAGGCGCATGGCCGACCCTCTGCCTTCTACAGTGACAAACACACGGTTTTGCGGTTTGCGCAGCGAGGCGCAAATCAGGTCACGGCACGATCCAATTCAGCCGGGCGCTGGTCAAGTTAACCCTTGCACCAGGGGTGGCAGGCCGAGCCGGACTTGTTGTCGGAAATCCTGTGTTGGCGCGGCGAGCGCTAGGTCGGCCAGCAACTGTCGCCTTCCTATGACCGGTGGCGGATCATTCTGGAAGAGAACGAGATCACGAGTGACCTGATTGGCAAATATGTGGACAGCTGCAAATTCACGGATTGAGGTTGGAATTCCGCTGGAAAGGTGCGTTTCTCCCCTACTCTGCTATCGACAAGCATAAGCGCGTGATCCATGCGCCGGTCTCCGAGAACAAAACTCTCGCTGTCGTGCTGGAACACATCAAGATCGAGCGATAAAAACTCTGCCGGAATAGCGAAGCGTCGGCAAACAGCGCGCATGTTACACGCCAACGAGGCGTCCAAACACGGGTTTGAATTCATTCGCCAACCGGAAACGCAAGCACGCCCGCGCAGCCAGCCAGGGCACCGATGTTTGCGGCACCAACACTCCTACCGTTCCGCTTCAATGCGACATTTCTACTTTGTAGAGCCGGTGACATTGTAACCTGGTTGCAACAATAAAATGCGGCAGGGCGTCCTGCCTGTTTCAGTAAAACGCTTGCAGACCGGTTTGTGCGCGGCCCAGGATCAGTGCGTGGACGTCGTGGGTGCCTTCATAGGTGTTCACCGTTTCAAGGTTCACCATGTGGCGGATCACCTGGAACTCCAGGCTGATACCATTGCCGCCATGCATGTCGCGGGACTGACGCGCGATCTCCAGCGCCTTGCCGCAATTGTTGCGCTTGATGATCGAGATCATCTCGGGCGCGGCATTTGCCTCGTCCATCAGTCGCCCGACCCGCAGGCTGGCCTGCAGGCCCAGTGCGATCTCGGTCTGCATATCGGCCAGCTTGCGTTGGAATAGCTGGGTCTGCGCCAGTGGCTTGTTGAACTGCTTGCGGTCCAGCCCGTATTGCCGCGCGCCGTGCCAGCAGGCCTCGGCCGCGCCCATCACACCCCACGAAATGCCATAGCGCGCGCGGTTGAGACAGCCGAACGGTCCCTTGAGGCCCTGCACATTTGGCAACAGAGCATCCTTGCCAACCTCGACGCCGTCCATCACAATCTCGCCGGTGATCGAGGCGCGCAGCGACATCTTGTTGCGGATCTTTGGCGCGCTTAATCCCGGCAGTCCCTTGTCCAGCACGAAGCCGCGGATTTTGCCGTCATGAGCGTCGGATTTGGCCCAGACCACAAAAACATCCGCGATCGGCGCGTTGGAAATCCACATCTTGGTGCCGGTAAGGCGATAGCCGCCCTCGATCTTTTCGGCGCGCGTGGTCATGCCCGCCGGGTCTGACCCCGCATCGGGTTCGGTCAGGCCGAAACAGCCGATAAACGCGCCGCTTGCCAGCTTTGGCAGGTATTTTCGGCGCTGGTCTTCGCTGCCATAGGCATAAATCGGATACATCACTAGCGAGCTTTGCACCGACATCATCGAGCGATAGCCACTGTCCACCCGCTCGATCTCGCGGGCGACGAGACCATAAGAAACATAGCCGGAGCCCAGCCCGCCATATTCCTCGGGGATAGTGATGCCCAGCAGCCCCATCTCACCCATTTCGCGAAAGATGCCCGGATCGGTAACTTCGGACTCGAAGGCTTCGGTTACGCGCGGTTGTAACTTGCCTTGCGCATAGGCGCGCGCGCTTTGCGCAATCATGCGCTCGTCTTCGGCCAACTGATCGTCCAGACGCAGCGGGTCCTCCCAGTTGAAGGACCCCAGATCCGGTGCATCCTTGGGCTTGAGCGATGGCGTGGCGACGGGGGCGTTCATGGCGGGTCTCCAATACGGGTTTGGGGCAAAAATAACGTGCGCGCGGCGCAAAAAACAGCGATAAAACTGCATCGTTACGTGAGAATTTCGCATAGATGACCCCTGCCCGCCGTTTGATTCCCTCGCTGTCCGCCTTGCGCGCGCTCGAAGCGCTTGATCGTCTCGGGTCGGCCTCGGCCGTGGCCGAGGAAATGGCGCTGACCCAGAGCGCCATTTCGCGCCAGCTCCAAGGGCTGGAAGAGCAATTGGGTGTTACGCTGATCCGGCGGGACCGGAAACGTCTGTCGTTGACCTCGGCAGCGGCGGACTATGTCGTGGAGGTTCGTGCAGCCCTGAACCAAATTGCCCAGGCGTCGATACAATTGCAGGTGCAGCCCACAGGCGGCAGTCTGAACCTTGCGATCCTGCCCACATTTGGGATGCGCTGGCTGGTTCCGAGATTGCCGGAATTCACGCATCTGCACCCCGATATCACGGTCAACCTGTCCACCCAGCTCAGACCGTTCAGCTTCGATGTGGAACCCTTTGATGCGGCGATACATTTTGGTCAACCGGACTGGCGGGGCACCGAGGCGCTTTTGCTGAAGACAGAACGGGTTGTGCCGGTGGCCGTGCCCGGTTTGATCGCCGCGGCTCCTGATGATCCGGCGGATCTGCTGAAACTGCCTTTGCTGCATATTCAGACCCGGCCCAATGCCTGGCAGGACTGGTTCGCGAACATGGGCGTTGCGGTGTCGCCACCCCTTCCCGGCATGATCTATGATCAGTTCTCGACCATCACACAGGCCGCTCTGCACGGGCTGGGCGTTGCCCTGATGCCGGAATATCTTGTCGAGCAGGAACTGGCGACGGGACGGCTTGTGCCGATGCATCATCATTCGGTCGAGGCAAATGGTGCCTATTACCTGATCTGGCCGAGAACCGGCTCCGAGGACCCGGTTCTGAAGCAATTCCGTGACTGGCTGGCGCAAAAGGCGCAACCCGAGGATGACCTGCCGCGCTAGGGTGTCAGCCCAGAGCGTAGCCGGCGCCGCGTACAGTGCGCACCGGGTCTGTCCCGCCATGCTGCGTAAGCGCCTTACGCAGCCGCCCGATATGCACATCCACGGTCCGCGTATCCACATAGATGTCGCGGCCCCAGACCCGGTCCAGCAATTGCTCTCGGCTCCAGACGCGACCGGGTTTTTCCATGAAGGTACTCAGCAGCCGAAACTCGGTCGGGCCCAGTTTCAGCGACTTTTTCGCGCGGCTGACCTTGTGGGTTTCGGCATCCAGAACGATATCCTCGAATTCAAGCCGCAGCCCGACCGTCGAGGGGCGCACACGGCGCAGCTGGGTGCGGACGCGTGCCATCAGCTCGGCCACCGAATAGGGTTTGACCACATAGTCATCCGCCCCGGTCTCCAGCCCGCGCACCTTGTCGACCTCCTCGGACCGGGCCGAAAGCATGATGACCGGGATACCGCGCGTGTCGGGACGGATCTTGAGCCTGCGGCAGACCTCGATCCCGCTGAGATTGGGCATCATCCAGTCCAGAACGATGATGTCGGGATTGTCCTCTTCCACCAGCAGCAGTGCGTCTTCACCATTCTCGGCCTTGACGACACGGAACCCCTCGGCCTCCAGATTATAGCCCAGCACTTCGCGCTGGGCCGGTTCGTCCTCGACCACCAGAACGGTTGGTTGTGTAGCGGCAGATGCCATGAACCCGGTCCCTTATGCAGTCAGTGAGGTGGTATCGGCTTTTGGACGTGCCTCGTCGGGGCGTTCGCCGGTGACGAGATAAACGACCTGCTCGGCAATGGATGTGACGTGATCGCCCATCCGTTCGATGTTCTTGGCGATGAAATGCAGATGCATGCACGAGGTGATGCTGCGCGGCTCTTCCGCCATGAAGGTCAGGAATTCGCGGAACAGCGCATTGTACATCTGGTCAACCTCGCGGTCGCGCTCGATCACGTCGGCGGCCAGTTCGGCGTCACGCTGGATATAGGAATCGAGCGCGTCTTTCAGCATCCGTTCCACCTCGCGCGCCATGCGGCGCAGGGCGGCGGCACTGTCATTGACCGGCGGCACCGTGATCAGCACGGTGTTCCGCTTGGCGATGTTCTTGGCATAATCGCCGATCCGTTCCAGATTGCCCGCGACTTTCAGCACTGACAGCACCAGCCGAAGGTCGATCGCCGTGGGCGCGCGCAGGGCGATGAGCCGCGCGGCTTCCTCGTCGATCACCTCTTCCAGCGCATCGATGGCCTTGTCTTCCGCCCGTACTTTCAGGGCCAGTTCCTCGTCGCGTGTTTCAAGCGACGTGGCCGAGGCGCCGATCGCCGCTTCGACCAGCCCGCCCATTTTCATGATATGCGCTTGGATCGACTCGAGTTCGCGGTCGAAGGCGGATGCGATATGTTGTTCCGTCATGGTCATGCCCTTGCTTAGCCGATGCGCCCGGTGATGTAGCTTTCGGTCCGCGGGTCCTGCGGATTGGTGAAGATCTGGCCGGTCTCGCCGAACTCGACAAGGTTGCCCAGATGGAAGAATGCGGTCTTCTGGCTGACCCGCGCGGCCTGCTGCATCGAGTGAGTTACGATCACCACCGAGTAGCGCTGGCGCAGCTCGTCGATCAGTTCCTCGACCTGCGCGGTGGCGATGGGGTCGAGTGCCGAACAGGGCTCGTCCATCAGCAGAACCTCAGGCTCGGTGGCAACAGCGCGGGCAATGCACAGGCGCTGCTGCTGGCCACCCGACAGGCCGGTGCCCGGTGCATCCAACCGGTCCTTGACCTCGTTCCAGATGGCAGCACGGCGCAGGGATTTCTCGACGATCTCGTCCAGTTCCGACTTGGTTCTGGCAAGCCCGTGGATGCGCGGGCCATAGGCCACATTGTCATAGATCGACTTGGGAAACGGGTTGGGTTTCTGGAACACCATGCCCACCTTGGCGCGCAGTTGCACCGGATCTACCCGCTTGTCATAAATATTCTCGCCATCCAGCAGGATGGTGCCCTTGACGCGGCAGATATCGATCGTGTCGTTCATTCGGTTCAGACAACGCAGAAATGTCGACTTGCCACAGCCCGACGGGCCGATGAAAGCGGTGACCGTCTTGTCGCCTATGTCCACGTTCACATCTTTGATGGCGTGGGTGTCGCCATAATGGACCTGTACGTCGCTGGCGGTGATCTTGGCTTTGTCCGTCTGCACGGATCTGTCCACTCGTGACATATCGTTCATATCGTGCCCCTCCATTACCAGCGGCGCTCAAAGCGGCGACGCAGGATTACGGCCACAGTGTTCATTGTAACAAGAAAGATCAGCAGGATGATAATCCCGCCCCAGGCGCGTTCATAAAACGCCGGGTCGGCCCGCTTGGCCCATTCATAGATCTGCGCGGGCATGGCCGAGTTCGGCGATAGCAGCCCGCTCGCCACGCTGTCGGGGGCGTTCGAGGCGATGAAGCCTACCATGCCGATCAGCAGCAGCGGTGCGGTTTCTCCCAACGCCTGCGCCAGCCCGATGATGGTGCCGGTCAGGATACCGGGCGCAGCCAGCGGCAGCACATGGTGGAACACCGATTGCATCTTCGAGGCCCCTACTCCAAGGGCAGCATCCCGGATGCTTGGCGGCACCGCCTTCAGCGAGGCGCGAGTTGAGATAATGATGGTGGGCAACGTCATCAGCGTCAGCACCAGACCACCCACCAGCGGCGCGGACATCGGCAGGTGCATGTAGTTGATGAAAACTGCCAGGCCCAGGATACCAAACACGATGGACGGCACCGCCGCGAGGTTCGAGATGTTGACTTCGATGATATCGGTGATCCAGTTCTTGGGCGCAAACTCCTCCAGATAGATCGAGGCGGCCACACCGATGGGCAGCGCCAGCGCCAGAACCACCAGCATCATGAAGAGCGAGCCGATCATCGACACCCCGATCCCCGCGGCCTCGGGCCGCTGGTCAGAGGCATCCGCGCCAAAGATGAAATCCAGATTGAAGGATTTGACGATCACGCCATCGGCAACCAGTTGATCCACGAAATCCAGCTGTGCGGGCGAGATCGACTTGTCATTGGCGATGCTCTCGCGGCTGACCCGCCCCTTCATGTAGCCATCGACGCGGGAATTGGCGAGGAAGCGGAATTGAACCGTCTCTCCGATCTTGTCGGGGTTGGCGATGACATAGTCGCGCAGCTGCGCCGCCGCACTTTTGGACAGGATCGCCGCCTGGTCCTTGGCTGACAGGTCGGTCTGGATACCCAGCTTCTCGACCTCTTTGCCGATTGCGTCCTTGATCAGCGGCGCATAGCCGAAGGTCGAGACTTTCTTGATCTCATCCAGATTACGGTTGCCGTTTTTGTCCAGCTTGTCCTCGGCCAGCGTCACCTCCAGCGTGATGAAGGTCTGTGTGAACGCCCCGGTGCCACGGCTGACAATGTTGTAGACCAGCGTCACCAACATCAGCAGGCCAACCGCGATGGCAAGGATGCCATATATCTTGAACCGGCTTTCCGCCCGGTTGCGCTTCACGGTGCGTGCGTCCTGCAACAGCAGCGATCCGGGGCGCTTGGCGGCGCTACCCTGACTGATATCGGTCATTCGTACTGCTCCCGGTATTTGCGCACGATGTAAAGCGCCAGAATGTTGAGGCCCAGCGTCAGGACAAACAGGGTCAGACCCAGCGCAAAGGCCACCAGCGTTTCGGGGCTGGCAAAATCGGTATCCCCGGTCAACTGGCTGACAATCCGTGTGGTGATCGTAGTCATCGATTCCAGTGGGTTGAGCGAAAACTTCGCGATCGCGCCCGCCCCCATCACAACGATCATGGTCTCGCCGATGGCACGCGAGGCGGCCAGCAGCACCGCCCCTACGATGCCGGGCAGTGCTGCGGGCAACACAACCTGACGCACGGTCTCGGATTTGGTCGCGCCAAGCCCCAGCGAGCCGTCGCGCATCGCCTGCGGCACCGCATTGATGATGTCATCGGACAGCGAGGATACGAAGGGAATCAGCATGATGCCCATCACCACGCCCGCCGTCAGGACCGAGGTTGCCCCGGCCATCCATTCAACACCCAGCAGCCCTCCCTTGCCAAAGAAATCCACCAGCATCGGTCCAATGGTCAGCAGGGCGAACAGACCGTAGACGATAGTGGGGATGCCGGCGAGGATCTCCAACAGCGGTTTTGCAAAGCTGCGGGTTGCGTTGTTGGCGTATTCCGCCAGATAGATTGCCGCGAACAGCCCGACCGGCACCGCAACCAGTAGCGCGATGAACGAGATGAACAGCGTGCCCCACAGAAGCGGCAGGATCGACAATTCCGAGTCGCCCCTGAAATTCGGCGCCCAGGTGCCGCCGAAAAAGAAATCCTTCCACGAATGCAGGCCGAAGAAATTCATCGTCTCGAACAGCATCGAGAACACGATGCCGATCGTGGTCAGGATCGCCAACGACGCCGCCAGGATCAGTAGAACCAGAATGCCCCGTTCCACCACGTTGCGCGCCCGAAAGTCCTTGTGGGTTCGTGCATAGGCCACCGCAAGACCGGCAACCGCCAGCAGTGCGACAACAACTGTCATCGCATGCGCGCCGGTTGTGGTCATCTGCCGGTACCGCTGCGCCGCCTGCAGAACCTCGGCCCGGACCTCGGAACCAAGCGCGACGCCAACCTCTCCAAGCCGCGCGCGGATATCAGTTCCTTCTGCGTGCAGAGAATTTGATTCCTCCAGCGTCATCGCGCCTTGCGCGACTGCGATGTCCAGACCGCTGGCCACTCGGCGTACATCGGACATGACCAGACCAAGGGTCGAGTCCTCGGGAATGGCGTCCCCGGGGATCATTCCCGAAACCGAGCTTTCGATGATCATCGGCTGCGCCAGCAACCAGATGATCAGAACTCCTAAGGCCGGGACCAGCGCGGCAAAGGCGACGTTCAGCCCGTAATAAATCGGCAGCGAGTGCAGGGTTCGAATGTCGCCACCCGCAGATTGCAGGGCGCGGTGGCGGCCCAGCACATAGCCGGTGGCGGCAAGAACAAGCACAGAAACAACCAGCCAGAGTGTCGGCATCGGGTCATATTCCGTAGTCGAAGGAAAGGGAAGAGCCGGGGCGGTCAGCCCGCCCCGGTCTGATTACGTGGAAGCAACCCGTTCAGGAATTGCCGCCCAGAACCGCCTCGTCAGCGACCGCGCCCTGGGTGTCGCCCAGCTTGGGGTCCGACACCAAACCATATTCGGCCAGCGGGCCGTCGGGGCCTGCAACCTCGTCAGCGACGAAGAATTCGGCATATTCCTTGAGGCCGGGGATCACGCCGATATGGGCTTTCTTCACGTAGAAGAAGAGCGGGCGCGAGACCGGGTATTCGCCGGTTGCAATCGACTCGGTCGAGGGAACGATGCCCGACATGGTCGCAACCTGCAGCTTGTCGGTGTTGTTCTCGTAGAAGGCCAGACCAAAGACGCCGATACCGTCCTTGTTGGACTCTATCCGTGCCAGCGTCTCGGTGTAGTCGCCGTCAATATCGACCGATTTGCCATCGGTGCGCAGAGCGATACAGGCTTTCTCGGCCGCTTTCCTCTTGGCCTTGTCGCTGTCGCCCTCGGCTGTTGCCAGCAGCGCGTCAAACGCACCGGTGTGCTCACAGCCAGCGAGGATCACCTTGTCTTCGAACACTTCGCGGGTGCCGTGCTTGGTGCCCGGGACAAAGGCCTGGATGTCAATGGCTGGGAAGTTCGGGTTCACGTCGGCCCAGGTCACGTTCGGGTTATCGACCAACTGGCCATCAACCATCACCTTGTCTGACAGCGCCAGGAACCAGTCATCGGGCGTGAATTCATACGAGTTGCCGGCGATGTCGCTGGCAAAGACGATACCGTCATATCCGATGCGCACTTCGATGATGTCGGTCACGCCCGCTTCGGCGCATTTTGCGATCTCGGAGTCCTTGATCTTGCGCGACGCGTTGGCGACGTCGATGGTGTTTTCACCCACACCTTCGCAGAACCGCTTCAGACCCGCCGACGAGCCACCCGATTCCACGACCGGAGTCGGGAAGTCGAAGTTCTCGCCAAAGGCTTCGGCCACGATCGAGGCATAGGGCAGAACCGTCGACGACCCAGCAACCTGAACCTGATCACGCGCGGCAGCAGCAGTTGCCGAAACAGCGGCGATAGCCAGCGCCGAGGCGGAAAGTTTCACAAAGGACATTCCATTCTCCTTGGTAGAGATTTGCAGCGATCACCCCCATGATGATCTCGACGCGGTAGCTAGCCGCCCTGCGTTTGCCTTTTGTGACAGCGATGTAACAGCCGTATGACAATCGGGGTTTTGTGATGAAAAAGTTAATTTGCGTTTATTCGCGCAAGGCGCTGAATTTACTCGGTAACCGCTAATTTCCGGCGGTATTACCTTGCGGTAGGATGACCGTAAACACCGCTCCCTGCCCCAATTCGCTTTCAATCCGAAGCCGCCCGCGATGGCGGTTGAGGATATGTTTGACGATGGCAAGACCAAGACCGGTGCCGCCAAGTTCCCGCGATCTGTGGCTGTCGGCGCGATAGAACCGCTCGGTCAGGCGCGGCAGGTGGATCGGGTCGATTCCCGGCCCCTGATCGGTCACTGCAATGCGCGCCGAGGGCGCACGCAGGGCCGGATCGCGCTCCTGCGCAACAAGCGAGATATCGACCACCCCACCGCTGCCGCCATATTTGATCGCGTTTTCGATGAGGTTTGTGAAGACTTGCCGCAACTGATCGGGGTCGCCTGCGATTAGAACCGGCGCCTCGGGCGTGGTCAGGTTCAGCGCAACGCCAGCCTCTTCCGACAGCGGCTTGAGCGAGTTTAGGGTCGTGTTCAGCAACCCGGTCAGGTCAACCTCTTGGCCGGGCCGCACCCGTTCCTGGCTTTCGACCCGGTTCAGCGAGAGCAGATCGCCCACCAACCGGTTCATCCGGCTGGCTTCGCCCTCCATGATCTGCAGGAACCGTTCGCGGGCGACAGCGTCATCACGCGCCGGGCCGCGCATCGTTTCGATGAACCCCATCAGCGCGGTGAGCGGCGTGCGCAGCTCGTGGCTGACATTTGCGACAAAATCCCGGCGCATCTGCCCGGCCTGCTCCATCGGGGTCACGTCGGTCAGGCACAACAGCGCGCCCAGATCGGGAACATACCGGCATGAGACATCATACCTGACATCCTGCGCGCCTTCACTGGTCAGCAAGCGCGTCTGCGTTGCCTGCTGGCGCTTCAGACATTGTTCCAGCGCGTCGATCACCGGGGGTTGGCGCAGGATGGTGGCGAAATGCCTGCCAATGATCTGCCGCCCCAGCATGGCCTGCGCCTCGGCATTGGCACCGATGATCCGCTCGGAGCGATCGACGATCAGCGCCACCAGCGGAATGGCCGAAAGGAACCCGCGGATGGTCTCGTCGGAGGGCGTGGTCATCCGCCGGTCGCCTCAGCGATGGCCTGGGTGAAGACTGCCTTCAGCACCTCAGGGTCCTCCAACCCGACCGAGACGCGAAAGAACCCTTCGGTCAGGCCGCGTGCGGTGCGGTCCGCGACGCTCAGCGCGCGGTGCGAGGATGAAGCGGGATGCGACAGGGTGGTGCCGACATCGCCCAGCGTTGGCGCAAAACTCAACCCGTCCGCCGCCCGCGTGAAGGCGTTGGCCGCGGCGCGGCCGCCGTCGAGCTCAAAGCTCACCATGTTGCAGCCCTGCCCGTTCAGCAACTGCATGGCGCGGGCATGGTCGGGGTGATCAGCGCGTGTCGGGTAGAGCACCCGTTTAACACCCGGCAGTGTTGCAAGGTGATCGGCCAGCATCGACGCGCTGGCCTGCGCCCGGTCAAACCGCAGGTCAAAGGACAGCATACCGCGCTCGGCCAGCCAGCAATCGAAGGGACTGGGGGTCAGACCGGTTGTGACCGAAAACACGCGCATCCGGTCGCTCAGCTCAGAGTCGCGCGCTACAGCATAGCCCAGCATCACATCAGAATGCCCGGCCAGCAGCTTGGTGATCGAATGCAGCACGATATCCGCACCATGCTCCAGCGGCCTGAATGCGCGCGGCGTAGTAAATGTGTTATCCACCGCCAGCAGGATATCGCGTTCTCGACACAGCGCCGCCAACCCCTGTATATCGGCCACATTCAGCGCCGGGTTTGACACGACCTCAACCAGGATCATCCGCGTCTCGGGCCGAACCGCTGCCGTCATCGCCGCGATATCGCCGGAATCCGCCAAAGTTGTCGCAATCCCCAGACGTGGCAGATCCTCACCCATAAGACGCAACGAGCGACCATAGAGCTGGCTACCACCAATCACGTGATCTCCGGCCGAGAGCAGGCCCATCAGCGCCGCCGTCACAGCCCCCATGCCAGAGCCCATCACGACGCCGCCACTGGCACCTTCCATCGCGTCCAGCCGCTTGGAGACCACGTCGGCGTTGGGATGACCTTCGCGCGAATAGGTATAGCCCTGCACGCGGCCATCATACTGATCGTCCAGCGCGTCGGGCGTGTCCGAGGCATAGACGACCGAGGGGCTCAGCGGAGTCGCAACCGGTCGGCTGGCGCTTTCGGGCAGTGGGTCAGGGCGGATGATCGAGCCTTTAGCGTTCCGGTTCATGTGACTTCGACCAACCCATCGCGGAAGCGTCGCATGTTCTTCTGGTAAACCAGCGCGCTTAACGTCAGTTTCTGCGCCGCCGCCTCGTCAAGCTGGCGTACCACCTTGCCCGGCGCGCCCATCACCAACGAATTGTCGGGGATGACCTTGTTCTCGGTGATCAGCGCCCCGGCCCCGATCAGGCAGTTCCTGCCGATCTTTGCGCCGTTCAGCACCGTGGCACCCATCCCGATCAGGGAGTTGTCGCCGATGGTGCAGCCATGCAGCATGACCTTGTGGCCGATGGTGCAGTTCTGGCCGATACTCAGCGGATAGCCCGGGTCGATATGCATGACCACGTTTTCCTGAACATTGCTGCCCGCGCCTACGCGGATTTCTTCATGATCGGCCCGCAGGGTGCTTCCGAACCACACCGAGGCCCCCTCCTCCAGCACCACCTTGCCGATCAGATGCGTGCCCGGTGCGACCCAGGTGTCTTCGTGGATTTCAGGCGCGTGACCGTCCAGCGCATAGAGTGTCATGTAAGCTCCTCGAACTGGGTTTGCAGATTGCGCACATGGGATTGCAGCGAGGGCTGCTGAATGCGGCGCATCCGTTCGGCGCCGATGATGGTCTTTAACCGCTCTTCGGTCTCGTTCAGATCGTCGTTGATCAGCACGTACTCGTAATAACCCCAATGGCTGATCTCGTCCCAGCTTTTCAGCATTCGCTTGCCGATCACATCCTCGCTGTCCTGCGCGCGCGACTCCAGCCGGCGTCGCAGCTCGCGGATCGAGGGCGGCAGGATGAAGATCGACAGCGCGTGTTTTCCCAGATCGGAGTTGCGGATCTGGATTTCGCCCTGCCAGTCAACGTCGAACAGCACGTCGTTTCCGGCATTGATCGCTGCGCGCACCGGATCTGCGGGTGTGCCATAGAAATTCCCGAATACATGGGCGTGCTCCAGCATCCCCCCATCAGCGACGGTCTGTTTGAAGCCGTCCTCGCTCATGAAATGGTATTCGCGCCCGTCCTGCTCTCCGGTGCGTGGCGCGCGGGTGGTGGCCGAGACCGAGAATTGCAGCCCGGTGTCCCAGTCCATCAGACGCCGCGCCAAGGTTGATTTCCCCGCACCCGAAGGCGAAGAGAGGATGATCAGAAGCCCGCGTCTGTTGGTCATTTCGACGGTCCCTTATTCGACATTCTGTACCTGTTCGCGCATCTGGTCGATCACCGCCTTGAGGTCCAGCCCGATGGCGGTCAACTCGGTATTCTGCGATTTCGAGCAAAGTGTGTTGGCCTCGCGGTTGAACTCCTGCATCAGGAAATCCAGCTTGCGCCCCACAGCGCCGCCTTTGGTAACCAGATCGCGGGCGGCCTTACTATGAGCGCCGAGGCGGTCGATCTCTTCGGTCACATCGGCCTTGACCGTGAGGATCGCCAATTCCTGCGCGACCCGGTCCGGGTCGGCCCCATCGGTGTTTTCCAGAACCTTGGCCAAATTGGCTTTCAGCGTGTCAGTCATGGCCTCTTTGCGGGCCTCGGCGACCCCCGCGGCCTGTGTGGTCAGCTCTTCGATCCGGGTCAACTGCCCGTCTAGCACCTCGGCCAGGGCAGCGCCTTCGGTGGCCCGCATCTGGACGAAGGCCTGCACCAGCGCCGCGAACTCCGATTTCAACTGCGCGATCAGCGGGGTCAGATCCTCTTCGCCCGCGCTCGCGTCCAGAATACCGCGCACCGACAGCAGGTCGCTGGCCTTTGACGGGGCAAACGTGATGCCACGCGCCATCGCCTCGACCTCGATCTCGTGCAGCGCATCCAGCGTGGCGGACAGGACATCGTGGTTGAGCGACAATGCCGCGCTTTCCTCGCTGCGGCTGAGGCGGAGAGACAGAGTAATATTGCCGCGCATGACCGATTTCGCTAGCATCGGCCTCAGGGCGGCCTCCAGCCCGTCCAGCCAGTCTGGCACTCGCAGCCGCAGGTCGAGTCCCTTGGCATTGACGCTGCGCAATTCCCAGCTCCAGGCGAACGGCGCGTGTTCCCCCTTGCTGGAGGCGAACCCGGTCATCGACTTGATCATCACATTCCTCAACTGCGGCAGGTCGTTGCACCTAATGGCAATCCCCACCCCAGAGCAAGCCCCGAGCGGCGCGAAATGCTGCTTCGAAGCGGCTTGAGGCACGCGTCTAGCAAGGCGTTTGGTCCGCCCCGCCAAACCAAGAAGGCCGGGCGTGATGCCCGGCCTTTTAGGATTTGTCTGTGTCAGCCCTCAGGCGCGGCGGCGGCGTCCGCCGGCGCGGCCACCCCGGCCCCGGCTTTCTTCTCCGGCTTTCGGCGGGGCTTTGTTGGCCTTGATCCACTCGCCACCATGGGGGTCATTGTTGGTCAGGAAGTTGGCGGCGCGAATGGCCTCCATTTCCTTGCCCGCCCGCGGCAGGGTCGAGCCCATGCCGAAGATCTGGACAAACGCCTCGTCATCCATGCCCTCGGGCAGGATGATGCCTGCCGCTTCGATCTCGGCGCGTTTCTCGGCGATCTTCTTGGGGCCGATGGGCAGCGCCACCGGATTCATGATCGCGGACGTCATGCCCGCCCCCATCGCCATCGGCAGGAAGGCGTTGTTGATGCCATGGCGGTTTGGCAGCCCAAACGAGATGTTGGACGCACCGCAGGTGGTGTTCACGCCCAGTTCCTCGCGCAGTTTGCGCACCAGCGCAAAGACCTGCAGACCCGCGGTGCCCATCGCGCCCACCGGCATCACCAGCGGATCGACCACGATGTCATGGGCGGGAATGCCAAAATCGGCGGCCCGCTCGACGATCTTCTTGGCCACGGCAAAGCGCACTTCGGGGTCTTCGGAAATACCTGTATCGTCGTTCGAGATCGCCACAACCGGTACGTTGTATTTCTTCACCAGCGGCAGGATATGTTCCAGACGCTCTTCCTCGCCGGTGACCGAATTCAGCAGCGGACGCCCCTCGCATATGTCAAGCCCCGCCTCAAGCGCACCGGGCACCGATGAATCGATGCAGAGCGGCACATCCACCAGCCCCTGCACCAGTTCAACGATCTTACGCATCAGCGGCGGCTCGGTCTCGTTGGGGTTGGGGTTGGAGTTATACACAACGCCCGCATTGATATCGAGCACCGTCGCACCCGCCAGAACCTGCGCCACGGCGTCCTTTTCCACCGTCGAGAAATCACCCGCCTCAAGCTCGGCGGCCAGTTTCTTGCGGCCGGTGGGATTGATCCGCTCGCCGATCACGCAGAACGGCTGGTCAAAGCCTATGATCGCGGTTTTCGTTTTGCTCTCTACGATTGTCTGCGTCATGTCAGGCCTTTCACGCCGGGTTTGCGGGGCGGGTGCTGTCCCCGCCGCTTTTGATGGCCCAGTTGGCATTGGTCTTGATGCCGCCAAGCGGGAAGAAATGGACATTGGTGATGTTGAAAT
This sequence comes from Ruegeria hyattellae, assembly GCF_041537925.1. Taxonomy (NCBI): domain Bacteria; kingdom Pseudomonadati; phylum Pseudomonadota; class Alphaproteobacteria; order Rhodobacterales; family Roseobacteraceae; genus Ruegeria; species Ruegeria hyattellae. The sequence continues at coordinate 250,084 of NZ_JBGOSH010000001.1, read as the reverse complement.
CCGGGTTGGCCGCCTTGTATTCGGCCAGTTCGGTGACAACATCGGCCGGCTCGTAGGGCAGCAGCAGTTTGGTCACATCCATCGCCCGCTTTTGCAGGACCTTCAGCGACGGGCCGACACCACAGGCAATGGCGAACTTGATGAGCGTCTGCAGCTTGGCCGGGCCGGCGATGCCGATATGGATCGGAATGTCGACACCCGCCGCCTTGACCGCATTGGCCCATTCGATGATTGGCTTGGCCTCGAACGCGAACTGCGTGGCCAGCGCCATCTTGGCATCGGTGCGCTCAGAGAACTTCTGCTTCCACTGCAGCGCCTCGAAGACGTTCCGTGTCGACCCGTCCGGGTCGATATCCTTGTTGCCCTCGGGGTGACCGGCCACGTGCAGGCGCTTGAACCCGGCCTTGTCGAACAGCCCGGTTTCCATCATCTGCATCGAGCTGTCGAAGTCACCATGCGGTGTGGCGACCCCACCGGCGAGAAGCAGGGCCTGATCGACCCCCGCCTCGCCCTGATACGTGGCGATCCAGTTTTCCAGCGTGGCAGCATCCTTGATGATCCGGGCCGGGAAATGCGGCATAACCGGATAGCCGTCATCCGCCAGACGTTTGGCGGTCTTGACCATGTCCTCGATCGGCGTGCCCTCGATATGGGCGATATAGACGCGAGTGCCTTCGGGCAGCAGCGCGCGGAAGTCTTCCACTTTCTCGGCGGTGCGAGGCATCACCTCGATGGAGTAATCCTGCAGAAAGGTCTCGACACTCGGGTTCACCGGGCCGTTTTCGACCGTGTCGCGTCTCTTGAAGTTCAGCAATGCCATCACGGCCTCCTTAAGGGATTGCAGGCTCACGCCCACCCGTCATTTGCGATCAGCGCCTTGATACGTTCCTGATCAAACTCAGCTTCCAGACGCTGGGCCTCTGCTTCGGCGATCTCGGACGGTTCGCCCTCGACCGGATACGGAGCGGCCTTGCGCCATTCCGCCAGATAGGCATCGGTATCCTTCGCGTTTACCTTCATCGCAGCGCGGTCGATCGCCTGTTCGAACCGCTCTTCAAGCTGACGCTTGGCCCCGCGGCGCCCCTTGCCCACAATAACCTGAGCGGGGATGTCGCGCCAATAGACCACGGTGACGTCTGGCATACCTCTGATTCCTCCTGGCTTCCTGAGCCGCTTCTATCTGCCATTGCGCGGACGGGAAGGTTCGATTTCGACACCTCCCGCTTTCGCAGCGACGTTTCCCTACGCGCGAGGGTAGCGGAGTTTCGATCCCCTTTGCCAGCCATGCCAATCCTCAAATTGTTCATGACCTTCATGAGCGGCTTGCGCCGGGCACTACGCGCACCTATGGTCGAGATAACTCGAAATCGGAGGGCGTGTAGATATGGCGCCCAAGCGTCCCAAAGGTGCGGGCGCGTTCCCGAAAGCGGTCGATACCCCCGCGCCGTCCAGGCCGGATCCCGATGCGCTCTATGCCGCGCTGGATCTAGGCACAAATAGTTGCCGCATGCTGATTGCCCAGCCACTGGGCAGCGGTTTTCATGTGGTGGACAGTTTCTCGAAATCCGTGCAGCTCGGCTCGGGCTTGGAACGTACCGGCCGGTTGTCGCGCTCATCCATGGCGCGCACGGTGCAGGCGATGCGGATCTGTCAGCAAAAGCTCAAGCGCAACGGGGTCAAGCGGATGCGGCTGGTTGCGACCGAAGCCTGCCGCCGGGCCAAGAATTCCCGCGATTTCGTGAGCCAGGTCAAACGCGAGACTGGCCTGTCACTGGAGATCATCAAGCCCGAGGAAGAGGCCCGTCTTGCGGTGATCTCCTGCGCGCCGCTGGTCTCGACCAAGACGGAACAACTGCTGGTCGTCGATATCGGCGGCGGCTCGACCGAGCTGGTCTGGATCGACCTCAGCTCGGTGCCGCGCCGCGACCGACCCGCGGCGATCATGCGGCTCCATGCCGGGTTTCACACCACCGACAGCCCCTTCCCCGCCGCCAAGGTTGTGGACTGGATCTCGGTTCCCTTGGGCGTCGCCACGCTGCGCGACCAGTTCAACGACGTGCATGACGATGCTGCGCGGTTCGCGCTGATGAGCTGGTTTTTCGAGGAAAACCTGGCCGATTTCGCGCCCTACAAGGACGAACAGGCCCGCGAGGGGTTCCAGATTGTCGGCACCAGCGGCACGGTCACAACGGTGGCCGCCTCGCATCTGGGGCTCAAGCGCTATGACCGGACCAAGGTGGACGGGCTGCGCATGACCAGCGATCAGATTGACAAAGTGATACGAGGCTATCTAGACCTCGGCCCGCATGGCCGCCGCAAGGACCCCCGCATCGGCGAGGACCGGCAGGCCCTGATCATGTCCGGCTCGGCCATTCTGCAGGCCCTCCTCCGGCTCTGGCCCACCGACCGTCTGTCGGTCGCGGACCGGGGCCTGCGCGAGGGGCTGCTTTATGCCCAGATGAGCGCGGACGGGGTATTGGAAGACGGACCGTTCTGATGGCAAAAACACCAAGTGGCAAAAACACCTCGGGTCGTGGGCAGCGTGACCTCAAGGTCAAGGTCAAGACTGCACGCGGGCGCAAGCTGAGCTCGACCCGCTGGCTGCAGCGGCAGTTGAACGATCCTTACGTGAAGCGCGCTCAGGCCGATGGTTATCGCGGGCGTGCGGCCTACAAGATCCTGGAACTGGACGACAAATATCGATTTCTGGTGCCCGGCGCGCGGGTGGTCGATCTGGGCTGTGCCCCCGGCGGCTGGTTGCAGATTGCAGTCAAGCGCGTGAATGCTTTGGGCGAGAAATCGGGCAAGGCGGTGGGCACCGTTCTAGGTGTGGACCTGCAAGAGGTCGAGCCGGTTGCAGGGTCCGAGGCCTATGTGCTGGATTTCATGGACGATGGTGCCGACCTGCAGGTCAAGGACTGGCTTGGCGGCAAGGCGGATGTGGTGATGTCTGACATGGCGGCGGCCTCGTCCGGGCACAAGCAGACCGACCATTTGCGGATCATCTCTTTGTGCGAGGCGGCGGCCTATTTCGCCTTCGACGTTCTGGAAGAAGGCGGAACTTTCGTGGCCAAAGTGCTGGCAGGCGGCGCCGAGGGAGACTTGCAGAAGCTGCTGAAACAGAAATTCACCAAGGTGGCGAATGTGAAACCCCCCGCCTCGCGCGCGGACAGTTCCGAGAAGTTCGTGGTCGCCTCCGGGTTTCGCGGTTAGCGGCCCGCCCGCAATGTGTCCAACTCCTCCGAACGACGTTATCAAACCGTCGGCAACAAGGGCCGCTCTGAGTCCAAAATGACAGATTCTGCGACGAGCACTAATGGCAGCGTCAAATGGGATTCAGTCCACAACTGCAAGCCCATCCCTGTCATTCCAGTTTGTTCTCAGCATTGACCGCGCACTTAGTTCTTCGAAGCTCGCCCGGCGTTTGACCCGTCCAGGCGCGAAACGCTCGCGTAAAATTCGAACTGCTTGTGTATCCAAGCGAAGCCGCGATTTCTGCGATCTTCATATCTTTGGTCTGGAGCCACTCGGTGGCAAGAGACCTTCTTACCTCCTGTCGAATCTCTGACAAATTGGCGCCTGCTTTCCCCAACCCGGATTGCAGGGTCCGAACCGACATCCCCAAGGCGGCCGCTGTTTCCGATATGCCAAAATCGGGATCTGCAATCCGGCGCTGCACGATCCTCCTTGTCTGCTCAACCAGGTTTTTTGTGTTGGGTGCTGGCAACGCGATTTCGGTAATTCCCGAATGGGGTACAACCACTATTGTCGCAACCTCCAACCAGGAGGCGGGAAAGCGCAACGTCATACCACTTGCCCCGTGCAGGATAGAGGTCGCGGGCAAGACGTCATCTGGTATCAGGTGAAGTTTGGAAGTGACGGCCAGTAATTGATCGGAACGGAATTCCTTACCCAACGCCCCTCTGAGAATTTCCACAAAAAAACCCACGGCGGTTGCATCAGCGAAGACAGCATCCGAAGCAGCAGTGGCCGGGCGTTTCAGCTTCCAAAGAGCAACCTGACCTTCCACTTCCAATCGATAGCTTGCCGACCCGCCTTGACCTTCAGCCGCTGCACTGAACTTGGTCAGAAACTGCCAGACCGTCTGCTTCTGCGTGAGCAGCGGCAAAAGAGGTGCCCAGCTGCCGCGCGCCATCTGGCAGCCGATCCGAGCGCAAAAAGTGTCGTCATCAAGCTGTTCGCTACACCATCTTAGAAAGGCGTACACGGTATTCGCGCGCACTTGTATTGCCGGATCGTCAATCTCATCTGGGACAACTCCCAGACGCTCAGAAATTATTGATCGAGGAATGCCAAGGTCTCTCATCCTTTCTAAGAAGGGATGCAGAAACATAATGCTCTGGGTGGCCTCGGTGCGCATGGTGGGGGTTTAGCATATAAACATTCAAAAACATTCATTTGGTGACAGAATAATTGGATCACAGACGTCTAATGAATGTGAAATTGAACAAGCATCGGGCTATGATGATTGTGAATTTACAACCTGAGAGGTTTTCATGAAACTGAGAGACACGCTTTTTCCGTCCTTGTTCCTGACAACTGCCGTGGCGGCCTCGGCGTTCGCGCAAACCCACGATGTGGTCATACTGGACGGGCGCGTCATGGACCCTGAAACCGGTTTTGATCAGGTGGCCAATGTTGGAATCAGCAACGGCTGGATCACCAACATCACCACTGACGAGATCACTGGTGCCGAGACCATTGATGCGAACGGGCACGTGGTTGCGCCAGGTTTCATTGATCTGGAGCAGCACGGGCTTGGTCCTTGGGGCGTCAAGGTAAATTTGAGAGATGGTGTCACGACCCAAATGGACTTTGAACTTGGCGCGTTGAATATCCCGGAATGGTATGCCGCACGCGAGGGCAACACACAGGCGAATTTCGGCACCGTCGTTGGTCAGGAATATGCCCGGATGCGGGTGCATGACGGCATGGCGCTGGAGGGTCCGGACGTCTCGATGCCACTCACCCTGTCCGTACACCGGGCCGAGGCAGCAGAGGACGGCGTAGATGGTTGGTCGGTGACCAAGAGCACGTTGGACCAGATGAATGAGATCACGGCCATCCTTGACGAGGGCCTGCGTGAAGGGGCCATTGGTGTTGGTTCGACAATTGGTTACGCGCGTGAGGGCATCACTACGTATGAGATGTTTGAGGCACAGAAGATTGCAGCCAAATATGGTCGGCTGTTGTCCTCACATCACCGATTCCACCCGAGCGCATCTACCCCGACCGAAACGCAGACCGGTGTAAACGAGTTGCTGGTCAACGCCATGGTTCTGGATGCGCCACTGCATATCCACCACGACAACGACTATGGCTGGTGGGAAAACCAGGAAAAGATGCAGATGGCCCGCGAACAGGGCTACAATGTCTGGGCCAGCTATTATCCGTGGACCGCAGGGTCCGGAAACTACGGTGCTTCCATTGTTGCGCCGTCGAACTGGGAAGACAACATGGGATACAAGATCGAAGAAACGATCTTTGATCCACAACTGGATCGCTTTGTGACCCGGGAAGAGTTCCTTGAATTCGCCGAAAACGAACCGGGCCGCACCCTGATCGCCTTCAGTCCACCGCGTGAACAATGGCTGTTCGACTGGATCAAGATCCCCGGCTTTGCTGTGTCGGGTGACGGAATGCCGGGACTGAACGCCAAAGGTGAGCCTTTGACATGGGAGTCGCCTTACCAAGAGTACGCGGGGCACCCGCGGGCGGCCGGAACACATGCAACCGTTCTGCGTCTGGCGCGCGAAAATGGCATTCCGCTGATGTTCACCCTGGCGCAACTCAGTTTTTACCACGCCAAATTCCTGGGCGAAACCGGACTGAAGGACATGCAGGTGCGGGGTCGGATGCAGGAAGGTATGGTTGCGGACATCACCATCTTCGATCCGGAATTCGTGACCGAACAGGCGACCTATTCCGCCGGAAAAAATGGCCTGCCGTCTTTGGGAATTCCGTATGTGTTGGTAAATGGAGCCGTCGTGGTCAAGGACAGCGAAGTGATGAAAGATCTCTATCCCGGGCAGCCGATCCGTTTTCCTGTAGAACAGGGCGGCCGGTTCGAACCTGCGTCACGCGAACAGTGGCTGAATACCTTTGCAATTGATAGCGGTGGTGCCCGTCCCACATTGATCGAAGATATCACGGATGACGAAGCTTGGCTGGCACCATCCGAGCCCGCACCCTCGCAATATGCGTCCCTTCTCCCACGCGTGGATACAGGGCAAAACTGGTTCGCCCGAGCGGACGGATTTGATGATTCCGAGCTGTTTCTGTGCCGGGTTCACGGTGTGCTCGAAGATCGCGAAACTGCCCGGCGCGATTGGGTAAAAGCCGTCGCCATGCGCCTGAGCAAGACGAGCGGACGGACAATTCCGGCAGCGGCGACGAGTGACTAAACAGTGCGTGGAAATATTGCGCGGACCCTGAGCTTTCTGGTGGTAACCTCGGTTGCTCAGTTTGGCTGGTTATCCAGCCCTGTAAAGGCGCAGCAAGGCGGACTATCCGGCCCTTCCTCGGTAGAAGCTGATTTGAAACCCGGTGATGGGGTGACTGATCCTCAGTTTCGGTCGGACTTCCCGCGCAACGTGGCTCCGGGCTGGTTTGCCTGGAAAGACACTCTGGCCGAGAAGGGGTTCCGCTTCAATCTGGATTATTTTGCGCTTGGGCAATACTCCTCTGCCGACACCGGTGAAGGCGAAGCCGCAAGCGGCATCTTCCGGTTTTACGGCAACTGGCAGGCGACGGAATACGGCTCGCTGACCTTCAAGATCGAAGATCGTCATGCTTACACTTCGGTGGCACCGCAGTTTCTGGGGCTGGACGGCGGGGCGCTTTCGATCACCGGGACGGCCTTCAATGACAATGGAACGCTGCTGACCAATCTGTTCTGGACGCAGCGGGCGGCGGATGGGTCCTGGACGCTGCAATTCGGTCAGATCGATGTGACCGATTTTGTGGACATCTACGGCGCCGTAAGCCCTTACACGGCGTTTCAGAATCTGGCTTTCAACACAAACCCGACCATCAATACACCCAATCCCGGTCTTGGCCTTGCAGGCGGTGCCCGGTTGGGAAGCAACTTCTACGTCGTCGGCAGCCTCGCGGATGCCAACGCTGATCCCAGCAACCCAAATCTCGATGTGCTCAGTGATGGCGATCTCTTCAAGAGCCTTGAGCTTGGCTACACATCGGGATTCGACCGGATTTATCTGGACAACATACATCTGACCCTGTGGCAGGCCGATGCATCAAAGGATGGTAGCCGTCCTGAAGATTATGGGGCAGCCTTCTCCGCCGCGTGGCTGGTTCAGAACAAGTGGCTACCCTTCTTCCGGGCCGGGGCCTCCAAAGGAACGGCCGCCCTTTATGATCGGTCGGTTTCGATTGGCCTTGGCTATTATGGCCGCAACACCGACGGGGCTGGCATCGGGCTAAATTGGGCAGAGGCACGCGGAGTAGATGACAGTCAATTCTCCGCAGAAGCCTTCTATCGTTTCTCGATATCGCCCGGATTGCAGATCACCCCGTCCATCCAATTCATCGGCAACCCGCTTCTCAATGCGGACGAAAGCAGCATCACCCTGATCGGGTTGCGAACAAGAATTGTGTTCTGATCGTACCGTCCAATTCGGAAAGGCCGTGGTTGTCGTAGGTTCTGAAGTAACTTCAGCGACGGGATGCTTCGTAATATGTCCACGTCGTGATGTTTTTGAAAGCGGTCATCTGTCGAAGAAACTCGAGTGACCGCTTTGTTCGCATAGTTGCCAATTCCCACTCTCACGACGGCATCTGGCAAGAGTTAGAGTTCTTGATCCCGATAGCATTAACTTCGCGGACCTGGCCGCGGCGGCGGGCCTGGTCAGAGCCAGAGTCGTTTCTCAGAAAGTGAGATCAGAGAACGGGCTAAGACGATCTAAATCCGTGTCGCGCGCGGCAGTCGTTGTTCGCGAAACGATGAGGTGGCCAGTGATTGCAGCAGGAGAGCATCCCCTCTCGACACCTGCGGCGGCTGGTCGTCTACCCGTTTCGTTGTCTCCTCCGACAGGCGTTTCTGCCGCAGAAGTTCGAACAACATGTTATGCCGCGCGCGCGGCTGAGTGGTGGTCATCTCAATCCCCCCAAGGTGCTACGATGTCCCGGTCCGAATACTCGTCTAAAAGGCGATTGGGTCCGGAAAATGGCAACGCTGGGGCAATTCGAGGATCAGGGATTCATCTGGCTTTGCAAGCCCAGCAACCCGGGGTGATCGGGCACCTGTGTCAGGCCCTCGCGCAGCGTCTGCCGTGCTGCCTCCGGCCCCTTGTTGGCGTGCACCAACCGGACCAGCATGGGCCAGGCGTCGGGGTGTTGCGGGTCCAGCGTGACCACCTCGCGGAACGCCCGTTCGGCGGCTTCGGGGTTACGGCCCACCAGGGCGATCCCGCCCAAAACCAGATGGGTCTCCGGAAAATCCAGCCGGGCCCGGATCGAGCGCTGCCAGTCCGCCATTGCCTGCTGCACGATGGCGCGCTGGCTGTTGCTCATGATCTCGGGCGGGACGTTGATCATCTGCTTCGCCGCCGCGATACGGACCGAGCGCCGTGGGTCCTGCAATATTGGCAACAGGCGCTGCAATCGGTCTGCGGGGGGTGCGGCACGTTGCAGCGAGGCTGCGGCGGAGCGGATCAGCGCATCGTCATGGTTCAGCAAGCCGGCGATCTCTGTCGCCAGGTTGGGCGTGGCGGCGGGTTCAAGCAGAAACAGCGCGGTGGCCCGGATGATGCCCGGCTGCGCTTCGTCCTGCGCCAGGCTGCGCAGGTCTGATGTAGTGCTTTCGGGGCCACTGCGCGCGCGGGCAAAGACCTGACCGAAATGCGGCTGCCTGTTGCGGTCGTCAGGGAACCATATGGCGATCCGTTCTGCCGCCCAATTTGGATCGCGGTCGCTGTGGCAACTGGTGCATGTGTCCGGCGCACCGGTTTCAGCCGCCAGATCAGGGCGTGGGATACGGAAGGAATGGTCGCGGCGCGGATCGACCTGCATATAGACCTGCTCGGGCATGTGGCAGGACACGCATTGGGTCCCCGCCCCCTCGGAGTGATGATGGTGGGCGGCGCTGTCATAGTCGCCAAGGCTCAGGCTGGGAAATTCCGGATTGCCCGCGGGTGAATGGCACTGGGTACAGACCGCGTTGCCCTCGGCCAGCAAATCGCCGCTATGGGCATTGTGGCAGTTCAAGCAGGTAACGCCGTTTGCATACATCTTGGATTGCAGGAACGAGCCATAAACATAGACCTCGTCAAGGATCTGGCCATCGGCGTGATATTGACCGGGCCGCAATAACGCCAGCGTGTAGGCATCGTGATAAGGTGTGCCGGGCAACGGGTTGCCATCCGCAAGCGCCTCGCGCCGGGAATGGCAGCCGGCGCATTGGCCGATCAGCGCCTCGGACCCGCTTGCGAAATCCATGGTGAAGCCATAGTCGCTTAGCCCGTCTGCCGGTGCCTTGCCGGTGGTCCAGTCCAGATGCGCCGATCCCGGCCCGTGGCAGGCCTCGCACCCGACCCCGATCTCGGCCTGATCCGCTGCATAGCTGCGGGTGCGTTGGCCATAGTTGCGACGATATCCGGTAGCGTGACATTCGGCGCAGCGGGCGTTCCAGTTCTTATACGGCCCGGTCCAGTGCAACCCGTCATCGGGTGGCAGGTCCTGATCGGGGTAGAGGTGCAGCCATTCGCCCTGCTCCACATCCCAGACCACGTCAAAGCTTTGCAGATGGCCCCGTCCTGTCTCGAACAGGTATTGCTGCAGCGGCGCGACACCAACCACCGAATGCAGTTTATACTCGGTCGTGCTGCCATCCTTCTCGACCACACGGGCCAGGTAATCGGACCCTTCGATGCGGAACGTGACCTCCATCCCGTCATGGGCAAAACTTGTGCCATCGAAATCAGCGAGCACCGTGTCCGGCCCCGATCGGGTCCAGGCCTTGGCGTGATGCGACCCGGACCAGAGCGCGCCCGCTTCTTCGTGACAGGAGATACAGCGTTCCGATCCGACATAATCGGGCACTTGTGCGGAGGCGGGCATCGCCCAGAGCAGACAAAAAAGTGCGAACAGGCGGTGCATTAGCGAAATCCAGTCAGGTTTGGTTCCCGGATTGACGGATATTCGCGGCACCGGGTCAAGCGCTAGTAGGGTTCCTCGGACAGAAGATCCATCAGCGCCCCGTTGAATTCGGCACCCAGAATCAGAATGGCCGAAATCAGGTAGAGAAAGATCAGCGCCGACATCGCGCCGGCCAGCCCGGCATAGGTCGCGCCGTAACTGGCGAATTGTGTCACGTAGATCGAAAAGCCCCAGCCGACCACAGCCCAGAGAACCAGCGTCAACACGACGCCCGGCAGGATTTGTCGCAGGTTGTGGCGCCGGGCAGGCAACAGCATATGAAAGGTCAGAACCCCACCCGCCGGCATTGCCACGATGAAAATCCAGCTTAGCCGCTCGACCGAAATCAGGTCCTTGGACTGACCGGTCAGCGCCTTGGAGACCAACTGGCCATAAAGCGGCAGCACCACCTCGATTGCGGCAGCCACGATCACGATGGCAGCTCCCGCCAGCACAATCGACACGCAAAGCAACCTTGTCTGCCAGAACGGCCTGTCATCTCGGTCGTGATAGGCCCGCGTCATCGCCATGCGCACTGCATCCACCCCGTTCGAGGCAAAAAACAGTGCCAGGAGTCCCCCGAGTGTCAGAACCCCGGTGCCGGATGTGCTGAGCACGGTCCTGAGTTCCGCGATGATCGGGCCCGACACCTCGGGCGGCCAGGCCCCGAAGATCAGCGAGATGACATCGTCGTTGATCACGTTTTCCGACAGGCTGCCCGCAAGCGCGATGCTGAACAGGATGAAAGGGAACAGCGCAAGCATCGCAAACATCGCCACATGGCTGCTCATCACCCAGCCGTTCTTGTCGCCGAACCGCCTGAATGCGGTCGCGAGAGCGCGGATTGGCAGCGCCGGATCGAGATGATTGCGAAAGATCATGGCACCAGCCTAGTGTCAGGAATGATCAGTGCAATGGCCGAGGCGGGTCTCAATCGTCGATTGCACCGCGTGGCGCTCCGGTGCAACATTGCGACATGCCAACCGGGGAATGCCTGCATGTCCTTCAACCCAGAAGAAAATTCCGATCCGGTTCCGACCGAGCCCGCCCGCAGCGTGGGTCTGCACCCCAAGCTGTCCATGTGCCGGGATGTGTCGATTGTCATCGCCGTGGTGGTCTTCGGGCTATATGCCGGGTCCGGGTTCCTGATCCCGCTGGTGCTGGCCCTGTTGGCCTATGTGCTGATCATCGCGGTAAGCGACCACATTCTCCACTATCTGCCCCTGCCTGTCTGGTTCGCCAATATCCTGGCCGTGATCGTGGTTCTGGCCGGGCTGTTCATGATCATGTATGTGCTGGGCAGTCAGGCCACGCAGATGGTCCGCAACTTCAGCAATTACGAGAACGCCTTTGATAACGCGCTGCACAAGCTGGTGGCGCTGGTCGGCAATGATGTGACGAAATACATCCATGACAGCCTGGTCAATATCGACATGTCCTTTGTGGCGCGCAGCGCGGTTGGCGGCGCGACCTCGTTTCTCAGCACCTTTGTTCTGATCAGCCTCTATGTGGGCTTTCTGATGGCCGAGCGACTGATGTTCCGACGAAAGATCCTGCTGGCCGCCAATGACAAGGTGTTCGGCCAGAAACTGAGCGCGATGATGACGGCGATCACGCGCAGCCTGCAAAGCTATGTGGGGGTGAAATCGCTGGTCTCAGCGATGACGGCACTAATCAGCTATTCAGTGTTCCGCTGGCTGGGGCTGGAATATGCTGAAACCTGGGCGGTTCTGACCTTCGGGCTGAACTTCATTCCAAATATCGGCTCGATCGTGGCCGTGGTGTTCCCGGCACTGATCGCGCTGGTCCAGTTCGATTCATTGACACCTTTCCTGATAATTCTGTTCTTCTGCGGCACCGTGCAGTTCCTAATGGGTAATTTCCTGGACCCGGCGCTGCTGGGTCGGTCGCTCAACATGTCGACTTTCATGGTCATCATATCGCTGACATTCTGGAGCTCGATCTGGGGCGTCGTGGGCGCGTTCCTGAGCGTACCGGTGACCGTCTGCCTGCTGATCGTTTTCAGCCATATCAAGGCTTTGCGACCCGTTGCTATCCTGATGTCGAAGGATGGGACGATCTTTGACTCAGACACCGAAAGGACATCGTAATGGCGACCAAAGCCGAACTTGAGGCGGAACTGGCCGCGCTGAGGGCACAGCTTGCCGACAAACCCGCGACAGCGGAACCCGGCCCTGAAGTAGACGACGATCGCTCAAGCTTTGACAGGATGCTGGCCGATCACGGCATCGACAGCAGTGAGTTGGACGCGCTCTGGGCGCAGTTTTCCAAGGAGCTGGGAGATTTCCCGGTGCAAAAGCCGCTGCTGACCACGATTGCCGCTTTTGGTCTGGGCTTTGCCCTGGGCCGTGTTACGAAATTCTGAAAGGAGCGCAGGGATGAGCCGGATCACAAGAAACCTCTCGATCATCTACCGCACCGAACGGCTGATCACCCGGCGCCAGATGGCCGTGTTCCAACAGCAGACGGGGCTGATGCTGTTTGCCGCGCTGATCACCGGGATCGGGATCATCATGCTGAATGTCGCGGCCTACCAGGCGCTCTCCACGGTGATGGAAAGCTATCTGGCGGCGGTTGTCGTGGCGCTCGCCAATCTGGTGCTGGCCGCGATCCTGGCCTCGGTCGCCAGTCGCCTGAGCGCCGAGAAGGATGTCGGCCCGGCCATAGAGATGCGGGACATGGCAATCGCCGAACTGGAAACCGACCTGGAAGAGGCGGTGGACGAGGTTCGGGGCATCGGACGTCAGGTCACCCAGATCGCCCGCGATCCGCTGGGCTCTGCCCTGCCCGCCCTCATCGGTCCGCTGCTTTCGATCCTGATGAAAAGCGCCGGGAAATAGATGCCCGCCCCGATCTTGATCGGATCAGAGATCTACCGGGGTTCGAGCTATGGTGTGAAACACCCGCTGGCGATCCCTCGGGTGTCGACGGTACTTGACCTGTGCCGTTCGCTGGGCTGGCTGCCCAAGGCGCAATACCGCACCAGCCCCCGCGCCAAACCCGCCGCACTGACCGGGTTTCACACAGAGCGCTACATCAACGCGCTACAAGCCGCTGAAAAGGCGCAACAGGTCAGCGATGAAACGCGGTCGCGCCATGGCCTGGGTACCCTTTCCAACCCGGTCTTTCCCGAGATGTACCGCCGTCCTGCCACAGCGGCGGGCGGCTCGATCCTGGGGGCTGATCTTGTTGCGCGCGGCGGGCTGGTCTTCAACCCCGGCGGTGGCACCCATCATGGGCATCCCGACCGCGCAAACGGGTTCTGCTATCTCAACGACCCGGTTCTGGCGATCCGGCGTCTGATTGCACTCGGACAGCAACGGGTCGCCTATGTCGATATTGACGCGCATCATTGCGATGGGGTCGAGGCAGCCTTTGTCGGAGAGCGCCGTCTGCGGCTGATCTCGGTGCATGAACAGCGGCGCTGGCCGTTCACTGGCAAGCTTTCGGATCAGGGCGGCGGAACGGCCTACAACTTGCCGGTTCCGCGTGGCTTCAATGACAGCGAGTTTCACGCCCTCTGCGAAGCGGTAATCCTGCCTCTCCTTTCGGATTTTCGGCCTGATGTCCTCATCTTGCAATGCGGAGCGGATGCGGTAGATGAGGACCCGCTGTCGCGTCTTGCCCTGTCCAACACCGCCCATTGGCACTTGCTAGGCCAACTGATGGGTTTGAGCGACAAGATGCTTGTTCTGGGCGGTGGCGGGTATAACCCGTGGAGCGTGGCGCGGCTCTGGACCGGGCTCTGGGCGGTGCTGAACGGGCATGACCTGCCCGGTATGCTGCCAGATGATGCCCAGGAAGTGTTGGCCAGATTGCGTTGGACCCGCAAGACGGGCAACCCGCCCGCCCCGCACTGGATCGCTACACTGCGCGACACGCCCCGGCCCGGACCGGTGCGAGACGAAACCCGCCATATCATCGCGCATATGCAGGCGCGGATGGCCACCCGTACCTGAATAACAGGGCACAACCATAAATTGATTTTCGCACTGTCACCACCCTGTCAAGCATTCTCACAATTTCGTTGACGTGAGGGTGTATTCAAGGCTCAATCCCAGCTGTGGGAATCGCCATCTGCCCGCAAACAAACAAACTTTTGTAACATCGAAGACTTCTACCTACCTGCCGGAGTGAAAATAATGATCCGCGCGTTCTCCGGTCGATTGATGGTTTTGTTCCGTTTTAGCGCGGCAAACAGGGAGAATGACATGCTTTCTGGCATCAGACGTGTCACACGAATAGGTTGTGCGGCAGCAATACTTGGTCTTTGGTCGCTGCCCGCGCTGGCCCAGGCTGAGAAGCCGAACATTCTGGTCATCTGGGGCGACGATATCGGTCAGTCCAACATTTCGGCCTATACGATGGGGCTGATGGGGTACCAGACCCCCAATATCGATCGGATTGCCGATGAAGGCATGATTTTCACCGACTATTATGGCGAGCAATCCTGTACGGCAGGTCGGTCTTCTTACATCATGGGTCAATCGGTATTCCGGACCGGCCTGTCCAAAGTCGGCCTGCCTGGCGCAAAAGAAGGCATGCAGGTCGAGGACCCCACCATTGCCGGCCTGTTGAAAGCCCAGGGCTATGCAACAGGTCAGTTTGGAAAAAATCACCTGGGCGACCGGGACGAGATGCTTCCGACCAATCACGGCTTTGATGAATTTTTCGGCAATCTCTATCACCTCAACGCTGAAGAAGAGCCCGAGAACGAAGACTATCCTCAAAACCCCGAATTCCGCGAGAGGTTCGGTCCGCGAGGGGTGATCAAATCCAGTGCCGATGGAACGATCGAAGACACCGGTCCGCTAACCAAAAAGCGCATGGAAACCGTGGATGACGAAACGGTCGCAGCGGCGATCGATTTCATCAAGCGCAAGACCGAAGAAGGCGTGCCGTGGTACGTCTGGTGGTCAGGTACACGGATGCACTTCCGAACCCATGTCAAAGACGAGATGCGAGCCAAGGCAGATGAGATTGCCGGGAAGCATCTGGACGAATACCAGGCCGGTATGATCGAACATGACATGCATGCCGGTCAGTTCCTTGACCTGTTGGATGAACTGGGAATCGCCGATAACACGATCGTCCATTATTCCACCGACAATGGCCCGCATATGAACACTTGGCCAGATGCAGCCATGACGCCGTTCCGCGGAGAGAAGAACACCAATTTTGAGGGCGGTTGGCGCGTGCCGTCGATGGTACGCTGGCCCGGCAAGATCGAGGCCGGCTCGATCTCGAACGAGATCATGCATCACATGGACTGGTTGCCGACCTATCTGGCAGTCGCAGGAAACCCGGACATCAAGGAGCAACTTCTTGAAGGGATCACCGTGGCCGAAGTTGGCGGCGGACGTGACTACAGGGTGCATCTGGACGGTTACAACTTCCTGCCCTACCTGACCGGAGAAAGCGATGAAGGCCCCCGGCACGAGATCTTTTATTTCTCGGATGATGGTGACCTGACAGCGCTACGCTATGACGATTGGAAGGCTGTGTTCCTCGAGCACCGCTATCCGCAAACGTTGCGCGCCTGGGCCGAACCCTGGACCGAACTGCGTATTCCATTGCTGTTCAACCTGCGCCGCGATCCGTATGAACGGTCCAATGTTACCTCAAACACCTATTGGGACTGGTACATAGACCGTGTTTACCTGCTGTTGCCAGCAGCTGAGTATGTAGGCCAGTTCCTTGCTACTTTCGAAGAGTTCCCGCCACGGCAGAAGCCTGGCAGCTTTACGATCGGCGATGCCAAGGACAAGATCTTCAGTCAGGTCGGCTCCAAGTAACCTTGCAAAACCTGAACCCGCAGCCCCTATCTGGAGTTGCGGGTTTTTTGAATTTTTGGGGAGTCATTGTTGCAGTGACATGCATCAAAGGTACAAACATCATGAAACGAGCCCTCCTTACCCTGACTATGGCAGTCGCCCTGACCGGTCTTGGCAGTACCGCCACATCTGCGGATCCCCTGCCTTCTTGGGCGGACTCGGACGCGCGCAACCGTATCATCGATTTCGTGGAAACGGTGACAACGCCCGGCGGCGATGACTATGTCACGCCGGCCGAACGGATTGCGGTCTTTGACAATGACGGCACGCTCTGGGGCGAGCAGCCGGTCTATTTCCAGCTGATCTTTGCAATGGACCGGCTGGCGGACCTGGCACAGGACGACCCCTCGATCCTGACCAGTGACACGCTCAAGGCTGCCGCAGCAGGTGATCTTGAAACCGTCGGAAAGGGCGGGACCGACGCCATTCTGGAGGTCGTCAACGCGTCGCATTCCGGCACCAGCGTCGCGGTATTTCAACAGGCGGTGGCCGACTGGCTGGCCGAGGCGCGCCACCCCGATACAGGCCTGCCCTATGACCAGATGACTTATCAGCCGATGGTCGAACTGCTGCGCTACCTGCGCGACGAAGGGTTCAAGACCTATATCGTCTCAGGTGGCGGGCTGCATTTCATGAGGGCCTTTGCCGAGGATGCCTATGGCATCCCGCCCGAACAGATATTGGGCAGCTATGCTGATAGCAGCTACGAGGTGATCGACGGCGCGCCCGTGATCGTCAAATCTCCCGGCATCGCCTTTATTGACGACAAGGCGGGCAAGCCGGTCAATATCGAGCGCACCATCGGCAGGCGGCCGATTTTCGCGGGCGGGAACTCAGATGGCGATTTCGCGATGCTGGAATGGACAACTGCGGGCGACGGGCCTCGCCTTGGCTTGATCGTGCATCACACCGATGGCGAACGCGAATACGCCTATGATCGCGACAGCCATATCGGGCGGCTGAATGACGGGCTGGATCGCGGCCCCGAATTGGGCTGGGTGATCGTTAACATGGCCAAGGACTGGAACCGCATATACACTGGGGCCCAGTAAGTCACTGAAAAGGCATCTACCTCATGTGGACCCTTCTGGTTTCGCTGGTCCTTCTGGCAGCATATGTCTCGGCAGCGTTCTGCGCTCTTCGCGCCGCGCAGACGGCGCGCACACCGCAAGGCTCGGTGGCCTGGGTAATGTTCCTGCTGACCTTTCCGCTGGTGGCGGTCCCGGCCTATATGTTTCTGGGCCACCACCGGTTTCGCGGCTATCGTATTGCGCGCCGGGAAAGTGAGCGCGTCGTCGAGGGGATCAAGGCCTTTGCCGCGCAGGCCCGACCGCCAGCCGAAGAGTTACGGCTTAACGTCCTGCCCTTTGAAAATATCGCCCATCTGCCAGTGGTGCGGGGCAACAGCGTTGAATTGCTGATTGATGGCGCGGCCACCTTCGAGGCGATCTTTGCCGCCATCGAGACCGCGCGATCTTATGTGCTGGTGCAATTCTACATCCTGCGTGATGACGACCTTGGCAATGAACTGCACGACCGCCTGATCAAGGCGGTGGAACGTGGCGTTTCAGTGCGGGTTCTGACCGATGCGGTCGGCAGCTATCATCTATCAGAAACCTACATCCAAAGCCTGATCGATGCCGGTGTCGATATGGTGAACCCGCATCAGCAGCGGGGTCCGAACTTCCGTTTCCAATTGAATTACCGGAACCACCGCAAGACCGTTATCGTCGATGGTGAGGTCGGCTTCATCGGCGGGCATAACGTCGGCGAGGAATATCTGGGAAATGACCCGAAATTCGGCCATTGGCGCGACACCCATCTGCGCCTGACTGGGCCGGCGGTGCTGCAATTGCAACTGATCTTTGTGGAGGATTGGCACTGGGCGCGCAATGTCGAGATCATCGACGATCTGAACTGGGCGACCCGGTTCGAAAAGCCCGGCGTCAATGCCCTGATCGTCGCTACCGGACCGGGCGACCGAACCGAGACCGGCTCGATGATGTTCTTTTCCGCCATTGCCGCCGCGCAGACCCGAATCTGGATCGCCTCGCCCTATTTCATTCCCGATGGCGACATCATGACGGCACTGAAACATGCGGCCCTGCGCGGGGTTGATGTGCGCCTGCTCGTCCCGGACGAGATCGACCACAAGACCGTCTGGCTGGCGGCCTTTGCCTTTTTTGACGAGCTTTGCGAGGCCGGTGCGCGCGTGTCGCGCTACAATGCCGGGTTCCTGCACCAGAAAGTGTTTCTGATCGATGATCGACTGGCGGCGGTGGGCACCACCAATCTCGACAACCGCTCGTTCCGGCTGAATTTCGAGGCGATGGCGCTGATCTTCGACGCAGGCTTTGCCGGTCAGGTGGAGGCAATGCTCAAGGATGATTTCGCGCAGAGCTACGAGTTGATCAAGACACTCGACCTGCAGCCACCGCATATTCGCTATGGCGCGCCGCTGGCACGGCTGGTTGCACCCATTTTGTGAGACTTATCTAATCGTCCGGGCGAAGCTGCTTTTCAAAGACCATCGACATCAGCGCAACCAGATATGCGGTGGAGAGCCCAAAGGCCAACAGACCCGCAACTGCAGAAAACGAGGCAAAAATCCGCAATTCCGGCCCAAGCACGATGTCGCCATAGCCCAGCGTGGTATAGGTCACCAACGAGAAATAGAGTGCTGTGTTCCAGTCCATCAGCGTCCCGTCTGTGACCCAGGCAATTGCCCAGACCCAGACCTGAATCGTGTGGGCCAGAACGATGAAAAACAGGGCAATGCTAATCAACCCGCCCGCCTGTAGGGTCGGCGAGGACTGCTCATACTTGCTGGCAAAAGAGCGCAGGATCAGCGTGCACCAGACCAGCAACAGAATTTCAACCAGAAAGCAAATCCCCAGATAGAGACTGCCCCAAACGATCTGATGTGGCAGCGACACGTGCGTCTCCTGTTGCTGAAATAGTCTCGGTATTCGCCTATTTGGTGTCCCAAAGTCTGACCCGCGTCAATCCCGCGCATCGACCTTTTAGACTGGACAGCAGGTCCCGTGCAGTCAGATTGTCGGTTGGAAATCGTAATGCGTTCAATTTGCTAGGCTACGGACTGATCACATGCTTCTGAGTGTCGAGACTGTCAGCAAGACCTATTTGGGCGGGCGACCGGTACTGGATCGTGTCTCGCTACGTCTGGACCATGGCGAGACAGTGGCGCTGACCGGCGAAAGTGGCTCGGGCAAGAGCACGTTGCTGAATCTGGTGGGCGCACTGGACCACTTCGACAGCGGTGAGATCACGATTGCGGGAACCGCCCTGTCCGGTCTCGACGAGCGCGGGCGCGCGGCGTTGCGGCGCGGGTCCCTGGCGCTGGTGTTCCAGCAGTTCAACCTGATCCCGTCGCTGAGCGTCGAACAGAACCTCGCCTTTCACGCCCGCCTGTCGGGCCGGAGCGATGCCGCGTGGCTGTCGCATCTAACCGACCGGCTGGGGCTGAGCGCGCTGCTGGCGCGGTTTCCTGAACAGCTTTCGGGCGGCCAGCAGCAACGCGTCGCCTTCGGGCGGTCGCTGGCTGCGCGCCCTGCCCTGCTGCTGGCGGACGAGCCCACCGGCAATCTGGATGAAACCGCAAGTGCTGCGGTGTTGGACCTGATGCTGAATCTGGTGGCTGAAACCGGCTGCGGGTTGCTGCTGGTCACCCATTCCGACGCGATTGCTGCCCGGCTGGACCGGCGCGCGCACCTCAGCGGGGGGCATCTGGCATGAGGCGCGCGGCGATTGCCTGTCTCTGGTCGCACTGGTCACGGCATCCGCTGCAATTGGTGACCCTTCTGGCGGGGCTTGCGCTGGCTACCGGCCTTTGGTCGGCGGTACAGGCCATCAATGCCGAGGCACGCTCCAGCTATGCCGAGGCCAGCGCGCAATTGGGCACTGGCAGGTTCGATGAGCTGCGCGCCGCCAGCGGTCCGATCCCGCTGGCGCGCTATGTCGCCCTGCGCCGCGCGGGCTGGCAACTGGCGGCGGTACTCGACGGACGGATGCCGTTGCCGGGTGGGTTGGTCGAGGTGATGGGCGTCGATCTGCTTTCATATCCCGCGCTGCCCGCGATCGAGGAAACCTCGGACATCGACGGGATCGCCCCCGCCGACGCGCTGCTCGCCCCCGGCCTGCTGATCGCGCGGCCCGAGACGGCGCGGCGCTTGCGCGCGCAGGTGGGGCTGCCGCCCGTGACCCTCTCGCAAAATCTGCCCACCGGCGTGGTATTGACCGATATCGGCACCGCCGAGACGCTGTTGAACCGCAGCGGAGAGATCACCCGCCTGCTGATCTTGCCGGATCAACCCGACGGGCTTGCCCCGCTTGCCGATCTCGCCCCCGATCTGGTGCGGGTGCAGGCCGAGGGCCGGTCGGAACTGGCGCGGCTGACCGACAGTTTCCACCTGAATCTGACCGCCTTCGGCCTGCTGTCTTTTGCAGTGGGGTTGTTCATCGTGCATGGCATGGTCGGGCTGTCCTTCGAGCAACGGCGCGGGATGATCCGCACATTGCGCGCCCTGGGCCTGCCGCTGCGGGATCTGACCTGGCTGATGCTGGGCGAGTTGCTGCTGTTTGCCCTGATCGGTGGCACGGTCGGCCTTGCGCTTGGTTATGTGGTTGCCGCCGCGCTGTTGCCTGATGTCGCCGCCACGCTGCGCGGGCTTTACGGCGCGCCAGTGGACGGCGATCTGGCGTTGCAGCCTGCCTGGGTGGCACTTGGTCTGATGATGGCCGTTGCCGGGACATTCGCTGCCAGCGCGCAGGCGCTGTGGCGGCTCTCTCGGGTGCCGATCCTGCAGGCGCAGGGCCAGTACGCCTGGTCGGCGCAAGGCCTGCCTGTCCTTGCGCAAGCCGGGATCGGCACGCTGCTGATCTGCGCCGGGTTTCTGGCGCTGGCTGTGTTTGACGGTCTGGTCGCCGGGTTCGTGATGTTGGGCGGGTTGCTGATGGGCGCAGCGCTGCTGCTGCCGCCTCTTTTGTCGCTGGCGCTGCGGATTGGGGCCGGATTCTCTCGCGGTCCACTCAGCACGTGGGTCTGGGCCGACATGCGTGCGCAACTGCCGGGCCTGTCGCTGGCGCTGATGGCGTTGCTGCTGGCGCTGGCCGCCAATATTGGCGTTGGAACGATGGTGTCGAGCTTTCGGTTGACCTTCACCGGCTGGCTCGACCAGAGGCTGGCTTCCGAGCTTTATGTGACCGCCCGTGACGATGCCCAGGGCGCCGAGATCGCGCTTTGGCTGCACAGCCGCGCCGATGCGGTGCTGCCGATCCGGTCAACCGAAGTGCAGGTCTCGGACCAGGCGGTGTTTCTCTATGGCATCGTCGATCATCCGACCTATCGCGACAACTGGCCGCTCATCGCTGCAACACCGCAAGTCTGGGATGCAGTGGCCGAGGGGCGTGGCGCGCTCATCAACGAACAGATGGCGCGGCGGATGGATCTGTGGCCGGGCGATGCCGTCACGCTGCTGCCGGGCTGGACCCTTCCTATCGTCGGGGTCTACTCCGATTACGGCAACCCGACCGGGCAGGCTATCACCGCCCTGCCCGCGCTGCTGGAACGCGTGCCGGACCTGCCCAATACCCGCTTTGGCATTCGGATCGATCCGGCGCAGGCGGGAGATCTGCGCACCGAGCTAGCCGATACCTTCGCCCTGCCGCCGCAGGCTTTGGTGCCGCAGGCCGCGATCAAGGCGTCCTCGCTGGCGATTTTCGAGAAAACCTTCGTGGTCACCGGCGCGCTGAATATCCTGACGCTTGGTGTCGCGGGCTTCGCCATCCTGACCAGCCTGCTGACCCTCTGGGCGCACCGGTTGCCGCAACTGGCCCCGGTCTGGGCGCTGGGTGTGCGGCGCGACACGCTGGCGCGGCTGGAGGTCCTGCGCAGCGTCGCCCTCGCGGTGATGACTGCGATGCTTGCGCTGCCCTTGGGGTTGGTTCTTGCCTGGGCGCTGCTGGCCATCATCAATGTCGAGGCGTTTGGCTGGCGCCTGCCGATGCATCTTTTCCCGCTGCAATGGCTGATCCTGTTGCTGCTTGCAGTGGCCACCGCCGTTCTGGCTGCCCTTCTGCCCGCCCGGCGGCTGCGCCGCCTGCCGCCCTCGGACCTGCTGCAGGTATTTGCCAATGCGCGTTAGCATCCTGATCTTCCTGCTCATGCTGCCGTTCGGCGCCGCCGCACAGGGCTTTGCCGGGCTGGGCAGCGATGCCGATGGGTTTGCGGTGCCCGAACGCGGGCAGGCCCTCGCATTTCCGCGCGATCACGGTCCGCACCCTGCCTATCGAATCGAGTGGTGGTATGTCACCGCCACACTCACCGGCGCGAATGGCCGCGACTATGGCATCCAGTGGACCCTTTTCCGCTCGGCGCTGGCGCCTTACGAAAAGGACGGCTGGCAAAGCCCGCATCTCTGGATGGCCCATGCCGCGCTGACCACGCCCGAGCGGCATTTCGTGGCCGAGCGGTTGGCGCGCGGTGGGATCGGACAGGCCGGTGTCGCCGCCGACCCGTTCGAGGCCTGGATCGACGATTGGCGGCTGGCCGGACCCGATTTCGACACGCTCGATCTGCGGGCGCGAGGCATGGATTTCAGCTATGACCTGCGCCTCGCCGCGCAGGGCCCATTGGTATTGCATGGCGACCGGGGCTATTCAGTGAAATCGCAGGACGGTCAGGCCAGCTACTACTACTCGCAACCGGGTTTCACGGTGACCGGCACGTTGACCCTGCCATCGGGACCGGTCGAGGTGACCGGCAACGCCTGGCTGGACCGCGAGTGGTCCTCACAGCCGCTGTCGGAGGATCAGACAGGCTGGGACTGGTTCTCGCTCAGCTTTGACGATGGCACGCGACTGATGGCGTTCCGGCTGCGTGGCGGGCGTGGCGATTTCACCTCGGGCACCTGGATCGACGCAGATGGGACGGCAAAGGCCCTGCCCGACGGGCTGATCACGGTCGAGCCGCTGAATCTGACCGCCGTCGCGGGGCGCGATCTGCCCACGCGCTGGCAGTTGGGCGTGCCCGACAAGGCGCTTTCGGTTGAGATCGAGGCACTGAACCCGCAGGCTTGGATGGCAACCTCGTTTCCCTATTGGGAGGGACCGGTGCGCGTCATCGGCAGCCATGGTGGCAAGGGATATCTGGAGATGACGGGCTATGACTGACCCACCGGGACTGGCCGAAACGCTGGATCAGGCCTGGGGGCTGTTGGATCAGGCGATCTCTGAGGGACGCTCGCCGTTGCGCTATGTCACGCTCTCGACGGTGGATGGCAATGGTGCGCCGCAGTCGCGGATCATGGTGTTGCGAAAGGTAGACCGGGCATTGGGTCAGCTGACCGCTTATACCGACAAACGGTCGGACAAAGTGGGGCAATTGCGGCAGAACCCGCAAGTGGCGCTGCATCTGTGGTCGGCCGATGACCTTGTTCAG
Organism: Ruegeria hyattellae; assembly: GCF_041537925.1. Lineage (NCBI taxonomy): Bacteria > Pseudomonadati > Pseudomonadota > Alphaproteobacteria > Rhodobacterales > Roseobacteraceae > Ruegeria > Ruegeria hyattellae. The sequence goes on along the minus strand of NZ_JBGOSH010000001.1, from coordinate 226,594 downwards.
TTGCGGATGAACGGCACCGCCTGGGTGACACCAGGCAGCCCCGAGGCTTGGGACGCGGTGCCCGATCACATGCGCGAGGCCTATGGCCACGTCCCGCCGCCCGGCAGTTTGATCGACCGGTCGGATGCTTGGGCCATCCTGCCCGACGTGGCCCATTTCGCCGCGCTGGCCATCACGCTGTCGCGGATTGAGTCGGTCTGCCTCGACCCGGCCGGTCACCGCCGCGCGAATTTCGAACGGGCGGATGGTTGGGCGGGCCATTGGCTATCGCCCTGACCCTAGGGAATGCGAATTTTGCAGAAAAACCAATAACACCCGTTGCAACATTCGCGCCGATTTGGATGATACCCTCATGACTCCCGGTCCTGCGCCGGGGCGTTCAAGCCGGAAAACCGGCAATACTACGATAATGGGAGAGATATTCATGAAACTCAGACATCTCATGCTTGCGGCAAGCGCCACCGCCCTGATGGCGGGAGCAGCCTCGGCCGAAACGCTACGCTGGGCGCGTGCGGGCGACTCGCTGACGCTGGACCCGCATGCCCAGAATGAAGGACCGACATCGGCTCTAGCGCACCAGATCATGGAAACACTGGTTATGCGCGACCATTCCGGCACGTTGGTGCCCTCGCTGGCCACCGAATGGGGGCCGTCCGAGGACAACCCCAATGTCTGGGTGTTCAAACTGCGTGAAGGCGTGACCTTCCATGACGGCGCCGAGTTCGACAGTGAAGACGTTGTGTTCTCGCTCAACCGCGCCATGACGCCAGACAGCGATTACAAGGAGTTGCTGGCCTCGGTGAAAGAGGTGCGCGCGCCCGACAAGTACACCGTCGAGATCGAGACCGATGGTCCGAACCCGATCATGCCCAACAACCTGACCAACATGTTCATGATGGACAAGGCTTGGGCCGAGGCCAACAACGCCGTGAAGGTTCAGGACTATGAGGGCGGCGAAGACACGTTCGCAGCCAAGAACGCCAATGGCACCGGCCCCTACAAACTTGTCAGCCGCGAACCGGATGTGAAGACGGTTCTGGCGGCCAACGAGAATTACTGGGGCAAGAGTGAGTTTCCGCTGGAAGTGACCGAGATCATCTATACCCCGATCCAGAACCCCGCGACCCGTGTTGCGGCACTGTTGTCGGGTGAGGTGGATATCATTCAGGACGTGCCGGTACAGGACCTAGAGCGGGTCGCGGGCACCGACGGTCTGGATGTGCGCACCGCGCCGCAAAACCGGGTGATCTTCTTTGGCATGAACCAAGGCGACGCGGATCTTTCCAACGACAATGTCGAGGGCAAGAACCCGCTCTCGGATGTGCGTGTGCGTCAGGCCATGTCCAAGGCGATCAACCGCGATGCGATCCAGCAGGTGGTGATGCGCGGCCAGTCGGCCCCGGCGGGCATGATTGCGCCACCTTTCGTGAACGGCTGGGATGAGGACATGGATGGCTCCTCCTCGACCGATATCGAAGGGGCCAAGGCGCTGATGGCCGAGGCGGGCTACCCGGACGGGTTCTCGATCCAGCTTGACTGCCCGAATGACCGCTACATCAATGATGAGGCGATCTGTCAGGCCGCCGTCGGCATGCTGGCGCAGATAGGCATCACCGTGAACCTGGATGCCAAGCCCAAGGCGCAGCACTTCCCGCTGATCAACAATCTGGAAACGGATTTCTACATGCTGGGCTGGGGTGTTCCGACCTACGATTCGGAATACATCTTCAACTTCCTGACCCACACCAAGGGTGAGAAGTACGGCTCGTGGAACGGCACCCGGTACACCAACCCGGATCTCGACGCCAAGATCGTGGCGCTGGCCTCGGAAACCAACCTGCCCAAGCGCGACGAGATGATCGCCGAGATCTGGAAGGTGGTTCAGGATGACCAGCTTTATATCCCGATCCACCACCAGGTGCTGAATTGGGGCATGAAGTCCAATGTCGGCACTATCGTAGAGCCCGAGGATTCGCCGAAGATCAAATATTTCACGATGCAGTAACGTGAACCTGACAAGTAAGCGGGGCGCCTTTGCGCCCCGTTTCGTTTGACGATTGTGTTCGATGCCCCTGATTTTTGCCCTGTTTGCCCTTTGCATTGTCCTGACTGGCGCCAGCCGCGCCGAGGCGCAATATGTCGACGTGACCGACGCCGCCTATGAGATGCTGGGCGTGTTGCAGGCCGAGTCCTTTGCAGAAAACCGCGAGTATTGCGGCTTCATCGGTGAGGATCTGGACGGTCAGCTGATCATCTCGGACCCCAGACGCGGGGGCACCGATAGTTGCAGGCCCGAGTATCCGTCCGGGACCTATGTTCAGCCGTTGGCCAGTTTTCACACTCATGCCGCCCATGATCTCGCGGTGGACAGTGAGGTTCCCTCCTCCTCCGATGTGGTTGCTGATATGGAGGATGGCGTGGACGGCTACGTGGCGACGCCGGGCGGTCGATTCTGGTTCATCGACGGGATCGAGGGCACCGCGCGGCTGCTATGCGGCCCCGGTTGCCTGCCTCAGGACCCAAGTTATGATCCAAACGGTGGTACGCCCGTCGCTGATTTCTATACTCTGCACGAGCTCGACCTGCGCGAAACCGAGTGACACGCCCAACCCAAGGAGACCCGATATGCGCCTGATGACCCTGACCGCCATCCTGACCCTGAGCGCCGGTTCCGCACTGGCCCAGAACGCCTGTGCCACTGGCAAGACCCTGACCGAGGGCACCCTGACCATCGCCACCGGCAACCCGGCGTATTTCCCCTGGGTACTGGAGGACGACCCCTCCAACGGCAGCGGTTTCGAGGCCGCGATGGCTTATGCCGTGGCCAAGAAGATGGGCTTTTCCAGCGATCAGGTTGCGTGGGTGCGCACCAGCTTCGACGAGGCGATTCAGCCCGGTGCCAAGAATTTCGACGTCAATCTGCAGCAATTCTCGATCACCGAGGATCGCGCGAAGGTAGTTGACTTTTCGGCCCCCTACTATTCCGCCGCAATGGCGGTTCTGACGACGAAACCCGTCGTCGAGGGCGGGGCAACGCCGACATTCGAGTCGCTCAAGACCTTGAAATGGGGGGCGCAGGCCAGCACCACGGCAGTGCCGATGCTGCAGGATCTGGTCGGTCCGGACTCCGATCCGCTGCTCTACAATGACAACGCCGATGTGGTCGAGGCGATGAAATCCAATCAGATCGATGCCGCGCTGTTCGATCTGCCGACCGCGCTCTATCTGTCGGCAGTGACGCTCGACAACGGGGTCCTGCTTGGTCAGTTCCCGGCGGACCGGACCTTGAATCCTGATCGCTTCGGGATGCTGATGACCAAGGATAACCCGCTGAAGGAATGCGTCGATGCCGCGCTGGCCGAACTGACCAGCGAAGGAAAGATGGACCTTCTCGAAGATGAATGGCTGGCCCAGAACACTGGTGTTCCCGTAATCAAATGAGCGCGGAATGACACTGGCCCCGGCAGCGCCGGGCAAGACTCGGCGCGAGCTTCACGAGACGCGCGCCCGCCGACGCGGCATCGTGATCGCCTCGCTCTCGACGCTTCTGGTCATTGGGGCGATCGTTGTTCTGGTGCCACTGGCACCGGGATGGGAGGCGGTGCAGGAAAGCTTCTTCAACGGAGAAGTCTTCCTTAGAACCTTCCCCAAACTGGTGCAGGCTTTTCTGCTGGACGTGGCGATCTTTGCCTGGTGCGCGCCGCTGATCGCGGTCTGGGCGCTGGTAATCGCGCTCTGCCGTGACGTGCGCAATCCCGCACTCTATCCGCTGCGGCTGTTTGCGATCCTGTATACGGATATCTTTCGCGGCGTGCCGGTGGTGCTGGTGGTCTATCTGATCGGCTTCGGCGTGCCGGGGCTGGGCCTGCCACGGCCGTGGAACTCGCCCTATATCTGGGGCTCACTGGCGCTGATCCTGACCTATTCGGCTTATGTGGCGGAAATCTACCGCTCGGGCATCGAGTCCATTCACGCCTCGCAACGCGCCGCCGCCCTGTCGCTGGGAATGTCGAAATCCGACACGATGCGCTTTGTCATCCTGCCGCAGGCGCTGCGCCGGGTGGTGCCGGCCAACATGAACATGTTCATCGCGCTGCAAAAGGACGTGGCGCTGCTTTCGTTCATCGGCCCGGTCGAGGTTCTGCGCCAGGCAGGCGTATTCAAGTCGCTGCTGGCCAATTTCACGCCTTATGTGGTGGCCGCGATCATCTTTCTCTGCGTGACGATCCCCGCGACGCGCTATGCAGATTACCTGATTGCAAAACAGAACAGGGCGCGCAGTTGATGACGCATCTGGTGCTGCGTAACGTGCAGAAATCCTTTGGGAACAAGCCGGTGATCGACGGTCTTGATCTGGAGGTGAACGAGGGGGACATGGTCTGCCTGATCGGCGCGTCGGGTTCGGGTAAATCCACCCTGCTGCGCTGCATCAACCTGCTGGAACCCATCGATGACGGTTTCATCGAACTGGACGGGCAGGATATCTCGGACCCCGAGCGTGACCCCCAACCGGTGCGCCAGCGCATCGGTCTGGTGTTCCAGAGCTTCAACCTGTTTCCGCATATGACGGCCGAAGAAAACGTGATGCTGGCCCCGCGCCGGATCAAACGGCTGTCACGCGATCAACTGCGCCCGGACATCGCCGGACTGTTCGACCGATTCGGTTTGTCCGAACATATGCAGCACTATCCCGACCAGCTTTCGGGCGGCCAGCAGCAACGCGTAGCGATCATCCGCGCCTTGGCCATGCGACCCGAGATCATGCTGTTCGACGAGATCACCTCGGCGCTGGATCCTGAACTGGTGGGCGAGGTGCTGGACGTGCTGCGCCAGCTCAAGGCGCAGGGCATGACCATGGTGATGGCCACGCATGAGATGGGGTTTGCCCGCGAGGTTGCCGACAAGGTCTGTTTCCTGTCCGATGGCCGCATCCTTGAACAAGGCCCGCCCGAGCAGCTCTTCGGCGCCCCGCAACAGGCCAGAACGCAAGCCTTTCTGAGCGCAGTTCTCTAAGCCGACAAGGCTGTTGCAAGCGCCTTTTACGCCGATCGGCCCGATGCCGCGGGATTGAACATGCTTGCCCTTTACGCCGCCCGTTAAATCCTCAAACATGTTTGCGATACCATCAGGGAGTTTTCGCCATGTTCCTCAGATCCTCCGCCATTGGGCTGGTCTTGCTGGCAACCGGGGCCGCGCAGGCCGCCGAGTTCAAATGGGCCTCGACCACAGATCCGCAGACATTGGACCCGCACGCGGTCAACTCCGCCCCGGTGCTGGGCTTTCTGAACAATGTCTACGAGGGGCTGGTTCGCCGCGATCAGGACATGAATGTCGAACCCGCGCTGGCAGTGTCATGGGAACCGATCGGCGACGGCGAGGGATGGCGCTTTAATCTACGTGAGGGGGTCACGTTTCATGATGGCAGCGCCTTTTCCGCTGAGGATGTGCTGTTCTCCTATGAACGCGCCTCGAACGAGGTGGCGGATACCAATAGCTGGTTTGCCCCGGTCAAAGAGGTGAAAATCGTTGATGACTACACCATCGATGTCCTGACCCATGGCCCCAACCCGATCTTCCCCGGCTCGATCGCCAACTGGATGATCATGGATAGCGGCTGGGCCGAGGCAAACGCGGCCACCCTGCCCGACAAGGACAATGGCAACCATGCGACGCTGAACGCCAATGGCACTGGCGCCTTCAAGGTTACAGCACGCGAGCCCGGCCTGCGCACGGTGCTTGAGCCTTTTGAGGGCTGGTGGGACGAGGCCACGCATAACATCACCCAGGCCGAGTTCACGCCGATCCAGAACCCCGCCACCGCCGTGGCGGCACTGCTGTCGGGGGATGTGGACATGATCAACCCGGTGCCCATTCAGGATGCCGCGCGGCTCAAGGAAAGCGATGAGGTCGAGATCATTCAGGGCATCGAAGCGCGGGTGATCATGCTCGGCTTCCCGCATGAGGCCGAAGTGCTGAAATACGGCGACGATGCAGGTCAACCAAACCCGTTCCGCGATACCCGCGTGCGGCAGGCGGTGGCCCATGCCATCAACGTGCCCGCCATCCTCTCCACCATCATGCGCGGCAATGCCGAGGAAGCCTCGCAACTGGTCAGCCCGGCGATGAGCGGCTATTCCGCCGCCCATGCCGATCGGCCTGAATTTGATGTGGAGAAAGCCAAGGCGCTGCTGGCCGAGGCGGGCTATGCGGACGGGTTCTCATTCGGGCTGAAATGCCCCAATGACCGTTATCTGAATGACGAGGCGGTCTGTCAGGCCGTGGTCAGCATGCTTGCCCAGATCGGCATCAATGCCGAACTGGATGCGATGCCGGTCCGCAATTACTGGCCGGAACTGCGCGAAGACAATTACGACATGTACCTGCTGGGCTGGAGCCCGGGCACCTTCGACGCCGAGCATCCGATCCGGTTTCTGGTCACCACGCCCAACCCCGATAAGAAACTGGGCAGCTGGAACTTCGGTGGCTTCTCGAATGCGCGGGTCGACGAATTGCTGCCCCTGATCCAGTCCGAACTGGATGCGGGCAAGCGTCAGATGATGCTGGATGAGGTGACCCAGATCATCCAAGACGAACACACCTATGTGCCGCTTTACGTGCAACCGCTGGTCTGGGGCACCCGCAGCACTGTCGAACTGACCCAGCGACCCGACAATTTCTTCATCCTGCGCTGGGTGAGTGTGAACTGACCCGGTTCGCTTCTCGGACCCTTGCATTTGTGATAATCTCGGGACTGCGCGCACGCATTTTGCGCAATTGTTTTGAGGTATTTTCATGGATCTTGAATTCCGCGAAGACAGCGATCTGAACCCCGATGAACTCAAGCTGATGATGATCCGGATGGATTCGGATATGCAACTGCTTGAGGCCCTGCATGCCAGCGAGGCGCTTGGCAGAACCGATGGTGGCCGGGCCGTGCCGATCCCCGGCCTGTCCGACAAGTTCAAGAATTTTGGCACGCCTGACCTGACGGGCGGGCAATTGAAGGCGCAGGCCATGGGCAGTATTTCGGGGATCGTCCGCAAGGTCTTCAAAGGGTGCACATTTGGGCGCCCGCCAAGCGATCTGCATCCGGGCACTACGGCTGCTGGCAAGGCGGTGTTGCGGTGCGATCACAATCCGCAGCATGTCTTCGACAAACACGGCAATAAGATCGCGCCATGACGAAGAAACATGCACTGGATCTGCTGCTGATTTTTGTGGCGTCATTGACCGGCGCGTATATGCACTTTCAGGACCCCAATTGGGGTATGACCTTGGTGCTGTTTCTCGTGTTGCTGACAACGCTGGTCCTGCGTTGGATCGGGCAATGGACGCTGCCTCGGCTTATGCCGCTCTGCACCCTGTTCATTTTCCTCTGGTGGTTCGGGCTCTTTGCCCTGATCGCCATTGCAACGCGGATCGGGTTCGCATTTTCGCTTTGGCTGCCCGGTGTATTCGCAGGCCAGGGGTCCGCATACCCATTGCCCGATGACGAGCGCACCGCAGTCACAACATTGATCGTCGGGGCGATCTCTACATTTCTGGGCGCGCTGTTTTATGATGACGCGAAAGATCCCAAAAGCCGCCTATGGCCGGCGCAAGTGTTCAAATCCGCATTTTGGGCAGGTTTCCAATCCGATGACAGGATCACCGGGCAAAAAACGCCCGACCTTTATTCGGCGATCTATGCCGAAGAGGTCAATGACCGGATCAAGGGTTGGCGGTTTCTGGCTGCCATGCGACGGGCCTGTCTTGTCTGGCCTTTGTATCGCAGGTTGCTCTGAGCGGTTTTCAGCTTGACCACCGGAGTGCTGTAATATTCATTCTCCGGAATGCTAACTTACATTCTCCGCCGTATTTTCCAGTCCGTCATCGTCCTGCTCGTGGTCGGGCTGGTCGCGTTTTCGATGTTCCGCTTTGTCGGCGACCCGATCGACAACATGCTGGGGCAGGAACGCACCCAGGCCGATATCGAGCGGTTGCGAAGCGATCTGGGCCTCGATAAGCCGTTCGTGGTGCAATATTTCAAATTCCTGCAAGGCGCTGTCGAGGGCAATTTCGGCGTCTCCTACCGGCAGGGCCGTCCGGTCTCGACCATCATCGCAGAACGCGCGCCGGCCACGCTGGAACTGGCCGCAGTCTCAGGGTTTCTGGCGATCTCGCTGGGCATAGCATTGGGTGTTTTCACCGCGATCCGACGACAAGGATTTGCCGCAAATGCCATCATGACGGTGAGTCTGATCGGGGTCTCTCTGCCCACCTTCCTGATCGGAATCTTGCTGATCTATGTCTTTTCGGTCGAACTGGACCTGTTGCCCAGTTTCGGCCGCGGCGAGACGGTGAAGATCGGCAACTGGTCCACCGGGTTTCTGACAATATCAGGTCTCAAAGCGCTGATCTTGCCCGCGATCACGCTGGGGCTTTATCAGATGACGCTGATTATGCGGTTGGTCCGTTCCGAGATGCTCGAGGTGCTGCGCGCCGATTATGTCCGCTTTGCCCGTGCCCGCGGGCTGAGCGACCGGGTTGTCAACTTCCGCCACGCGCTGAAGAACACGCTGGTGCCGGTGATAACGGTGACGGGGTTGCAACTGGGTTCGATCATCGCTTTTGCGATCATCACTGAGACGGTATTCCAGTGGCCGGGCGTAGGGTTGCTCTTCATCAACGCGATCCAGTTCGTCGACATCCCGGTGATGGCCGCCTATCTGATGCTGATCTCGGTAATGTTCGTCTCAATCAACCTGATCGTTGATCTGCTTTACTACGCCATCGATCCGCGCCTGCGCATCGACGGGAGGACCGCATGAGCGACATAACTCCAAAACCCGCCCCTGCCCCAACTGCCTCTGCCCCATCCCGGCTGGCCCGGTTCTGGGACAGCGATTTCGTCTACGCGTTCCGCCACTCGCCGGTGGCCATTGTGGCGCTCTTGGTTGTGCTAGTGCTGTTTCTGGCCGCGCTCTTTGCACCCTGGATCGCGCCGCATAACCCGTTTGACCCTGCAACGCTGAACCTGATGAACGGCTTCACCCCACCGGGTCAGCCCAACGCGTTCACGCAGGAAACCTTCCTGCTGGGCACTGACGATCAGGGGCGCGATGTATTCTCGACCATCCTTTATGGGATGCGGATTTCGCTTTTCGTGGGAATCTCGGCGGTGCTGTTGGCGATGATCATCGGCGTGATCCTTGGCCTTGTTGCGGCCTATGTCGGCGGCTGGGTCGAGACCCTCATCATGCGGGTCGCGGATGTACAGCTGACCTTCCCGGCGATTCTGGTCGCGATGCTGATCTTTGGCATCGCCAAGGGTTTCACCCCGCCGGAATACCGCAATCAGATGGCGATCTGGGTGCTGATCATCGCCATCGCCTTGTCGGACTGGGTGCAGTTCGCCCGCGTGGTGCGCGGTGCCGCCTTGGTCGAAAAGAACAAGGAATATGTGCAGGCCGCGCGGCTGATCGGGCGCGGCTCGCTGCCAATCATGTTCCGCCATATCCTGCCCAACGTGCTGTCGCCAGTGCTGGTGATCTCGACCATCTCGCTGGCGCTGGCGATCATCGCCGAAGCGACGCTGAGCTTTCTCGGCGTCGGCGCACCACCCACCCAGCCCTCGCTGGGCACCCTGATCCGCATTGGTCAGGGGTTCCTGTTCTCCGGCGAGTGGTGGATCCTGTTCTTTCCCGCCGTCACCCTTCTGGCGCTTGCCCTTTCCGTCAACCTGCTGGGCGACTGGCTGCGCGACGCCCTGAATCCAAAGCTGCGATGACCTTACTTGATATCAAAGACCTGACCGTTGAATTTCCCACCCGCCGCAAGGTGTTCCGGGCGGTGAATCATGCCTCGCTTACGGTCGAGCCCGGCCAGATCCACGGGTTGGTGGGCGAATCCGGGGCCGGGAAATCCACCATCGGCGCGGCGGTGCTGGGGCTGCTGGAACGGCCCGGCCATATCACCGCCGGCGTCATCAGTTTCAAAGGCGACCAGATCAGCGGGCTGGATGACGAAGAGATGCGCAAACTGCGCGGGCGCAGCATCTCGATGATTTTTCAGGACCCGCTGACCTCGCTCAACCCACTCTTTACGGTCAAGGAACAACTGGTCGAGACCATTCTGGCCCATCACGTCATTTCAGAGTCCGAGGCCACCAAACGTGCCCGTGATCTGATCGACCGGGTCGGCATCCCCGACCCCGATGCGAGGCTCAATCAGTATCCGCATCAATTTTCTGGTGGTATGCGACAACGGGTGGTGATTGCGCTGGCGCTTTGTTCGGACCCCGATGTCATCATCGCCGACGAGCCCACCACTGCGTTGGATGTTGCGGTGCAGGCGCAGATCCTCGACCTGATCAAGGAGCTTGCGCGCGAACGTCAGGTCGGCGTGATTCTGGTGACCCATGATATGGGCGTGATCGCCGAAACCACCGATCTGGTCACGGTGATGTATGACGGCGAACCGGTGGAAAGTGGCCCCACCCATGAGATCATGGGCAACCCGCAGCACCCCTATACCAAGTCGCTGATCGCCGCCGTGCCGCGCCCGACGCTGAAACTGCACCGCTTTCCACAGATCAGCTACGGCGGGCGCGAAACCCGCTTTGCCATTGAGGATCTGGCGCGGAACTGGCCCAAGACCGACAATGACATGTCAAAACCGCTGTTCCAGATTGAAGGCATCACCAAGCGCTTTCTGCTGCGCAAGGGGCTGCTGCCCTGGGATCGGGAGTATTTCACCGCCGTGGATTCGGTGAGTTTCGATATCAAACCGGGCGAAGTGTTCGGTGTAGTGGGCGAATCCGGCTCGGGTAAGTCCACGGTCGCGCGGATGATCGCGGGGCTTTACGACGTCGACGAAGGCCGCATCACGTTTGACGGACAGGTGGTCAGTGACCTGAGCGACAAGGCGGCGCTGAACGCCTATCGTCAGGACATCCAGATGATCTTCCAGGACCCCTATTCATCGCTCAATCCGCGCATGCGGGTGGATGACATCGTGGCTGAACCGATCCGCCACCACCGCCTGCTGGAAGGCGGTGCCATCGACACGCGCGTGCGCGAATTGCTGGACCAGGTCGGCCTGGGGGCCGAGGCCGCAGTGAAATACCCGCATGAGTTCTCCGGCGGGCAACGGCAAAGGATATCGATCGCCCGGGCGCTAGCGACTCAGCCCCGGTTCCTGATCTGTGATGAGCCCACCAGCGCGCTGGACGTGTCAATTCAGGCTCAGATTCTGAACATCCTCAAGGACCTGCAGGAGCATCTGGGCCTGACGATGTTGTTCATTTCGCACGATCTGCCGGTGGTGCGTCAGATGTGCGACCGCGTCGCGGTGATGAAGGGCGGCAAGGTCGCCGAGATCCAGACCACCGACGAGTTGTTCGCCAATCCGCAGACAGATTATGCGCGCGAGTTGCTGGAGCTGATGCCCAGGCTTGATGACTTGTCCACCGAGAATCTCGTGGCGGAAAGCTGAGCCGTCACGTCAGCTCGTCAGGTGCGAGGTCTCCGATCGACGCCTCGCCCTGCTCTGCTGGTCGCCGCCGCTCGGTTTTTGCCGTGGCGGGCAAAGGTGTGTCGAAGGCGTAACCCGGGTCCGACTTCTGCCGCTCCCATGTGTCGAGCATTTCGCGCCAGGCCCCGCGCAGGCTGCGCGGTTCGGGCATGTCATCGCTGATCTCGGTGGCCAACGCCGGCAGGTTGTAGCAAGGGATGCCCGCATACATGTGATGCTCGGTATGCCAGTTCATGTGCCAGTACAGGAACTCGACAGGTTTCGGCAGGCGGATCGAGCGGGTGCTTTTGCGGAAATCGGTGGTATTCTCCATCAGTCCGCAATGCTGGGGAAGTGCCACGAAATAGCTGAGCCAGTTGGCGATATAGCTGGGCACGGTCAGGATCAGCGGCAGAACCCATTGCCCGGTCGCAATCGCCAGCGCTAGCACCGCGCCGTGAAAGGCCAATTGCGTCCGCGACCACCAGATAGACCGGCGATGCTGAGCGGGCTGATCCTGATGCAGGGCCTGCAGCCACTCATTGGCGGGGATGTCGATAGGACCGAGCCTGCCCAAGGCGTCCAGCATCGTGATCCGGATCGTCGACAGCAGTCCCCCCTTGCCAAAGGTGCGCCCCGGCTGGGTCAGCAGGTTGATCGTGAACAGCTGCAACAGGAATGTCCGACCCACATTGGGATGCAGCGGCAGCAGGTTTTCGCGGTCGCCTTCGGGGTGCAGCGTATAGCGGTGGTGATAGGTGTGGCTGGCGGCATAGTCGAAAGGGTTCCACCAGCTGATCAGGCTGAAGAGATACAGAAACAGCTTGTTGAGCCAGCGGGTCTCGAACACGGTCCCATGGCCAAGCTCATGGGTCGAAGTGCCGCGAAAGAAACTGGCGACCGTGCCATGACAGAACAGCGCCACCACAAAAAGCAGCCACAGGCCCTGCGCCCAGGCCAGATAGGTCGCGGCGCCGGTCAGGCAGAACAGGCCCAGATGCCCGCCCGCCTGTTTCCAGCCCTGCCGGTCGCTGCGCCGGGACAGCGCACGAAACCGTTCGGGCGGCATGCGCGAGCGGTACCACTGGACCTTCAGCGTATCACGGACCTGGGACAGAGGTTGGTATTGCATGTCTCATCCCCACACTCGAAGCCGTGCCAGAATGACGTCTGAGTCCGGATCAAGGCAAGACCGAATAGGCGCAGCTCAGCGCACTACGTAGACCGACACCGTCGAATGCCGCACCACGCGCGCGGCGTTGGGGCCCAGCAGGTAGTCCTTGAGGTCAGGCCGATGCGCACCGATCACGATCAGGTCGCTGCCTGCGCTCTCGGCGGTATTCAGGATCTCCTGATAGGCCGAGCCGGTCGCCACCACGTGGCGCACCTTGGCGTTGCGCGCCTCGCCCAGCACCGATTTGCCCAGAGCCTCCAACGCCTGCTGCGCTTGCTGGATGGCGTGCTCATGATGCTGCGGCTCAAAGAATTGCGAGACAAAGGATTCGCCGAAATCCGGCAACACGGTGACGACATCCAGCTGCGCATTATCCAGGTCAGCCAGGCGCGCTGCCTGACGCAGCACCTCGGCATCGCTTTCGGGCTTGCCAGCATCGACGGCACAAAGAACGGAGCGGGTCATGCGGTCACCTCTGTTTGTCTTGCGGCACGGCCGCGCTGCAGGAAGGCGATCAGGCCCAGGAAAAGCAGCGCGGGGATGAAGACCAGTTCCTTGGGTGGCTGGCTTTGCGGGGCGAGGACGGTCATCAGACGGACGGGGTCATCCGCATAGAAGTCGAACTCGTCCAGATCATCGGCCACTGGTGTGCCGAAGAGCGGCTCGTCCAGTTTCACGATGCCATCTTCGGGCAGCAGCATCAGACCAAGCGCGTCAACGCGGGCCTGACCACCCTCTTCTTCGCCAATTGTGAGCTGCAGCGTGGTTTCCTTGATCTCGCCAGTGTCGAAATCGGGCCCTTCGACCGTCATCCGCATCTCGCTACCCGAAGGGGCGGAACCGACCGCTTCAACCAGACCCGCTGGTTCGATCAACTGATACGGCGGTGAGATACGATCCATGAAGAAATCGGGCCGGAACAGCGCAAAGGCCACAAGGATCAGCGCGACGCTTTCATAGATGCGGTTCTTGGTCAGGAAATAGCCCATGGTGCCAGCGGTAAAGACGAGGATGGCGATGGTGGCGGATATCGCGACCAATATCCCTTGCATCCAGGTCACATCGATTAACAAGAGATCGGTGTTGAAGATGAACACGAAGGGCAGCGCCACGGTCCGCAAGCTGTAGAAGAACGCAGTGAAACCGGTCTTGATCGCATCGCCCCCGGACACAGCAGCGGCAGCAAAGCTTGCCAGACCAACAGGTGGCGTCACGTCGGCCATGATCCCGAAGTAGAAGACGAAGAGGTGCACCGCGATCAGCGGCACGATCAACCCGTCCTGCGCGCCCAGTTCCACGACCACACCGGCCATCAGCGAGCTGACCACGATATAGTTCGCCGTGGTCGGCAGACCCATCCCGAGGATGAGGCTCAAGAGCCCGACCAGCGCCAGCATGGCGATCAGGTTACCGCCCGACAGGAACTCGACCAGATCGGCCATCACCTGCCCCACGCCGGTTAGTGTAACGGTCCCCACGATCACGCCTGCGGTGGCCGTGGCCAGCGCGATTCCGATCATGTTGCGCGCACCATCGATCAACCCCTGCCACAGATCAATCACGCCTTCCATGAAGGCATTGGCGGTTTTGTTTTCGCCGCGGAAGATTGACTTGAGCGGCTTCTGCGTCAGCAGGATCGCAAATAGCAGCGTCGTGGCCCAGAACGCGGACAGGCCCGGCGATTTCTGTTCGATCATCAGGAAATAGACCAGCACGATGATCGGCAGAAGGTAATAGAGACCCGCCTTGTAGATCTCGGCGATCACCGGCAGTTCGACCTCTTTGGCATTGGGATCATCGGGAACCAGATCCTTGACCCCCGAGGCCAGTTTCAAGAGCAACAGGTAGACGAGGACAACAAGGGCTGACAGCACAAGGCCCGACGCCCCCGGTATCACCGCGATGATGGCTTTGATCGGGTATTGCACCCCATAACAAAGCGCCGCGAAGCCGACGAAAAAGATGGCCATGCCACCGATTGTCCGACCCATCGAGACAACGCGGTCACCCAGCGTCGGCATGTTCCGCTTCACCGCTTCCAGATGCACGATATAGACCAGCGCAATGTAGGAAATTGCCGCTGGCAGGAAGGCGTGGGTGATCACCTCGACATAGGAAATGCCGACATATTCCACCATCAGGAAGGCCGCCGCACCCATCACGGGGGGCATAATCTGACCGTTCACCGACGAGGCCACCTCGACCGCGCCTGCCTTTTCCGACGAAAAACCCACCCGCTTCATCAACGGGATGGTGAAGGTGCCGGTGGTCACAACGTTGGCGATCGACGAGCCCGAGATAAGACCCGTGGCGGCAGAACCCACAACAGCGGCCTTGGCCGGGCCACCGCGCAGGTGTCCCAGCGCGCCAAAGGCCATCTTGATGAAATAGTTGCCCGCACCTGCCTTATCCAAAAGCGCGCCGAACAGCACGAAGAGGAAGACAAACTTGGTGGACACGCCCAGTGCGATGCCAAATACGCCCTCGGATGTGATCCACATATGGCTCATCGCCTTTTGCAGGCTGGCACCCTTCCAGCGGATCACTTCGGGGACCCACGAGGACGCGCCGAAAAAGACATAGGCCAGGAAAATCGTCGCGATGATCGCCATTGCCGGGCCAAGCGCACGGCGCGCGGCCTCGAACAGCAGCAGCAGGCCGACCAGCGCGAACCACTTGTCGACGTCATCGGCCAGACCGCCCGCGTCAACGATCTTGTTGTAGAAGAAATAGCCATAAAGCGCCAGGAACGCGCCCGCCAGCCCCATGATCCAGTCCTGGATGGGGATGTAACTGCGCGGGCTGGATTTCAACGCAGGATAGGCGGAAAACGCGAGAAACATGGCAAAGGCCAGATGGATCTGGCGCGAGTTGTTCACAACGCTGCCGGGCAGGATGTAGTTGGACAAAGGCGAGGCAAGAATGACCTGAAACACTGACCAGATCACCGCCACGATGGCGAGGAACAGCCCGACATTTCCAACCGGATCGCGGGCACCGGCATCCGAGGAGGCTACCAGATCCTGTAGTTCTTCTTCGCTGAGCGGGCGATTGCCCTGTGTGTCAGAGGCCATGCGTCATCTCCCTGTCCGCTCCGCCTTTGATGGCGGTTCTGGTTCTGGGCCCGGATGGGCAAACGGGGCGCAAGTGATGCGCCCCGTCGTTTCAGCAGATCTTATTCGATCCAGCCTTTTTCCTTGTAGTATTTCGCAGCACCGGGATGCAGCGGGGCCGACAGGCCGTCCTTTGACATTTCCTCGGGCTTGAGGTGACCAAAGGCCGGGTGCAGCTTCTTGAAGTCGTCGAAGTTCTCGAAGACCGAGCTGACAACCGCATAAACCGCTTCATCCGAAACGTCGGCCGAGGTTACGAAGGTCGCGCCGACGCCGAAAGTGTTGGTGTCGCCATCGCTGCCGCGATACATGCCGCCCGGAATGGTCGCTGTCCGGTAGAACGAGTTGTCATCGACCAGTTTGCTGACCGTGTCGCCGGTCACGTTGACCAGAACGCTGTCACAGGCGGTGGTCGCTTCCTGGATCGAGCCCGAGGGGTGACCCACAGTGTAGACCATCGCGTCGATCTGGTTGTCGCAGAGCGCCGCCGACTGTTCAGCCGCCTTCAGCTCGGTCGCCAGTTCGAAATCATCGGTGCTCCAGCCCATGGCTTCCAGCAGCACTTCCATTGTGCCGCGCTGACCGGAACCGGGGTTGCCGATGTTGACGCGCTTGCCCTTCAGGTCTTCGAAATTGGTGACGCCGGAATCAGCGCGCGCCACAACGGTGAAGGGTTCGGGATGGACCGAGAACACCGCACGCAGGTTTTCGAACGGGCCGGCATCCTCAAATTTCGAGGTGCCGTTGAAGGCATGGTACTGCCAGTCGGACTGGGCAACGCCAAATTCAAGCTCGCCTTCGCGGATGGTGTTGATGTTGTAGACCGAACCGCCGGTCGATTCGACCGAGCAGCGGATCCCGTGTTCCTTCCGGCCTTTGTTTACCAGACGGCAGATCGCGCCACCGGTCGGGTAATAGACCCCGGTCACACCGCCGGTGCCGATGGTGATGAATTCTTCGGCCATCGCTGCCGGAGCCATGAAGGCGGCGGTCGCCAGCGACGCAAGGCCCAGCTTTCCGAAATGTTTCATTTACTTCTCCCACTGTGTTTTTTAGCGGGCGCGTTATCAGGTGCGATCCGGGCCCGCCTCTACGGACCTCAATGGTTACAGGACCTTTCCGATCCTCTTCAACCGATTCCAAGCACTTGATTTAATTAACGCTCCCAGTGCGGACCAAGCTGTCACCGGGCGCGACAAGATGTCAAGCCTTGGCAGGGCAAAGCTTGGCCCAGACCTCACATATGATCGCAAAGCCGTGAATTTCCCCGCTGCCGGTAATGCGCCTTTCCGGGCGCGCCGGATTTCGTTACCCGGCCAGCACGTCGGCAAACTGATCGCGCAGGGTTCGTTTGAGGACCTTACCCGTCGCATTGCGCGGCAGAGTGTCGACAAAGACAACCGCATCGGGGATCTGCCATTTGGCGATCTTATCGTCGAAATAGCGCAGCAGTTCCTCGGGCGCGGGCTCCTGATCTTCGTCCTTCACCGCAACAAGCACGGGGCGTTCATCCCATTTGGGATGCGGCACGCCGATCACCGCAGCGTCGGCGAGTTTCGGGTGAGCCACGGCGATGTTCTCCAGCTCGACCGAACTGATCCATTCGCCGCCCGATTTGATGATATCCTTGGACCGGTCGCGGATCGTCATATAGCCATCGGGATCCAGCGTCGCCACATCGCCAGTGGCGAACCAGCCGTCCTGCAGCAGGTCCTCGTCCTGTTTGCGGAAATAGTTGTCCAGCACCCAGGGACCGCGCACCATCAGATCGCCCTGTGTTTCGCCATCATTGGGCAGATCACGGCCGTCATCATCGACGATCTTCAATTCGACGCCATAGGGCGGCCGGCCCTGGTTTTCGCGCAGGCGGTGCTGGTCTTCGACCGGTAGGTCGGCATGTTTGGCCAGAGGCGTGTTGGTGGTGCCCAACGGGCTCATTTCCGACATGCCCCAGGCGTGGATGGTCTCGACCCCGTAATCCTCGCGGAATTCCGCAAGCATCGAGGGCGGACAGGCCGATCCACCGATCACCGTGCGTTCCAGGCTTGCAAGCGTGGTCTCTGTGCCGCGGGCATAGGCCAGCAACCCCTGCCAGATCGTCGGCACCCCAAGGGCCAGCGTGACGTTGTAGCGATCAATCAGCCCCACCAGCGCCTCACCGCTCAGGCCCGGGCCGGGCAGCACCATGCGTGATCCGGACATGGCACAGGCATAGGGGGACCCCCAGGCGTTCACATGGAACATCGGCACCACCGGCAGCACCACATCGCGCGCCGAAAACCCGATACAGTCGCGCGTATTCGACACGAAGCTATGCAGCATCGTCGAGCGGTGGGAATAGAGAACGCCCTTGGGATGGCCCGTGGTGCCCGAGGTGTAACACATACTGGACGCGGTGTTTTCGTCGAAGGACGGCCAGGTGAACTCAGGGTCGCCCTCTGCGATCCACTCATCATAGAATATCAGCCCCGGTATCTGCGCTGCGGCCGCCTCGTCGCGCGGCCCCAGCAGCACCACATGATCGACTGTTTCCAGTTGCGGCAATAGCGGCGCCACTAGTGGCGCAAAGGTGGCGTCCAGCAACAGCACCCGGTCTTCGGCATGGTTCATGATATAGACCAGCTGTTCGGGGAAAAGCCGAGGGTTGATCGTATGCAGCACGAACCCCGCGCCGGAGACGCCGAAATAGGTTTCCAGATGGCGGCGGTTGTTCCAGGCCAGCGTTGCGATCCGCGCTTGTGGTTCCAGCCCCTGCCCGCTCAGCACCGAGGCCACACGCCGGGCATTGCCCGCCACCTGCGCCCAGCCGGTCTGCTCGACCCCGCCGGTGGTGTTAACCGACCAGATTTCCGCTTCGCCGTGGTAACGTTCGGCGTGGTCAATCAAGGACGAAATCAGCAAAGGTTGCGTCATCATCTGTCCGAGCATCGTGGTGTCCTCCCAATCCGCGGCCCATCCTTTGCCGGGGCCGTCGTGTCACATCACTCCAAACGGGCAAAGCAGTCGCCGCATCGCATCAAGCGAATGCCACGCTGTCTCTCCTCCCGCGCCCCGCACTGTGCCGGGCGTATGCAGACCTGACAAGATGGAAGAATGCTCAGCGATAGCGTAGCACGTAATCGACCAGCCCGGCGGTCGAGCCATCCTTGCCCTCCGCGCTCTGCTCACCATCGACGATGGGACCCAGCGAGGTGGCCAGTTCCTTGCCCAGTTCAACGCCCCACTGATCGAAGGAGTTGATGCCAAGGATCATCCCTTCGACAAAGACGCGATGCTCATAAAGCGCGATGATCTGGCCCAGCACAAACGGGGTCAGTTGCGGATAGATCAGTGTGGTCGAGGGCCGGTTACCTGCAAAGACCCGGTGCCGCGCCTGCCGCTCCAACTCGTCGCCCGTCAGACCCTTGGCCGCCATGCGCGCGCGGGCCTCGTCCAGCGAGCGGCCCTGCATCAGCGCCTCGGACTGGGCCAAGCAGTTGGCGACCAGCAGGCGGTGGTGATGGGCCAGGTCCGGCTCGTGCCCTTCGGCGGCAATCATGAATTCACACGGCACAACACCGGTGCCCTGATGGATCAGCTGATAAAACGCATGCTGCCCGTTGGTGCCCGGTTCGCCCCAGACGATGGGACCCGAAGGTTCGCTCAGGGAGGCGCCATTCATCGCCACGGATTTGCCGTTCGATTCCATCTCCAACTGCTGGAAATAGGCCGGCAGGCGCGACAGCCGTTGATCATACGGCAGGACTGCCCGGCTGGGATAGCCGCAGACCTGATGATGCCAGAGGCCCACCAGCGCCAGCATCACCGGCATGTTCTCATGCCACTCAGCAGAGCGGAAATGCAGATCCATCGCCTGCCCGCCACGAAGAAACGCGTCGAAGGCTTTCGGTCCGATGGCGATCATCAGGGACAGGCCAATCGGGCCCCAGACCGAATATCGCCCGCCGACCCAGTCGGCAAAGCCGAACACATGATCCGCCGGGATGCCAAATGCTTCGGTCAGATCCTGCGCGGTGGAGAGCGCTGCGAATTGTTTCGCGGGATTGCCACCGCCCTCGCGCATCCAGGCGCGGGCGGTGCGGGCGTTGGTCATGGTCTCGATGGTGGTGAACGTCTTCGAGGCGACGATCACCAGCGTTCGGGTCGGGTCAAGCCCGCGTAGCGTATCGGCAATATCGGCCCCGTCGACATTGGACACGAAATGGCAGCGCGGCCCGTCACGATAGGGTGCCAACGCCAGCACCGCCATCGCAGGCCCCAGATCAGATCCGCCGATGCCGATATTGACCACATCCGTGATGGCCCCACCTGCCCCTTTCAACGCACCGCCGCGCACCGCATCAGCAAAGCGCCGCATGTGTTCGAGAGTTGCCAGAACTTCAGGCATCACATCCTGACCATCAACCGAGACCGGACCACCATCGAGGTTGCGCAAAGCAGTGTGCAGGACAGCGCGGCCCTCAGTCTCGTTGATCGGCGCGCCCGAGAACATGGCCTCGCGCTTGTCAGCCAGCGCCACGCTGTCACACAGCGCAATCAGCGCGGTACGGATGTCATCGTCGATCTGCGTCTTGGAATAGTCCAGCCGCATGTCGGAGCTTTCGCAGCAAAACCGGCTTGCTCGTGTCGCGTCGGCGTCGAACAGATCGGTGATCCTGCGCGCCTCCGTTCGGGATTTCAGCGCTCTCAAGTCTTCGAACATCAGATCGTCCTATTCCGCCCAGTGTACCGTGATGCCGTCAAGCACCGCCGCAATGGGTGCCTCTTCGGGGGGCAGGGTTCTGGCGCGTTCCAGTACCTCGCGCTTGTCGTGACCGAAGATCACCAGATGTTTGGATAGCGCCCCGTTCAGCACCGGAGCGGTCAGGGTGATGCGGGTTTCGGGCTGGGTCTCGGGCTGCGCCACAGCCAATGCAGGTGCATGGGCATCCAGCGCCGCCGCCAGCCCTGGCATTCCCGGGAACAGCGAAGCGGTATGCATGTCCGACCCCATGCCCAACACCAAAACCGAGAGCGGCAATTCCGTCGCGATGCCCGCTTCGAGATCGGAGAGCACATTTGTGGGGTCGTCGGCGGGTTCATAGAGCGGCAGGAGTCGCGCCTGTGCAGCCCGGTTGACCAGCAGCCGCTCGGTGATCAGGCGCGCGTTGGAACGGTCGCTACCCGCAGGTACGCACCGCTCATCCGTGGGCAGCACATGCACCCGGTCCCATTCCAGATCGGCGGCGCAGAGCACGTCGAAGATCGGGCCCGGCGTGGTGCCGCCGGGCACTGCCAGCGAAACGGTGTCATGATGCAAAAGCGCTGTTTCAAGCTCTCCGGCCAGCATGTTGGCCACATCAATGGCCAGCATGTCGCGATCCGCGTATTCCCTCAGGTTCATGGGTTGATCCCCTGCCATTGGCGACCGTCGCGTTTCATCAGCAGTTCGGCGTCGCCCGGTCCCGTGCTGCCAATCTCATATGGTTTCGGTACATCACCTGCCGCTGTCCAGCCCGAGATGATCGGGTCGGTCCAGGCCCATGCGGCCTCGACCTCGTCACCGCGCATGAACAACGTCTGGTTGCCCCGGATCACGTCCATGATCAAGCGCTCATACGCATCGGTCGCGTTCTGACTGTCGGGTCCCAGCGCCTCGGCAAAGCTCATGTCCAGCGGCACATCGACCAGCCGCATGCCACCCGGCCCCGGCTCCTTGATCGTCACCTTCAGCGTAATGCCCTCGTTGGGCTGCAGACGGATGGACAGTAGGTTGGCATGCCGCCCCGCCTGCTCACCGAAGATCGAATGCGGCGCGTCCTTGAATACCACGTTGATGACCGAGGAGCGCGCCACCAGGCGTTTGCCGGTGCGCAGATAGATCGGCGTACCCGCCCATCGCCAGTTGCTGACATTTGCCTTGAGCGCGATATAGCTTTCGGTGAAAGAGCGCTCATTGCCCACCTCGCCGCGATAGCCGGGCAGATCGCCGTTGGCCTCGTACTGGCCGCGCACAATGTGGTGCGGTTCGACCAAACCAAGCGCGCGGATCACCTTGAGTTTTTCATCGCGCACCGCGTCGGGGTCGAATTTGGCCGGCGGCTCCATCGCGATCAGGCACAAGAGCTGCATCAGGTGATTCTGCATCATGTCCCGCGTCGCACCCGCGCGGTCGTAATAATCGCCACGCCCGCCAACCCCCACGGTTTCGGCCACGGTGATCTGGATGTGATCCACATACTGGCTGTTCCAGAGCGGCTCGAACATCATGTTGCCAAATCGGATCGCCATCAGATTTTGGACGGTTTCCTTACCCAAATAGTGATCAATCCGATAAATCTGGCGCTCTTGAAAATGCGCGGCAAGCGTGGCGTTGAGCGCCCGCGCGCTGACCAGATCGTTGCCGAAGGGTTTTTCGACCACGATCCGTGTGTCCGGCGTCGCCAGTCCGTGCGACTGTATGCGTTCGGCCAGCGCTCCGAAAAGGCGCGGCCGGACCGAGAAATAATAGGCGCACACGCGACCGGGCTGCAGTTTTTCAGCCAGTTCAGCCCAACCTTGGGCACCCGTCACGTCGATCTGCACATAATGTACCAGATCGAGAAACGCCTCCTCGAAGTGTTCAGCTGCATCAGCGAGCGCGAACTCCATCAGCGCTGCACGCACGAATGCGCGATAGTCCTCAAGCGAGCGGTCCCCGCGTGCCGCGCCGATCACCTGCGATCCGGCGGGCATCTGACCGGCGCGAAACCGGCGATAGAGCGCGGGCAGGATCTTGCGCCGGGCAAGATCGCCTGTGCCGCCGAAAATGACGAGGTCGAAGGGCTCGACCGGGATGACGCGCGATACCATGACCCGTCCTTAATCCGTCGCTTTGCCAAAGTCCAATGTTAGCGCCAACAATATTTGCGAAAGACGACATTTCTCTAACAATCACAAACCTGTCACCTGATGGGGCGTTTCGTTCCCCCATCCCCATCTATGCGGTAGATATCATTCAACTCACCACGCCGGAAGATAATCATGAAAGACCTTGAGCAGCCAACCGCGAATGCGGGCAAGTTCCAGAACAGGCATGTCACCGCGGATGGATCGCAGCGCGCCAGCGTGGCACTGACACGGCCGGAAACCCTGTGGTTCAACACCGGAACGCTGTGCAATATCGAATGTGCCAACTGCTATATCCTCAGCAGCCCGACCAATGACGCACTGGTCTATATCACTGCGGCTGAAGTATCGGGTTATCTGGATCAGATCGAGGGGCGCGGCTGGCCGGTGCGCGAGATCGGGTTTACTGGGGGCGAGCCCTTCATGAACCCGCAGATGATCGAAATGGCCGAGGCCTGCCTGTCGCGCGGCTATGAGGTGCTGATTCTCACCAACGCCATGCGACCGATGATGCGAAAACCCATGCGCGCCGGTTTGCAGGATTTGCGCACGCGCTACGGTGACAAGCTGACCCTGCGCATTTCGGTCGATCATTATCGCCCCGAATTGCATGACGAAGAACGCGGCGCGGGCAGTTTCGAAAAAACCCTCGAAGGGATGTGCTGGCTGCGCGACAACGGGGTCCGCATGGCGGTGGCCGGTCGTACCGTCTGGGGCGACAGCGACGTGGAAAGCCGCGCGGGCTATGGCGCGTTTTATCAGGCGCACGGGTTCGACATCGATGCCAGCGATCCGGGTCAGACCGTGCTGTTTCCAGAGATGGATGAAACCGCCGAAGTACCCGAGATTACAACTGCTTGCTGGGGCATCCTAAACAAATCTCCCGATCAGGTTATGTGCGCAAGCTCGCGGATGGTGGTCAAGCGCAAGGGGGCATCCTCGCCCACGGTTCTGGCCTGCACGCTGTTGCCCTATTCGCCCGAGTTCGAACTGGGCAAAACCCTGCAGGAGGCCGAGCGCGATGTGCATCTGAATCATCCCCATTGCGCCAAATTCTGCGTGCTGGGCGGGGCAAGCTGTTCCGCCTGAGCGCCCGAAATTCTACATTGTGACAAAATTCACTGATCGCCCGGGCAAGGGATTCGTATAGTGCGAGGCAGGCCCAAACCTTTCGTGCCCGTCGATTACAAGGAATTCGTCATGCGCTATGTTCTTATCCTGCTGCTGGGCTTGCTGCCCCATGGCGCGTTGGCCGCGAACCGGCTTGCTCTGGTCATTGGCAATGACAGCTATTCAGATGTGCCTGTTCTGGAAAAGGCCGGCGCTGACGCACGCGCGGTCAGTGAAAAGCTGCGCGGGCTTGGGTTCGATACAGTCGAGGCCATCGATCAGGACCGGCGCGGCATGAACCGCCGCATCTCGGAGTTCACTTCGAAACTGCAACCCGGCGACACCGCTTTCGTGTTCTATGCGGGTCACGGCGTGGAAATCGACGGCGAGAATTACCTGCTGCCCACCGATATTGTCGCGCCCTCCAGTGGCGAGAGCGATTTCGTGAAATCCGAGTCCATTGCCTTGTCGAACCTGCTGGACCGGGTGCGCAAGACCGGTGCACGCACCGCCATCGCAGTGATCGACGCCTGCCGCGACAACCCGTTCGAAACCGTTCAGGGCCGCAGCATCGGCGGCACACGGGGTCTGGGCCGGATTGCGGCACCGCAGGGCACATTCGTGATCTTCTCGGCAGGTGCGGGTCAGATGGCTTTGGACCGGCTGCATGACAGGGACGAGGCGCAGAACTCTGTCTTTACCCGCGCGCTACTGCCGCGTCTTTCGAAACCGGGGCTGGAACTGCGCGTGCTGGTTTCGGACCTGCGTATTGAGGTTCGCGACCTGGCCAATTCGGTGCAGCACCGTCAGGTGCCTGCCTATTACGACGAATTGCTGGGGGAGTTCTATTTCACCAACGCCGCCATAGCTGCACCAGTGGCAAGCGCCCTGCCCGACACCGACATGCGCGCCGATCTGGAACTGGCGCGCTCAGTCGGCACGGTGAACGCTCTGGACAGCTTTCTCAACCGCTACAAGGCGAACTCGGACGATTACAGCTACACGGTTGCGCTGCAACTGCGCGAGTCGCTGGCACAGGTCGACACCGCCCCCGTTTCCCGTCAGGCGGACACGGAAGCGGTTGAGGCGGCTGCTGCACCGGTGGTGACCGACCGGCGCAATGTCATGCGCGACACGCAAGTGGCGCTGAATGCGCTGGGGTGCAGTGCGGGTGGAGCTGACGGGATCGCCGGACGCCGAACGAAACGGGCATTCAGCGCTTATCTGCGTGAAAGCGGGTCCGATCTGGGCGCGGATGACCTGGGAACGGCCCATGCATTGGAAGAGTTGCAGGGCCATAGCGGCACGATCTGCAAGGTCGCGGTGGCGCCCGCACCCGCCCCGACCCCGAAGACCACTGCGCTGAGTATGGCGGGAATCTGGAATTACAAAGCAACCTGCGCTCTCGTGGTCAACGTGACGGGACAGGTCCGCTATTCGCCTGCCGGCGGGAACAAG
This sequence comes from Ruegeria hyattellae, assembly GCF_041537925.1. Lineage (NCBI taxonomy): Bacteria > Pseudomonadati > Pseudomonadota > Alphaproteobacteria > Rhodobacterales > Roseobacteraceae > Ruegeria > Ruegeria hyattellae. The sequence goes on along the minus strand of NZ_JBGOSH010000001.1, from coordinate 201,379 downwards.
TACAATGGCCGCTTGGCGGATTCACTGGGCCAGAAGGCCAATACCGTGATCTATCTGAACGAAAGCCAGCTTTCAGGGACCGATTATTTCCCCGGCATCACGGTGACATGGCGCGGTCGGCTTGCGCCGGATGGCAACAGCTTCACCGCCAACGGCTCCACCGGATGTGCCGTTTATGCCTGGCGCGTGGGCTGAAGCGTGCGCGTCAGTTGACGTAGAATTCCCCCTTCACATTCCGCCATTCCCCCGGCGAAATCATCTTGCGATGCGTGAACCGCACCGAATGCAGCGGGCCTTCAATCTCTCGCTGCCAGAATTCCACGAATTCAAAGAGCTTCGGGTGATCTGGCGCCAGATCGTATTCTTGCCAAATAAATGTATTCAGAACATGGACATAATCAGGCATGTGGTAGAAAAATTCCGCCGTGGTCAGCCCGTACCCTTTAAGCATCAACTCTGTTTCACTTCTCTCCATCTAAGACCTCCAGTTTGTGCTGTGGTCCCCCCATGATAGCACGAAAATGGTTAATCTTTCCGGAAAACAATATGTTAACGCAACGTGAACTGCGCTTTTTGCGTCACAAATCACGCCGCTTGCACCCTATATGCGCTCTCTGATAAGGTGCAGCCACAAGATATAGACCCAGAATGAAGATCGGGCAGACCACTTGAGCGACACGCCAGAAACTCCTGAAAACATGGATGAAACCCCGCCTGAACGCCCAGTCTATGACGGGCCGACGGTTTCCATCGAATCCGAGATGCGCACATCTTATCTCGATTACGCGATGAGCGTGATCGTCAGCCGTGCCATTCCCGACCTGCGCGACGGTCTGAAACCGGTGCACCGGCGCATCCTTTATGCGATGCACGAGACCGGGAATACCCATGAAAAATCCTACCGCAAATCGGCGCGTCCGGTCGGTGACGTGATGGGTAAATACCACCCGCATGGGGACAGCGCGATCTATGACGCGCTGGTGCGGATGGCGCAGGATTTCTCGATGTCGCTGCCGCTGCTCGACGGTCAGGGCAACTTTGGTTCGATGGATGGCGATAACCCGGCGGCGATGCGCTATACCGAAGTGCGGATGGACAAGCCCGCCGCCGCGATCCTGGCCGATATCGAAAAAGACACGGTCGATTTTCAGGACAACTACGACGGCAAGGACAAGGAACCGACTGTCCTGCCCGCTCGCTTCCCGAACATGCTGGTCAATGGCGCCGGCGGTATTGCCGTCGGCATGGCCACCAACATCCCGCCGCACAATCTGGGCGAGGTTGTCGACGCCACGCTGGCGCTGATAGACGATCCGGACCTGACATCAGAGCAACTGATCGAATATGTGCCCGGCCCCGATTTCCCCACAGGAGGCGTGATGCTGGGCCGCTCAGGCGCGCGCAAGGCCTATCTGGAAGGACGCGGCAGTGTCGTCATCCGCGCCAAGACCCGCACCGAAGAGATTCGCAAGGATCGCTACGCCATCGTCGTGGACGAGATCCCCTATCAGGTGAACAAGGCCTCGATGATCGAAAAGATCGCCGAACAGGTGCGCGAGAAAAAGATTGAAGGCGTTGCCCATGTGCAGGACGAATCCGACCGAAACGGCGTTCGCGTTGTCGTCGAGCTGAAGCGCGACGCAACGCCCGAGGTTGTGCTGAACCAACTCTATCGCTTCTCGTCAATGCAAACCTATTTCGGTTGCAATATGCTGGCGCTGAATGGTGGTCGCCCCGAGCAGCTGACCCTGCGCCGGTTCCTGACGTCGTTCATCGACTTCCGCGAGGAGGTTGTTGCCCGCCGCACAGCGTTTCTGTTGCGCAAGGCGCGCGAGCGTAGCCATATCCTGTGTGGTTTGGCCGTAGCGGTTACCAATATCGACGAGATCGTGGCAACGATCCGGCAATCGGCTGACGCGTCTGAGGCTCGGGAAAAGCTGATGACCCGGCGCTGGCCCGCCCAGCCGATCCTGGAATACATCGACTTGATCGACGATCCGACCCATACCGCGAATGAGGATGGCACCTATAACCTGTCGGAAACCCAGGCCCGTGCCATTCTGGAATTGCGTCTGCAGCGCCTGACCCAGATCGGGGTCAAGGAAGTCACCGACGAGTTGGAAGAACTGGCTGGCAAGATCAAGGAATACCTTGAGATTCTGGGATCGCGCGAGCGCATCATGAACATCATCGCCGAAGAACTGCGCGAGGTGCGCGACCAATTCGCCGTGCCGCGCCGCACTGAGATCGTCGACTGGTCGGGCGACATGGACGACGAGGACCTGATCGAGCGCGAAGATATGGTCGTGACCGTGACAAGCGGTGGCTATATCAAACGCACCCCGCTCGCCGATTTCCGGTCGCAGAAACGCGGCGGCAAGGGGCTGTCGGGCATGCAGACCAAGGAAGAAGACGTGGTCACCACCCTCTTCGTGGCCAACACCCATACGCAATTGCTGTTCTTCACCACTGACGGCATGGTCTACAAGCTCAAGACCTGGCGTCTGCCGCTGAGCGGGCGAACCGGCAAGGGCAAGGCCATTGTCAACATCCTGCCAATCCCGGTGGGCGTCTCGATCGCAGCGATCATGCCGGTCGATGTGCCCGATGAGGAATGGGAAAACCTGCAGGTGGTCTTTGCCACCAGCGCAGGCGACGTGCGGCGCAACCGGCTGTCTGACTTCACCAATGTCCGCCGCAACGGCAAGATCGCGATGAAGCTGCCCGAAGCGGTGGAACTGGTAAACGCGCGCATCTGCTCGGATGAGGACGACGTGATGCTGGTCACCAATTCCGGCCGCGCGATCCGGTTCCGTACCACCGATGTGCGGGTCTTCAACTCACGCGAGTCGACCGGGGTGCGGGGCATCAGGCTCAGCAATGGTGACCGCGTCGTATCGATGTCGGTGATCCGTCATTTCGAAGCCAGTCCCGAGGACCGCGCCGCCTATCTGAAGATGCGCCGCGCCGTTGCGGGCCTGACCGATGATGACAACGGCGAGGATGACGGCGTTGCTGCCAGCAGCGATTTCAGCCAGGAGAAATACGCCGAGATGTCGGCCTCTGAAATGCTGATCCTGACCATCACCTCCGGTGGCTCCGGCAAGCTGAGTTCTTCGCACGACTACCCGGTGCGCGGACGCGGCGGTATGGGCGTGGCGGCGATGGACAAGGCCATGCGCGGCGGCGCGCTGGTGGCGTCCTTCCCGGTGGAACTGGATGATCAGATCATGCTGGCCACATCCAAGGGCCAGTCGATCCGGGTGCCGGTTGACGGTATCTCGTTCCGCTCGCGCTCTGCCGGCGGGGTCAAGGTGTTCAACACCGGCAAGGGCGAAGAGGTCGTCAGTGTCGCCTGGATCGCAGAACAGGCCGAGGACGAAACCGACGCCTAAAAAGCGCTCCGACACGTCTTGGGCAAGCGCCTTAAATGGCGCTTGTTCCGCAAATACCGCCTGAACTTCTTGTTGTTTCGACGCCATTCAGGAAGGTTGGCAAGGCACCCGCCTGGGTAGCGGTTGAAACAAGGTGAGATTTGGAACAGCTCTTCCTGCATGTCCTGAATGTGGTTCTACCAGTGATGATCTGCGCCGGGGTCGGCTGGTGGCTGGCGGTGATCAAGGCGCCGTTCGACAACAAGGTCGTCGGCGGAATTGTGGCAAAGGTCGGGTATCCAACCCTGATCATCTCGCATCTTTCGAGCACAAAGATCGCGGTGGGGTCCTTTCTGGACATGCTCGCCGCAGCTTCTCTGGTGGTTGCAGGGTTCGGCATCCTTGGCTTTCTGGTTCTCAAGGCCATGCGCCTGCCTGTGCGGGCCTTTCTGACGCCGCTGATGCATTCCAATGTGGGCAATATCGGCCTGCCGATCACGCTGCTGGCCTTCGGCGATGCGGGCATGGCTTATACGATGGCCTTTGTCGTGGTGGTACTGGTCAGCGTCTTTACGATCGGCATGTGGATCCCCGCCGGGAGCTTTTCGCTAGAAAGCCTGCTGACCTCGCCCATCATCTATGCGGTGATCATCTCGCTTGGGCTGATGGCGACAGGTCAGACCCTGCCCTCTCCGGTCGAGAAATCCTTTGACATTCTGGGCGGTCTGTCGATCCCGTTGATGCTGCTGACATTGGGCCACACGCTGGCGACGCTCAAGGTGGGCGCCCTCTGGCGGTCGGTGGTCCTGACGCTGCTACATCTGATCATGGCGGTGGCCATCGCCAGCCTTCTGGTGCCGGTCTTTGGCTTTACCGGGGCTGAGCGCGGGGCCTTTATGCTGTGTTGCCTGATGCCCTCATCCGTCGCGACCTATCTCTTCATCGATCAGCATATGCCGGAATACGGACCCGATGTTGCCGGGTTCATCCTCGTGTCTACGCTCGCCACCATTCTGGTGCTGCCGATTGCGCTGACCTACTGGATTTGAGGCAGCCTGTTCCGGCTCTGGCGTAACATCTCAGTTCTGCGGGAGTTCCGCTGGATCGCGCATCAGTTCACCATCGGCGTCACGTCCGGAACGCACGACCACTTTCGGCCGTCCCATCCGTGCGACAAGCTCTTGCATGTTCAACCCGAGGAAACGCAATCCGCACAGTCGTTTGCCGTTCCGGTCATCAATGATCGAGAACGTCCCGCCCCGGAAGGCAAGGCTGTATTCCCTGGCCTGCATCTCATCAATCAGCGCCGTCCAACTTGAGACGCGATTGAAAATGGGAAGGAAGACGGACCGGATCAGGATCGCCGTTTCGCAGTCTATGGACGCAGGTTGCGGCCCAGACGGAATAGGATTTGAATGTAACATAACAACACCGCACTATTTACTCACTACTACAAGACAAGTGTGGCACAGATCGCGCAATATTGCTTCAAAAAATGACCTTTTTCTTGAAACTTTATGCCGTCAGTCGACACCTTGCCAAACAATGATTACCACAGCGCACTGATTGTTTCTGTGAAAGATATCACAATGAGGGTCTTTTGGTGGATGAGTTCGGACGGTGTTTGGTCAGACCGGAACTGAATGTCTGGTCCGAACCCAGAGCAGACGGTCTAGACGCTAGGAAATGCTCTACCTTTCAATACGCTTCTGGGCATTCGATTGTCGGCATAGCCAACGGATAAATGTGCGAACAGAGGCACGCTGTGGAAGATCCAGAGTATGGATGTAGAACTGCCCGGCACTTCTCTCCAGAAACAGCTCAATCAGGTCTCCCTTCTCGATATCCTGTTCGACCCATTCGCGAACCGTATAGGTTATGCCGTCCCCGCGCTTGACCGCGTCCATGATCAGGTTTCCGGGCATATGAGAGATTTGTGGCGGCGGCTGCATTTCCACGCCGTGCCGCGCGAACCAATCGGCAACTTCTTGCGTGCCTAGTTCCTGCAGCCAAGGGCGGTGGAGGAGATCGCGGGCATTTAGGGTTTCGGGAGCACGAAGGAGTTCCGGGCGGCCCACAACCAAAAGGTCCAGGTCAAGAAGTGTGTCCACAGGGTCGATCATCCGATCGTAGCGCGCGTATCGGATTGCGACGTCCACGCCGCCGGGCTTGAGTTCGATGAAACGGCCCGTAGGGTTCAACAGCAGGGTGATTTCCGGGTGTCGGGTCTGGAAGTCTGACAGGCGGGGCATCAACCATTTGGTGGCAAAGGCCGGAGACATGGTGACCTGAACGGGCCGTGTTTCGACGTCTTCGGTCAGGGCTTCGACGCTCGCGCCAATCTTGCGAAAGCCTTCGGCGAGATCGTGGGCCAGTCGCCGTCCCTCCTCGGTCAAGGCGATTCCGCGCCCTTCACGCAGGACTAGAGGCGTGCCGATGTCGCGTTCCAGTGAGCGGATTTGTTGGACAACGGCGGAGTGGGTGACGTTAAGCGCCGCGCCGCCCTTCGAGTAGCTGCCGTGTTCCGCCACAGCGGCGAAGGCCTTCAGAGCATTCAGTGAAGGTAGGTCGCGCCAGTTCATTCGTTAGTTTTTCTAACATTATTCATGAATTCTTGAATGGCATTGTTCAAGTATTTGGTCAACGCTGGATGGCACCGATGAAACCAATCAACTTCACACAGATTTTCTAACAAGAAGGGTTGGAGCAATGCCAGAAAAGGAAAGTGCAATTCAAGGTGGCTGTCGCTGTGGCGCCATTCGCTAAAGAGCCAAGGCACCCCACAATTGGGCCGGGAATTGCCATTGCGATGATTGCCGCCGGGCCACAGGCGGCCCCTATTCCAGTTGGTTCGGTGTGAGTCCGGAGAACGTTGAATTTTTAGGGCAAAAGACCACCGAGTACCAAAGTTCGCCGGGAATTTACCGAGGGTTTTGTAGCACCTGCGGTTCGCCGATGACCTTTCGTGGTGAGGGGTGGGACGATCTCGCGATCATGATCGCCACGCTGGACGATCCCAATTCGATCACACCCGAAACCCACGTCTTCCTCAAGGACCGGCTTCACTGGGTGAAATACAACGAGGATTTCCGACTTTACGACGGAATGCCAGGACGCATCACCGGAGAAGAATGATGACCAAAGCTTACTCATACTCATGCCGCCACTGCGAAGGGATGGAGGCCTGCCCGGCATCCATTGTCGCCAACACCAAAGAAGAACTTTTGGAGATGATCGGTCACCACGCGCGGCTCGCCCACGGCGAAAATTCCGATGACTGGGATCAGGATACTAGAGAATATCTTAATTCCCTGATCGTGGCGGTCGAAGTGGATTGTAAGGTGTCGGTGTGAGCTTTCAGGAATTGCCTATTGCCTCGACCAACGCCAATTTTCCGGTGGTAACTACGGCGGAATGAAAGCAATGAGCAAGCACGCAACGAACGGCAGCAAAATCCGCTCAGCGGACCTTTGGCCTGCGTCAGGCGCAAGCCTCAAAGCCCATAAATCCCGCCAAACTTAGTTTCAAGGTAGCCCAGCAGTGGCTCGGGTGACGGTTCCATACCGCTAGCCCGCTTGATCACATCGCGCGGCGCGTAGAGCCCGCCGAAGTGTTGTAGGTTGTCGCGCAGCCAGCCTGTCGCGCCGGAGCTGTCTCCAGTGGCCAATTGCGTATCCAGATCGGGAACCGCCCGGCGCAGCGCTTCATAAAGGCACCCGGCATAGACATTGCCCAGGCTGTAGGTCGGGAAGTAGCCAAAAAGGCCGACGGACCAGTGCACATCCTGCAGACAGCCATTCGAGGGCGTGTCGACCGCATAACCGAAATCGGCCTTGAACCGGTCGTTCCAGGCGACCTCAAGATCACTGACCTGCAGATCACCCTGCATCAGCGCCCGTTCCAGATCGAAGCGCAGCATGATGTGCAGGTTATACTGCACCTCATCCGCCTCGGTGCGGATGTACCCGTTATGGACGCGATTGACGGCAGCATAGAAGGCATCTGCATCCGCGATCCCGAAATCCCCGAACCTGTCGCGCATCTGCGCGTAGAGCCAGCCGGTGAAGGCGCGCGAGCGGCCCAACTGGTTTTCGTAAATCCGGCTCTGGCTTTCATGCACACCCATAGAGGCACCCTGCCCCAGCGGCGTCAACAAATAGGCCGGGTCGATGTTTTGCTCATAGGTGGCGTGGCCGACTTCGTGAATGGTTGAATAGAAGCAGTTGAACGGGTCGGTCAGGCTGGTGCGCGTGGTGATCCGCACATCATTGCCGGACCCCGAACTGAACGGGTGAACCGCCTTGTCCAACCGGCCCCGGTCCATGTCATAACCAAAGACCCGCGCCAAAAGACGGGTGAGGTCCATCTGCTTGGCCTCCTCGAAGGTCTCCTCCACCCCCGCAGGCATGGGCCGCGCCAGCAGCCTTGCGCGCAGATCGACCAGCCGGGGCCGCATCGCATCAAAGATCGCGCCGATCTGAGCCGCAGTCGTATGCGGCTCATAATCCTCGACCAAGGCGTCATAGACATCCCCACCCGAGGCCAGCGCCGCGCCCTCTTCGCGTTTGAGGGCTACCACCTCTTCGAGCACCGGAAGAAAAGCCACCACATCCTCATCGGCGCGGGCTTGTGCCCATTTTCCCTGCGCCTCGGACGTTACCTGCGCGATGCGTTTGGCAAGGTCAGCGGGTACTTTGACCGTGCGCTCATAGGCGCGGCGGATCTCTCGCAGCTGGGCGGCGCCTGCTTCATCCGGGGCCTCGGCACTGGCCAACCAATCGCCCACGCGCGGGTCCGAGCGGCGGCCATGCAGCACCGCCTCGATCGCGGCCATCTCCTCACCTCGCTGGCTGGCTGCGCCGCGTGGCATCACGGTTTCCTGATCCCAGCCCAATCGGCCCGCAATCATGCCAAGCGCGGTTGTCTCGCGCTGATAAGCCATCAACTCGTCATAGGCCGTCATGGTCAAATTCCCCGAACAGAGGTGGAAACTGGATAGGCACAGAGGAACCGCGCCCGCAGGATCAGCACCCAGACCAGAACCGCCATCAACTGGTGCACAATGGCGATCTGCCAGGGCGCGGCATAAATCACGGTGATGACGCCCAGAACCACCTGCAGCAACAGCCCGGCCAGCACCGCGTTGAAGGCAAAGCGGGTCTGGGGATGGGCGCTGGACCGGCCACGTCGCCAAACAACGATGCCAAAGATCAGCAGCAGATACCCCGCAACACGGTGAATCCACTGCACCAGACCGGGGCTTTCAAAGAGGTTCCGCCAAATCGGCTCCAGCACCGTCGCATCCGGCGGCAGGATCTGCCCGCCCATCAGCGGCCAGTCGGTAAAGGACCGTCCGGCATCGATCCCTGCAACCAGCGCGCCCAGCAGGATCTGCAAGAAGGCGAAATGCATCAGGCCCGTCGAGAGCGAGAACAGCTTTGCCTCTTTCGCGCGGCGCGCCTGCATCAATTCTCGTTCCTCACGTCCCAGCTGGAAGATATACCAGCCCAGCACACCCAAAATGACAAAAGCCAGCCCCAGATGCAGTGTCAGGCGGTAGCTGGCGACCGCAGTCATCCCCTCGCCCTGCGTCACGCCCGAGGCAACCATCCACCAGCCGACGCCTCCCTGCACCGCACCCAACGCGCCGGGAATGATCAGACGACCCGTCCAGCCGGTCGGGATTTTGCGCAAGACCAGAAAGCCCAGGAACCCGACAGCCCAGACCAGACCGACCACGCGACCCAACTGCCTGTGACCCCATTCCCACCAGTAGATTTCCTTGAAATCCGGCAGCTCCATCCACTTGTTCTGGATACGCCACTGATCAATCTGCTTGTATTTGTCGAACTCGGCCTGCCACTCGACCTCGGACATGGGCGGAATGGCTCCGGTGACGGGACGCCATTCGGTGATCGACAGCCCGCTATCGGTCAGCCGGGTCAGCCCGCCCACCACGATCATCGCCACCACCAACGCAAAGAGCACCATCAACCAAGCGCGAATGCCACCACGCGCACCGCCGCGTCCGCGGTCGATCATGCCCGGTTGCACGGACTCTTGCTTGTTGTCGTCCGAAACCTCTTCGAAGATGCTGCGTTTTCCGCTCATCTCGCCCTCATATTCCGTGTCTGGCCGCAAGCTAGGGTGCTGCGGCGGGAAGGTCCAGCGTCAGTCGCCGCGTTCTTTCCAGCGCACCATCTGCCGCATGATCCCGTGCAACATCTGCACATCGGCCCGCGTCATCCGCATCCGCGACCACAGGTTGCGCAGGTTCAGCTTCATGTTTGCAGCCTTGGCGAGCGGATAGAAGAACCCGGCCTCCTCCAGCCGCTCCTCGTAATGCTCGACCAGCTTCTCGATCTCCTGCCCGGTCGCCCAGTCGCCCTTTCCCAGATCGGTGGTTTCATGCACCACATCCCCGGTCCGGCGCATCCACTCATAGGCCACCAGCAACACGCATTGACCGAGGTTGAGCGAGGCGTATTCCGGGTTCACCGGTACCGAGATGATGGCATTGGCCTTGGCGATATCGTCATTTTCCAACCCGGCCCGTTCCGGCCCAAAGAGCACGGCGATCTTTTCCCCCGCCGCGATCTTTTCGGCGGCCATCTGCATCGCCGCTTCGGGGCTTAGCACCGGCTTGGTCAACCCACGTTGCCGCGCGGTGGTGGCAAAAACAAAGGTGCAGTCCACCAGCGCGCGGGGAAGATCGTCACAAAGCTGCGCTTCATCCAGCAACCGCCCCGCACCCGAGGACATGGCCACCGCCTTGGGGTTCGGCCAACCATCGCGCGGGGCAACGATGCGCATCCGGTCCAGCCCGAAATTCCACATCGCCCGCGCCGCCGCCCCGATATTCTCACCCATCTGCGGGCGCACGAGGACGAAGGCGGGCTGGGGGTTTTCGCTGGGCATGTCTCACTCCTGCAAGGCCGCGCCCGCTCTAAAGCGCCTGCGCAGGTTACGCAAGCTGGCATCGGCGTTTCGTCCTGCAGGCCGCAGCTTGCCCGGCAGCGCGCCTTTGATATTCCCATCGCACCCGCAATCCAGTAAACGGCCCGAAACCAAGACCTGAAGGACCGCCATCATGGACAGCCCCGAGCAGCCGCAGATCTACCTGATCACCCCGCCCGAAATCGACTCGCAGCAGTTTCCCGATCAACTGGCGCGGGTTCTCGACGGGGCCGAGATCGCCTGCATTCGTCTGGCCCTGTCCAGCGGCGACGAAGACCATATCGCTCGCACGGCAGACGCATTGCGTGAGGTGGCTCATGCCCGCGATATCGCGCTGGTGATATCGGATCACGTGCTGATGGCACAGCGGCTGGGCTTGGATGGCGTGCATCTCAGCGATGCCGCCCGCTCGGTCCGTGCGGCCCGAAAGGAACTGGGCGCCGACGCCATCGTGGGCAGTTTCTGCGGCGTCTCGCGCCATGACGGCATGTCTGCAGGCGAGGCCGGCGCCGATTATGTCAGTTTCGGCCCGCTCGGCGCGACCGCCCTGGGCGATGGCACCTTTGCCGAACCGGACCTGTTCCAGTGGTGGTCGGAAATGATCGAAGTGCCCGTCGTGGCCGAGGGTCGCCTGACCGAGGATCTGGTCCGCCAGCTTGCCTCACAGACCGACTTTTTTGGCATTGGTCAGGAAATCTGGGAAGCCGAAGATCCGCTGGCGCATCTACAACAGCTTGTCGCTGCAATGGGTTGATTTTAAGTTAGATAAACACGCTCGACAAACCAATACGCCCCGATCCCGGCAATCACCAACGAGGCCGGGATGGCGATCCGGCCACGATACCAGCTACGGTCGCGAAACCACAGACCGACTGTCAGGAACGCGATGGCGATCACTGTCAGCTGGCCGATCTCGACCCCGATATTGAATCCCACCAGCGCCGGGATGAACTGCGCCGCGGGCAACCCGTATTCACCCAGAACGGTGGCAAAGCCCAGCCCGTGCAGCAGGCCAAAACCGAACACCACCACCGGTCGCCACGGGTATAGCCGCCGGACAAAGACATTCTCCAGCGCCACAAACACGATCGACAGTGCGATCAGCGGCTCGACGATTTCGGGCCGCACCTGCACCACTCCCAATGTCCCCAATGCCAGCGTCAGCGTATGGGCCAGCGTGAAGGCGCTGATCTGCCAGACCAGCGGGCGCAGGCGCGGACTGAGAAAGAACAGCCCCAGCACAAACAGGATATGGTCGATCCCATAGGGCAGGATATGTTCGAACCCGATCGGAATATAGGACTGAAACGTCGCCCATGGCCCAAGCGCCGCACCGCCCGCAAGCGCGATAGCCGGGCTGCTTTCGCCACCTTTCAGATAGCCGGTGTAAGGCGCCTCGACCCCTTGCTGGCGCAGGACGAGATCTCCGGCACCGCCGGGCCATGTCATCCGGAAGTCGCGAGCGGAAGCAAGAACATCCCCGGCAAACAGCAGATGCGAGGCACGCGGCAGGTCAGTGTCGCCGATCACCGGTATGCGCACCCCTTCAAAGGACATGTCCACCGGCCCGCCCACATCGATGCTCAACGTTTCGATCCAGCCGATCGCGAACTCGCGCACCAGCGGCTCCAGTTCTGCAGAACCCATGGCGCGATAGCTGTCATAGCGGGCAGACAGATCGGACTCGTCCGTGTCGCTCATCCCGTCCAGATCAATCCCGGCCAGAAACGCCTCGACATTCAGCCGGAATTCAATGGTCAGCTGACCCTCGCTGACCGAGAAATCGGCAATGCTTGGCGTTACCTCGTGGGCCTGAGCGGGCGGGCCCAGAAACGGGCACAGCCAGCAAAGGCTTGACAGCAGCACCAGCAGGCGCAGCCTGAGACATATCCCGTGAAAGGTCTCTGCCATGATCCGCCGCCCCCTGCTCGCCCTTGTTTTGGCTTGTGTCTTTGCCCAACCTGGCCTTGCGCATGAGTTTTGGATCGAACCGTCCAAGTTTCAAGTCGAAACCGGCGCAGAGCTGACGGCGCAGCTGCGGGTCGGGCAGAAACTGAAGGGCACACCTCAGGCCTATTTTCCCAATCGCTTCGCCCGTTTCGAGTTGCGATACGGAGACGGGGCAATGCCCTATGAAGGCCGTCTTGGCGACATTCCGGCGTTGAGCACGCAGCCCGATCAGGACGGTCTGTTGGTCATCCTGCACCAAACCGCGCTCGACACGCTCGACTACAAGGACTGGCAAAAATTCCAGGACTTTGCCGATCAAAAGGATTTTCCCGACATCCGCGAAAGGCATCTGGCCCGCGGCTTGCCTCTGGACGGGTTTCGCGAAGTCTATACCCGATATGCCAAGTCGCTGGTCGCAGTCGGCATCGGCGAGGGCGCTGACACCCGCAGCGGCATGGAAACCGAGTTCGTCGCCCTGACCAACCCCTATACTGATCCACTCGCGGATGGGGTTACGGTGCAACTCTACTACCAGGGAAAACCGCAATCGGATGCACAGGTCGAAATATTCGACAGCGCCCCCGATGGCACTGTGCACATCTCGCTGATCCGCACCGATGCGCAGGGGCGCGCCGTGATTCCGGTGGCATCCGGCCACAGCTACCTGCTGGATGCCGTCCGGCTGCGTTCTTATGACGGGCCCGAGGAAGCGGTCTGGGAAAGCCTCTGGGCGTCGCTGACATTCGCGGTGCCCTGAGCGTCAGCGGCCCTTGCACCGCAGGCGATTTCTGGGCATGAGAGCAGACATGACGCAGCAGACGGATATTCTATGTATCGGGTCGGTTCTGTGGGATGTGATCGGGCGCTCGGCCAGTCACATGCGGCAGGGGTCGGACGTGCCGGGACGCATCACCCGCCTGCCCGGTGGTGTGGCGATGAATATCGCGATGACGTTGGTGCGGTTTGGCATGACGCCGGCCCTGCTGACCACGATCGGGCGCGATGCCGAAGGCGACGAATTGATCAAAGCCTGCGCGCAAATGGGGATGGAAACCGGCCATATCTACCGCTCCGAAGATCTGCCGACAGATCGCTACATGGCGGTCGAGGGCGCAAACGGGTTGATCGCCGCCATAGCCGACGCCCATTCGCTGGAAGCGGCAGGAGCGAAAATCCTGCGTCCGATGGAAAGTGGCGCTTTGGGCTCGCGTGCCAACCCCTATGATGGTCTGGTCGCACTCGATGGGAACCTGACGCTATCGCTGCTTGAAGAGATCGCGAAAAACCCGGCCTTTGCGCGCGCCGATCTACGCGTGGCCCCGGCCTCGCCCGGCAAGGCCGAGCGCCTGTTGCCGTTCCTGCAAAACGCCCGCGCCACGCTTTACGTCAATCTCGAAGAGGCCGGGCTGCTGTGCCAGACCGAGTTCACAGACTCTGCAACCGCCGCACAGGCGCTGCTGGCACGCGGTGCGCTGCGGGTACTGGTGACCGATGGCGGCGAGTCCGCGACCGAGGCCGATGCTAGCGGCGCAATCACCCAGACCCCGCCCGCAGTGCTGGTCACCCGCGTGACCGGTGCAGGCGACACATTCATGGCCGCGCATATCGCGGCCGAGGCGACAGGTGCGGGCCGCGAAGCCGCGCTCAACCGTGCGCTGCTCGCCGCCGCGACTTATGTTTCAGGAGAGACCCCGCTGTGATCGACATCCGACATTCCTCTGAGGTGGCCGCCGCGCGCGCCTCTGGCAAACCCGTCGTGGCGCTGGAAAGCACCATCATCACCCACGGCATGCCCTATCCGCAGAATATCGAGGTGGCAGCGCAGGTCGAACAGGATATCCGCGATGCCGGGGCCGTCCCCGCAACCATCGCGGTGCTTGAGGGGCAATTGCATGTTGGGCTTGAGGCGCATGAGTTGCAGACGCTGGGCCAGTCGCATGGCGTGGCAAAGCTGTCGCGCGCCGATATGGCGGCCTGCATCGCCACCGGAGGCACTGGAGCCACCACGGTGGCCGCCACCATGATCGCCGCCCATCGCGCCGGGATCGAAGTGTTTGCCACCGGCGGCATCGGCGGTGTCCACAAGGGGGCCGAGACCACATTCGACATCTCCGCCGATCTGAACGAACTGGCGCAAACGCCGGTTACAGTTGTTGCGGCAGGGGCCAAGGCGATCCTCGACCTGGCCAAGACGCTGGAGGTCCTGGAAACCCTCGGCGTGCCGGTGATCGCGCATGGACAGGACGCGTTCCCGGCGTTCTGGTCCGTGGAGTCGCCCCTCAAGGCACCATTGCGCATGGATGATGCCGCCACAATCGCCCGCGCCCATGCCACCCGTGCGGCCCTCGGCCTGCCGGGCGGGCAGTTGGTCGCCAACCCGATCCCGATCCAGGATCAGATCCCGGCCGAGGAACTGGCCCCGATCATAGCCCAGTGCCAGGCGGATGCCGACACCCATGGAATCACCGGCAAGGCCGTGACGCCCTATCTGCTGCAACGGATATTCGAACGCACCGGGGGCCGGTCGTTGACCGCCAATATCGCGCTGGTACGAAACAATGCCCGTCTGGCGGCGAATATCGCCCGATCCCTGTCGGAAATCACCGGCTGAGCCCTCTGAAACCGTTCTGCCCCATTGTTACCGCGATCAGAAAGACTTAACTAACCTGCGGGCTGGACGGAACGAAGATGAATACACCATTTGACGAAGAACCCCACCGACGCCCCGGTCTGCTGGCCGGGCTGCGCGCGTCGTTTCTGACCGGCATCGTGGTGATCGCGCCGGTCGGGCTGACCCTCTGGCTGATCTGGAGTGTGGTCGGCTGGATCGACGGCGTGGTTCTGCCCTTGGTGCCCAGCACGATCAGCCCCGAACAATATATCGGCATCAACCTGCGCGGTGTCGGTGTCATCATCTTCCTGATTTTCACGATTTTTGTGGGCTGGATCGCCAAAGGCCTCATCGGCCGCTCGCTCATTCAGATCGCCGAAAGCATGGTGGACCGGATGCCGGTGGTGCGGTCGGTCTATTCCGGCATCAAGCAAATCTCGGAAACGGTGTTCGCCCAGACTGAGCGCAGCTTCGAAAAAGCCTGCCTGATCCAGTATCCGCGCCGGGGGATCTGGGCCATCGGCTTTGTCTCGATCCCGGCCAAGGGTGAAGTGGCACAGCGCGCCGAAACCGGCGGCCAGTTGCTGGGCGTCTTTGTCCCCACGACGCCCAACCCCACCTCGGGTTTCCTGCTCTATTTTCCCGCCGAAGACGTGATCATTCTGGACATGAGCGTCGAGGAAGCCGCCAAGCTGGTGATCTCGGCCGGCCTCGTCTATCCCAACGGCAAGGACCCCAGCCAGCCGCCCGAGGAATAATCAGCTAAACATCTCAGCCAGATTAACGGTGCTTTGCGTGCCCAGATCGGATTTGTGTTTGGACAGAAACTGATCTGCCGCCTCTTGCCCGGCTGTTTTCAATCGGTGCAGAATTGGCGGTGCGGGAACCATCTTTGTCGCCACCGACAGCTCGTTCATCAACTCGTCATCAGCGATCATATGCACTAGAACTCGCTTCATGCTCCCCGCCGTCAGTGTTCCGTCTGCTAGCAGGCGCTGGACAAAATTGATCGCCCGCAACTCGCGGAAAAGCGACGAATTGAAGCTGATCTCGTTGATCCTGTTCTGGATCTGCTGTGGTGTGACCGGCAGTTCGTCGCGCTCCAGCGGGTTGATATTGACGATCACCACATCGCTGGGCAGTTCCTCATGGAACAACGGAAACAGCGCCGGATTTCCGGTATAGCCGCCATCCCAGTAGGCCTCGTCGCGGCCGGTTTTCGGGTCGTGGATCTTCACCGCCTGAAACATGCTGGGCAGACAGGCCGAGGCAAGAATCGCGTCGGTGCTAATCTCTTCGCCCTTGAACACACGAATCTTGCCACTTCGCACGCAGGTGGCGCAGATGAACAGATCCGGCCCTTCATCCGCGCAGACAGTCGTGTAGTCGAACCCATCAACAACCCCGCGCAAGGGGTTGGAATAAAACGGACCATAGGCATAGGGCGACACCATCCGGGACCAGGTGTCCGCGACTGAGAATGGCAGCGAATATTCGATCGTCCGCGCCAGATGGCCGGGATCAAGCGCCGACATCCAGCCCGAGAGCCGTAGATCATCCACCGCCCCCATCCGACGCCAGAGTTCATCCAGATTGCGCCGCGCACCGTCGCGCCCATCCGCGACCATGCCGGACTTGAACGCCGCGCCGTTAAGCGCCCCCGCCGAGGTTCCGGTGATCGCCGCAACCTCGACATCCGGCTCGTCCAGAATGCGGTCCAGCACCCCCCAGGTGAACGCCCCATGCGCGCCACCGCCCTGTAGCGCAAGATTGATCCGCTTCACCTGATCCGCTCCTTCATATGGCCAGGAATATTCCGGGGCTGGCCCCCTCAAACTGGCTCACAATGCGGTCCAGCCGCCATCCACCGAAATCGTGGTGCCGGTGATCTGCGCGGCGGCATTTGAACACAGGAACACGGTGGTGCCGCCCAGTTGTTCGACCGTCGCAAACTCTTTCGACGGCTGACGCTCCAGCATTACCTTCTTGATCACCTCGTCCCGGCCCATGTTGTATTTCTCCATGGTGTCGGGGATCTGCGCCTCGACCAGCGGGGTCAGTACATAGCCTGGACAGATCGCGTTCGCCGTGATCGGCTCCTGCGCGGTCTCCAGCGCGACGGTCTTGGTCATGCCCACGATACCATGCTTGGCGGCGATATAGGCCGACTTGAAGGGCGAGGCGGTCAGCCCGTGGGCCGAGGCGATATTGACAACCCTGCCCCAGCCTGCCTCGCGCATCATCGGCAGAGCGGCGGCGGTCGTGTGAAAGGCCGAACTCATGTTGATGGCGATGATTGCATCCCATTTCTCGACCGGGAACTGGTCGATCGGGGCGACATGCTGAATGCCCGCATTGTTCACCAATATGTCGCAGGACCCCGCCTGCCCGATCAAGTCACGGCACTCGTCACCCTTCGACATGTCGGCCTTGATATAGCGCGCCTTGGTGCCGGTCTCATCCGTGATCTGCTGCGCCAGCGCATGATCTTCGTCACGGTCGGTGAACGAGTTCAGAACTACATCCGCACCCGCGCGTGCCAGCTCCCATGCGATCCCCAATCCGATACCGGAATTCGATCCGGTGATTACGGCGGTCTTTCCCGATAAGGTCATGGCTCATCCTCTTGTACATGCGATCTGTTTGCGGCGCAGCCTGCCATGCTGCAGTTGCAAAGAAAACGGGGAAGTTGCGGTGAAATGAGGCCCGGCTTCAAAAACGTAGGCAGGTTCCTGTGCAGCCTGACAATATGCCGCAAAATCAAGCGTCAAAACCGGGCTATAACAGTGAACAAGCCAGTTCCGCCCCGATCCCATAACCGCCAAAAAAAACGCCCGCACGAAGCGGGCGTTAAGTTATTGAGGCAGGTTTCATACAGGCAAGAAACCTATCGAGCAGTGACACCTTTATAAGCAATTCCGCTGCGGCATCCAAGCTAAAAGTTTGAAAAGACGTGAATCCACCGCTACGCTCAAAGCATAACAAAATAAGGCCAGAGCAGGATTGTTGCTAAAATGCTACAGGATTACGCCCCCCGGATGCGTGCGCTAAGTGCCGGAATCGGCCTCATTTTTGCTGCACAACTTGTGGATGCAGAATCGGCACATGGCATAGCTATGTATGGCGCCCCAGAGCTGCCACCGGATTTTGTGTCGCTCCCCTATGCCAACCCCGACGCCCCCAAGGGTGGGCGGGTGGTCTTTGGCAATACTGGCGGCTTCGACAGTCTCAATCCGTTTGTGCAAAAAGGCACCGTTCCATGGCAATTGCGCTTCTGGACGCATGAGAGTCTGATGGGCCGATCCTGGGACGAACCGTTCACGCTTTACGGGGTTCTGGCCGAATCGGTCGAGACCGATTCGGAGCGATCCTGGGTCGAATTCACCCTGCGGGAAGAGGCCCGATTCTCTGATGGCAGCCCGGTCACGGTCGAGGATGTGATCTGGTCCTACCAGACGCTCGGCACCGAGGGGCATCTGCGGTATCGCGGGCTCTGGGGCAAGATCACCAGCATCGAGGAAACCGGACCGCGCAAGGTGCGGATCACCTTCAACACCGAGGACCGCGAACTGGCCCTGATCGCCGGGATGCGCCCGATCCTGCAGAAAGCGCAATGGGAAGGAAAGGATTTCGCCGCAGCGCAGTTACAGGATACTCCCATCGGCTCAGGCGCTTATGTGATCGACAGCTATGAAGCGGGCCGTTACGTCAATTTT
Source organism: Ruegeria hyattellae (assembly GCF_041537925.1). Lineage (NCBI taxonomy): Bacteria > Pseudomonadati > Pseudomonadota > Alphaproteobacteria > Rhodobacterales > Roseobacteraceae > Ruegeria > Ruegeria hyattellae. The sequence continues at coordinate 182,771 of NZ_JBGOSH010000001.1, read as the reverse complement.
AAACGCAACCCGGATTATTGGGGTGCCGATATTCCATTTCGGCGCGGCACGATGAATTATGACGAGATGCGGCTGGAATTCTTCGGTGACCAGACCGTGCTGTTCGAGGCGTTCAAGGCTGGCCAATTGTCAGCAGTGCGCGAGTTCAATGCCGATAGATGGGCCACGCAATACAACTTCCCTGCCGCGCAGCGCGGCGATGTGGTCAAAACCGAAATCCCGCATCTGAAACCTTCGGGCATCACCGGTTTTGTGATGAACACCCGCAAACCGCCCTTCGATGACTGGCGTGTGCGCGAGGCGCTGCTGCATGCGTTCAACTTCGAATTCATCAACGACACCATCACCGGGGGCGCGCAACCGCGTATCACCTCGTATTTCTCGGGCTCCGAGCTTGCGCTGCAGCCGGGCCCGGCCGAAGGCCCTGTGCGCGCGCTGCTGGACCCTTTTGCCGATGAGTTGCTGCCGGGCGCGCTGGAGGGCTACGAGCTGCCGCAAAGCGATGGCAGCGAGCGCAATCGCCGCAACATCCGGGCGGCCACCGCGTTGCTGGAAGAGGCTGGGTGGACCGTGGCAGATGGTGTGTTGCAGGACCAGAACGGCACGCCTATGCGATTCAACATCCTGATCAGCCAGGCTGACAAGGAAAGCGAGACCGCGATCGAGATCTTTGCCCGCGCGCTGGAACGGTTGGGCATCGAGATCGCCGCCGAAAAGGTGGACGATGCGCAATTCACCTCGCGCACCAACGAACTTGATTTCGACGTGACCTATTACCGCCGCGCCTTGTCGCTGTCGCCGGGGAACGAACAAAAGCTCTATTGGGGCAGCGAAAACGCCGACACGCCGGGGACGCGCAACCTGATGGGTGTAGCCTCGCCCGCTGTCGATGCGATGATCGAGCATATGCTGACATCAACGTCACGCGAGGATTTCATCGCCGCAACCCGTGCATTGGACCGTATCCTGACCAGCGGGCGCTATGTGATTCCGTTCTGGAATTTCGATGTCGGGCGCATTGCTCATATCAAAGAGATGAAATTCCCCGAGGCACTGCCGATCTATGGTGACGGGCCGCAATACATGCCCGATGTCTGGTGGTATGAGGCCAACTGACGGCCTCAGATCGATTCCATCGGAATCATGACGTGACCGCCACTGGTGGGGCTCTATATCATTGGGGCCTACTGGTTCACATCGTCCACCAGCTTCGCCAACCCGGCTGTGACCATCGCGCGCGGTTTCACCGACACGTTCGCGAGCATCTCACCCGGCCATATTCCGATGTTCATCGTGATGCAGATCATTGCCGTTTTCATCGGAAATGTGGTGTTGAACTGGCTGTTTGCCAGCGATGATACCGGCGACGCCAAAAGCTGACCCGCCTCAGGCCAGCGATGTCACCCAAAGGATCGTCGCATCCTCTTCACTGACCGAGACAACGTTATGCCCCATCGTGGCATCATAATAGGCGCTGTCGCCCCGGCGCATTTCAACCGGCTCGTAGAATTCGGTATAAAGCCGGACCACCCCGGTCAGCACATAGAGTAATTCTTCGCCGTCATGGCGCACCCAGCCGTCGAATTCTTCCATCGACCTGGCCCGGACCCGCGCGCGGTAGGGCAGCATCTGCTTTTTTGTCAGGGCACCGGCCAGCAATTCATGCTCATAGGTCGCGGTGGCGTGTTCCGACCCTTCGCCGGATTTGGTCACCGACATTCGCCCGTTGGCCTGACCCTTTTCCGGCTGAGTGAAGAGCTGCGGCACCGAAATGCGCAGACCCACCGCCAGCTTTTTGAGCGCGTCATATGTGGGTGACATCTGCCCGTTCTCGATCTTGCTGAGGGTCGAGCGCGCCAGCCCGGCCTGCTTGGCTGCCTGTTCCAACGTCCAGTCCTGCGCCTTGCGCAGCTCGCGCACCCGCGCGCCCAGGTCCAGCGGTTCCGAACTTTCCTCGGCCCCGCTTTCGCGTGCGATTCGGATCAGTGATTTTGGGTCCTGCGGTTTCATTGCGCCTGTATAGGAGCGGCGCGCACCGCTTGCAACGCGCGCTCACGCAAGATAGCCAAACATCATGCTAGCGATTTTCGATCAAGGGCCGCCGCCGCCCTGCCCGACCCCGTTCAACCTTGCCGCTTTTGTGATGCGTCACGCGCAGGCATTGCCCGACAAGGTGGCGCTGTCCGTGCTGGGTATTCAGGACTGGACCTATGGCCAGCTTGAGGGTGCCATTCGCGGCACTGCCACCGGCCTGCTGGATCGTGGCATCCGACCCGGAGAGATCGTTCTGATGCGGTTGGGTAATACGGTCGATTTCCCCATCGCCTATCTGGGCGCCATCGCCGCCGGGATCGTGCCGGTACCAACCTCGTCGCAACTGACCGAAGCCGAAACCGCCAAAATCATCGTGGACCTGTCCCCGTCAGCAGTGCTGCGTGATCCGGGCGTCGCCTGCGCGCCGCATGACCGGACCATTCCGCTGAACGATCTGCAGGCCATGCGTGCCCTGTCGGCCGCCACCTATGAGATGGGCGATCCAAATCGGATGGGTTATGTGGTCTATACCTCGGGTACATCCGGCAAACCTTATGCGGTAGCCCATGCCCATCGCGCGATCTGGGCCCGGCAGATGATGGTCGAGGGCTGGTACGGGCTGACGCAAGAGGACCGCCTGTGCCACGCAGGCGCGTTCAACTGGACCTATACGCTGGGCACCGGGCTGATGGATCCCTGGGCCATCGGCGGTACCGCGCTCATCCCTGCCGCCGGAACCGCACCCCAACATCTGCCCGCTTTGCTGCGTGACCACAAGGCGACGATTTTTGCCGCAGCACCAGGCGTTTACCGCAAGATGTTGCAGCAGGTCGCGCTGCCTGACCTGCCTGATCTGCGCCACGGGCTCTGCGCCGGGGAAAAGCTGTCGCCCGCTTTGCACGAGAAGTGGAATGCAACAACCGGAACCGAACTCTATGAGGCCTATGGCATGTCCGAATGTTCCACCTTCATCTCTTCCTGCCCGGGTCACCCGGCGTCGGGTGATGTGCTGGGCCGCCCCCAAAACGGCCGCCGGATCGCGATGCTGGGTGCGAAGGGTCCCGTCGCGATGGGTGAAGAAGGCACAATCGCCATCCATCGCTCTGACCCCGGCCTGATGCTAGGCTATTTGAACGCACCGGAACAGGCCAAGGCCCGATTCCAGGGCGACTGGTTCCTGACCGGTGATCAGGGTGTAATGCATGAAGATGGCAGCATCGCGTATCTGGGCCGCAATGACGACATGATGAACGCGGGTGGCTACCGGGTCTCTCCGGTCGAGGTCGAAGCGGTGCTGAACCGCCATCCCGGCATCACCCAGTCCGGCGCTGCCGCCGTGCAGGTCAAAGCCGACACCTTCATCATCGCCGCCTTCTATACCGGCCCCGAAAAGCTGGACGAAACTGCCCTGCAGACCTATGTGCAGAACCGTCTCGCCCGGTACAAGCAACCGCGCGCCTATGTACACCTGCCCGAGCTGCCGATGGGCGGCAATGGCAAGCTTCTCCGCCGTGCGCTGCCGGCGCTTTTCAAGGTACCGACCCCATGACCCAGACTACCGTCAAGCTCGATATCATGTCCGACCCGATCTGCCCCTGGTGCTATATCGGCAAGACCCATCTGGACAAGGCGCTGGCGGCGGTGCCCGACCATCCCTTTGTCATCGAATGGCACCCGTTCCAGCTCAACCCCGATATGCCTGCCGAGGGCATGGACCGCCGCGCCTATCTGGAAGGCAAGTTCGGCGGCAAGGAGGGCGCGATCAAAGCCTATGCGCCGGTGGTCGACCATGCCGAACAAGCTGGCCTCACCATCAATTTCGACGCCATGACCCGTACCCCCAACACGATGGACGCGCATCGGTTGATCCACTGGGCGGGGATCGAGGGCAAGCAGACCCAAGCCGTCGATGCGCTGTTCAAGGTCTATTTCGTCGACGGGCGCGATATCGGAGACCATGAGGTTCTGGGCGATATCGCGGACGGGATTGGTATGGATGCCTCGGTGGTGCTGAAACTGCTGCAATCTGATGCCGACCGCGAGGATATCGCTGCGCGCGATGGCCATTCGCGCAAGATGGGCGTGACCTCGGTGCCGACCTTCATCGTCGCCAGCCAGCACGCGGTGCCCGGCGCGCAACCTCCCGAGCTGTGGGGAAAAGTCATTCACGAGATCAAGTCTCAGCTTGAAACGGAGGCTGCGCGGTAGCACAACAGCTGTGCGATTACGTCTATGGCCCTGATCCCATCCGCGTGATAGCGCGTGCGGAGAAGGAGCATTTTGATGAGCAGCCGGATCTCGACAGGTGAATTCATCGCGCTGGTTGGCGTGATGTTCGCTACCATCGCCTTTTCCATCGACGCGATGCTGCCCGCCCTGCCCGAGATCGCCCGCGAGCTCAGCCCCGATGAGGAAAACCGAGCGCAACTGATCCTGACCTCGTTTGTGGCGGGTATGGGGATCGGCACGTTTTTCACCGGTCCGCTCTCGGATGCGTTCGGGCGCAAACCGGTGATCTATGCCGGTGTCGCGCTCTACGTTCTGGCGGCGGCTCTGGCTTGGGCGAGCACCTCGCTCGAGACCATCCTGGCCGCCCGTGTGCTACAGGGCATCGGTGCCGCCGCCCCGCGAATCGTGGCGGTGGCGGTGGTGCGCGACCTCTATTCCGGCCGCCAGATGGCGCGGATCATGTCGATCGCGATGATGATCTTCACGCTCTTTCCCGCGGTCGCACCGGCATTGGGTGCCGGTATCATCGCCCTCACCGGCTGGCGCGGTGTCTTTGCCGCCTTTGTGGTGTTTGCCTGCATCATGGTGACCTGGATGGGCCTGCGGCTGGACGAGCCTTTGCCGCGCGAAAACCGCCGTCCGTTCCGCGCACCGCTGCTCTGGGGCGCGGTGCAAGAAATGTTCCGCAATCCCACCGTCCGCCTGTCGATCGCGGCGCAGACGCTGTGCCTGGGCATCCTGTTCACCATGCTCACCATGGTGCAACCGGTCTATGACGTGATCTTCGACCGCGAAGAAACATTCCCTTTCTGGTTCGGCGCGGTGGCACTGGTCTCGGGCACGGCCAGCCTGTTGAACGCGGCGGTGGTCGTGCGGCTGGGCATGCGCCGTCTGGTGACCTGGGCACTGGGGTCGCAGATCGTGCTGTCGGGCGGCGTTCTACTGCTGAGCAGCATGGCACTGTCCGACATGACCAGCTTTGCGATCTTCGTCTTCTGGCAGGCCAGCGTCTTTGGCATGGTCGGTATTACCCTGGGCAATCTCAACGCCATCGCGATGGAGCCGATGGGCCATATCGCGGGCATGGCCGCCTCGGTCATCGGGGCGATCTCGACCGTGCTTGCGGCGCTGATCGCAGCCCCGATCGGGCTGTTCTTCGATGGCACATTGCTGCCGCTGACTGCGGCCATCTTCACCATGTCAGTGCTGGCTTTCGTGCTCATGCTGCAAATGGCACGGGTGGAACAACGCGTTGTCGCCTGAGCTTTGCGAAATCGCGCGCCTGACCTATCCTGCCCCGCAGGAGGGGCCACCATGTCATATGATTACGACCTCGGCACGCATAGCTGCCGGATCAGCACACGCTCAAAGGACGCGCAGCTTTGGTTCGATCGGGGGCTGGTCTGGACCTATGGTTATAACCATGACGAGGCGGTTGCATGTTTCGAGCGCGCGCTGGAGCATGACGCGGATTGCGCCATGGCCCATTGGGGCGTCGCCTATGCCGCCGGTCCCAATTACAACCTGCCCTGGGCGCTGCTGGATCAAGGTGGGCGCGAGCGGGCGCTGGCCAAGGCCTATGATGCCACGCAAGAGGCACTGGCGCGGCTAGAGGGCTGCACCGAACTGGAAACACAACTGATCAACGCCCTGCCTGCACGCTATCCACAGCGTACACCGATCGAACAGATGGAGGCCTGGGATCGCGATTTTGCCGATGCCATGCGCGCGGCCTTCGCTGCCTGCCCTGATCAGTTGGACCTGCGCACGATCTATGTTGAAAGCCTGCTCAACATGACCCCGTGGAAGATGTGGGACCTGCGCAACAGTGTCCCGGCTGAGGGCGCGGCAACGCTTGAGGCGCAAGAGGCTCTCGAAACCGCCATGCGTGACGACCCGTCGGCGATGTCTCATCCCGGATTGCTGCATCTCTATATCCACCTGATGGAGATGTCGCCGACGCCAGAAAAAGCCCTGAAAGCCGGGGATATTCTACGCACACTGGTGCCCGATGCCGGGCATCTGGTGCATATGCCGACCCATATCGACGTGCTCTGCGGTCACTACCAGAACGTGGTGCGCTGGAACCGGCAGGCGGTGGTCGCCGACCTGAAGTATTACGAACGCGAAGGTGCGTTCAACATCTATACCGGCTACCGCCAGCACAACTATCACTTCGCCCTCTACGGCGCTCTTTTCCTTGGGCAAATACAGCCTGCGCTTGAGGCCAATCGCGGCATATGGGAGACGACGCCCGAAGAGATGCTGCGCATCGAAAGCCCGCCCATGGCGGATTTCTTCGAAAGCTACATGGCGATGGAACCGCATATCCTGATCCGTTTTGGCCAATGGGAGCGCGCCAAGGCGCTGGAACTGCCTGAGGACCCGGATCTTTACCGGACCGTCACGGCAACCGTGCATTACGCGCGCGCCATTGCCCATGCAGCCACGGGTGACGTACCTGCCTCAGAGGCCGAGGAACATCTGTTCGACGCTGCCCGCGCGCGGGTGCCCCACACCAGGCTTCTACACAATAACAAGGTTGTCCACCTGCTTGAAATCGCATCAGAAATGCTGCGCGGGGAAATCGAGTACCGCAAGGAAAATTTCGAGACCGCCTTTGCCCATCTACGCGCCTCGGTCGCCCTTGACGACGGGTTGCCCTATGACGAGCCCTGGGGTTGGATGCAGCCCACCCGCCACGCGCTCGGGGCGCTGCTGTTCGAACAGGGCCACACGAATGAGGCCGAAACGGTCTATCGCGAAGACCTTGGCCTCGGCGGGCAGCTTAGCCGCGCCACTGTGCATCCCGACAATGTTTGGAGCCTGAAGGGCCTGCATGATTGCCTGAAGGCACGCGGGGAAAGCATTGAAATAATTCAAGTAAAACAGAGACTTGATCTTGCTCTGGCCCGCGCCGACCGCTCGGTGGCGGCGTCGTGTTTCTGTGCTCAGGCAGCAATGACCGCAGAGACTGCCTGATCGCAATCCCAATCAGGCGGTCTTGGTTTTTTTCCGCGCCCCGACCACTTTTTCGGCCAGATCGCGGGCAATCGCAAAGGCGCCCTTGATCTTATCGCTTTCCTTTGTCCAATCGCGACGCACGACGATCTTGTTGTCCTTGACCTTGGCGAGGCCCCTCTGGTTCTGGATGAAATCCACCAGACCCTCAGGGGAGGCGAATTTGTCGTTGTGGAATTGGATCGTGGCCCCCTTCGGGCCGCCATCCAGCTTGGCGATCCCCGCGCGCTTGCACATTGCCTTGATGCGCACCACCAGTAGCAGCGTGTTGACCTCTTTCGGCAAAGCGCCGAACCGATCAATCAGTTCAGCTGCAAACCCTTCCAGTTCCACTTTCTTCGAAAGCGAAGACAGGCGGCGATAGAGGCCAAGTCGCACGTCCAGATCGGGCACGTAATTCTCGGGGATCAGCACTGGTACGCCCAGATTGATCTGCGGTGCCCATTGGTCGTCGGCTTCGCTGAGGCCTTCCATCTCGCCCGCCTTGATCTTGGCGATCGCCTCTTCAAGCATCGATTGATAAAGCTCATAGCCCACGTCACGCATTTGGCCGGATTGCTCCTCGCCCAGCAAGTTGCCCGCCCCCCTGATATCAAGGTCCTGGGATGCCAGTGTGAACCCGGCCCCCAGCGTGTCGAGCGAACCCAGAACGCGCAGGCGTTTTTGGGCCGTATCCGTCAGCCTGGCGCGGGGTTTGGTGGTCAAATAGGCATAAGCGCGGGTTTTTGAGCGGCCCACGCGCCCCCGGATCTGATAAAGCTGCGCCAAGCCGAACATGTCAGCGCGATGGATCACCATCGTATTGGCGGTCGGGATATCGAGGCCGGATTCGACGATGGTCGTAGCCAGCAGCACGTCGTATTTTCCGTCATAGAAGGCGTTCATGCGGTCATCGAGCTCTCCGGCAGCCATCTGGCCATGGGCGACCATATAGGTCAGCTCGGGCAGCTGTTCGGTCAGAAACGCCTCGATCTCGGGCAGATCGCTAATGCGGGGCACTACGTAGAAGCTCTGCCCGCCTCTATAGTGCTCACGCAGCAGGGCCTCTCGGATGGTGACGGCGTCGAACTCGCTGACATAAGTGCGGATTGCCAGCCGGTCGATAGGCGGTGTGCCGATGATCGACAGGTCACGCACACCGGTCAGGCTGAGCTGCAGTGTGCGTGGAATCGGAGTCGCGGTCAGCGTCAGGACATGGATGTCACTGCGCAACTGCTTCAACCGTTCCTTGTGGGCGACGCCAAAATGCTGCTCTTCGTCTATGATCAGTAGGCCAAGGTTCTGAAACCGGATGCCCTTGGCCAGCAGCGCATGGGTGCCGATCACGATATCGATCGTTCCGCGCGACATTCCCTCGCGGGTTTTTTGCGCATCGCCCGCAGAAACAAAGCGCGACAACTGCCTGACTTCCAAGGGAAACCCGCGAAACCGCTCGGAAAAACCGGCCGCATGTTGCCGCGCCAACAAAGTGGTGGGAGCGATCACCGCCACTTGCAGGCCGGACATGGCGGCAACAAAAGCCGCGCGCATCGCAACCTCGGTCTTGCCAAAGCCCACATCGCCGCAGACCAGCCGGTCCATCGGCTGGCCGGAATGCAGGTCCTCCATCACGTCACCAATGGCGCGCAACTGGTCGTCGGTTTCCTGATAGGGAAAGCGGGCGCAGAACTCTTCCCAGGCATGGGCGGGCGGATCGAGCATCGGGGCCTTGCGCAGGGCGCGTTCGGCGGCGATACGGATCAGCCGGTCGGCCATCTCGCGAATGCGTTCCTTGAGCTTGGCTTTCTTGGCCTGCCACGCACCACCGCCCAGCTTGTCCAGCAGGCCTTCGTCATGGCCGTATTTCGACAGCAATTCGATATTTTCGACCGGAAGATACAGCTTGGCCGCTTCGGCATATTCCAGCAGCAGACATTCATGGGCGGCCCCGGCAGCTGTCACCACCTCCATGCCCTGATAACGGCCGATCCCGTGATCCACATGCACCACCAGATCGCCGGGGCTGAGCGATTGGGTCTCGGTCAGGAAGTTCTCGGCCTTGCGGCGTTTCTTGGGTGCGCGGATCAGCCGGTCACCCAGCACGTCCTGTTCCGAGATCACCACCATCTCGGGCGTCTCGAACCCGTGTTCCAGCGCCCAGACGGCCAGATGCAATCCACGCATGCCGATCCGGGTGCCGTTGGGGACCGGAACCGCCTCTGCCAGGCCTTCATCTTCGATCAGACCGGTCAGCCGCTCGCGCGAGCCTTTGGAGTAAGAGGCAATCAGGACGGGTTTGTCCTCCAGTTTCGCCTGAATATGTGCCGCCAATGCCCCAAAAAGACTGACACTTTCCTGTTGTCGTTCTGGCGCGAAGTTGCGCCCGATACGCCCTCCCGCATCGATTACACCCGGTCCGCTGGCCTGCGGCAGCGGGTTAAATTGCAGCACGCGACGCGGAGCAACGGCAACGGTCCAGGAGCTGTCATCGAGATAAAGCAGTCCCGGAGGCGTCGGTTTGTAGACGCTGTCCATACGCGAGCGGTTCTGCAGCGCGTGGGTGCGGGTCTCGTATTGGTCCTGAATACTGTCCCAACGCGCCAACCGTGCAGGCGTGACCTGATCATCCAGCGTGATCGTGGCCTCGGGCAGATAGTCGAACAAGGTCTCCAGCTTTTCATGAAAGAAGGGCAGCCAGTGTTCCATTCCCTGATGCTTGCGCCCGGCGCTGACCGCCTCATAGAGCGGGTCATCGGTGCCCGCCGCGCCGAACTCGATCCGATAATTCTGCCGAAAGCGGGTAATCGCGGCCTCGTCCAGGATCACTTCGCTGACCGGGGCCAGTTCCACCATTTCGAGCTTTTCAGTGGTACGTTGCGACACGGGATCAAAGCGGCGCGCACCATCCAGCACGTCACCGAACAGGTCCAGCCGCACCGGGCCGCTTTCCCCCGGTGGGTAGATGTCGATGATGCCGCCACGAACGGCGTAATCACCGGGCTCCATCACCGTGGGACTCTGGGTGAAACCCATGCGTACGAGGAAGGTCCGCAACGCCTCTTCGTCGATACGCCGGTCGACCTGCGCGCTAAAGGCCGCCTCGCGCAGCAGCGCGCGTGCCGGAACCCACTGGCTGGCGGCGTTCAGCGTGGTCAGCAGGACAAAGCGCTGCGGCATCTGGTGTACAAGGGCGGCCAGCGTGGCCATCCGCGCGGCAGAGACTTCTGCATTGGGCGAGACCCGGTCATAAGGCAGGCAATCCCAGCCGGGAAAGACAAAGACCGGCATGTCAGGGGCGAGGAAACTCAGCGCGGCGCGCATCGCCTCCATACGCTTGTCATCGCGGGCGACATGGCAAACCGGCGCATCCGCGCGCGCGATCTCGCGCAGGATCAGCTGCGCGTCATAACCTTCGGGGGCTCCGCCAACCAGAACGTGATCCGCTGCCTGCATGCTTTAGGTCCTTTCCCCAAACTAGAAGACACCGATGGAGACGTTCTGAGCCATGCCCCAAAGCGCGGTTACAAAGATAGAGATCATGCCGATGACCTGAATGATGATCCGGCTTCGGTTGAGATGACGGGCAATGTCCCGTCCTTGTGCGCCCTGCGCGTGGATTTTGCGCGCCGTTGCCAGATTGACCAGCCCGACAACCGACATCGGAAACCCCAGCAGGAAAAGGGCCTGCGCGAATTCGACCCGATAATAGAACCCAAGCATCGCCATCCCGGACAGCAGAAAACACCCGATGCCCAATATCCACAACCCGGATACGTCGGTGATATAGAGCAGCCGGTTCACATTGATCCGTGTGATGTCGTTCAGGTCGCGCTCGGCCTGTCCACCCAGACGGCGTGCGCGGGTCACCATGTCAAAGGGAATGCCCATCACCCAGTGGCTGGCCGTAGACCACATGACCGCAAGTGCAATCCAGAACCAGAGGTTCGAGAAGCTCCGCATGTCGATCATCTCGAAGATCGAGTTGTACCAGTCCAACCGTCTTACCCCTGCCCTCTAGCTCTTGTCCCGGTGCCTTTGCCATGGCGGGCGATTGATTGCCACCCTTGAGACCGGGACAATTCCATGCCACCCAGAGCGAAGTTGCGCAAGGAGTATCGCCGCATGAAACCCATCGCCGCCCCGTTTCCGATCACCCGGTTCCGCCGCGCCCGGCAGTCGCAGGCCATTCGCGGGCTGGTCCGCGAGAATGTCCTGACAGTGGATGACATGATCTGGCCGGTCTTCGTGCGCGATGGTGAGGGGATCGAAGAACCGGTGCCGTCGATGCCCGGCGTCATGCGGCGCAGCGTCGACCGGATCGCGCAGGCCGCGGCCGAGGCGCAGGCGCTTGGCATCCCGGCAATTTGCATCTTTCCCTACACCGACCCGGCACTGAAGACCGAGGATTGCGCCGAGGCATGGAGCGCCGACAACCTCAGCAATAGGGCGATCCGCGCGGTCAAGGCAACGGCTCCGCAGATCGCGGTGATGACCGATGTGGCGCTCGACCCCTATAATATCAACGGTCATGACGGCTATGTGGTCGATGGCGAGATCGTGAATGACGAAACCGTCGAGGCGCTGACCAGAATGGCACTGGCGCAAGCCGAGGCGGGCGCCGATATCATCGGACCATCCGACATGATGGATGGACGCATCGGCGCAATCCGTCAGGCGCTTGAGGCCAACGCTCACCGAAACGTGATGATTCTAAGCTATGCCGCCAAATATGCCAGTGCCTTTTATGGCCCCTTCCGCGATGCGGTGGGGGCTTCAGGCGCGCTGACTGGCGACAAGAAGACCTATCAGATGGACCCGGCCAATTCCGACGAAGCCATGCGCCTGATCGCCCGCGATCTGAACGAGGGCGCGGATATGGTGATGGTCAAGCCGGGCATGCCCTATCTGGATATCTGCCGCCGCGCCAAGGACATGTTCGGCGCGCCGACCTATGCCTATCAGGTGTCCGGCGAATACGCGATGATCAGGGCTGCGGCACAGAATGGCTGGGTGGACGGTGAAAAGACCATGCTGGAAAGCCTGATGTCGTTCAAACGGGCGGGATGTGACGGGATACTGACCTATTTCGCGCCGGAAGTCGCACGAATCCTGCAGGGCTAACCCTTCAATTTATGTGATTTTCCGGGCGGTATCTCGCCCGGGGCTGTCATGAACAAGGTGACAGCGCCCGACATTGTGCGTATGCTTGCCGCAAGACCGGACAAACCGGCTTATCAGGCAACTACAGAGACAGAGAAAATGAGCAGTACCCAATCCCCACGACTGAGCCGTCGCGGCTTTGCCCTTGGCATGGCTGGCCTAACCGTCACTGCCGCCTGCGGCAATGGCGTCGGAAACTCCAACGCCGCCGTGATCGACGCCCGCGTCGATGCGACCCTGCAGGAGCTGTACAACCAGTATCCAAACACCGTCGAGATAGGCAACAAGGCCAATGGCATCCTGGTGATGCCGCTGATCACCGAAGCCGGTTTCGGCTTTGGCGGTGCCTACGGGCGCGGTGCGCTGCGGGTCAATGGCGTCACCGTCGACTATTACCAGACCGTCAAAGGCACGGCGGGCCTGCAGATCGGCGCGGCGCAATATGCCACCGTATTGTTCTTCATGACCGAGGACGCGCTGGGCAGCTTCCGCCGCTCCAAAGGATGGGAGGCAGGCGCTGATCTGGCCTATGTGGTCGGCGATCAGGGCGAACAGCTCTCTGCCACCACCACCACCACAACCTCGCCGGTGATCGCGGCGGTCTTTGGGCAGGCCGGTCTGCTGCTGGGCGCCACGGTCGAGGGCACCAAATACACCCGCATCATCCCCTGATGCCTGGCTCTACCGGCGGGGCTATGTCTCCGTCGGTCAACACGGTCGGATTTCTCAAGGAATCGGACTTTCAGCCCCCTGTCGCTTGATTTAGTTTGGCCCCAATCCGGAATCCAGAAGGCACGGGACACCCATGAGATTGATCTTTCGCTGGTTGCTTCGGATTACCACCGGACTGATCCTGCTGATCGTGGCAGGTATCGCACTGGTCTATTTCCTGGCCAGCCAGTCCCGACCCGATTACAACCGCGAGGTTGCCGTGGCAGACCTGAGCGCGCCGGTCGAGATCGTGCGCGACAACGCCAATGTACCGCATATTTTCGGCGAGAGTGACGCGGATGTCTATTTCGGCCTCGGCTTTGCCCATGCGCAGGACCGCCTCTGGCAAATGACGGTGATGCGCCGCACGGTGCAGGGCCGCCTATCCGAGGTATTCGGGGACCGGACGGTCGGGATTGACCGGCTGTTGCGCCGGCTCGATCTCTACCGCGCGGCACAGCTCTCGGTCGAGGTTCAGGACGAAGAGACGATGGTGGCGCTGCGCGCCTATGCTGCCGGCGTGAATGCACGCCTGACCCAGATAAACGAAGAGTCGCTGGGCCGTGGCGCGCCCGAGATGTTCCTGTTTCCAACCCCGATGGCCCCCTGGCACCCCGCCGACAGCATTGCGATGATCAAGCTGATGGCGCTGCAACTATCCGGCCACCTGGAGGAAGAGGTGCTACGCGCCCGCACCTCTCTGATGCTGAACGATCCTGACCGGCTGAGGGACATTCTACCCGACGCGCCCGGTACCGGCATTGCCGCGCTGCCGGAATATTCGGCGCTGTTCCAAGGCCTGCCCCGCTATGCCTCGGACACGCGTCCCGCGACCGATCCGGTCTCACCAGTGCCGGAACGCGGACTTGCCGGCGCCTCGAACGCTTGGGCTGCTGATCCCACCCGCTCGGCCAGCGGTGGAACGCTGCTGGCCAATGATCCGCATCTGGGCTTCTCGGCCCCGTCGACCTGGTATCTGGCGCGGTTGGAATTGACCTCGGGCGGGGTGATCGGTGGCACCATTCCCGGTATCCCGGCCGTTTTGACCGGGCGCAGCGACTATCTCGGCTGGGGTATCACCTCATCTTATGTGGACGATCAGGACCTCCTTATCGAACAGCTCAACCCCGACGACCCCGAGCAATACCTGACCCCCGATGGCTACAAACCGTTCGAGAACCGCCCCTCGATCATCCAGATCAAGAACGCCGCCCCGATCACCCTGACCCTGCGCTGGACCGAGAATGGCCCGGTGCTTCCCGGCAGCCTGTACAATCTGGGCGCCATAACCCCGCCGGGACATGTGGTGTCACTGGCCTGGACCGCGCTCAGCCCAAAGGACACGACCATGTCCGCCGCCATCGCGCTGATGAGCGCCAAGACCGTGGCGCAGGCGATCGAGGCCGGGGAACGCTATATCGCGCCGTCGCAGAACCTGACACTGGCCGACCGGGAAACGGTTGCGATGCAGACCGTGGGCGCGATCCCCCGTCGCGACGCGCGCCACCAGAGCCAGGGGCGAATGCCAAGCCAGGGTTGGCGTCCCGAAAACCGTTGGCAGGGGCGCATGCCCTACGAGACCAACCCCGCATTCCTGTCGCCAGCCGGCGGTTTGCTGGGCAACACCAACAACAAGACGGTCGACCGTCCCTTCCCAAACCATGTCTCTCATAGCTGGGGCGACACACAGCGGGTGAACCGCTGGGAACGCTTGATGCAGTCGCGGCAGGTGCATACCCGCGACAGTTTCATCGAGGCGCAGCTCGATCCGGTCAGCTTCACCGCCCGCTCGCTGCTGCCGCTGATCGGCGCCGATCTGTGGTTCACAGGCGAGGCCGCGCCCGAGGGCACGCCCGAACGCCAGCGCCAGATCGCCCTCTCGCTGCTGGCCGACTGGAATGGCGAGATGAACGAGCATCTTCCCGAACCGCTGATCTATGCCGCCTGGCTGCGCGCCCTGCAAAAGCGTCTGATCGAGGATGAGCTTGGGCCGCTTGCAGATGAGTACAAACATGTCGATCCGCTGTTCATCGAACGGGTCTACCGCGATGTCGACGGGGCCTCGGTCTGGTGCGACGTCAGTCAGAGCGCGCCTGTCGAAAGCTGCACAGAGATTGCCCGCCTGGCGCTGGACGATGCGCTGGTCTGGATTGCCGAGACCCATGGCACCGCGCTCGAAAGCCTGCGCTGGGGCGACGCGCATCAGGCGACCCACGACCACCCGATCCTGGGAAAGGTTCCGGTGCTGCGCTATTTCGTGAACATCAGACAATCGACCAGCGGCGGCGACAACACACTGCAACGGGGCCGCACATCCGGCGAGGACCCTGCCCCGTTCCAGAACGTGCATGGCGCCGGTTTCCGAGGCGTCTATGATTTCGCCGATCCCGACAGTTCGGTCTTTGTCATTTCCACCGGCCAATCGGGCCATTTCCTATCCCGTCACTATGACGATCAGGCCCAGCTTTGGCGACGGGGTGAATACATCCCGATGTCGCTGGATGCCGATCTGGCGCGGGCGGCCTCCGTCGGCGTGACCACGCTCATCCCGCAATAAGCCCGTCTGGACGCGGCGCACCCGTTTGGCATAGTTTCGCCGGTGTTAAGGCAAGGAGACTCCCACGATGGCCACAGCCCAGGACACACTGCAAAATCTCGCGCGGAACTATGCCTTGGCCTGGAGTTCCGGCAACCCCGACTATGTGGCCAGCTTTTTCGCGCCCGGTGGCCAGATCACCATCTGCCGCAGCGCGCCGCTGGTCGGTCAGGCTGCGGTGGCGGAGGTTGCAAAGGGGTTCTTTACCGAGTTCCCCGATCTCGACATGAGCTGCGATACGATGCGCAAGGCAGGCGATCATGCGCTCTTTGCCTGGACGCTGCAAGGTACCCATGCCGAGACCGCCAATCAGGTCACCATACGGGGCTGGGAAGAGTGGGAGATGGACGCCGAACTACGTATCCGCTCGGCCCATATCTGGTTCGACCCCGACGACCACCAGCGCCAAATTGAGGGGCGTTAAGGCACTGCTCGAAAAACTTGTGGCGCCCGGCATCACTTGGCGCGTTGAAACCTCCGATTTCAGGCAACGTCAGGTAATTCAATTCTTTTGCGAAGTGCCCTAATGCGCGATCCAAATAGTATAAGACGGTTTTCGGACCAGCTTGCGCGCCGATATCAAAGCGCCGCGAACTGGGCCTCTTGTTTGCCGGTCCAGAGCACGATGATCTCGAACCCGTCTTCGGTCTGTTTCTCGCTCTGGATCAGGTCCTGCTCGAACAGCCATGCGCGTTTGCGACCGTCGGAAAAGCCCAGCCGCAGCACGGTTTCATGGCGCGCGCCCTGCAGCTCAACCGCGATCCGGTCAAGCAGCGCGTCGATCCCTTCACCGGTCACCGCCGAAATGGCGAAGACCCCCTCCTCGCGGTTTGCCCGGACCAGAACGCTGTTACGGAGTTCATCGGGCAATTGGTCAATCTTGTTCCAGACTTCCAGTCCGGGGCGATCCCCTTCAACGCCAAGCGAGGTCATGATTTCCTCGACATCTGCCGCCTGCGCCTCGGACTCTCCATGGCTGATGTCGCGCACATGCAGGATCAGATCAGCGGCCAGAACCTCTTCCAGCGTGGCGCGGAAGGCAGCGACCAGTTCGGTGGGCAGGTTCGAGATGAAACCCACCGTATCCGAAAGGATCATTTCCGGCCCGTCCGGTAGTTGCACGCGCCGCATGGTGGGATCGAGCGTGGCAAATAGCATGTCCTTGGCCATCACTTCAGCTCCGGTCAGCCGGTTGAACAGCGTCGATTTGCCAGCGTTGGTATAGCCCACCAGAGCCACGATGGGATATGGTACCTTGGCGCGCGCCTTGCGGTGCAACTCGCGGGTTTTGACCACTTTCTGCAATTGCCGCCTCAGCCGAACAAGTTGGTCGTCGATGGCACGCCGGTCCGCCTCGATCTGGGTTTCGCCGGGGCCGCCCACAAAGCCAAGCCCGCCGCGCTGCCGTTCCAGGTGGGTCCAAGCCCGCACCAGCCGCGTGCGCTGGTAAGAAAGGGCCGCCATTTCAACCTGCAACACGCCTTCGCGGGTCCGCGCGCGGTCGCTGAAAATCTCGAGGATCAGCCCGGTTCGGTCGAGTATCTTGACCTTCCACGCCTTTTCCAGGTTGCGCTGTTGCACCGGGCTGAGCGGGCCGTCGATCAGCACCAATTCCACCTCGGCGGCTTTCAGAGCGGCGCCCAGTTCCTCGATCTTGCCCGACCCAAAGAGATAACCGGGTTGCGGTTTTGCAAGGCGCACCACGCCGGAACCGATCACATCCAGATCGGGCAAGGCCGCCGCTAGTGCGATAGCCTCTTCAAGCGCCGGTTCGGGTGGTCGGCGGTCTGCGTCTGATCGAATATCGGGATGCAGCACCCAAGCCCGGGTGCGCGCCCTCTCATGCTCCATCAAGAGGCGTCTTCGCCCTCGTAAAGGCTGATCGGTTGTGCCGGCATGATGGTGGAAATCGCATGCTTGTAGACCAGCTGCGACTGACCATCGCGGCGCAACAGCACGCAGAAATTGTCAAACCAGGTGATGACACCTTGCAGTTTCACGCCGTTGATCAGGAATATTGTGACTGGAACTTTGGTTTTTCTTACATGGTTCAGGAAGGCATCCTGAAGATTCTGTCTGTCCGAAGCCATTAATTCTGTTCTCGCCTTTGTTCTTGCGACGCGCTGCGGACCAACGCGCTCCCTCTAGGTCAAGTATGGAGTGCCGGGAAGGGATATTCTAGACGAAAAATTAACAATGGGTGAGCCGTGGCAAAACTGTTCAATTGCGCCACAGGTCGGGTGTGATCAGCGCGATGATCGCCAGCGTCTCAAGCCGGCCGACCACCATGGCCAGACACATGATCAGCTTGGCCCAGCCGTTCAGTTCCACCAGCCGGATCGAGATTTCACCCGACATTTCGATCAGCGGTCCAGTAGTCGACAGCGTGGCGATGCTCAGTACCAGCGCTTGGTCAAAGCTAAGGCCAAAGGCCGCAAGCAAGGCGCTGACAACCGCCAGCGAGATGGCAAACAGCATGAAGAAAATCCAGGCGATAAACGCTCCGTCGCGCCGGATACGACGGTTTCCCTTGTCGCCGGAATCGACCGAGGATGGATGAACAAGCTTCTCCATCTCTCTGTAACCATTGAGGTAAAGGGCGTATACTCGCAACAGCTTGACGCCGCCTGCGGTAGTTGCCACGCCCCCCCCGATCAGCGCAAGGCCCAGCAGGATCAGACCGGGATTTCCCAGACCAGACCATTGCCGCGCCTCTTCCCAGTCGGCGCTGACAAATCCGGTCGTGGTCAAGTAGGACAAAACAGTAAACATCGACCCCCAAAGCGAGCGCAGGGCAAATTCGAGATCCGCCACCGCGTCGAACTCGAAGGCGGCCAGCCAGTGCCGCAGGAACAGCAGCAGCGGCAGACCGACGACGATGGCCACGCCAATGCGGAACTCGGGGTCCCGATCCAGCCGCGCATGACCGCTGGTGGCGGTGTCGCTGGAAAATGTCAGCCGCGACAGTGCAAAGAACATGAACAGAAACAGGATCGCCTCGCCGGTGATGCCTGAGGTCGACCCGGCGATTCCCCCCACTGGCGAGATCCCCGACGTCGCCAGGATCGACATGGCGTGGCAGATCGCGGTCAGCTGCGCCTCGCCCGCGATCAGCAGCAACACGCAGACCACCGCCGTCAGCCCCAGGTAGACAGGTGCCAGCGTGCGGCTGATCCGGATCAGCCGGCCCCGCGGGTCGGCGCGTTCGGATTGCGCGGCACCCGGCACGGCGCGTCCCGGCTGACCGCGCGCAGTCACCTCGAAGCCGCCAAGCGACAGCGGTGCCAAGATGGCGGCGGCGGAAATCCACATGACCAGCCCGCCCATCCACGCCACCAGCGCGCGCCACAGATGCAGCGAGGGTGCCAGCCGTCCGGGTTCGGTGAAGAGGTTCGCGCCCGTCGTTGTGATCGCGCTGACCATGTCGAAATAGGCGTTCAGAAAACTCGTCGTGCGCAGTGCGTCGTGAAATGGCACCGCCAGAAACAGCGGCAACAAGGCGAATGTTGCCATCAGCGCCAGCAACTGACCCAATGTGCCACGCCGCGACTGGCGACCCTGCAACGCCAGCGAGATCATTGTGACCACCGTCAGCCCGACGATGCCCGAATAGAAAAACGACCGCGAGACGTCGTGGTCGTCCTGCATCAGCGCCATCACCGCCGGGACCCACATCAACAGCGAGGCAATGCCCCAGATCAGCAGAAACAGCGGCAATTGCCGCACCAGGCTGATCTTCTGTGCGGTGCGCGGCATCAGAAAAAGTCGATCGAAACCTGCATCAGGCGTTCGACCTCCGGCACGTCCTTGGCCATGGCAAAGAGCGCAATCGTGTCGCCCTCGTCAATGCGCATCCCGCCCGAGGGCCGCACGACCTTGTCGCCCTTGCGCAGCGCGCCCACAAGGACACCTTCAGGGAAGTCGATGTCGCGCAGTTTCTGGCCCGCCATGGGCGAGGTGGACAATACTTCTGCCTCGATCACCTCGGCCTCGGCGTCACCGATAGAATAAACCTGTCGCACCCGCCCGTGACGGATATGGCGAAGGATTGAGCTGACCGTGGTGGCGCGCGGGTTGATATAGGCGTCGATGCCCAGCGGGGTCATCAGCGGCACCAGCGTGGGGTCGTTGATCAATGCGATGGCCAACGGGCAGCCCTCGGACTTGGCGCGCACGGCGGCCAGCAGGTTGGTCTTGTCGTCATCGGTCACCGCCAGCATCGCGTCGGCACGGGCGATCCCGGCCTCGGCCAACAACGAGGCGTCCAGCCCGTCACCGTTCAGAACGATGGTGCGCTCCAGCGCCTCGGCAGCCACTTCGGCGCATTTGCGGTCCCGCTCGATCACCTTGGCGCGAATGCGGGTCTTGTGCTGTTCCAGCGTGCTGGCGACCTCCAGCCCGACATTGCCGCCGCCGACGATGACCACCCGGTCTTGCTTGCCGTGCTTTTTGCCGAATACCTCCATCGTGCGTTCGACATCGTCCACATGGGTAAAGACGTAGCACTCGTCGCCGGTAAATATTTGGTCGCCCGGTTCCGGGGCGAACAGCGTACCCTCGCGCCGGATCCCCACCACGATGGTGCGCAGCGTCGAGAACAAGTCGGTCAATTGCCGCAGCGGCGTGTTCACGACGGGGCAGTCCTCGTCGACCGAAATGCCCAGCAGTTGCGCGTCGCCTTCCATGAACAGTTCGGTATCGAAGGCGGCGGGCGCCGAGAGGCGGCGCATCGCGGCGGCGGCCACTTCGCGTTCGGGGCTGATCACTACATCGATCGGCAGATGGTCGCGGCGGTAGAGGTCGGAATAGATTGCGGTCAGATAGGATTGAGACCGCAACCTCGCAATCTTGCGCTGGATGCCAAAGACCGAATGCGCCACCTGACAGGTCACCATGTTGACCTCGTCGGAATGGGTGGCTGCGATGATCATGTCGGCGTCCCCGGCCCCGGCCCGATCCAGCACATCCGGGTAGCTGGCAAAGCCCGAGATACCCTGAACGTCCAGCGTTTCGGTGGCACGCCGGACCAGATCGGGATTGTTGTCGACGACGGTCACGTCGTTCAACTCGCCAGACAGATGGCGGGCGATCTGCCAGCCAACCTGCCCGGCCCCACAAATGATGACCTTCATCGCACTGGTCCCTTCATGCCGGATTTCTGAATGACAGAAGCCCAAAACATGGTCAATTGAATTGTCAGGCCCGCCACGCTGCGGCACAGTAAGCCTATGAAAACGCTGATCCGGATTGCGCTGTTTGGGATGATGCTTGCAGGATGCGGGCCGCTATCTCTCTACTACCAGCCCGGGGTTTCGGTCACCCGCCAGCAGAATGACACCACCCGTTGCGAAGTGCAGGCGCTGGAGGAGGTTCCGGTCAACACGCAGATCCGCCAGGCTCCGCCGGTCTATTATCCCGGAGACCGGTACTGCAATCGCGGCCAGTGCTGGCGCGGAAACAGTTACTGGGCACCCGGTCCGGTCTATAGCGTTGACGCGAACAAGACGCTGCGGGCGAAGGTTCTGGACCTGTGCATGGCCGACAAGGGCTATCAGCCAGTCAGCATTCCGGCCTGCAGCCAGTCGGTAAAGTCGCAGGTTCCGCCAGGCCGCACGACAACCTTGCCGCAGCTATCCAGCAATTCCTGCTTCGTCCGCAACGACGATCGAAGCTACCAGATCGTCACGCCCCAGATCGCCAGCACGGGTGGCTGACGCCGGGCCGCGGTTTATTCCGCGGCCTCGGTCACCTCTTCATCCACATGGGCAACCCGGCTGCCCGCCTTGTTCGAGGTCACCACGCCCAGTGATTTGAGCTTGCGGTGCAGCGCGCTGCGTTCCATGCCGACAAACGAAGCGGTGCGGCTGATATTGCCGCCGAAGCGGTTGATCTGGGTCAGCAGGTATTCGCGTTCAAACGCCTCGCGCGCCTCGCGCAGGGGCAGCGTTGCCAGCGCACCGGACAGAACCACGCGGCCCTCTTCGCTTTCGCGCTCTTCCTCGCTGGGCAACTCGCGCGCCTCGATGGGGCCGGTGCTGTCGCCCAGTATCAGGACCCGCTCGATCAGGTTCTTGAGCTGGCGCACGTTGCCAGGCCAAGCCATGGTCTGCATCAGCGCGACGGCCTCGTCGCTGAGTGCGCGCGGCGTCAGGCCTTGCGTTTCGTGGCACATCTCGATGAAATGCTCAGCCAGCAGTGGAATGTCCTCGCGCCGCTCTTCCAGGGGCGGCACGTCGATCGGAACCACGTTGAGGCGGTGGAACAGCTCTTCGCGGAAACGGTCGGCGCGGATTTCTTCCTCGAGGTCCTTGTTGGTCGAAGAGATCACCCGCAAATCGACCCGCACCTTGTCCGATCCGCCGACGCGCTGGAACTGCTGATCGACAAGCACCCGCAGGATTTTGGACTGGGTGCCCAGCGGCATGTCCGCCACCTCGTCGAAATAAACCACTCCGCCATGGGCCTCTTCCAGCAGGCCCGGCTCGACCCCGCGTTCGGCGGTTTCGCGGCCGAACAGCACCTCTTCGACCCGCTCGGGCTCGACCCCGGCGCAGTTCACGGTGACAAAGGGGCCATTGGCGCGGTTCGACTGCGCGTGCACGAAGCGTGCGGCGATTTCCTTGCCCGATCCCGCCGGGCCGCTCAGCATCACGCGACCGTTGGAACGTGTAACCTTTTCTAGCTGTCCCAGCATCGAGCGGAAGGCTGCCGAATTGCCGATCATGTCGGCATTGGTCACTTCGCGGCGTTTGAGCGCGCTATTCTCGCGGCGCAGACGTGAAGTTTCCATCGCGCGGCGGATCACCACCATCAGCTGATCGATGTTGAACGGCTTTTCGATGAAGTCATAGGCACCCTGTTTGATGGCGGCGACTGCAATCTCGATATTGCCGTGTCCCGAAATGATGACCACCGGGATATCGGGGTTGTCGCGCTTGACGGCCTTCAGGATGTCGATCCCGTCCATCCGGCTGTCCTTCAGCCAGATATCCAGGATCAGCAACCCCGGAGGTTCGGCATTGATGGCTGCCATGCAGTCATCGGAATTGCCCGCCAGACGGGTCGCATAGCCCTCATCCTCGAGAATGTCGGACACCAGTTCGCGAATGTCGCGCTCGTCGTCAACGATCAGAATATCACTCATCTTGCCCCGCTTTCATTTTCTGTCCTGTTTGCCTGATTGGCGCGGAATTGCGGGCCGCCTCGGGCCCGGGAAGTCGGATCACGGCCATTGCGCCAAAATGGTCCTGTCCTTGAAAGAGCGGCGCATCTTCCAGCGCCAGACTGCCCCCATGTTCCTCGATGATCTTTTTGACTATGGGCAGGCCCAGCCCGGTGCCCTCGTCCCGGGTGGTCACGTACGGCTCGAACAGCTGCGCGCGGTCTTCCGGCAGACCAATGCCATTGTCGGCAATGGTAATCTGGTAGCCATCGCCCATGTCGTTCAACGTCACCTGAATTTCCGGCGCAAGATTTTTGGGTGCGCCTTTTTTCTTCAATGTTTCAATTGCTTCACCCGCGTTCTTGATCAGATTTGTCAAGGCTTGGCTCAGCATGGTAGAGTCCACATCGCTCATCACCGGTCCATCGGGCAGAGTCGCTGATACCTTCACATCCGGCTGCCCGGTCTGCTGCAGCAGAACCGCATCGCGAACGATCTGGGTCAGGTCTTCTTCGCGGCGCACCGGTTCGGGCATCCGCGCAAATTTCGAGAACTCGTCGACGATGCGGCGCAGATCGTTGGTCTGGCGGACGATCACATCGGTCATCGACACCAGCGTGTCGGCATCGGCCTCATCCAGTTGCCGCGAGAATTTGCGCTTGATGCGCTCGGCGCTCAGCTGGATCGGGGTCAGCGGATTCTTGATCTCATGCGCGATGCGCCGCGCCACGTCGCCCCAGGCCGCCATCCGCTGGGCGCTGACCAGATCTGTGACATCGTCAAAGGCGACTACATAGCCTTCGAGCCGACCATCTTCGCCGCGCCGCGTCGCCATGCGCACCAGCAGGTTCTCGGCCCGGCCCTTTCGCGTGACTTTCACGGCACCCTGCGCAGTCTCGTTACCACCGCCCCTGAGCGCCTCGAACAGCGGCAGAAATTCCGGCACGGCAACGCCGATGGCCGGGTTCTGGTCGTCGCCGGACCAGTCCAGCAGCCGTTCGGCGGACCGGTTCACGAAGGTCACACAGCCATCGGGGTCCAGCCCGACAACGCCCGAGGTCACCGAACTGAGCACCGAGTCAAACAGCCTGCGGCGGCTTTCGATCTGGCGGGTGTTTTCCAAGAGCGTGTCGCGCTGGCCCTTGAGCTGTCGGGTCATCTGGTTGAAATAGCGCCCCAGCATGGCGATCTCGTCATCGCCTTTTTCCTCGACCACCTGCACGCCCAGATCACCAGCGCCGACCCGCTGCGCCGCCGTGGTCAGCCGACCTACCGGGCGCGACAGGCGTTCGGCGAACCACAGCCCCAGCCATACCGCCGCCAGGATCAGGATCAGCGCAAAGCCCAGATAAAGCAGGCCAAACTCGAAAAGCACCCTGCCCCGTTCGCTCTCCAGCTGCTGATAAAGCCGCACGGTTTCCTTGGTGTCGTCCAGCAGGTTCAGAATCTCGCCATCCACCTCGCGGCTGACATAGAGATAGCGGTCGAGATAGGCAAAGAGCGGTACGATGGCGCGGAACTCATTGTTGTCCCAGTCCTGCACGATCAACTCGCCGCCGGTTTCGGCCTGCGTCACCTGTTCGGGCGTAGGCGCCTCGAAATCAAACAGGTACGAGCGATCGCCCCGCACCCGGATCCCGCCGGTGCCGTCGATGATATAGGCCTCTTTCAAGCCGCGCTGGATCTGTGCCTGACCCCGCGACAGCACTTCGCGCAATTCCCCGTCATTGATGTAGAAGTCGATCGATCGTGCCTGATCCAGGAACCGCCCTAGCGCCTGCGCGTCCTGGCTAAGGTCTTCGCGATGCTCGGCCTCATAAGCCTCGGCAGCGGCTAGCGAATTTCCGACCACCTGCCGCACCCGGTCCGAGAACCAGCCCTCAAGCCCGATATTCACCGTCAGGCCAGCAAAGACCGCCACCGTCACGGTGGGCACCAGCGCCAGAAAGGTGAAGACACCGATCAAACGCAAGTGCAGCCGCGAGCCTGCCGACTTCGCGCGCCGTGCCGCCACCAGTCGCCCGACCTGTGCCAGCACAAGGGCGGCCAGAACCAGAATATAGACAAGATCGGTCAGCAGGATTAGCCGCAGCGTCGGTGCTGAGACATCCAACTCGAACGGACCGATCACCAGATAGGTGGCCAGCGTCAGTACCGGGCCAAGCACAACAAGACCCAAAGTCCCGAAATTCCGGGCCCTTCGGGACTTTCTCCACTGACTCAGGGATGGAATTGGCCCGTGCTGTGACCAGGTTGCCACCTGCTACCCTCATTCTGATGTGTCGCCGAAGCGACGTACCGCCATATCTCGTGGTCGTTCCCAGGCCGAAACCTGATTGCCACGGTTTGTGTGGCGATATTACATCAGTTTGCGTCTGCGTGTCACCTTTATATCGAGATCCGAGATCTTTTTTCTCAACGTATTCCGGTTGATCCCCAAGAGATCGGCGCATTTCGCCTGATTCCCACCAGTCGCGTCCAGCGCGATTTCTATAAGCGGGCCTTCGACTTCGCGCAGAATCCTCTGGTAAAGGCCGGGTGGTGGCAGCATCCCGCCATGCAGGTCGAAATAACGCCGCAAATGCCGCCCGACAGAAGCTGAAAGCTTCTCGGAATCACCGCCGCCAAGGGCTGGCTCGGCCTCGGGCTGGCTGCCCAGCACCGACTCAACCTCGGTTCGGGTGATCTCATCGGCGCGGCTGGTCAGGCCCAACCGCCGCACCGCGTTTTCCAACTGGCGCACATTGCCGGGCCAGGAATAGACCCGGACCAGCTCATGGGCGTCCTCGCTCAGCCAGCGCTTGGGCGCGCCATCGCGCTCGGCCCGGCCCAGGAAATGTTCGGCCAGCAGCGGAATGTCGTCGACCCGTTCGCGCAGCGCGGGCACCTGCACCGTGGCGCCGCTGAGCCGGTAATACAGATCCTGCCGCACCCGGCCATTTTCCATCGCCGAGGCCAGATCGTCCTGGCTGGTCGCCATGAAACGGGGCACGTGATCGCCGGGCGCATCCATCATGCGCACGATCCGGGCCTGGATCTCATCCTCGATATCCGAGACCTCGTCGATCAGCAGCGTGCCACCCTTGACCCGCGCCAGCACCCGTGCGGGGCCTTCTAGATCCTGCAGGTCGGCGGCGGTGACGGTCACAAAGGGCAATGTCCGCCGGTCCGAGAAGTCGTGAATCGCCCTCGCGATCAGGGACTTGCCGGTGCCGCTTTCGCCCGAGATCAGCACCGGCAGATCGGTGTTCATCACCCGCGCCACCAACCGGTAGAGCGCCTGCATCGCAGGCGTCCGCCCGACCAGTGGCAATTCCTCGGGGCGCGCGCCGTCATCTGCCGGCGCTTCTGCCGGGCTGCGGCGGCGCTGCTCCAGCGCCCGCGCGGTGCGTTTCATCAGGTCCGGCAGGTCGAACGGTTTGGGCAGGTAGTCATAGGCGTCCGCCTCGGCCGCCTGAATAGCGGTCATGATGGTGTTCTGCGCCGAGATCACGATCACCGGCAAACCGGGCCGGTCGGCGTTGATCTTGGGCAGCATCTCCAGCCCGTTGCCATCCGGCATGACCACGTCCGAGATCACCAGATCACCCTTGCCCTCGCCCACCCAGCGCATCAGCGTGGTCAGCGACGAGGTGGCATGCACCTTGCACCCTGCCCGCGTCAGCGCCTGTGTCAGAACCGTGCGGATCGTGCGGTCGTCATCGGCGACAAGAACGGTGCCATCCATCAGGTCTTCTCCTCTAAGTCATGGCTGCGCGGCACCTGGGGGAGCGACAGCCGAAACACAGTTCGCCCAGGAACCGATGTGACCGTAATCCATCCGTTATGGTCCGAGACGATCTTGCTCACCAGCGCCAGCCCCAGCCCGGTGCCGTTCTCGCGCCCGGATACGAACGGGTCGAATACGTCGTTTCGGATATCTTCGGGCAAGCCCGGCCCGTCATCGATGATCTCGACCTGCAGTGGCAGCGACTGACCGGTCCCGTCACTGCGGCGCAGGCGGAAGGAATGTTCAAAATAGCTGTGCAACCGGATCGTCCCGCCCTTGGGCTCGGCCACCTCGGAGGCGTTGCGCAACAAGTTCAGCACCACCTGCAGCAACTGGTCGGGATCGCCAAGTGCCAGCGGCAGCGAGGGGTCATAATCCTCGATGATCTTCATCTGCGCACCAAAGCCCAGCAAGGCCGAGCGCCGCGCCCGGTCCAGCACATCGTGGATGTTAACGGGGCGGAAATCCGGCGGCCTGAGATTGCCGAATTGCTCGACCTGCTCCAGCAATTTCACGATGCGACGGCTTTCGGCCACGATCAGATCGGTCAGTTCCAGATCCTCGGGGGCCAGGTTCATGCTGAGCAACTGCGCCGCCCCGGTGATCCCCGCCAGCGGGTTCTTGATTTCGTGCGCCAGCATCTCGGCCATGCCGATGGCCGATTGCGCGGCGGATTTCACCGTATGGCTCTGGGTCATGCGCCCGGCCAGTTCGCGGGGCGAGATCAGCATCAGCATCTTGCCCGGCAGGCCTAGCATTGGCGCTATCTGCAAGGCACATTGCAACGGTGCGCGGCTGCCGGTACCGACGTCGATATCGTTGACGAACAAAGGCGTGCCGTTGTTTCGGGCGCGGTCGAACGCTTCTTCGATCGGGGCGTCGATGGCGATCTGATCCCAGACCGGCGAACCCACCACCGATTTCACCGAGGCGTTCAGAAACCCTTCTCCGGCGGAATTGGCGTCTTCGATCCGATCCTCGGCGTCGATCACGAAGGCGGGCACCGGCAGCGAGGCCCAGAGGGTCTGATCCGGGGTCATGCGACCTGCTCCCCCGACACGTCCAGCGCCGATGCCAGCAGGTGCAGTACCTCATCCGAATCTCTGCTGGTCAGGACCTGGCGGCGCTGTGCGGCGGACGTTCCGGCCCGGTCCATGTACCAGCCCAGATGCTTGCGCGCGACACGCAGGCCCAGCTCGGACCCGTAGAAGCCCAGCATCGCCTCGTAATGCGCACAGACCATATCACCCAGCGCCTGACCGATTGGAATGTCGGGATAGGCGGAAGAACCCAGCGACGCCGCGATTTCCGCCAGCAGCCAGGGCCGCCCCTGTGCGCCACGCCCAACCATGACACCATCCGCGCCAGAACACTTGAGCGCGATCCGGGCTGAAGCCAGATCGACGATATCCCCATTCGCAACAACCGGGATCGCAACCGCCTGTTTCACGGCACTTATCGCCTGCCAATCGGCATGGCCCTTGTAGAACTGGCACCGCGTGCGCCCGTGAATGGTGATCATCCGCACGCCTGCCGCCTCAGCCCGGCTGGCGATCTCTGGCGCGTTCAGCAGCTGGTCATCCCAGCCCAGCCGGGTCTTGAGCGTTACGGGTATGTCCACGGCGCCCACCACCGCTTCGATCAGGCTCAGCGCGTGATCGGGGGTTTTCATCAGGGCCGAGCCGGAATAGCCGCTGGTCACCTTCTTGGCCGGGCAGCCCATGTTGATGTCGATGATTCGCGCACCCCGGTCGGCCACCTGCCGCGCCGCCTCGGCCATCCATGCGGCATCGCGCCCTGCCAGCTGAACGGCGGTGTTTTCCACGTCGGCGCCGATCTCGGCGCGTTCACGGACGCCGGGCTTGGCCTGCACCATCTCCTGACTGGCCACCATCTCGCTCACCACCAACCCGGCACCAAAGCGCATCACCAGATCGCGGAACGGGCGATCGGTGATTCCGGCCATCGGGGCCAGAATCACCGGAGGCGAGATGTGTTTGTCGGCAAGATGCAGGGTCACTTTGCCCAATCCTTGTGCATTTTTCTTGGTGGTATCGAAACCCTGTGAAATGCACAAGAAAACAGGCCCGATAATGCCCTGCCGTAAATCCGTTTGCACAATTTTTAAGCAGATGATCGGAGTGATTGCCCTTGCTCCTCTCTGGTCCTAAACAGACCCCGACCCCAGCAGGAGCACAGCGCCCATGACAACTGCCGCCATCATCGTTGCCGCCGGGCGCGGACGCCGGGCCGGTGGCGGGCTGCCCAAACAATGGCGCCCGCTGGCGGGTCGGCGCGTGGTCGACTGGACGCTGGACCGCTTCCGCCTGCCCGAGATCGCGCATCTGGTGCTGGTCCTGCCACCAGACGATTCCGAAGCCTGGGCCGAGTTCGGCGCTTCGGACTTGCTGCTTGCCAAGGGTGGTGCCGAGCGCGCCGACTCGGTGCGTAATGGTTTGCAGGCGTTGAAAGGTCGCGGCGTAACGCGGGTGCTGATCCATGATGTGGCGCGGCCTTGTGTAACTGCGGCACTCATTCGAGCGGTGCTGGAGGCGCTCGAAAGTCACGATGCCGCCGCACCGGGTTTGGCGGTCACCGATGCGCTCTGGTCAGGCGCGGAAGGGGTTGTCGAGGGCACGCGTGACCGTGCCGGGCTTTATGCGGCGCAGACCCCGCAGGGGTTCGACTATGCGCTGATCTGCGCCGCGCATGAGGTCCGCTCGGGTGAGGCTGCCGACGATGTCGAAGTGGCGCGCGCGGCGGGGGCGCAGGTTGCCATCGTACCGGGCGAGGCAGACAATCTGAAGATCACGCGGGCCGAGGATTTCGCCCGCGCAGAAAGGATATTGGGACGCGACATGGATGTGAGACTGGGCAATGGCTATGACGTGCACCGCTTCGGGCCGGGCGATCATGTGATCCTGTGCGGTCTCCCCATTCCGCATGGGCGCGGGCTGCAGGGGCATTCCGATGCCGATGTGGGCATGCATGCGGTCACCGACGCGATCTATGGCGCACTGGCGCAGGGCGATATCGGGCGGCACTTTCCGCCCTCGGACCCGCAATGGAAAGGCGCCGCGAGCGAGATTTTCCTTACCCACGCGGTGAGGCTTGCCGGTGACAGCGGCTACCGGATTGCCAACATCGACTGCACCTTGGTCTGTGAACACCCGAAGATCGGGCCCCATGCCGCTGATATGCAAACGGAAATGGCGCGGATCATGGGGCTGGAACCCGATCAGATCTCGATCAAGGCCACCACCTCGGAGCGGCTGGGTTTCACCGGGCGCGAGGAAGGTATTGCTGCACTCGCCACCGCCTGTCTGGTACGATCATGAGGCTGGCCCGGATCATCGCCACCGTGGGCGGCGTCGGCTATCTGCGCCCCGCGCCGGGTACATGGGGGTCGCTGGCAGCCCTGCCAATGGCCTGGGTTCTGCATCTGCTGGGCGGTTTTCCTCTGCTGTTTCTGGCAACGTTGCTTGTCGCTCTGATCGGGAACTGGGCGACGCATGTGATGACAAAGGACAACGACGATCACGACCCGTCCGAGATCGTGATCGATGAAGTGGCCGGGCAGTTCGTGGCGCTCTGGGCGGTGTCGGCCCCGGCCTGGGCGCACGGTCTGGATATCTCGGCGCTCTGGCCCGGCTGGATCGCGGCGTTCCTGCTTTTCCGCCTCTTCGACATCACCAAGCCCGGCCCTGTGGGGTGGGCCGACCGGCGGGGCGATCCGCTGGGCGTAATGCTGGACGATCTGATCGCCGGGGTATTCGCCGCCATCGGTGTTGTGGCTTTGGCCTTCCTGTCACATGGGGTACTGGGGCTTTGACCGCCGAAGCGCTTCTGGCCCTTGCCCGCGCGCGAGGCTTGCGCATCTGCACCGCCGAAAGCTGTACCGGTGGCATGGTTGCCGCGGCGCTGACCGACATTGCGGGCAGTTCGGACGTGGTCGAATGCGGCTTCGTCACCTATTCCAACACCGCCAAACAGCGGATGCTGGGAGTCAACGCCGAAACGCTCACCGCCCATGGCGCGGTGTCCGAAGAGGTGGCGGCAGAGATGGCCGAGGGGGCACTGGCGCACAGCACGGCGGACATTGCCGTCTCGATCACCGGTATCGCAGGCCCCGGCGGGTCCGAGTTCAAGCCCGAGGGGCGCGTCTGTTTCGGTATCGCCGCCAAAACCGCGCAGACCCACACTGAAACCATCGAATTCGGCGCGCTGGGACGCGACAAGGTGCGCGAGGCCTCGCGCGATCACGCGCTGGCCTGTCTGGGAAAGGCCGCTTTGCGCAGCGATCAATAAGTGACCCACCCGCGCCGAATGCCGCCCAATTTTTAACCACTGTACAAAAAGCGTGCAAAATGGGCTGGTTTTCTGCCCTCTGCCTCTTTTTTCCCCACCGTTCCTCCGATTGAAACGCCTGCAACATCACACACCAGCGATGCACTCGCATCGCGCGCAGGCAGAAAAGGAGATCGGTTCATGAACGGAGCCGACACAGCCTGGATCATCGTGGCAACCGCGCTGGTCCTCTTCATGACATTGCCGGGACTGGCGCTGTTTTATGGCGGCCTCGTGCGCGCCCGAAATGTGCTCAGCGTGTTCATGCACTGTTTCTCAATCGCCTGTCTGATGAGCATTCTCTGGCTCGTAGCGGGTTATTCGATCGCGTTCGGCGGCGGAACCAGCGGTTATTGGGGCGGGCTGGACAAGATCTTCCTGCTTGGCATCACGCCCGAGACGCTGGCAGGAACCCTGCCCGAGGTTCTGTTCTTTGCCTTCCAGATGACATTTGCGATCATCACACCCGCCTTGATCGTCGGTGCCTATGTTGAACGCATCGGCTTTGGATTTGTGCTGACCTTCTCGGGCCTGTGGATGCTGCTGGTCTATGCGCCGGTGGTGCATTGGATCTGGGGCGGCGGGTTCCTTTCTGATGGCGGCATCTTTGGCGAAATCGGCGTGCGCGACTTTGCCGGTGGTATCGTAGTGCATGAAACTGCCGGTCTGGCAGCGCTTGTGATCGCCGTCTTCCTAGGTCCGCGCCGCAACCACACCACACCGCCGCACAGCCCCGGCTTTGTGATGATCGGAGCGGCGATGCTTTGGGTTGGCTGGTTCGGTTTCAATGGCGGCTCGCAACTGGCCGCAGATGGCGGCGCGGCAATGGCGCTGACGGTCACTCATCTCTCGGCCGCGACCGCCTCACTCAGCTGGGCGCTTTGGGAAAAGATCAAATACGGCAAGGCCTCGATGGTAGGTCTGGTCACCGGCACCATCGCAGGCCTAGCCTCGATCACCCCTGCCAGTGGATTTGTCGGCCCGATTGAGGCGCTGATCATCGGGTTTGTCGCCGGTATCCTGTGTCAGGAAGCGGTGAATCTGGTCCGCAACTTGCTGAAAATCGACGACACTCTGGATGTCTTTGCCGTGCATGGCGTGGGCGGCATCTTTGGCACCATCATGATCGCCGTCTTCGGTCAGGGTGCGTGGGCTGCGCAGCTTGGCAGCCTGACCATTGTCGGGCTGTTCACCGTGGTGGCGACCGTCATCCTGGTAAAACTGGTTGCGCTGGTTACGCCGCTGCGGGTAGACGCCGAGACGGAAACCAACGGGCTCGACCTCTCGGTACATGGAGAGCGCGCCTACGACATGACCAGCTGAGCCCACCTTTTGCTGCGTCAGGCCGGAAGCGGCCGGAAAGCGGGTCTCGAGCGAGGCCCGCTTTTGCTATTCCGCCATCCGCGTGGCAAGCTCGGCCGCCGACCCACCGGTGCGCAGCAGCGACCAGATCTCATCGCTCATCTGCCCGCCGATCAACTTGGCCGACTTGGCGCGCACCCGTTCCTCGCGGTTGGCGAGCGAGAGCGGTTCCAACAGGTCGTGACTGGCCTCCAGCCGTTGCCCGTCGCGGCGCAGCACGCTCAGATGAGCTTGTGTCTCAGTCAGGGTCTCGTCGGCCTCGACAGTGATGTGATCGCGCAGGCGTTGCAGCCTGGGATCGGCGCAAACCCTTTCGGAATAGCTGTCGAGCCGTGCTGTGTCATATCCCAGCGCCCGCATCGCCAATACGGTGCGGTAGGAGAATTTCGCGCCCAGCCCGGTGTCAGGCGCAGGCTGATTGCACACGCTCATCCAGCGCGGATGGGTTTTGACCGCCATTTCGGCCACTTCCGGTTCGGCTATGTCGAGACTGCGCGCCGCCTCCAACGCGGCATGCAGACCGTGGCAGCAGGCGTGGAACTTGTGGCTGACGCCTTCGAACAACCATGTCTGTCCGATCCCGTCCAGCGCCGCGTCAAGATCATCCGCGCCGTGATGGGTGGCACCAAAGCCGGCCGGCCCCTCCATCGCGTTTGGATTAGCGACGAACCCCCGCTGCACCAGTTGCACCACCTCGACCCCGCAACTTGCGGCGATGCCGGCGTTATAAGGCTTGCCCATGGTGCCGAACTGCGCCTTGAGACCCGCCGAGCGGGTTGCGGCCAGGCCAAACACCTGTGCCATCTGGTCCGGTGTCAAACCAACGAGCCGCCCGGCCGCCGCCGCCGCGCCAAAGGCACCGGCGGTCGCGGTCTGGTGAAACCCGGTCTGGTAATGCCCACGCCCCAACCAGAGACCGGCGCGGATCGACAGCTCCATCCCGACCAGCGCGGCCTCTTGAACTGCGACCAGCGGCAATTCGTGCAACTCGCCCAGGGCCAGGGCCGCCGGGATCACCGCAACCGAAGGATGGCCGATATGGGCAAAATGTGTGTCGTCATAGTCCAGCGCATGGGACACGGTGCCATTGACCAGTGCTGCCGCCCGTGCGGGCACGGCAGCGCCTCCAAAGAGATGCGCCTGCCCCATCCCTCCCTCGGACAGGACCATGTCCCGAATGATCCGCGACACCGGCTCCTCAGCGCCTGCGCAGCCTACCGAAAACCAGTCAAGGACCGACAAGGCGGTGATCAGGCGCGCCGCAGCAGTTGTGGTGATGGGACCGGTGGCAAACCCGGCAAGTTCGGATGTCAGTTTGGTCATGAGCGCAGTCTAGCGCCCACTCGCGTGCGGTAAAGCCTATCCGTAGAGCACCTGCGCACGTTCTTCGAAGGCGCGCACGATCCGGTGCATCGCCTCGTTGAAGACCACGCCAATAATCTTTTGCAGCAACGCATTCCTGAATTCGAAATCCACGTGGAAAGACACATCGCAGCCACCCTCGGGCGCATCCGCAAACGACCAGTTGGATTTCATGTATTTGAACGGACCGTCCAGATATTCGGTATCGATCCGGTGATCGGTATCAAACAGCGTCACCCGGCTGCCGAACTTCTCGCGGAACACTTTGAACGAAATCACCAGATCCGCTTCCAGCACCCGCGCGCGGCCATCATCATAGGTCCGCCGCATCCGGGCCGCCGCGCACCAGGGCAGAAACTCGGGGTATTTCCCCACATCTGCCACCAGATCGTACATCTGCTGGGCGGTAAATGGCAGGCGTCTGGTCTCGGAATGGGTTGGCATCGGATAGGGCGTCTTCTTGCATGACAATGGCGCGTGATGTCGTATGTTGGGCGCAAAAGATCAAGGGGGCAGCGATGAACGACCGCGCATATGTGATAGATGAGATGATCTCGGCCAAGGCCATCGCCGCCCGGATTGAGGAGCTGTGCCGCAAGATCACCGAAGAGTTCGGCAATACGGACAAGCTGGTGGTCGTGGGGCTGTTGCGTGGCAGTTTTGTCTTCATCGCCGATCTGGTGAGGGAACTGGACTTGCCGATCGAGGTGGATTTTCTCGAGGCGTCCTCTTACGGAGATTCGATGGAAAGCAGCCGAGAAGTGCGCATTCTCAAGGACTTGCGTGGCGCAATTGAAGGGCGCGACGTGCTGGTGGTCGAAGATATCGTCGATACCGGCCACACGCTGAACCATGTCACCAAGCTACTGCAAAGCCGTCAGCCGAAGCGGCTGAAATCCATCGCCCTGCTGGACAAGCCCAGCCGCCGCGAGGTCGATTTCCGCTCTGACTGGATCGGGTTCGAGATCCCGGACGAGTTCGTCGTGGGATATGGCATCGACTATGCGCAACGCAATCGCAACCTGCCCTTCATCGGCAAGGTGCGATTTACCGGCTAGTCTGCCCCTGCCGGTCGAAAGCTGGTAATCAGAATGTCAAAGCCCACGTCCTGCAACGCCGTCCGATCCTACTCGGGTGCGGTCAAAGCGGGCTCGACCAGAGTGCGGGACATCATCATCGCCAGATAAATTCATTGGGTGAATTCCGTCCTGCTCCAGTTGACGAACAGACCAACGGTGATCTCGGCTATCCTCTGTACATGATCAAGTGACGCGGACATGTTAAATTCCATGGCGTCGCCGCTTTTTGGTGATGTCGAGGGCGCTTGCCCCGCTGTCTTGATGATCACGGGGGCGATTTGCTGCGCGACGAAGGGCTAGCCTACGGTGAAAAGCGCAAACAGGCCGGCACAAAGACCGAAATCCGCCAGCAACCTGATCTGGTACACCCCTGCAACAGCATCGCGGGCTACCTCCCTGTAACCGAACGGGCCTTTAACGAAGTTGTGCAATTGCTGCGTGAGACCCTGTAATCAGCGCCCTGCGCTGCCCAGTTGCGCTTCGCGTGCAGCACGCAGCCGGGCGAAATCGTCGCCCGCATGGTAGGAGGACCGCGTGAGCGGCGTCGCCGAGACCATCAGGAACCCCTTGCCGAAGGCCGCCTTTTCATAGGTGGCGAATTCATCAGGTGTCACGAAGCGGTCCACCCGGTGATGTTTCGGCGTGGGTTGCAAATACTGGCCGATGGTCAGGAAATCCACATCCGCCGCGCGCATGTCGTCCATCACCTGCCGCACCGCCTGCGCATCCTCGCCCAACCCGACCATGATGCCGGACTTGGTGAAGATCGACGGGTCCAGTTCCTTGACCCGCTGCAACAGCCGCAAGCTGTGGAAATAGCGCGCGCCGGGGCGCACCTCGGGGTAAAGACCCGGCACTGTTTCCAGATTGTGGTTGAACACATCCGGCTTGGCCTCGGCCACCACTTCCAGCGCGCTGTCGTCGCATTTGATGAAATCCGGCGTCAGAATCTCGATCGTGGTTGCAGGGCTGCGGTGCCGCACGGCGCGGATGGTCTGGGCAAAGTGATCGGCCCCGCCATCCTCCAGGTCGTCGCGGTCGACGCTGGTGATCACCACGTGGTTCAGGCCAAGCTTCTGCACCGCATGGGCCACCCGGCCCGGCTCGAACGCGTCCAGCGTGTCGGGCTTGCCGGTGGCAATGTTGCAGAAAGTGCAGCCACGGGTGCAGATCTCGCCCATGATCATCATGGTGGCGTGCCCCTGGCTCCAGCATTCGCCGACATTGGGGCAACCGGCCTCTTCGCACACAGTCGTCAGGTTATTGTCGCGCATGATCTTGTGGGTATCGGCATAGCCTTTGCCGCCGGGCGCCTTGACCCTGATCCAGCTTGGCTTCTTGGGCTGGGCATTGTCCGGACGATGCGCCTTTTCGGGGTGGCGTTGTTCGGGGATTTTCAGATCGCGCACGGTCTTGCGTCCTCACCTAGGGTCAGCTTGATTGTGCATACCATAGTCCGCACAAAGACAAACAGCCAGTGCTGCATGGCCGCTATGCGTGACTATTTCGCATGCGCAGCATATTCGACAGAATGATTTAGATAACATACTGGTTTATTGACTAATATCTATACTGCGCATTTGCAGAAAGATTACCTTGTGACCGGTTTGGAATCATTTTAATCGTGCCGGGAAAACAGTCCCGATGAGGAGATCGCAGATGAAATCCGGAACCCAACTGCCCGACGTTACCTTTCACACCCGTGTTCGCGATGAGGCAATCGAAGGCCCGAACCCGTTCCGCTGGCAGGATGTGACCACCGCCGATTACTTCGCTGGCAAGCGCGTTGTTCTGTTCTCGCTGCCCGGCGCGTTCACCCCGACCTGCTCGACCTACCAACTGCCCGGCTTTGAAAACGGCCACGCCGATTTCGCGGCGCAGGGCATCGATGACATCTACTGTCTGTCGGTCAACGACAGCTTCGTCATGAACAAATGGGCGGAGGCGCAGGGGCTGAAAAACGTCAAGGTCATCCCCGATGGCTCGGGCGAGTTCACCCGCAAGATGGGTATGCTGGTCGACAAGGACAATCTGGGTCTCGGCATGCGCTCTTGGCGCTACGCGGCCATCGTCAAGGATGGCCTGGTCGAGGCCTGGTTCGAAGAGCCCGGCCTGATGGACAACTGCCCCGAGGACCCCTATGGCGTCTCGTCGCCCGAAACGGTTCTGGCCCATCTTGTCGAGCAGAAAGAGCTGGAACTGGCGTAACGCCTGACACAGAGCAAAAAACAAGGCCCGCCATCTGGCGGACCTTTGTATTTTAACCGAAGCGCGGGCCTCAGCCGATCATGGCATCCGCCTCGCACGCCATCTCGTAATGGCGCATGAGCCGCTGCAAGGCAATGCGCAGTACGATCTTGCCCGACCGCGCCGACCAGCCCAGGCGTTTTTCGGCCAGCTCTAGCCCTTCGAGATAGCAGCAGCAACGCAGCGCCACCTCGCTCAGCCCCGGCCCCAGATCGCTGAGCGCGCGCGCCACCCGGTCTCGCGCCGTCGAGGACCCGCTGCTGACCGGATCGCCCGGCCGGTTGCCGCCGCATTTCCCGGTCAAGAACCCCTCCCAGCTTTGGTTGACATTGGGACCGATCTGCGCCAGTTCGAAATCCTCGCGCAACCGCTCGCCGGCGCGTACCAGATCCTCGGCAAGAAACGGTTTGCCGTTGCGATCCTTGCGACGTGCCAGCGCGGCAAGCGGGCTTTCAGCCATCCCATAGCGCATCTTGCGGCGCGACCCGGCCTGTCCCGACAGTTCGACCTCTGCACTGTTGCCCGGCCCGGTGAATATCGCCTGCGCCTCTGCCAAGCCGTCTTCGCGCGCACGGCGGGCGCGGTTCTCGGCCTCGGCCAGCAACTGACCAAGGGCGGCCCGCCCGGCGGCGGTGATCCGATAGCGGCAGATCCGCCCCGGCTTGTCGCAGGAAATCCAGTCATTCAACGCAAGCGCCTGGGCAATCGCGGCGGCAACTATGGCGGTGCGCGTGTTGCCCGCCGGGCCGCTGTCGCGCACGACGACCGCCTTGTCCATGTCCTCGGCCACAGCCAGAACTGCTCCGGTCTCGCAAAGCCGCCGCAGCACCCGCGCCGCTTCGTGATCGAACATTGCCTTGTCGACAGGTTTCTCTTCGGCAGTGTCTGGATCGTTTCCCCATTGCGCGTCGGTCGGTTGCGGTTTGGACCGCAGCAGGAAATGCGACGAGGCCAGGCTCTGTAGTGCCGCGTCCACCAGCGGATCGTCCCGACGCATCTCAACCTTGCGAATCTGTCTCAGAACCGTGGAGGCGTGGCACCCTGCCCCGCGTGCCAGTTCTCGGATGGAATGTCCTGCTTCGGTATGCGCCAGGTAGCGCCGGGCGCATTCAGGCACCCAAACCGGAACAAAAAAACCGGACCCGTCATTCATCATATCTAACCCTTATTTTGTCACCCCTTGGTTCCCCCGCAACGTCCCCTGACAAACAAAATCAACCTATGGGAGCATTTGTTACCTGTTTGTTAAGGACGAACGCCTGGGGAAACGATCGTTTAAAATTGATAAACAGGACTGAACCCAGAGAACGGTGCGAGTGCCAACCCGGCAACACTCGTCAAAGTTGTGCAACAAAAGGGGAAAGACGCCCAAAACCCTGGAGAAACAGACCATGCAAGACCTGACCACCATGCTTTCCACGCTCAGACGCCCGCGCCTGTTGATCCGGGCGGCCCGCCATGGCGTGCAAGAATACCGGCGCGACCGTCACCTGCCGCGCATCTTGGGCTATGGCACACTGCCGCGCCCGGCCGCGTCGCTGATGCGTCTGATGGAGTTGGAGCGAGATCTGGACGAACGCCGCCGAAGTGACGATGCGGGCTATTCCGTCATCCGTCACTTGGATCTGCTGATCGCGATGATGGGCGAGGCGCAGCTGCTCAAGGCTAGCCACGCCACGCTCTAGGATCTGGGCAGTCTTACATGAAGGCGTCGGGCATCGAGGCCTTCTTGTCGGCGACATAGGCCAGAAGCGCCTCGGATATGGCCGGGTCGAGGCCGGGCTGCTGGTAATTGGCCAGCAGGAACTCGACCCGCTCGCTTGCCAACATACGCGTGTCGCGCGCTCCTTCTTCCTCCCAGGTCTCGAACGGCTTGTAATCCAGTAGCCCCGATTTCCAGAACGCGGATTTGAAATTGGCCTGGGTATGGGCGCAGCCCAGATAGTGACCGCCGGGGCCGACCTCGCGGATCGCATCCATGGCCTGTGCCTCTTCGTCGACGGACACGCCCTTGGCCAGCCCGTGCAACACGCCCAACTGATCGGCATCCATCACGAATTTCTCGAAATCAGCGACCAGCCCGCCTTCCAGCCAGCCGCAGGAATGCAACATGAAGTTCACCCCGGCCAGCAGCCCCATATTCAGCGAGTTCGCCGTCTCATAGGCCGCCTGCGCATCGGGCAGTTTCGATCCGCAGAACGAGCCTGCCGAGCGGAACGGCAGACCCAGACGCCGGGCCAGCTGCCCCGCGCCATAAGTGACCATGGACGCCTCGGGCGTGCCGAAGGTCGGCGCCCCTGAATTCATGTCGATCGAGGATACGAACGCCCCGAAGATCACCGGCGCGCCGGGACGGATCAGCTGGCTATAGGCGATGCCCGCCATGACCTCGGCCAGCACCTGTGTCAGCGTGCCCGCCACCGAAACCGGCGCCATCGCACCGCCCACGATGAAGGGCGAGATGATGCAGCCCTGATTGCTGGTGGCATAGACCTCAAGCGCGCCCATCATCACATCGTCGAATGTCATCGGCGAGTTGATGTTGATGAGCGAGGTCATCACGGTGTTGTTCTGCACGAACTCCTTGCCGAACAGAATCTCGCACATCTCGACCGAATCGCGCGCTCGGCTGGGATCGGTGACCGACCCCATGAAAGGCTTGTCGCTGAGTGTCATATGGGCGTGCAGCATGTCCAGATGGCGCTTGTTCACCGGCACATCGGTGGGCTCGCAAACCGTGCCGCCGGAATGGTGCAGCCACTTCGACATGTAGCCCAGCTTCACGAATTTGCTGAAGTCCTCCATCGTCGCATAGCGGCGCCCGCCTTGGGCATCACGCACGAAGGGTGGGCCGTAAACCGGGGCCAGCACCAGGTTGCGACCGCCGATCACCACCGATTTCTCGGGGTTGCGTGCATGCTGAGTGAATTCGCGCGGGGCAGTGGCGCAGAGTTTTTTCGCCAGTCCGCGCGGCAGACGCACCCGCTCGCCATCGACATCGGCCCCGGCCTCGCGCCAGCGCTCGAGCGCTTTGGGGTTGTCGACGAAATTGACGCCGATCTCTTCCAGCACGGTTTCGGCGTTGGCCTCGATGATATCGAGCGCCTCTTCGGTGAGCACCTCGAAATTCGGGATGTTCCGCTCGATGTATTTTGCCGTCTCGATTTTCACCACCGAACGTTCGGCCCGGCGCGCGGCCCCGCCGCCGCCCCGGCCCCTGCGGCGCGCTGCTGCTTCTGCCATGGGTATTTCCCCTAAACTACGTTTTCCTTTCGTTTCTAACTGCTGGTGCGGTTCGCACGCCGAAAGATTGCGGCGCTCTAGGGGGAAAAGCGACATGTGGACCTGCCCGATATTGTTTGACCTGTTTCGAACACCTGACATTATGACGTCATGCCATCGGAGACCGATCAGATTTCCCCGCCAAAGACCGAGCGAAAGAACCTGAACGCCGCCGAGATCGGCGCAGTAGCCCACCTCTACCGCGGCGAAGTCTATCGCAGCACAATCTGGCGCACGCGCCTCGACACGACTACGAACTGGGCCGTAGTCACGTTAGGCGTCGCCCTGTCGATTTCGTTTGCCGCACCCGAGGCGTCACCATTGCCACTGGTTCTGGTTGGGGTTCTCATAATCTTGTTTCTGATGCTCGAGGCCCGACGTTATCGCTATTTCAACGTCTGGCGCGCCAGATGCCGGTGGCTTGAGACGCATTTCTATGCGCCGCTTCTTTATGACGGCGATTTGCACATGGAAGAGAACTGGCAAAAGGTTCTGGCCGAAGATTACATGTATCCTCGATATCATGTCAGCATGCTGACGGCGATAGGGCGGCGCATTCGACGCAACTATCTTTGGATTCTGCTGATCCAAAGCATGGCCTTCGCAGGCAA
The DNA here is from genome assembly GCF_041537925.1 of Ruegeria hyattellae. Lineage (NCBI taxonomy): Bacteria > Pseudomonadati > Pseudomonadota > Alphaproteobacteria > Rhodobacterales > Roseobacteraceae > Ruegeria > Ruegeria hyattellae. The sequence continues at coordinate 141,820 of NZ_JBGOSH010000001.1, read as the reverse complement.
GATCGCCGTGCATCCAGAGCCGGCGGAAAGCCTGGCTCAAGCGATTGATCGCGCCAATGTCGGGCCGATTTCGGGCGAAGTTCTGATCGGTGCAGGGATCGTTTATTTGCTGCTTTGGTCGTCTCTGGCGATATGGAGCTATCGCTCGGACGCTCATAGCGCCGGTCATCGAGAGACCGGCAACACGACCTCGATGGGTTGACGGTCTCTGCTAGAGCTGTTTGCGCATGGTGATTGTATCGCCGGCACGGCCGGTTTCAATCCAGCCACGCGCCGCATAGAAGTCAATCGTCGCGGTCATGCCCCGATGCGTTCGCAGGGTCAGCCGGTCATATCCCATCTCGCCAGCGGCCTGTTGGGCCATCTGCATCAGGCGGCCGCCGATGCCCGCGCCCTGCGCCTCGGCAGCGACTGCGAGATTGGCGACCAGCAGGGCCGCATCTTTGCGGATCAAGACGATAACCCCCAGAATCCGACCCGCCCGATCCGCAATATGCACGATGTCATCGCGGATATGCGCGTCCAACCCATCTGTTACATCCGGGATACCGCTCAAGCGGGCACGTTCGGCGGCATAGGCAGACGTGATGACTCGCTCCAGCTCGGGCAGATCAGCAGGCTTGGCGGATCGTAATCTAATGCCGGACATGGCGGCACCCTCCTGTTGCACGGGCCTCAATCTGCCCGAAATCTCTTGCGCTTGCCAGCACCGCAACCTAGTAGCTGGCCCATGAGCCAGACATCCCATGACCGCCTTCTTATCATCGACTTCGGCAGCCAGGTCACGCAGCTGATCGCCCGCCGCCTGCGCGAGCTGAACGTCTATTGCGAGATCCACCCCTATCAAAAGGTGACGATGGATTTCGTGCGCCAAATGGCCCCGAAAGCTGTGATCTTTTCAGGCGGCCCCGACAGCGTCACACGCGAGGGATCGCCCCGCGCCCCGCAAGAGATCTTTGACTACGGCGTGCCGATCCTTGGCATCTGTTACGGCCAGCAGGTGATGATGCAGCAACTGGGCGGCAAGGTCGACGGCGGCAAGATATCGGGTGGTGGTGGCACGGCGGAGTTCGGCCGCGCCTTTGTAACTTCCGAGGGCACGCTGCCGCTACTCGATGGCTGGTTCGCCGACGGTGATGAACAGGTCTGGATGAGCCATGGCGACCATGTCAGCAAGTTGGCACCCGGCTTTGCGGTCTATGGCACATCGCCCAACGCGCCCTATGCGATCACCGCCGACGCGGCCCGCAATTTCTATGCCGTGCAGTTCCACCCCGAGGTGCATCACACCCCGCGCGGCGCCAAACTATACGAAAATTTCGTGCGCCTTGCCGGATTCAGCGGTGATTGGACCATGGGCGCCTATCGCGAGCAGATGATCGAACAGATTCGTGCGCAGGTGGGCGACAAACGTGTGATCTGCGGTCTCTCCGGAGGTGTAGACAGCTCGGTCGCGGCGATCCTGATCCATGAAGCGATCGGAGACCAGCTGACCTGTGTGTTTGTCGACCACGGACTCTTGCGCAAGAACGAAGCGCAGGAAGTCGTCACGATGTTTCGCGACAATTACAACATCCAGTTGATCCATGCCGACGAAACCGAGCTGTTTCTGGGTGAGCTGGATGGGCAATCCGACCCCGAGACCAAGCGCAAGATCATCGGCAAGCTGTTCATCGACGTGTTCCAGAAACACGCCGACACGATCGATGGCGCCGAGTTTCTGGCGCAGGGCACGCTCTACCCCGATGTCATTGAATCGGTCAGCTTTTCCGGCGGCCCTTCGGTCACCATCAAGAGCCACCACAATGTCGGTGGCCTGCCCGAGAAGATGGGCCTGAAACTGGTCGAGCCGCTGCGCGAGCTGTTCAAGGACGAGGTCCGCGCGCTGGGCCGTGAACTGGGCTTGCCGCAGAGCTTTATCGGTCGCCACCCCTTCCCCGGCCCCGGTCTGGCCATCCGCTGCCCCGGCGAGATCACCCGCGAGAAGCTCGAGATCCTGCGCGAAGCGGATGCGATCTATATCGACCAGATCCGCAAGCATGGTCTCTATGACGAGATCTGGCAGGCTTTTGTGGCGATATTGCCGGTGCGCACCGTAGGCGTGATGGGCGATGGGCGCACCTATGATTATGCCTGCGCCCTGCGCGCAGTCACAAGTGTCGACGGCATGACCGCTGACTACTACCCGTTCACCCACGACTTCCTGGGCGAGACAGCCACCCGGATCATAAATGAAGTCAAGGGCATCAATCGATGTACCTATGACATCACCTCGAAACCGCCCGGCACGATCGAGTGGGAGTAACCGCACAAACCCGGTCCGAAGAGGCTTCGCAAGTCCTGCGCGCGGCGTTCTGGATGACAGGGGCGATCACATCATTCACACTGATGGCGGTCGCTGGGCGCGCGGCGGCCAGCACTCATGACACGTTCGAGATGATGATGTATCGCAGCCTAGTTGGCGTGATCATCGTCTGCGCAGTGCTCACCTGGACCCGCACCTGGCACCGGGTCAGCCGCAAGCACCTGGGACTGAACCTAGCGCGAAACCTGGTGCATTTCACCGGGCAGAACCTGTGGTTCTATTCGCTGCCGCTGATCCCGCTGGCGCAGCTTTTTGCATTTGAATTCACCACGCCGCTCTGGGTGATCCTTCTGGCGCCGTTGTTGCTGGGAGAACGGATCACCGGTGCAAAGGCCGTTGCCGTCGGGCTAGGGTTTCTCGGCATCCTCATTGTCGCGCGGCCCGGGGCGGCGTCGCTGAACGCCGGTGTGGTCACCGCAGCAAGCTGCGCGGTTTTCTTCGCGCTCACGATGATTGCAACCAAGCGGCTGACCCGGCGTGAAGGTATCGGCAGCATCCTGTTCTGGCTCACCAGTATGCAGCTGCTTCTAGGCCTGTTGGCCTCAGGCTATGACGCGGAGATTGCCCTGCCCACAACAGCGACTGCGCCATGGCTGATTCTGATCGGAATCTGCGGTCTGACGGCGCATTTTTGCCTGACCAAAGCGCTCAATATTGCCCCTGCAACAATCGTCGTTCCATTCGACTTCGCGCGGCTGCCCGTTATCGCTATCGTCGGTGCGCTATTCTATCACGAACCCGTTGATATCTGGGTATTTATCGGCGGAGGCCTGATCCTTGTCGCGAACTATGTAAACGTTAAAAATTCCCTAACGTAACTGACGCAGATACGTCACATATCTGAAAACTTTGCCGTTAGGTCAGAGTTGACCGTGAAAATTACGTTCTGTTAGCCAACACTGCGTTAACAATAGAACTCGCAAAAAACCCGCAAAAAACAGGGACAGCACAGGTCATGAAAAAACCACTCATTGCGCTCGCTGCGGCGACGCTTTCACCCACATTGCTCTCGGCGGGAGGGCTTGATCGAAGCGGTCAGGGCATCAACATTCTGTTCGAGGAAGGTGACGCTGTGCAGTTTGCGCTGTCATACACGTCGCCCAGCGTCAGCGGCTCGCTCGCAGGAACCGATTCAGGCAATGTTGGCAAAAGCTTCTTCGCTCCTCATTTAGCTTACAAGAAAGCCATTAACGACAAGTGGGATATCGCACTGATATACGACGAACCTTACGGTGCTCACGTCGAGTATTCATCGAGCTATTTCCTGTCGCAGAACCCTGTACCCGGCGCGGCACAAAGTGTCTTGAAGGCAGAAGCAAACACTCAGGCGCTCACCGCACTGGCGCGCTACAAGTTCGAGGGCGGATTCAGCGCCTATGGTGGTATACGCGCGCAACGCGTTGATTCTGATGTGACTGTGCCCATTGTTGCTGGATACCGAGTTTCCACCGACAACCCTGTGGATTTTGGTTATGTGATTGGTGCAGCGTGGGAAAAGCCTGAAATTGCGGCGCGGGTCGCGCTGACCTACAACTCAAAGATTGATCACACGTTCTCGCAGACTGAAACCAACTCTCTTGGTTTGAACGCAAAGTCAGAGTCCGAGATTTCTACTCCGCAGTCGGTGAACCTGGACTTCCAGACGGGTGTCGCTCAAGACACACTTGTTTTTGGGACAATAAGGTGGGTGGATTGGCCACAGCTTTCCTACTCCCCTCCAAATTATGCACCCGGTGAATTGGTTGGATATTCCAATTCGACGATCTCATACACTTTAGGTGTGGGCCGCAGGTTCTCGGATGAATTCTCAGGAGCTATCACGATCGGCTATGAAACCTCAGAAGACGAACCGGTATCAAATCTGGGTCCCACTGACGGGTACTGGAGCATCGGTCTGGGTGGGACATACTCTCTTGAAAATGCAAAAATTTCGGGCGGCGTGCGATACACGGACATCGGTGATGCAACGACTGATGGTGCTGGTCCGGGTCTTCGGGGCAATTTTTCCGGCAACCACGCATGGAGCGTTGGTTTCCAAGTGACTTACGCGCTGGGAAACTCCTGAAATAAACCTAGCGTGAAGTAGCCGACCCCGCCGGAGCCACCGGCGGGTTTTTTTGTGGCCAGACGTTTGCCTACGCAAGATTGACCCAGACCGCGCATCGCTCTAGCAAGAGCGCAATCCAAAACAGTGTGAAACGGTATTTGGAACAAATTGCGCGCCAAAACAAAAGAGTAGAGCATGTGGCCTGAATCAGGGATCATGACACGGGCGCTAGGGAAAAAAGATCGGGACTGCTGAACATGCTTTATTCTTCGGCTCAGGATTGGCGCGACGCGCCGCGTAAGAAGGTGCTGTTTTTCGGCATGTCCGGGTTGGGCAAGACCCATCTCAGCAACATCCTGCGCTCGGGTGGCAACTGGTTCCACTACTCGATCGATTACCGCATCGGCACGCGCTACATGGGCGAATACATCACCGATAATGCCAAGGCTCAGGCGATGAAAGTGCCGTTTCTGCGCGATCTTCTGCTGTCGGATTCGATCTATATCGGCTCGAACATCTCGTTCCAGAACCTGACCCCGGTTTCGGCCTATCTGGGCAAGCCCGGCAATCCCGACCTGGGCGGTCTGGCCATCACCGAGTACCGCCGCCGACAAGAGCAGTTTCGCCAGGCCGAGATCCACGCGCTGCTGGATACGCCCTATTTCATCGACCGGGCCGAGCGGCTGTATGGGTATCCCAACTTTATCTGCGACACCGGCGGGTCGATCTGCGAATGGGTCGATCCCGATGATCCGAAGGATCACGTGTTGTCGGAGCTTGCCAAGGACACGTTGATGATCTGGCTCAAGGGCGATGAGGCCCATACCGACGAGTTGATCCGCCGCTTCGACAAGGACCCCAAGCCGATGTCGTATCAGGCCGAGTTCCTAACTGAGATGTGGGAGGGCTACCTGTCCGAACAGGGCTGTGCGCCCGATGCGGTGGACCCGAATGCCTTCGTGCGCTGGACCTATGCCAAGGCGCTGGCGCATCGGCAGCCGCGATACGAAGCGATGGCGCGGAACTGGGGCCTCACGCTGACCACCAATCAGGTGGCCACGGTGCGCGACGCGATGGATTTCGAGGCGCTGATCGCCTCATCGCTGCAACACTAGGGCAAGTCGCCCTCAACCGCCGCAGGCTGCCCGGACCTGCCAGATTGCGCCGTGCGCGTTCAGCAAGCTGTAGCTGGCCCTGTACGCCCCGTCAGGGTCCACTATGCTCAGCGCATGGCCCTGTCCCAGCAGATTTAGAAACGGGGCCGACGCGGGCAGATCGCTGGTCAACTCCCCGCGCCTGCCGTGAAAGGCCAGCGGATAGACGCGGCCATCGATGCTGAGCTGAAACACCCCTTCGCGTGCCTTCAGACCGTACAGCATCAAATAGCTGTCGCGCCCCGGGATACACTGGAAATAAAACCCCTGCCCGCCACCATCCGGGACGGCCAAACCGGCCGACCATGTCTGGCCATCCGCCGCCATCCCCGCCGACCAGCCCGGCGCCATCGGCGCCGGTGTCACCACCTGCGGCTGATATTGCGGCTCTGTGCAGAGCCTGCTCACGCATTGGTGATAGACGGCGCTGTGGGCCCCCGGAGAGTTCGCCAGGCAACTCCAAATACAGCGCTGCAGCGCCATCGGATCACTTTGTTGCGCAAGGACAGGTGGCGCACACAGCATCAGCGCCAAAAAACCCAGTCTTTTCATTCCGGTCCCCTCCTGCCGGTCTGCACCTGATTGAGGGGCCACAGCGCCACGCTGTCAAGCATAACGAGGCTTGGCACCACCGCCCACCCGGACTATCTAGCCCAGACACACCCGCAAAAGAGCACGCATCATGCCCATCAAGATCCCTGCAGACCTGCCCGCCTTCGACGTCCTCAGCCGCGAGGGAGTCATGGTCATGTCCGAGGATCAGGCAGCGCGTCAGGATATTCGCCCGCTGCGCATCGGTCTGCTCAACCTTATGCCCAAGAAGATCCAGACCGAGAACCAGTTCGCGCGCCTGATCGCGGCGACCCCTCTGCAGATCGAGCTGAACCTGATCCGCATGTCGGAACATCGCACCAAGACCACTGCTGCCGAGCATATGGCCGAATTTTATCGCCCCTTTCAGGAGGTGAAGGACGAAAAATTCGACGGTCTGATCATCACTGGCGCGCCGATCGAGCATCTGGAATTCACCGACGTCACCTATTGGGACGAGTTGGTCGAGGTGATGAACTGGACCCAGACCAATGTGCACTCCACCTTCGGCGTCTGCTGGGGCGGCATGGCGATGATCAACCATTTCCACGGCGTCAGGAAACACATGCTGGATGCCAAGGCATTCGGCTGTTTCCGGCATCGCAATCTGGCACCCGCCTCGTCCTTCCTGCGCGGGTTTTCAGATGAGTGTTTCATCCCGGTCAGCCGCTGGACCGAAATGAAACAGGAAGAAATCGACGCGGCAGACGGTCTGCGCACTCTGCTGGGCAGTGATGAGGTTGGCCCCTGTCTGGTGCGCGACCGGGGGCACCGCGCGCTCTATATCTTCAACCATTTCGAATATGACAGCGACACGCTGAAACAGGAATATGATCGCGATGTCGCCAATGGCACGCCGATCAATGTGCCGATGAACTACTATCCCGATAACGACCCCTTGCAGGTTCCGCAGAACCGCTGGCGCAGCCACGCGCATCTGCTCTATGGCAACTGGATCAGCGAAATCTACGAGACCACGCCCTTTGACATCAGCCGTATTGGCATTACCTCCACCGATCTGAGGGCCTGACCGGAGATGCGCGTGCTGGTGATTATCCTGCTTGTTCTTGGCGCCTTCTGGGCGCTGACCCTGTGGCTCGCCAATCGCAGTGAGGCACAGGCCGAGGCCAGCCATCCGCCCCGCGGTGAGTTGCTGCAGGTGGACGGCCATCAGGTCCATGCCGAGGTGATGGGAGACGGCCCCGATGTGGTGCTGATTCACGGTTCGAACGGCAACACCAACGACATGACCTACCGCCTTGCCCCGGCGCTGGCGGAAAGCTACCGGGTCATCGTCTTTGACCGCCCCGGTCTGGGCTATTCCGATCCGCTCAACCCCAACGGCGCGACGATCACCGAACAGGCAACACAACTGATGAAAGCCGCGCAGCAGCTTGGCGCGGACAAACCCATCGTGGTGGGCCAAAGCTATGGCGGTGCGGTGGCGTTGGCCTGGGCGGTGGAACATCCCGACAATCTGGCCGCTCTGGTGCCGATTGCAGGGGCGTCCAATCCCTGGGATACCGAGCTGGAACTTTTCTACAAGCTTACAGCCAATCCCATCGGCGCAGCAGTGGTGAACCCTCTGATCACGGCCTATGTGCCGCAATCCGTGGTCGAGGATACCTTTGTCGATGTCTTCGCTCCGAACCCGATGCCCGAGGATTACGCCGATCATTTCGGCCCCAGCCTCAGCCTGCGGCGCGACTCGCTGCGCGCCAACGCGCTGCAACGCTACAACCTGCTGGGCGAGATCGAGGAACTGGCCCCGCATTATCACGAAATCTCGGTGCCCACCGAGATCGTGCATGGCACCGATGACACGGTTGTGGGGCTGGAAATCCACTCGCAGACGCTGGCCGAGCAGATTCCCGATGCCACGCTTACAAGCCTTCAGGGCGTGGGACACATGCCACAACATGTCTCGGTCCCCGAAGTGGTTGACGCGATTGATCGCGCGGCGGAACGGGCGGGTTTGCGTTAAGCCCCTTAACATTCCATAGTGCGTGTACGAGCAAATCAGGAGGCCCGGAATGTCTCGCAAAAACAAGGGCGAAATCGCCAAGTTCATCGCTGACGACGCGCCGGGCCATCTGCGCAAAGCGCTGGAAAAAGCCGCCAAGGACGACATCATCACCGACAGTTACCCTTACGACGAACGCATGGGCCGCAAAGCCTATGACAAGCAGATGGAGGCGCTGCAGATCGAGCTGGTGAAATTACAGTCCTGGGTCAAGGAGAGCGGGCAGCGTGTCGCGGTAATCTTCGAAGGGCGCGATGCCGCCGGCAAGGGCGGTACCATCAAGCGGTTGCGCGAAAACCTCAACCCGCGCGGTGCGCGGGTGGTGGCGCTGACCAAACCCTCGGATACCGAAAGCAGCCAATGGTATTTCCAGCGCTATGTTGAACATCTGCCCTCGGCCGGTGAAATCGTGTTCTTTGACCGCAGCTGGTACAATCGCGGCGTGGTCGAGCATGTGTTCGGCTTCTGCAGCGATGACGAACGCGAGCGGTTCTTCCGCCAGGTCCTGCCACTGGAAGAGGGCCTCGTGAATGACGGGATCAAGCTGTTCAAATTCTGGCTCAACGTGGGACGTGGCGAACAGCTGCGCCGGTTCCGGGACCGCGAAACCGACCGGCTTAAGCAATGGAAACTCAGCCCCATCGACGTGCAGGGCCTTGGCAAATGGGAGGAATATTCCAGTTCCATCAGCGAAACCCTGACCCGCAGCCATTCCGGCTTTTCACCCTGGACCATCGTGCGCTCGGACGACAAGCGCCGAGCTCGGATCGCGGCGATCCAGACAGTGCTGCACGGGCTGGGTTACGACGACAAGGACGCGGACGCGCTTGGCTCGGTCGATAACAAGATCTGCGGGGGACCCGAGATCTGGGATGGCTAAACGCGGCTATCATCACGGCAACCTGAAACAGGCTCTGATCGAAGGGGCGCTGGTGTTGATCGAGGCGCGCGGCCCGACCGGTTTCACGCTGTCCGAGGCCGCCAAGACCGCAGGCGTGACCCCTGCGGCGGTCTATCGCCATTTCGAGGGACGCGAGGACCTGATCGCCGAGGCCGCGCGGCAAGGCTTCGAGATGTTCGCCGACCTGATGCAGTTCGCCTATGACAAGGGCCAGCCTTCGGCGCTGGCGGCCTTCGAGGCGACGGGCCGCGCCTATCTCGCCTTTGCCCGCAAGCATCCCGGTCACTACATTGCAATGTTCGAAAGCGGCATCTCGGTCAACCGTACGCCCGCGCTGGCCGACGCTGCCGCGCGCGCCAAGGCAGTACTGGAAAAGGCCGCCCAAGACCTGTCGGAACATATCCCGCCGGAAAAACGCCCCCCCGCCTCGATGGTCAGCGCCCATATCTGGGCGATGAGCCACGGCGTGGTCGAGCTTTATGCCCGCAACACCGGCACCGCCTCGCCCTTCCCGCCCGAAGACCTGCTGGAATCGGGTGTGGGGATTTACCTGCGCGGTCTGGGGCTGATTTCGCCTGATGATTGAACTCTAGGGACAAGCAACGGTATGACTTCCAACAATCCGTGGGACGGCGGACACGCGGAGTATGGAGCGCGATCGACCCATGTCGCCTCTCAACCACTACCAAGACAAACCCAACCATTCTGGCAACTCCTGTTTGGAGGAACCCTGGGTATTCTGATCTGTCTCGCGATTCATTTTCTGGTCGTTCGCGGCCCATCAAGTGCTCTGGGTCCAAAGGGACCGCAATACGTCGCCAGCGACATCAAGTTGCAAAGCTACGATCCCAGCTGGACGCAGTTTCTGGGTGAAAGTGCTTTGGATATGAAAATGGTCATTCTGCCTCCAAGGGGCGGCGAGAGAGAAACGTACAACATTGATGGCTCGATGCTGCGCGCACTTTGCGGCGCAGTGCTTAGGCGGCTTCCCGCCCCGCCCGACGGGGTATCGCGCGATGACATCTACCGCGTTGGATTTCGGTTCATCGGCGCAGAGAACGGGGAACTGACCGATAAGCACCCGGTGCCGGTTGAGAGCGGCACATGCCGGACAACCGATGGCCAGATGATCTTTCACTGGGCCTATCCGGGACAATTGGCAGGTTGGGCCCCGGTTAACTACGAGCAGCCCGAAGAGCGCGAAATTACCGTCAACTTCGGACGGCGCGGTGAAACGAAAACTCCCTATGATCTTGTTGACCTTGAGCTTGCCTGCGAGGCGCTGTTCACCGATACATCCGACCAATTGCGTGAGCTGCTCAAGCAAGCAGACAAGGTCAACATTCGAATCGTAAAAGGGTTGGCGGGCGCAATCGGCTGGGTCGGACTATATAATTTGCAGCAGTTTCAGATTGTTAACGACACCTGCATTCCAATGGGCGAGGTCTTGGAGGGGTGAGTGTTCCGGTCGTCAAGCCTGAACTCAGGGCTGAAAGCGCGAGCGGGCCTGTTGCGCGCGCAGATCGGCGCTGACATTGATCAGGTCCATCTCACCCATGCCCTTGATGTCATACATCCCGATATCGGAGACCTGAAACTCGTCGATCAGATCGTATTTCATTGTCTCCGGCGCCACGATCTTCATCGGGTGGGCAAATATCTGCAGCCGCGCGGCCATGTTCACCGCCGGGCCAAAAACGTCATAGACGTATTTCTGGATCCCAACGACCGAGCCGACGGCCGCCCCCGACCCCAGACCGATCCGGGCGCGCCATTTATGCTGGTGACTTTCGTTGCGCCGCTCCAGATAGCGCAGGAAACGGATCGCGCAATGGGCCACTGCCGTGGCGTGATCGGGGGTTTCGTCCGGCATGCCCGAGACCGCCAGATAGGCGTCACCGATGGTCTTGATCCGCTCGCAGCCATATTGCTCGACGATCCGGTCGAAAGCGGTGAAGATATCGTTCAATTCACCTAATGTGATCGTCGGATCGGTCTTGGCGGCGAATTCGGTGAAATCGACAAAATCAAGCATCACCACCGAGACGTTCTTGTAGAGCTGCGGGGTGACCACGCCGAAGGTCTTGAATTCTTCATAAACCGAGCGCGGCATGAGGTTGAGCAACAGGCGTTCGACCCGCTCTTTCTCGCGCTCCAGCTCGCGGGTGTTGCGCTCGACCATGGTCGAGTAGCTGTCGATCATGGTCTCCAGCTCGCGGATGCGGGTGATGTTCTGACATTCGATGATCAGCAGCGGTTCCTCGGTGCCGCTGGACAGCGAGATATTGACCGCAAAGATCAGCGTTCGGCGACGCGGTTTGATCTCAAGCTCGGCAGAATAGCGCTGGCCGGTTTCGCACACCTGTTCCAATGCCTCTGGGTCAAGTTCGCCCAGAACCGCCGTCAATGTGGCGTTGGTGTCCGGGACGCCGAACCATTCCGCAAAAGGTTCGTTGTGAAAGACCAGCTGCAGATCCGAGGCCCGCGCCAGCGCAACGCCCACGCCTATGGCCCGCAAGAGGTGCTCGTTAATGGCAGAAATGCTCATCCTGCCTCGCGCGTCACTATGATCGACCGTTTGGCTTCGACCGCGGCAATTGCGGTATCGACATCATCTGGTGACATACCATGGTCCAGCAGAGCCTGCCCCAAGAGCCGCGCCACCTCATCGAAATGGTCATGGGTGATGCCCAGCGGCCGGTGCACCACCTCAAGCCGGTCGTCGCTAAATGAGGCGGGTCCACCAAGAAGCGATGAAATGAACTTGGTCTGATGATCGATCAGGCGTGGCATGTCGACATCGTCAAAATGATGGCCGATCTCATCGGAATCGAGCACCATTTCATAGAATTGCAGCACGACCCGGCTCACGGTTTTGAAGCCACCATGCTTTTCGTAGATTGACTGCGCCATCGATGATGCCCTGACCCAACCGCCCGGAATTGAAACTCAACGATAGGTCACTTCGCGCAAAATGTTAAACAATTTGCACATTTGCCGGATTTTCACCTTCCGGTTGCAGCCGCCGGGCTCCCCATCTTAACAACAAAAAAGGCCGCGCATCTCTGCACGGCCTTTCGAAATGGTCGGATTGCTCAGGCTTAACGCTTGGAGAACTGGAAGCTCTTACGCGCTTTGGCTTTGCCGTATTTCTTACGCTCAACGACGCGGCTGTCGCGGGTCAGGAAGCCAGCAGCTTTCAGAGCGCCACGCAGCGACGGATCGTAAAGCTGCAGCGCTTTCGAGACACCGTGCTTAACCGCACCGGCCTGACCGGTCAGGCCACCACCCTTGACGGTTGCGACAACGTCGAACTCGCCTTCGACACCGGCCACCTGGAACGGCTGGCGCAGGATCAGCTGCAGAACGGGGCGAGCGAAATACACGTCCTGATCCTTGCCGTTCACGGTCACCTTGCCGGAACCGGGCTTGATCCAGACACGGGCAACCGCATCCTTCCGCTTGCCGGTGGCATAGGAGCGGCCCAGCTCATCGCGCACGGGCTCGCGCGCAACGATTTCTTCGGCCACGGTTTCAACGCCTGCGACGGCGCTCAGCTCTTCGAGAGTATTGATCTGATCAGCCATCGGTCATTAGCTCCGGGTGTTTTTCTTGTTCATGGATTTGACATCCAGAACTTCGGGGCTTTGCGCCTCGTGGGGATGCTCGGTACCAGCATAGACGCGCAGATTGGTCATCTGCGTGCGAGCCAGACGGTTGCCCGGCAGCATGCGCTTGACCGCCTGGGTCACAACGCGCTCGGGGTGTGCACCCTCGAGGATCTGCTGCTTGGTGCGCGACTTGATGCCGCCCGGGTGGCCGGTGTGCCAGTAGAAGTTTTCTTCACGCTTCTTGCCGGTCATCTGGATTTTGTCAGCGTTTATCACGATGACATTGTCGCCCATGTCCATATGCGGGGTGAACGACGCTTTGTGCTTGCCACGCAGGCGCATGGCGACGATCGAGGCAAGACGGCCCAGAACAACGCCTTCGGCGTCGATCAGGATCCACTTCTTGTCGATGTCTGCAGGTGTTGCAGAATAGGTTTTCATGGCAGGTCTAGGTCCTGTTTGAAGTGAAAGACCGCCCCCTTGCGGAGCGGCCCGAATTCGATGGATGGGGTTTAGACTCACCGGATATGCGGGTCAATACACCCAAGCCTTATTTTTTACAATGTTAACAGAAGGTTATAAAATAGGTATTATTTTACCCCACGATTGTCACCCTATTTTCCTGTCTCGCCTGTAGACTACAGGCCAGCACACCAGAGGAACCGATGTCGGAGGCCCAGATGACATCACTGAATGAGACCCTCGCCAGGTACGGCGCGGCGTGGCGGGAAAGCGATCCCGACACGCGGCTTGCACATCTCGCGGCCTGTTTCGCCGAGACCGGCCGCTATGTCGATCCGAGCGCAGATGTGACCGGGCGCGACGTGCTGAGCGACCATATCGGCAAGGTTCTGGCGGAGTTCGGCGGTCGTGTGGACCTGACCAGCGCGCCGCAGCAGCATCACGGCATGATCCATTTTACATGGCATATGGTGGCGGGTGACGGTACGGTCATGATTGCAGGTCGTGATTTCGCCCGTCTGAACGCGCAGGGGCAGATCGCCGAATTGGTGGGTTTCTTTGGTGAGCCGGAGGCGCTGGGGTGAAAAGTCAGACGCCTATCCGCTCGGGCGGGTTGTCCAGCAGATGCCGCAGGCGGGTCATGGCGGTCTCGAACGCCTCGAGGCTGACCCCGGCATTCACCGCCAGCCGCACGGCGTGCGGGGTTCGCGTGGTGCGGCAGGCAAACTCCTCGGCCGAGCGGATCTGGATACCCTCTGCCTCAGCTGCACGGCAGAAGGACGCCGCGCGCCAGCCCTCGGGCAGGGTCAGCCACAGAAACGGCACCGGCGACCGCCAGTTCAACTGATAGGCCCCCAGAATATTCACACCTGCCTTGATGTAGTCCGCAGTCACACGCTGCAGCTCTTCCAGCATGCTTTCCAGTTGCGGATGGGCGAGCAGTTTTGCGGTCAGGTCGACCAGCGGTGTGGCCAGCCCGAAAAAGCCGTGTTCGACAGCCCGGCGCAGATCGGCAACTTGCCCGTCCGGCGCCACCGCGACCCCGATGCGCAGCGCGGGCGTGATGGACTTGGAGATCGACGTCACGAACCAGGACCGCTCTGGCGCCAGCACGCGAAAGCCCGGAGCATCGGCAGGCATGTGGCGGTAACAATCATCCTCGAGAATAAAGAAATCGCGCTGCCGGGCAACCCGGACCAATGCCTCGCGTCGTTCAAGGGGTGTGAAAAGGCAGGTGGGGTTGTGAACTTCGGGTGAGGTGCAAAAGATTTGCGCATCATGGGCACGCGCGGCGGCCTCCAGAGCTTCGGGGATGACGCCGTGTTCGTCCATAGCAACCGGAACCACCTCGGCGCGCAACAGATCGGCGGCCCGCCGAAAACCGGGGTAGGACAGTTCTTCTACCAGGATCGCCGGGCGCCTGCCTCGCAGAACCGCCTGCATGATGAGGGAAATGGCATTCTGACCGCCATTGGTCAGAACAACGTCGCGTTCCTTGACATGCCCAATCGGCGCGCGTGACAGCCATTGCACCGCAGCTCGTCGTGCCGGCAGCGAGCCGGCACGGCTGGGATAATGCATCAGGCCCGAGGGCGGGTCCTGCGCGATCTCGCCCAGCAATTGCCGGATCAGCGCGGATTGCCCGACACTTGGCAGATGCGGCGAAAACAGGTTGACGGTATGGGCGTCCGTGCCATCACTGTTATGGGCGATCACATCCACTTCTATGGGCGCGACATCCACCTGATCCGTCCGTGGCGACGCCACAAATGTACCTCGTCCCACTTCGGCTTGTAACAATCCCTCATCGGTCAGAATCGTATAGGCCCGCGCGACGGTGCCGGGTGTAATGCTCAATTGATACGCCAGTTCACGCACCGGAGGCAGCTTGGCGCCGGGCTTCAACACCTTGTCTTCAATTGATTTTCTGATTGTGTCGGCCACCAGTTTATACTTGGGGCCCTTTTCGCGCGGGAGGGTTTCGGGCCAAATTGTACCCATTACAATCTTTCCTTTGATTTGACACAATACAGAATGTACCCATACATCATATCCTCTAACTACCGCATTGTGTCAATACAATTGAAAGGAACCCATCATGACACACGCTTCGCAGAACCCAGCCCTGACGCTTCTCACCGCCAGCCCCCGGCTGCCGCTGATGGCCGCCCTGGCGGTCCGTTTTGCGGCGACCGTGACACGGTGGGAACAACGACGCCGCACCCGCGTCAATCTCAGCTATCTTGATGACCGGCTTCTGTCCGATGTTGGTCTGACCCGGTGGCAGGCGCATAGGGAAACGGCCCGTCCCTTCTGGGATATCTAACCAACTCCCCGTCCCGATCCGGGACTTACCGACTGGCCGGGCCTAGCCCGGCCTTTTTTATCCCGCGCGGGCGGCGGCGGAGCCAACGGGCGGGATCGAATAGGTCATCGTGGCGCGTGCCACCGGCGCATCGCTGCCCTCGGACAGGATCAAAACATCGCCCACCGCCAGGTTGCGCCCCAGCTTGAGCAACCGGCACTGCGCGATCATCGGCACGTCGCTGCGCGGCTTGCGCATGAAATCCATCGAGCAATTGGTGGTCACTGCCAACGCCTGCCGCCCCAGCCGTGC
Organism: Ruegeria hyattellae; assembly: GCF_041537925.1. Classification (NCBI taxonomy): domain Bacteria; kingdom Pseudomonadati; phylum Pseudomonadota; class Alphaproteobacteria; order Rhodobacterales; family Roseobacteraceae; genus Ruegeria; species Ruegeria hyattellae. The sequence continues at coordinate 126,049 of NZ_JBGOSH010000001.1, read as the reverse complement.
CAACACGATCGCATAGACGCTGACATCGGCCAGCGCGAACATCGACGGGCCGGACACCGTTCCACCAGGTCGCAAATGCCGGTTTGCCGTGAGCAGTCGCATTGTCACGCAATCTTCGGAGAGGGCATCAATCGCAAAATCCTCGCGCACCTGCGGAAAGACCTCGGCCAGGTAGTCCGCGAGTTCTTCCTTGTTCATCTTCAGTGACATGCTTCCCCTCCGCCCTGCTGCCGCATAGAGTTGGCCCGGAACAGGGGTGAGGACAAGATGGCAATTTTGGAACGACATGACAAAGATGCGGTGGCGCATCTGCACCTGAACGCGCCCGAGCGACTCAATGCGCTGTCGGACGAGATGCTGGCCGCGCTGCAAGACGCGCTGGAGCAGATCGCCGAGGACAAGACTGTGCGCGCGGTGATCCTGTCGGGTGCGGGCAAGGCCTTCTGCGCTGGCCATGATCTGAAGCAGATGACGGCGGGCCGACAGTCCGAGGATGGCGGCAAGGCCTATTTCAAGGATCTGTTCGACCGCTGCGCGCACATGATGATGACCGTGCAGTCGATCCCGCAACCGGTGATCGCGCAGGTCCATGGCATCGCCACTGCCGCTGGTTGCCAGCTGGTGGCGACCTGCGATCTGGCCATCGCCGCCGAGGACACCCGATTCGGGGTCAATGGCGTCAATATCGGCCTGTTCTGTTCAACACCTATGGTCGCCCTCACCCGCAACATCCCTCGCAAGCAGGCGTTCGAAATGCTCACGACCGGCCAGTTCATCGACGCCGCTCGCGCCGCCGAGTTGGGGCTAATCAACCGCGCCGTGCCTGCCGACAGGCTGGCCGACGAGACCAACGTGCTGGCCCAGACCTTGGCCCAAAAGCTTGGTGTGGCTGTGAAAATTGGCAAACGCGCCTTTTACGAGCAGCTTCAGTTGCCGCTGGATCAGGCCTATGCCCACACCGGAAACGTCATGGTTGAAAACATGCTGCATCGTGATACCGAAGAGGGTATTGCCGCCTTTATCGAAAAAAGACCCCCCGATTGGAGCCAATAAAGGGAACGTCTCACATTTTTTTTAGCATTGTTTCGATATTCGCACTTTTAATCTGGGCAAGACTGTGTCAATGCTTGGGCATGGCGAAAGCCAAGGATAGTTTTGGGTCGTTGTAGGTGGAAGGTCCCTCCTGGTCAGTTCTCTCGCTGACTTCGACATTCCCGCCGCAGCGACCCCAAATCCTCCTCCTCCTGACAATTCGGTTCTGACGGTAGCTGGCAGCGTTGCGTCCGCGCGCGCCCTGCCCTATGTGGCAGGCCATGACAGAGATATTGCATATCGTAGGCGGCGGCATGGCCGGGTCCGAGGCGGCTTGGCAGGCGGCGGAAATGGGCGTTCAGGTCGTGATCCATGAGATGCGGCCAAAGGTCGGCACCTTTGCCCATCAGACTGGCAATCTGGGTGAGATGGTGTGTTCCAACTCTTTCCGATCCGACGATGACGAACAAAACGCCGTCGGCTTGCTGCATTGGGAAATGCGCGCGGCGGGTGGCCTGATCATGGCTTGCGCTGATCAGCACCGCTTGCCGGCGGGTGGCGCTTTGGCGGTGGATCGCGATCCCTTTGCCGAAACCGTCACCACACGGCTGCTCGCACATCCCAATATCAGCGTCTCATATGAAGAGATCAACGAGCTGCCCGAGACCGGCCAGTGGATATTCGCCACCGGCCCGCTGACGTCGCCTGCCCTTGGCGCGGCGATCCGGGCCCAGACCGGAGCCGAGGCGTTGGCCTTTTTCGACGCCATCGCTCCCATCGTCTATGCCGAGAGCATCAATATGGACAAGGCGTGGATGCAGTCGCGCTATGACAAGGGCGACACCGAAGAGGAACGCACCGCCTATCTCAACTGCCCGATGGACCGCGACCAGTACGAGGCGTTCATCGACGCGCTGCTGGCCGCTGACAAGACCGAATTCCACGAGGGCGAAACCGCCAATTACTTCGACGGCTGCCTGCCGATCGAGGTGATGGCCGAACGCGGCCGCGAGACCCTGCGCCACGGGCCGATGAAGCCCGTGGGCCTGACCAACCCCCATCAACCTGATGTGAAAGCCCATGCAGTGGTGCAGCTGCGCCGCGACAACGCACTTGGCACGCTGTTCAACATCGTGGGCTTTCAGACCAAGATGAAATACGGCGCGCAGACGGATGTGTTCCGGATGATCCCCGGGCTTGAAAACGCCAGTTTCGCGCGGCTGGGCGGCATTCATCGCAACACGTTCATAAACTCCCCCACCCTGCTGGATGACCGGATGCGGCTGCGCTCACGTCCGAACATCCGCTTTGCCGGGCAGATCACCGGCGTCGAGGGCTATGTAGAAAGTGCGGCCATGGGTCTGCTGGCCGGGCGGTTGGCGGCGGCAGACATTCTGGGTCACGCCCTGCCCACCGCCCCACAAGACAGCGCCATGGGTGCGCTGATCCATCACATCACCGGTGGTGCCGAGGTCAAGACGTTCCAGCCGATGAACGTCAATTTCGGCCTGTTCCGCCCGGTCGAGGGTCTCAAGGGCGGCCGTCGCGGCCGCAAGGACCGCTACAAGGCCTATACCGATCGCGCCAAGGCGGCCTGGCAGGGCTGGCTGGAGCAATGCGCGCTGGACGCGGCGTGATCCGCGCGCTTATTCTTGTCTTATGTCAGAAAAATTCCTCGACAAGACCTATGGGCTCAGCACCACCGACGAAACCCGCGACCATTACGACAAATGGGCCGCCAGCTATGAAGCCGAGGTGAGCGAGAACGGCTATGTCACGCCCGGCCGTGTTGCCGACGCGCTCTGGGTCAAACTGCCTGAACCGCAAACGCCGATCCTTGATTTCGGCTGCGGCACCGGCCTGTCCGGCCTCGCCCTGCGGCGCGCCGGGTTCGAGGTAATCGACGGCATGGACCCGTCGCCGGAGATGCTGGAGGGCGCGCGTGCCAAAGCCGCCTATCGCGCGCTGGACGTGCTGGACTTGCACGATCCCGAACCCCTGGCCAAAGCGGCCTACAAGGCGATCACCGCCATCGGTGTTCTGGGCACCGGGGCGGCCCCGCCCGCCACGTTTGACCTGCTGATGAACGCGCTGGGGCGCGGCGGGATGCTGGCGTTTTCCTATAATGACCACGCGCTGGCCGACCGGCATTTCACCGGCAAGCTGAACGAATGGCTCGATTGCGGTGCCGCGCGTTTGCTGTTTCGCGAATACGGCCCCCACCTACCCGGCAAGGATATGGGCGCCGACGTCTACGTGCTAGAAAAGGCGTGACATTCACCACCCGTTTCGCGCCCTCGCCCACCGGACCGCTGCATCTGGGCCATGCCTATTCGGCGCTTCTGGCCCATGACATAGCGCGCGCCGCAGGCGGCCGGTTTCTGCTGCGCATCGAGGACACCGACACCAGCCGCGCCCGCCCGCAATGGGAGGAGCTGATCTACAAGGACCTCAGCTGGCTCGGCCTGACATGGGAGGAGCCGGTGTTACGACAATCCGATCAGCTGGAAGTCTACCACGCGGCGCTCACACAGTTGGCCGAACGCGGCTTGATCTTTCCCTGCTCCTGCGCTCGCAGCGATATCCGCGCAGCGCTTTCGGCCCCGCAGGAGGGCGCGCCGCTGGCCCCCGGCGTCTATCCCGGTACCTGCCGCCACCGTCCGATGAGTGACCGCAAAACGGGCGACGCGCTGCGGCTCAACATGCGCGTGGCGGTCCAAAGCATCGAGATGCCCGGTTTCACCGAGACCGGCGCGAAACATGCCGGTTCGCATCAATTGGACCCCGACCGCCTGATTGCCGAGACCGGTGATGCGGTTCTGGGTCGGAAGGAGCTTGAGACAGTCTCTTACGTGCTGGCCTCGGTGGTCGACGACGCAGCACAAGGGATCAAGCGCATTATCCGGGGCGAGGATCTGTATCAGATCACCTTTCTGCAGGTCCTGCTGCAGGGGTTGCTGGGCCTTCCGACGCCCGAATATCATCATCACCGCCTGATCCGTGACGATCAGGGCAAGAGGCTTGCCAAACGCGACGACGCCCGCGCCATCGCCAAGTACCGCGCCGAGGGTGTCACGTCACAGGAGATTCGTCGGATGGTCGGGCTATAGGTGCCTCACGCCATCGGCGTCATCAGCTCCCGCTCACTCCCGTCATTCACCGACGTGTAGAAACAGCTGCGCCGGTTGGTATGGCAGGCAGGACCGGTCTGGTTCACGACCGCCAGCAGGCAGTCGCGGTCACAATCCACCCGAAGATCGACCAGTTCCTGTACATTGCCCGAGCTTTCGCCCTTGATCCAGAACGACTGCCGCGAGCGCGACCAATAGGTGACCCGGCGCGTGTCCAGCGTCTGTCGCACGGCTTCTTCGTTCATCCAGGCCATCATCAGCACCTCGCCACTGCTGGCATCTTGTGCGATGGCGGGGATCAGCCCGTCGGCGTTGTAGGTCAGTGTCTTGGGGTCGAAATCCATCTGCGAAAACCTTTTGCATCCCGGAACGCGCCCACTATGTATGGGGAACGTACAACGAGGGAAAGCCATGTCCGGCGAAACCGATCTGATCAAGCTTTATTCAGGCCGCATTCTGGCGCTGGCCGCAGATATCCCACATCTGGACCGCCTTGCCGAGCCGGATGCCAGTGTCAAGAAACGCTCGCCGCTTTGCGGCTCGACCGTGACGGTCGATGTTATGATGAAGAACGGGCGTGTCGCTGAATACGGGCAGGATGTGAAAGCCTGCGCGCTTGGCCAGGCTTCTGCTTCGGTGGTGGGGTCGGCCATCATCGGTACCACCCGCAAACAGGTGGAAACTGCCCGCGATCAACTCAAGATGATGCTGAAGCAGGACGGCCCTGCCCCGGACGCCCCCTTTGACGGGCTTGAGGTACTGATCCCGGCGCGTGAATACAAGAATCGCCATGCCTCGATCATGCTGGCGCTGGAGGCCACAGCCGAGGCCATGGCGCAGGCCGAACAGGCAAACTGCGCCTGACGGTGGCATTGCCCCTCACCCTTGGCTAACGTCGGACCAATATCGGAGGGGATGTATTGGAAGATCTGCTGGACCGTTTCGTGACCTTGTGGGTGGTGATCGACCCGATCGGCACCATTCCCGTCTTCATTGCTGTCACTGCCGGAATCGACGCCGCCACCCGCCGCCGCACCGCGCTCCAGGCGGCGATGGTCAGCGTGGGCGTGCTGATGTTCTTTCTGGTGCTGGGCCAGCTACTGATCGACGCGCTGGATATCGGGTTGAACTCTTTTCAGGTTGCGGGTGGCATCGTGCTGTTCCTCTTTGCGCTCACCATGATCTTTGGCGAAAGCAAGGTCGAGACCGATACCAAGATCGTCGAGGCCGACAAATCCGCCCAAGTACGTCGCAAACAAAACCCGGCGATCTTTCCACTGGCGGTGCCGTCACTGGCCTCGCCCGGCGCAATGCTGGCGGTGGTGATGCTGACCGACAACAACCGCTATGGCCCCGTGGACCAGGGGATCACCGCGCTGGTCATGGTGGCGGTCATCGCGGTGGCTTATGTTCTGATGTTGTTCGCTGAACCGATCATCCGTGTGATCGGCCATGCCGGATCGGCCATTGTCAGCCGGGTGATGGGCATGATTCTGGCCTCGGTCGCGGCCAATGCGGTACTGTCTGCGCTGCTCGACATCATTCAAACCGGTGAGCTATAGGTCGCGCCGAGCGCGCTCCTCACAAAAAAAACCGCCGCTCCTCCCGGGCGGGAGAGGGCGGCGGCAGGAATGCGTCTCTCGTGTTGGGACCGAAGCGCCCGGCAGGGGAACGGGACATCCCCCTATAGGGTAAAGGACAGGCAGGTCACCCTTTGCATCGGGATCGAACAGGATGCAGGGGCCTCGGCACGAGATCGCAGGCAGATAGGGTTCAGAGGCCGGGCATGTGCAAGGCGACCATCAGCATCACAACCAGCGAGGCCGCACCCAACGCATCTTGCAGGATGGTATTGCGGGAACGGGTCAGCGCAGTTTTGATCTGGGTCAGCATGGGTCACCTCCGGCTCAGTTCTCAGGCATTTGTTGACCTTTTGTTCTCATTTCTGAAAGTCTTTGTAAAGAACTTTATGAGAACATTCGCGAACATTTTGTGAAAGAATTCACCAACTCATTGAAACCATGATGTTTTGGAGTTTGCAAACTCGGCCCGCTTCCGGTGCTCCGCCCATTCGCCCCTGAAACCGTCCCCCGGACGGTTTCAGGGACGGGGCTTACCCAACCGATATCAATCGGATCGCCTGATCCTGCCGCATCAGCCACAGAAGAACCCGCGCCGCCTGCCCTCTATCGCTTGCCAACTCCGGGTCTGCTTCCAGCAACGCACGTGCGTCCCGCTGCGCAATCGCCATCAGAGACGCCTGCCGTTCCAGATCGGCGATGCGGAACTTTGGAAGCCCCGATTGCGCGGTGCCGATCAGGTCACCCGCGCCGCGCATCTCCAGATCGGTTTCAGCGATGCGGAAACCGTCCTCAGTCTCGCGCAGCACTTCCAGTCGGCGCCGTCCGCTTTCGCTGACCGGAGCCTGATACATCAGCAGGCAGGTCGATTCGGCCTCACCCCGCCCAACCCGGCCGCGCAGCTGGTGCAGCTGTGCCAGACCGAAAATCTCGGCCCGTTCGATCACCATGATCGTTGCATTGGGCACGTTGACCCCCACCTCGATCACGGTGGTGGCCACCAGCACCTTGGTCTCGCCACTTTGAAACGCCGCCATGGCCGCGTCTTTGTCGGCGGGCGGCATCTGACCATGCACAAGGCCGACAACCCCTTCGCCAAGCACCGCGCGCAGGCGTTTGAACCGGTCTTCAGCCGAGGTCAGATCGACCAGTTCCGATTCCTCGACCAGCGGACAAACCCAATAGCATTGCCGCCCTTCGGCGATGGCCTGCCGCAGCCGGTCAACCACCGCATCCAAGTTCTGCGTACTTATGACGGCGGTCTTGATCGGTTTGCGACCGGGCGGCTTTTCATCCAGGATCGAGACATCCATGTCGCCATATTGCGCCAGCGACAGGCTGCGCGGGATCGGCGTTGCCGTCATCACCAGCACATCCGCGCCCAAGCCCTTTTCTGCAAGTTCCATCCGCTGACGCACGCCGAACCGGTGCTGTTCATCGACAATCGCCAGGCGCAGGTCGGCAAAGCGCACATCCTCCTGAAACACCGCATGGGTGCCGACCAGGATCTGGATGTCGCCCCGCGCCAGCGCGTCGAGCTTGCCGCGCCGGTCCACCCCCTTATCGCGTCCGGTAAGAATCTCCAGAACCACGCCCGCCTCTTCGGCCAACGGGCGCAGCCCCTCCAAGTGCTGGCGGGCAAGGATTTCGGTGGGGGCCATCATCACACCCTGCCCGCCCGCCTCGACCGCGACCAGCAGCGCCATGAAGGCCACCAGCGTCTTGCCCGCACCCACATCGCCCTGCAGCAGCCGGTTCATCCGAATCTCTGCCGCCATATCCTCCGAGATTTCGGCGATGGCGCGGGTCTGCGCATCAGTAGACCTATACGGCAGGCTAGCGAGCACACGCGACTGCAACGCGCCGGTGGCGATGCTGGAAATACCGCGCCCCTTGCGCTCGCGCCGACGGGCCAGCGCCAGCGTCATCTGATGGGCGAACAGCTCATCATAAGCCAGCCGTGCCTTTGCGGGGGCGTGCGGCAGTATGTCATCCAGCCCGCGCGGGGCATGCCCGGCCTCGATCGCGGCATGCCAGTCACTCCAGCCCTCACGTTCCTTCAAACCCGGATCAATCCACTCATCCAGGTGCGGCGCGCGTTCCAGCGCAGCCCGGGTGGCCTTGAACATGGTCTTTTGCGTGATGCTCTGCGTCAGGTGGTAGACCGGTTCGAAATCGGGGATATCTCCTGCCTCTTCCACCGGCAGCATATGGTCGGGATGCACCATCTGCGCCATTCCGTCGAACAGTTCCAGCTTGCCCGAGATCACCCGGCGCGATCCTGTCGGCAGCACCCGTTTCAGGTAATCGCCGCGCGCGTGGAAGAAGACCAGCTGGAAGTCCGCCTTTTCGTCCTCGACATGCACACGGTACGCCCCACCGCGACTGCGCGGAGCGCGGTGCGTTCCAACGGTCACTTCGACGGTCAGTGTCGCGGGCAGATCGATCCCCTTGATACTGTTGCGCCGCCTGCGGTCCACCACCGCATAAGGCAGCGAGAACAGGATATCGCGCGGCGCGGTGATCTCGGCCTGTGTCAGTAGTTGCGCGGTTTTGGGCCCAACACCCTCTAGGGTCTCAAGCCCCGCAAATAGCGGGAACAGCTGTTCGGGGCGCCCGCTCATGCGTCGCCAATGAGGTGCAGCCAGCCATCCTCGTCCAGTGTCTCGATGCCTAGATCGGCGGCTTTCTTGGCCTTTGACCCGGCCCCCGGCCCCGCCACCAGCAGATCGGTCTTGGCCGAGACCGAGCCTGAGACCTTGGCCCCTAGCGCCTCGGCCCGCGCCTTGGCCTCGGCTCGGGTCATTTTCTCCAGCGTGCCGGTGAAGACCACGGTCTTGCCCGCGACCTGGCTTTCTGCGGCGGGGGCTTCGGGTGGCACGATGGTCAAATGCGCCCGCAAGTCGTCGAATGCGGAACGTTCTTCGGTGTTGGCAAATGCATCGGAAAGCGACAGGCCCAGGGTGGCACCGATACCGTCGATCCCGGTCAGATCACCCCAGGCGATGGCGGCTGCGTCCGGAACATCACATCTGGCCGTTGCGGCATCGCGGGCCTGTTTGATCTGCGCCCGGCGTCCAGCGTCCATCGCGATAATCCGCTCGGCCTCTTCGGCGGCATTGGCGGCGCGATGGGCCAGCGCCGCCGGGCGCGCCGTGTCGACAGCATCGGCCATCGCGTCCCAGTCCCGGTAATGCAGCGCCAAATCACGTGCGCCGACCTCGCCCACATGGCGGATGCCGAGGGCAAAGATCAGCCGCGCCAGCGGGATGGTGCGCTTTTCCTCGATCGCAGCAAAGAGGTTCTTGGCCGAAGTGTCCCCCCAACCATCGCGGTTCTTCAGCTTGCCGAGGTTCTGCGCATCGCGGGCCTGAAGCGTGAAGATGTCGGCAGGCGTGTTGATCGGCAGGGTCTCGTCACCATGAAACATTTCGACCTGCTTGGCGCCCAGGCCTTCGATATCGAAGGCTTTTCGCAACACGAAATGTTTCAGCTTTTCAACGGCCTGAGCGGGGCAGATCAACCCCCCGGTGCAGCGGCGCACCGCGTCGCCTTCCTCGCGTATCGCCTCGCTGCCACATTCGGGGCATTGTGTAGGAAATTGATATTTTACAGCAGCTTTCGAGCGCTTCTTCAGGTCAACATCGGCCACTTTCGGAATCACGTCCCCGGCGCGATAGACCTCCACCCAGTCGCCAACACGAATGTCCTTGCCACCCCGGATCTCGCCCCCGGTGGCATCGCGGCCCGCGATATAGTCCTCGTTGTGCAGGGTCGCGTTCGAGACCACCACGCCACCCACCGTCACTGGATGCAGCCGTGCGACCGGGCTGAGCGCGCCGGTGCGACCCACCTGAATGTCGATCGCCTCAAGCCGGGTCCAGGCCAGTTCGGCGGGAAATTTATGCGCAATCGCCCAACGAGGCGTGGTCGAGCGGAACCCCAACCGCGCCTGCAGATCCAGCGCATCGACCTTGTAGACCACACCGTCGATGTCATAGCCCAGCGTTGCGCGCTGCGCTTCGATTTCGCGGTAATGGGCGATCAAATCAGGCACTGACCGGCAGAGCCGGGTCAGCGGGTTGGTCTGGAACCCAAGCGTTTGCAGACGTTCAATCGCCGCCATTTGCGTCTGAGCGAGGGGCGCCGAAATCTCGCCCCAAGCATAGGCAAAGAACTTCAGGGGGCGGGCGCGGGTGATCTTCGCATCCAGTTGCCGGAGAGAGCCCGCTGCGGCGTTGCGCGGGTTGGCAAAGCGTTTGCCGCCTTCCTGTTCCTGTCGGGCGTTCAACGCATCGAAATCAGCATGGGTCATGTAGACCTCGCCCCGCACTTCCAGCACATCCGGCGCGCCGGTGACGGTCGCGGGAATATCCTCAATGGTCAGTGCGTTGGCGGTAACATTCTCGCCGACCTCACCATCGCCACGCGTTGCCGCCTGAACCAGCCTGCCCATTTCGTAGCGCAGCGACAACGATAGCCCGTCGATCTTGGGCTCGGCGGTGAAACTCAGCGGAGTGTCACCCGACAGCCCCAGATATTTTCGAATCGATGCAACGAAGCCGCTCACATCCTCGTCATCAAAAGCATTGCCCAGCGACAACATCCGCACCGCATGGGGGACCTTTGAAAACCCCTCTGCCGGACGCGCGCCAACCTGATCCGAGGGGCTGTCCTTGCGTTTAAGCTTGGGAAACCGCGCCTCGATCGCAGCGTTGCGGTGTTTGAGCGCGTCATACTCCGCATCGCTGATCTCGGGCGCGTCGGAGACATGGTAGGCCTGATTCGCACGCTCCAGCAACCGGGCGAGCCGCGCGAGTTCATCACGCGCCTGTTTTTGTGTCAGCGTGTCGACTGATTGTGTATCGGACATGGCCCCGCCCCGCCGCTTGTGGTTTCGGTCACAAGTGTTAGGACGAGGCCATCGTCAGGTCCAGACGTTGCGTGTGAGTGGTGGGACCGCTCTGGACGGGCGGCCGGGGGATGTTCAGGCGCCGACGGCCAGTTTCGATTCCGTCAGGCTGTCATTCTGCGGATCGCGCAGCACATAGCCGCGGCCCCAGACCGTTTCGATGTAATTCTCGCCATCGGTCGCAATGCTTAGCTTTTTGCGCAGCTTGCAGATAAAAACATCGATGATCTTGAGTTCCGGCTCATCCATTCCGCCATAGAGATGGTTGAGGAACATCTCCTTGGTCAGCGTGGTGCCCTTGCGCAGGCTCAGCAGTTCCAGCATCTGGTATTCCTTGCCGGTCAGATGAACCGGCTGACCATCTGCCTCGACCGTCTTGGCATCCAGGTTGACCGCGATTCGCCCGGTCTGAATGATCGACTGCGAATGCCCCTTGGACCGGCGGATGATCGCGTGGATGCGTGCCACCAGTTCTTCGCGGTGGAACGGTTTGGTCAGATAGTCATCCGCTCCAAAGCCAAAGCCCTTGATCTTGTTTTCGGTGTCATCGGCACCGGACAGGATGAGGATCGGCGTTTCGATCCGTGCCATGCGCAGCTGCCGCAGCACCTCATGCCCTTCCATGTCGGGCAGATTGAGGTCCAGCAGGATCAGATCGTAATCATAGAGCTTGGCCAGATCGATCCCTTCTTCACCCAGATCCGTCGCATAGACGTTCAGGTTGGCGTGGGTCAGCATCAGTTCGATGCTCTTCGAAGTTGTTGGGTCATCTTCGACCAGAAGTATGCGCATGCACTGCTCTCCGTGTTCTACAGAAACTCGCTCTCGGGTTCACCGTGGACAAAAATGGTTAATCCAACGTTACCGATAATAAAACTATCATGTATCAACCTTAAGTTGTCTATATTTTTTCAATGCTGTGACCTTCAAAGCGTCCTCTCCGTGGGTTGCTGCGGCGGCAACCCAGCCATTGAATTCCTCTTCGCTCAACCCATAGGCTTTCTGCGCCTCCGATTGCGTGATCAGACCATAAAGCACGCCCCGCACGACCGCGAATTTGCGGGATGCAACCCATCTGCTGGTATTTGCCGGCGGCAGATCGGACCGTGTCATGATCGAGCCGTCCGGCAGCGTGACCGAGTTCGGTCCTTCAACCTTGCGTAGAAACATCACCTTATCCCCTTTTTGGCCCATAAACTGTCGCGCAGCATACTTAACGGCGCATGAAACCACCTCTTGAGAGTATCTAGGATTTTCCTATATTCTGCCGGTCTTCCACCGATCCGCAGGAGTCGCCCGATGGCGCTGGACAACGACACACAACTGAATTCGCTTGGCATCGCCAAACCGCCCTCGGAAACACGGGTGGTCGTGGCCATGTCGGGCGGTGTCGACAGCTCGGTCGTGGCTGCCTATCTGGCCGATCAGGGCTATGACGTGGTGGGCGTGACGCTGCAGCTTTATGACCACGGCGCGGCCTTGGCCAAAAAAGGTGCCTGCTGTGCGGGCATCGACATTCACGATGCGCGCCGGGTGGCCGAGGAACGCGGCTTTCCCCACTACGTTCTTGATTATGAGAACATCTTTAAGGACGCGGTGATCGACGAGTTCGCCGACAGCTACCTTGCCGGGGCCACGCCGGTGCCCTGTATCCGTTGCAATGAGCGTGTGAAGTTCAAGGACCTGCTGGAAACCGCCAAGGATCTTGAGGCCGACTGCATGGCCACCGGTCACTATATCCAGCGCAAGATGGGACCGAACGGGCCGGAACTGCACAGTGCTGAGGATGCCAACCGCGATCAGTCCTATTTCCTGTTTTCGACCACGCCCGAGCAACTGGACTATCTGCGCTTTCCACTGGGCCACCTGCCCTCCAAGGATGCCACGCGCGAGATGGCAGCCCAGTATGGTCTGGCCGTGGCTGACAAGCCCGACAGTCAGGACATCTGTTTCGTGCCCAATGGCAACTATGCCAGCGTGATCGAAAAGCTGCGCCCCGGCGCCGCGGAACCGGGCGAGATCGTGCATGCCGATGGCCGGGTGCTGGGTAGCCATGAGGGTGTCATTCACTACACGATCGGTCAGCGACGGGGATTGGGCATTGGGGGCCTCAGCGAACCGCTTTACGTGGTCAAGCTGGATGTGGATGCCAAACAGGTCGTCGTCGGGCCGAAAGAGTTGCTGGCCACCCGCACGGTGCCGGTGCGCGAGATCAACTGGCTGGGGGATGAACCGTTCACCAGCCGCGACGAATGGCATGTCTCGGTCAAGGTCCGCTCGACCCGCCCCCCGCGCGAGGCGGTGATCCGACCGCTGAGCGACACCACCGCCGAGGTCGAATTGCTGAGCGCCGAGGAAGGTATCTCGCCGGGTCAGGCCTGTGTGTTCTATAAAACCGGTGGCAGCCGCATCTTTGGTGGCGGCTGGATCTGGCGCGGCTACTGAACCATCGCTACTGGACCACGTCAGTCCAGCTGTTGCTGAGGATGTAGATCCCGGCGCAGATCATGACATAGGGCACGATCCTTTCCATCCGGCGGGCAATCCGCTCGGCGGCACCAGTGGCGCGGGCCCCGGCCAGCGCCAGTACCGCCAGAGCGCAAACCGCCAGAACGGCCCCGATCAGTCCGGCGATGCGATAGCTGGGGGCAGAATCGGCCAGCAATGGCGCCATCACCATGAAACTGTCCACCGAGAGGCTGAGAAACAGCAGCGTTGTCACCAATACCGATGCCCCAGCCGGCAGCGGCGAGGATGGCGCATCAGATCGCACTGAAAACTGCCGCCACAATCCCCAAAGTCCAAGCCCGAGAGGAAAGACGCCCAGATACCCCGCCCAATGCGGTACCGCGTCACTGACGCCAAAAGCCACACCCATCGCCGCCGCCAGCATCAGCAGTTGCGCCAGCAGAAACCCGACGACCGAGCGCGCCGCACCCGACACCAGCATCAGCGCAATCAGCGCCGCCAGATTGTCGAGATTGGTCAGCACCTGCGCCAGCGCAGCAGAGAGCGCAAAGATCAGGTGGTCGAGCATCAGCCTTGCAGCCGGTCCAACACGGCGTGGGCGGCGCGCAGACCCGGTGCTTCTCCACCGCGGCCCAGACGCTCCATCGTCAGCGCCATGGCTGCAGACTGCCCCGAGGCGTCGGCCTGCAACGCCGCAAGCGCGGCGGCGACATTGTCCGGGGTGCATTCGGGGCCGAGGCATTCCGGCACAACGCGGGTTTCGCTGACCAGATTGACCAGCGTGACCGTATCCAGCTTGACCATCCGTTCGGCGATCTTCTGGGTGAGCCAGCTCAGCTTGTAGGCAATCACCATCGGTGTGTTCTGCGCCGCCAATTCCAGCGAGACTGTGCCCGAGGCCGCCAGCGCCAGATCGGCCATGGCAAAACCCGCACGCTTGCGCGTCGCGGCAACGTCGCTGTCGATCCCACGCGGGTCGAGGATGACAGGGCGACCCGGCCAGTCGGCGACCTGCGCCTGCACAAGATCAACCACATGCGGCACCGCCGGAACAAGTACGCGCATCTCGGGCCGATCTTTCAGAAAGACCTGTAGAGCGGCGCCAAAGACCGGCGCGAGCCGCTCGATCTCGCCCCGTCGCGAACCCGGCAAGGCCAGCAACACAGGCGCATCACCCAGATCCAGTTCCGCCCGCAGCGCAGCGATCTCGTCTGCACTGGCCACCGGATCGGCGGCCACGGGATGGCCAACAAAGTCGCATTCCATCCCGGCGCGCTCCATATAGGGCGGCTCAAAGGGCAGCAGGGCCAGAACATGGTCGATCACCTTGGCCATCTTGTTCGCGCGCGCCGGCCGCCAGGCCCAGACGCTGGGAGCCACGTAGTGCACGGTGCGGATCGTGCTTTGTGCCTTGACCAGTTTGGCCACGCGCAGACTGAAATCGGGGCTGTCGATGGTGATCAGCACATCCGGCTTCATTTCAAGCACCGCCTGAGCCGTCTCGGCGATGCGGCGCTTGAGGTGGAAGAATTTCGGTAGCACCTCGGTCAGACCCATGACGCTGAGCTCCGACATCGGAAAGCGGCTCTGCAGCCCCTGCCCCGTCATCATCGGCCCGCCGATCCCCTCGAAGCGCACGTCTGGCTCCAACTGTTGCAGCCCCTGCATCAGCGCCCCGCCTAGCCGGTCCCCCGAGGGCTCGCCCGCAAGGATGAAGACCTGCATCAGGCGGTCCGTTCGCGCACGGTCAGAAACAGGCCGAGCCGGTTGCACTCTTCGACGACCCGGTCACGCTCCAGCACGATCACGCCGCCCTTTTCGATCACGATCCCGGAGAGACCGGCGGCAACGGCGCCGGTTACGGTGTCGGGGCCGATTGTCGGCAGATCGGCGCGCCGGTCCTGACCGGGTTTCGGCGCCTTGAACAGGATGCCACCGCCCGCATCCGGGCGCTGGGTAAGCGATTGCAGCATCCAGGCGGTGCCATAAATCCCTTCGATCGCCAGCGCCTGCCCCTTGGCCACCACGCAGGCCTGCCCGATATCGGCGGCGCTCATCGCGCGCACCACGCCGGTACCACGATCGGCATCGCGCAGATCACCCTCGCCCGGCTGTGCCTCGGTCAGCGTGCCCAGCGGCGGCAACAGGTCCGGCGCAATCTCATGCGCGGCGCGCAGGGTCAGTCCGGCCTCTTCGAAAATTCCGATGATCGCGCGCAGGGCGCTGTCATCGCCGGACAGGATCGCCTGCTGCAGCACCGGCACCAGCGGCATGGTGGCGGCATCGATGCGTGACGGATCGATCGGAGGTCGCCCGACCGCGCCCGCCATGCAGATCGCTGTCACGCCCCTGTCTTTGAGCTCCGCAATCAGTGTGCCAAGCTGTTCGACGACAAAGGGGCGGTCCACGTTCAAATGGTCCGGCAGGAACGGCTCCATCGCGCAGATATAAGGCCGCTCGGGCAGCCGCGCGACGATTTCGTCAGGCAAGCCCCCGGTTCCGGCAATCAGCGCCAGCATGGCTCAGCGCTCCGGCGTCAAGAAGGACCGGTCGCTCTGCCCGGTCACGAAATCAACGATCTGCTGAACATACTCGCTGTCGCTGCTTTCGCCCAGGCGCTTTGCACGATCCTGGAAGGTGCCGTCTCCTTCGGACAGTTCCTTAAAGGCCGCGCGTAGGGCCGAGATATCGGCCCGCGACAAGCCACGCCGCTTGAGACCGACAAGGTTCAACCCGTCAAGCCGCCCGCGCTGCGCCTGCACTAGGCCATAAGGGATCACGTCATTGGGCACCATGGTCAGCGCGCCGATGATCGCGCCGCGCCCCACCCGCACCCATTGATGCAGTCCGGAAATGCCGCCGACGATCACGTCGTCTTCGACCACGCAATGTCCCGCCGCCCCGGAATGATTGACCATGATGACCCGGTTGCCGATCTGCACGTCATGCGCCACATGAACGCCTGCCATCAGCAGGCAGTCATCGCCGATCCGGGTCACCCCGCCGCCGCCTTCGGTCCCTGTATTGACCGTCACGTGTTCCCGGATGCGGTTACGCTTGCCAATCTCCAGCGAAGTGTTTTCACCGCCGAATTTCAGATCCTGTGGGATCTCTCCGATCACCGAGAAATTGAAAATCACCGTATCGTCGCCGATCTCGGTATCGCCGGTCACCACCACATGGGACTTGAGCTCGACCCGGTCGCAGAGTTTCACCTGCGACCCGACCACACAGAATGGGCCGATGACGCAGTCCTGGCCGATCTGCGCGCCCTCTTCGATGATGGCGCTGGGGTGGATGCCGCTCATGTGGTCTTTTCCATGTCCCAGTCAACATAGGCAGAAAACTCGGCTTGCGCCGCCACTTCGCCCTCGACCGTGGCCAGGCCGCTGAACTTGAAGATCTTGCCGCCCTTCTTGCCGCGCACGGTCTGGACATGCATCTCCATCACGTCGCCGGGCACCACCTTGCGACGGAACTTGCACTTGTCGATGGACATGAAATAGATCAGCAATTCGGTATCGATCACATCGAAGCCAACCCCCAGCATAACGCCCGCCGTCTGTGCCATCGCCTCGATGATCGTCACGCCTGGCATTATCGGAGTGCCGGGAAAATGGCCCTGAAAATGCGGCTCGTTCATGGTGACGTTCTTGATCCCGCGCGATGAGGCAAAGCCGTCAATATCCACCACCTTATCGACCAGAAGAAAGGGATAGCGGTGCGGCAGAATACGCTGGATCAGTTGAATATCGGCGCTCTTGGTCTCTGATGTCATTGCGCGGTCGTCCCGTGGTTCATTCTTGTTGGGGCGTCACTAGCAACAGACGCCCGTTTGAGCAAGCAAGCTAGCGCTCGATCTGGATTTCCAGATCCGCACCATCGCCGATCGCCTCGTTGATCCGAGCGATGGCGTCGGCGGTGATGTCCGTGGCATTGGCGCTCAGGAAAACATCCGAGCGTTCCAGAATGACGCCCGCGCCGGTATCCCGCATCAGCGTTTCCAGTACCGGGCGGACGGCCTCAAAGAACACCGCGCGCGCCTTCTCACGGTTCAGCGTCAGCGCATCAAGCTTGGCCTTCTGGTTGGCGCGGTGTTCTTCTACCTTCTTGTCAAAGGCATCGGCCAGCGCGCGGAAGGCTTGCGGGTCGGTTGTGGCGCGGCGCTCGGTCAACGATTCTTCCTCGCGGCTCAACTCTGCAATGATGCGCTCGTTCTCGGCGGAAAGAACAATGCCCTCGGCCTCCAATTCGCTGAGCACACGTTGACCGAAATTAGAATCGGCAAAAAGCCGGTCGGCGGAAATGGTCAGGATCTGGCCGGTGGGCAGGCCAGTATCCTGTGCCGCCGCCGGTGGCGCCCCGAAGAGCAGCGCCACTGTCATTGCCAGCGCAGCGCCCAGGCCGGATCTGCGCCCAAGCACCATCCGGGATCAGAACCGCGCCTGCAGGGTCACGTCGAAACTCTGCTCCTTGTCGAAGTCCTCTTTCTGAAGCGCCTTTGAAAAGTTAAAGCGCAGCGGGCCAAAAGGGGTTGTCCAGAGGACCGAGAAACCGACCACTTGCCGGAGCGACCCGCTTCCCCCGACGATAGAGGCGCCGGTGGTATTCACATCATCGATATTCCACAGGTTGCCCAGATCGTAGAACAACCCACCACGGATCCCGTATTCTTCGGGCAGTCCGAGCGGGAAATCGGCCTCGAGCCGTGCAACTGCGTAATAGTTGCCGCCGATGGCATCATCCACATTGTTGGACAGATCGCGAGGGCCGATGCCCGCTGGCTCGAACCCGCGGAAGGTGCGCGGCCCCAGCAGAAAACGGTCGATCGTGCGGCTGTTGCCATCGCCAAGCCAGTGGAAAGCGCCAAGCTCGACAGTTGCCTTCAGGGTCACCTCTTCGCTCAAAACCAGGCGCTGCGCTGTGCTGGTGACCTTTGCCTTGACAAATTTGTCATCTCCACCAAGCCCCGCCGCGTCCACATCGGCCCGGAACAGAACACCTGCCGTGGGATCAAGCCCGCTGCGACGGCTGTCATAGACATAGCTCACCCCCAACCCGCTGGCAGTCCGCTTGCCCTCGGCGATTTCCGAGGCGATGACCGCCCCTACCGGCTGAGACCCCCGGTTGCGCATTTCACTCTGGCCCCAGTCATAACGCAACTGCATTGAGGACAATTCGCCAATCGGAAATGTCACGCCGGGCGTGAAGAAGACACGTCTGGTATCGTAGTTCGAAAAACTCGAATCGCGCGCGGCATATCCAAGATCCAGATCACCACGCAGGTCACGCCCCAGAAGGTTGGGTTCGGAGAAACTGAAGGTATAGCGCTCTGATTCCTGCGCCGTTGAAAGATTCAGCGATACACTCTGTCCCCGGCCTAGGAAGTTGTTTTCTGTCAATCCAATCGCCAGACCAAACCCGTCCGCCGCCGAGTAGTTACCGCCGAGGTTGAGCGAGCCGGTCGGCTGCTCTTCGACATCCACATCGACAATAACCCGGTCCGGGGTAGAGCCTTCGCGGGTTTCCACATCGGAATTGGCGAAGAAGCCCAGAGCACGGATCCGTTCCGCGCTCTCGCGGATTTCACGCGGGTTGAAGGGGTCGCCCTCGACCGTCCGGAACTGGTTGCGGATCACCCGGTCCAGGGTTGTAGTGTTGCCCTCGATATCGATCCGCTCGACAAAGATGCGCGGTCCACGCACCAGCGCGAAATCGATATCCAGGCTCAGGTCGCGGTCATTGCGAGTGATCCGGGGTTCGACCCGCAGGAAATCTACTCCGTTGCGCAGGCCCAGCTTTTCAAGGCGCGCGATTTCATTGTCCACCAGCGACGGGGAATAGATCACCCCCGGGCGGACCTTGATCGCCTCCAGATAGGGCGCGGGATCAACGCCCGCGATCTCGCTGGACACGGTGACCTGACCAAACGAGAATTGCTGGCCTTCGGTAACGTTGAGAACAAGGAAGAACGCGTCGCGCTCGCGGGTGAATTCCACGTTGGAACTGTTCACGCGGAAATCGACATAGCCGCGCGACAGGTAAAAGTCGCGCAGAACCTGTTTGTCGAACTCGATCCGGTCGGCAATGAACGTGTCAGCCTGAATGAAAGTCCGCAGCAAACCGGCTTGTTTGGTTTCAAGCACGCGGCGCAGGCGGCGGTCGGAATAGTTGCGGTTGCCGACAAAACTGATCCGCTCAACTTCGATCGTTTCGCCTTCGGCGATCTCGAAGACCAGATCGACACGATTGTCATTGCGGCGGATGATGCGCGGGACAACCGTTGCGGCAATACGCCCTCGCGCCGAATAGACATCCGAGATCGCAACAGCATCCCGTTCAGCCTGCTCAGGCGTGTACACACGGCGCGATTCCGAGGATACAACTTCGGTCAGCACTTCGTTCTTGATCCGCTTGTTGCCTTCGAAGCTGATCTGGTTGATCGTCGGGTATTCCGCGACCTTCACGATCAAGGTGCTGCCGCGCGGGATCATCTCGACTGTTTCAAATACGCCACTGTCAAGAACCCGCTGCACGGCATCGTTGAGCTGGCCCGCGCTGACTTCCTTGCCACGTTCGATTCCCGTGCGGGTGATGATGGTCGAGGTTTCGATCCGTTCGTTGCCCTCGACCTGGACCGAATTGAAGACATAGGTTTGCGCCGCTGCCATATCCGGCAGGGTTACAAAAGCCGTTGTCGTCAAAAAGAAAATCGCAGCCAGCGCGCGCCACAACATATTGCCGCTGCCCCGTGCTCCGCCGCAGGATGTACCCGTCCCCGTGCCAGTCTTCATTTTTTGTACTACCCGATTTCAAACCGCTATTTTTGCTTTTCACTAGCGGGATTGAAGCGAGTTGTCAAAACACCAAAGGCACGCAACCCTGCGGTTCACGTGCCTTTCTTGGAAATCAGAGCCCGAGAATCAGAAACTGTTGAGATAAGCGCCCATGGCGAGACCTGCCCCAAGCGCGCCCACAAACAGCAGGCGGTCCCAGTTCAGTTCAAAAAGCAGGCTTAGCCCGCGATAGGAATGTTGAAGTGTCTGCATGGCAAACCCCCAAAGAATGAATGGGAATAAACTAGTGTCGGAATATGGCGAGACTTGGGCAGACCTGCGGCAACAAGAGGGACGAAGTCAGCAGAACAAGTCGTTGCTGAGCGCAAAGACCATCAGGCCGAGGATCAGCGAAATGCCCGCCGTCATCAGCACCCGCAGGGCCAGATCACTGGGCGGTTTGCCTGCAATCGCCTCATAGGCGTAAAAGACCAGATGTCCGCCATCCAGCGCCGGGATCGGGAACAGGTTCATCAGGCCCACCGCCGCCGACAGCACTGCAATGAACCCGATGAAGCTTTGTGCACCCTGACTGGCCATTGCGCCCGATGTTTCGGCAATTCCGATCGGACCCGAGATGTTGCAGGTGCTGATTGCGCCGGTGATCATGTGCCACAGGCCCGAGACCGATCCGCGAATGATCCGCCAGGTCTGCTCGGTCCCTTCGGCCAGGGCCTGCACCGGCCCCGCCCGTTCTGTCGCAGGTTCCAGCGCCATGCCGCCGACAATACCGATCCGCCAATGGGTGACAAAACCACCATCGGGCTGCGGCTCGTCAGTGCGACGGGGCACAAGCGCAAACTCAAGCATCTCGCCATCGCGCCAGACATTCAGCAGCAGCCCCTTCCCGTCCGATCCTTCGACTGCATCCTTCAACTCGGAGAACGCAAAGACCGGCGCGCCGTCAATGCCAGTGATCACATCACCGGGTTTCAGGTCGATATCCATCGCAGCACTGCGGGGCGCCACCGCACTGACCAGTGGCGGAAACAGCCACGGCCCCTGAACCAGCACGTCCTGCCCGTCACGAACGACTGCATATTCGAGCACCGGTTTGGGCTGCAGATCATCGATGAAATCGCCCCAGGCATCGGTGTTACCAATATCGGGCACCACCGCCCCGTCGATCGCCGTGATCCGGTCCCCAACCTGCAATTCCTCGACCACATTCGGCAGCGGCTCGACCGCGCCCACGGTCAGGGGGTCGCTGGCGACGCCGCGAAACATGAAGATCGCGCCGAAGACGAGGATCGACAGGATAAAATTGAATACGGGGCCCGCAGCTACCGTCGCAGTCCGTGCCCAGAGCGGCGCACCATGCATCGAGGCGCGCACGGCCTGCGGGTTGTCCTCGGCCAACGTCTGCATTGCTGCGCCATCCTTGCCCGAGGCCGCATTGGCATCGCCCAGAAACTTCACATAGCCACCAAAGGGCAGCAGTGCGAATTGCCAACGGGTGCCGTGGCGGTCGACCCTGCTCCACAATACGGGACCAAAGCCCAGCGAGAACACCTCGGCGTGAATGCCCGACCAGCGCCCGACGATGTAATGGCCGTATTCGTGGACCGCTACGATCACCGAAAGCGCCACCACAAAGGCAATGATGGTGTACAGAAGTCCGCCGAACTGCGGGATCATCCCTAGAATGTCCAAATGTCTACCCTGCTCTTGCGCCGATGGTTTCATCGGCCCGGATACGTGCCAGATGGTCCGTTTGCGTCACGTTATCAAGTGTCATTGGGGCGTCAATAAGTCCCGGATCGGTCTCAAATCGGTCGAGCACCGCCTCGACCGTCGCCGCCATTTCGAGAAAACCGATGCGTCCCGCTATGAAGTGATCCAGCGCCCTCTCCTTGGCGGCGTTGAACACCGCCCCCGACAACCCGCCGCGCCGCATCACCTGCCGCGCCAATGCCAACGCCGGATAGCGGGCATCGTCGGGTGCACGGAAATTCAACTGCGCCTGCTGCGCCAGATCCAGTCGCGCCACCGGCAGATGCTGCCGGTCTGGCCAGTTCAGCGCATAGCCGATCGCGTGTCGCATATCGGGTGCGCCCAGATGCGCCATCATCGCCCCGTCCTGGAATCCGACCATCGCGTGGATGATCGATTCCGGGTGAACGATCACTTCGATTTGCTCTGTCGCGACACCGAAATATTCTTTGGTTTCGATAACTTCCAGCGCCTTGTTAAACATGGATGCACTGTCGATGGTGATCCGCTGGCCCATCGCCCAATTGGGATGCGAGGACGCTTGTTCCAGTGTCGCCTCTTTCAGCGCCTCCAGCGGCCAGTCGCGAAACGCGCCGCCGCTGGCGGTGATGACGATACGCTCCACCGCCGAAATATCCTCGCCGGTCAGAGCCTGGAACACCGCCGAATGTTCACTGTCGACCGGCAACAGCCGCGCCTCATGGCGGCGTGCGGTGTCCAGCACCAGCCGCCCCGCACAGACCAGTGATTCCTTGTTGGCCAGCGCCAGCGTTGCGCCCTGCTCCAAAGCCCGCAACCCCGGCGCCAGTCCGGCGGCGCCGACAATGGCCGACATCACCCAATCAGCGGGACGCGCACCTGCCTCGATCAGCGCCTCCGGGCCTGCCGCGACCTCGATACCAGTCCCCGAGAGTGCCTCGCGCAAGGCCTGGTACTGGCCCGCATGGGCAGTGACCGCCAGTTGCGCCTTCAACGCCCGCGCATCCGCCGCCAGTTGGTCGATATTGGCGCCGCCGGTCAGGGCCACAACTTCGAACCGTTCAGGGTTTCGGGCGATCAGATCCACGGTATTCTGCCCGATCGAGCCGGTCGCTCCCAGGATGGAAACCCGCCGCATTACATTGGCCCCGGCGCATAGATCAGCCCAGCGATCAGCACAAAGAGCGCTGCCCCCATCATGCCATCGAACCGGTCGAGAAACCCGCCATGGCCGGGGATCAGGCTTGAACTGTCCTTGACGTTGCAGTGCCGCTTGAGCGCGCTTTCCGCCATATCGCCCGCCTGGCTCGCCATCGAGGCCAGCACCGACACCAGCACAAACGGCACACCGAAACCGACCTGCATGGCAACAGCGGCGCCAACCAGTGCTGCGGCGACCCAGCCTCCGACGATCCCGGCCCAGGTCTTGTTGGGGCTCACACGCGGCCAGAACTTGCGCCCACCGATAGACTTGCCCACGAAATACCCGGCCACATCGGTGGCCACCACCACGCCAACTAGCCATAGCATCCAGCCAAAGCCCATCGTCAGACGGATCGAGATGAACCCCAGCCCCGCGGCACTGATCCACAAGGCAAAGACCGCAAAAAGGCCGCGCCGAACCTTGACCTGCCCGACGCCCACAAGCACCGGCGCCAGAAGGATCGGCAATCGGAAAACCAAAGGTACATGATAGCTGATCAGCACTGCCAACCCAGTCAAGATGCCCAAATGGATGGCCTCGTTACGCTTATCCGGGGCGATGATCCGCACCAGTTCCCAGATCATCACGCCACAGGCCGCCGCGATGAAGCTTTCAAACCACAAGCCACCCAGCCAAAGCTCGATCGCAGCAATCGCAACCAGAACAACCGTCGACGCGATCCGCGTCGCCAGATCGGACCACTTGCTGTCGCTCATGCGCGCACCGCACCAAAGCGGCGGTCGCGCGCGCCGTAATTCCGGCACAGGCGCGCCAATTCTTCTGCGGTGAAATCAGGCCAGAGCGTGTCGATGAACTCATATTCAGCATAGGCCGACTGCCAGAGCAGGAAGTTCGAGATCCGCGCCTCGCCACTGGTGCGTATGACGAGATCGGGGTCCGGCAACACACAGGTATCGAGATAACGCGGCAAGGTTTCCTCATCGACGTCGTCGGGGTTCAGCTTGCCCGCGGCTACATCCTGCGCCAACCGCTTCGTGGCGCGCGCCACCTCGTCACGGCCGCCATAGTTCAGCGCGATGGTCAGGTTCACACGTGCATTGTCGCGCGTCTTTTCCTCAAGCGTGTCCATCAACGCAACCAGCTTGTTGTCCAGTCGCACCCGGTCGCCGATGAAACGCACGCAAACGCCGCGTTCGGACAGCGCGCGGGTTTCTTTGGTGATGTAACGGCGGAACAAGGTCATCAGCCCCGCCACCTCGACTTGGGTCCGCTTCCAGTTCTCGGTCGAAAAGGCAAAGATCGTTAGATATTCGACACCCAGTTCGGGACAGGCCTCGACCACTTCGCGCACCCGGCGCGCACCCGCGTGATGCCCGAACAGTCGCGGTCGCCCGCGCGCCTGCGCCCAACGGCCATTGCCATCCATGATGATTGCGACATGGCGAGGCCCGCCAGCTGTGTCAGAGAAAGGATCCTTGGGCATCGCCTGACGCGTTTATACCTGCATGATTTCGGCTTGCTTGGTTTCCAGCGCGGTATCGACGGCCTTGATCATCTCGTCGGTCAGTTCCTGCACCTCGGTTTCCCAGAATTTCTGGTCATCCTCGGACATGCCGTCGGCCTTGGCTTTCTTGATCTGGTCCATCCCGTCACGACGCACATTGCGGATCGCCACACGTGCACTTTCGGCATAGTGCCCAGCCACCTTGCCCAGTTCGCGGCGCCGTTCCTCGTTAAGTTCCGGGATCGGCAGCATGATGATCGTGCCGTTGAGCTGTGGGTTGATGCCAAGCCCGCTTTCGCGAATGGCCTTCTCGACCTTGCCGACCAGAGACTTGTCCCAGACATTCACTGTCACCATGCGAGACTCGGGCACGTTGACGGTTCCGACCTGGTTGATCGGCGTCATCGAGCCATAGGCATCCACCATCACTGGCTCCAGCATCGAGGCCGAGGCCCGGCCGGTGCGCAGCGACGCAAACTCGGTTCGCAGATTGGCCATCGAGCCATCCATGCGGCGCTTCAGATCATCGGTATCCAGTTCGAAATCTTCAGACATGCTGCCCACTCCCCTTGCTTCAGGTGCTGTTTTGACGGGTCATACGCCATCGGCTTCTGGATGTATAGCAATCATGAACCACATTCACAGCAAAGACGAGGCCGACCAGCCGCTATCTCCAGACTTCAAGCGGCAAACTTACCGGCAACACTTGTCACGGCCCGCAACTGAGCAGCTCAAGATTTGCTGCCATTCACTTGGCCGATCAAGCGAGACACATTTTGCCATTGGGAGCATCCATGGATGGTTCAGGTATCAATAATGGCAACAGAGATCTGTTCGCTCCTTGCGTATTTGGCATCCTAAGCGGTTTCTGCTTCAATCCAGCGGCGGAAGAGTCTGATCTTGCTCAGGTTTCTTCGCGATTCCGGATAAACCAACCAATGCGCCATCCCGTCCGTCGCAACCAGATCAAAGGGTTGTATCAGGCGGCCGGATGCAAAGTCCTGGGCAAAGAAACGCGGGGAGAGCATCGCGATACCATGCCCGGCCATCGCCGCCTGCGCCGCCTCGGTTTGCGAGGCCATCGAGGTTCCGGTTAGCCGGTCCAGCAGTGCAGCATCGCAGCCCGCCTGTTCCATCCAAATGCGCCAATAGGAATCGCCGGGGCTGATCAGCGGAAAATCGAACAGTTCAGCCGGTGTGCGCGGCCCTGCCCCCAGCGCGGGCCCAAAGACCGGCGTGAACTCGGTCGGCATCAGCCGGTGCGCGCGTAGGCCTGGAAAGTCGCCGTCACCGTAGCGGATGGCCAGATCGACCTCGGCGCGGGCGAAATCCGCCCGTTCCTCATGCGCCAGAACACGCACGGCAATCTCGGAATGCGCAATCTGAAAGCGACCGATATTGGGGGCCAGCCAATTGGCCGAGAACGTCGGCGTGGCGCTGATCGTGAGTGTTGCCTGCTGATCCGCCTCGACCGTCTGAAACGCCGCCCGCATCAGGTCGAACGCCTCGACCACTGATTTTGCCAGCCGTTCACCATCGCGGGTCAGATGCACCTTGCGAGCCGCGCGCGCGAACAGGCGGAACCCCAAACGCTCCTCCAGCACCCGGATCTGGTAACTGACTGAGGCCTGGCTCATGCCCAGTTCCTCGGCCGCGCGGGTAAAGCTCTGATGCCGCGCGGCGGCTTCAAAGGCGCGGATGGCGGCGAGGGAGGGAATCGCCTGCATCATGCATAAACTCTCCTTATGCTTTCATGCTGTCTCTGAGTTTCACAATACGTCGTTTTTTTAAGAACTATTGTGTACAGATCAAATCAGTAAATCAGAAAGCGCATCCCATGCATAGACTGTACCTGGGCATCAAGCGACGCATGAAGTATTGGAATTTTTGTCAAATGAGTTCGGGAAAACGCCGCATAATCCATATCGACCAACTGGACGATCATATGAGAAGGGACGTCGGACTGCCACCCAGACGCGACCAGTAGGCCAGCGGATCACGCGTCCAGTTCGGTATCCCAATAGAGGAAGTCGATCCAGCTTTCATGCAGGTGATTGGGCGGGAATTTCCGACCGGAATTGCGCAATTCCTCGGCTTGCGGTCGACGCGGGGGTTTACGCAGGCTCATCCCGGCGCGGCGCAGCGATTTCGATCCTTTGCGCAGGTTGCAGGGCGCGCAGGCGGCGACCACATTTTCCCAGCTTGTGACGCCTCCTGCTGCGCGGGGCACCACGTGGTCAAAAGTCAGATCCCCCTTACTGCCACAATACTGGCAGTGGAAACCATCTCTCAGAAATAAATTAAAGCGCGTGAAGGCCACGCGCTTTTGGGGTTTTACATAGTCTTTCAGGACAACGACCGAGGGTATCCTGATTTCCGTCGACGGACTTCGGACAACCTCGTCATATTCCGCCACGATATCCACCCGGTCCAGCCACGCGGCCTTGATGGCATCCTGCCAGGCCCACAGTGACAAAGGATAATAGGAGAGCGGCCTGTAATCCGCATTCAGCACCAGCGCCGGGTGCTGTTTCAGGGCGCCTGGCTCCCTGACAAATTCGGTCCTGAAATCGCCATCCATACCTGACTCTCCACTCGCCCTGCTCTGTCCTCTTGTGACATCAGGGCGGGGAGCCCCGCCCCTGCCTTTGATATAACTATATATCGTGGTCACGTCCTGACAAGCCTTGAATTTCCACAACATATCGCCGTCTTGCTAACGGGCAACCGTAACACGGACATGACGGATATCCACATGCTTGCCCACAGCAGCCGCGCCCGCTAGGACGGGGTCATGAGCTGGTTCATCCGTTTCAACAAACCCTTCGACGTGCTGTCGCAATTCACCGACAAAGGCAGCGAAGGCAGCCCGCGCCGGACGCTGTCCACGTTCATTGACCTGCCCGGTGTTTATCCGGCGGGACGACTGGATCGCGACAGCGAAGGGCTGATGCTGCTGACCGATGACGGGCGGTTGCAGGCGCGGATCACGGACCCGAAACACAAGATGGCCAAAACCTATTGGGCCCAGGTCGAGGGAATCCCGGATCAGACGGCGATTGATGCCTTGCAGAAAGGTGTCGAGCTCAAGGACGGTCTGACCCGCCCGGCGCGCGCGCGCCTTATGGATACGCCTGATGGTCTGTGGCAACGGTCACCGCCGATACGAGTGCGCAAATCGGTGCCCGACAGTTGGATCGAACTGACCATCCGCGAAGGCCGCAACCGGCAGGTACGGCGCATGACTGCCGCCGTGGGCCACCCCACCCTGCGGTTGATCCGATGCCGGATCGGCGACTGGTCGCTGGACGGGCTGGGGTCGGGCAGATGGGAGGCGCTGCCACCGACTGACAGACCCCGCCGCGGGTGATATAGTCGGGCATGACCGACAGATTGCCCCCCGCCCCCGCACCCTCTGCCATTCTCGAAGCCACGCTTTATGCCGAGGATCTGGATCTGGCCGAGGCGTTTTATGGAACGTTGCTGGGGCTCGAATGCATCCAGCGCATCGGCAAGCGGCATGTCTTTTACCGGGTCGGCCCCGCCGTGCTGCTGATCTTCAACCCGCATCAGACGGTGTTGCCCCCCAACAATCCCCGCCTTCCCGTGCCGGCCCATGGCGCACACGGTCATGGGCATGTGTGTTTCACGATGGATCGCGAGGCCATTGAGATGATGCAGGCCCGGCTCTTGACGGCCAATGTCACAATCGACACTGCGTTCGACTGGCCCAACGGGGCCAGATCGCTCTATGTTCGCGATCCGGCCGGCAATTCGGTGGAGTTTGCCGAAAGTTGGCTGTGGGGCGAACCGGGCTGACTTAGCGCAGCGGCTGCTTTTCGCCGCCCACGACACGATAGATATCGCGCGAGACGACGCCCACCTGCCCCAGCGCCTGTTGAAAGACAGCCATATGGGGCGCGGTGAAATGTGCCTCAAGCGCGGCCTGATCTGTCCACTCTTCGTAGACCCGGAACAGGGTGTCGGACCCGATCACCTGGCTGAATTCGTAGATGATGCAGCCCGCCTCCTGAGTGGTTTCGGCGACCATGGCCTGTGCCGCGACCTTGGCGGCTTCGACCCCTTCGGGCGAGATTTCGATTACTCCGGTGACGATCAACATGTCTGTCCTCCCAATTCCGCCCTGTTCAAAGGCTCAGCTTGTCGCGCATGAAGGCCAGCGCAACGCTCAGCCCGTCGGGCGCGATACCGTGGCCGGTGCCTTTCATCACATGAGCGTAGACCTCTTTGAAGCCTGCTTCCTGCAGCGCCTCGGCGGCCTCGGGCAGTGATTGCGGCGGCACCACGTCATCGGCATCGCCATGCACCAGCAGCACAGGCATGCGGCTGACCACCTCATCGGCCAGTGTCTCGGGGCTGAGCAACCGACCCGAGACGGCGACGATGCCCGCCACCGGGTCTTCGCGTCGGGGCGCGACATGCAGGCTCATCATCGTGCCCTGACTGAAGCCGAACAGCACGACCTGTTCCGGCAGCATATCCTCGTCCACCATCAGCGCATCGAGATAGGCGTTCAGATCCTCGACCGCCGCCGCCATTCCGCGCATGGCCTCCTCCTCGGACGAGCCGTCGATCCAGGGGATTGGAAACCACTGATAGCTGCCGGGCATGCCGGGGATTTGTTCAGGCGCGTCGGGGGCCACGAAGAGCGTGTCGGGCAGGTGTTCGCCCAGCACATCAGCCATCCCCAGCAGGTCCGCGCCATTGGCACCGTAGCCGTGCAGAAACACCACAACCGATCGTGCGGTGCCCGAATGCGGCTCTTTCCGGCCGGAGTTCAAAACGCGCGTCATCTGATACCTTCCCTGTCCTTGGCCACGCGGTAATAGGCCCAGAGCACGCGGGCCGCAACCGACCGCCAGGGCGACCAGTCTTCCGCCATTTGTCGCAGTTCCTTTTCCCTGGGGCGCTCGGGCAGGTCATAAAGAACTTTCGCCGCCTCCTGCAGCGCCAGATCACCCGGAGCAAAGACATCAGCGCGACCCAGCGAGAACATGGCGTATATCTCAGCGGTCCAGGCGCCGATGCCGGGCACCTCGACCAGCGTTGCAATAACCTCATCTGAGGGTGCGTCGCGCAAGGCATCGTAGTCGATCCGCGCCTCGGCCAGCGCGCGTGCATAGCGGATTTTTTGACGGCTGAGACCCACTGCGCGCAGATCGTCCTCACCGGCCCAGAGAATCCTTCGCGGCCCGGTCAGCTTGGCCGCCTTCAACCGGCCCCAGATCGCATTGGCTGAGGCGACGCTGACCTGCTGGCTGACAATGGCACTGAGAAGCTCGGCAAACCCGTCCGGCTTGCGCCGCAAAGGCAGCGGGCCGGTGAGCGTCATGGCATGCGACATGCGCGGGCAATGACCGGCCAGCCAATCCGCCCCTTCGGCCACGCAGTCGGGCGTTTCGATGATCCGTTCGCTTTGTGCCATCCCTGCCCGTTTTCGTTGCGCGGTGCTGCGGCACCGTAACCGCATCCGGTGCAGTTGCAACCGCTTGTCGCGCTGCGCAATCGGGGATACGTGTGCAGGCATGACAGACGCACTCGCCCCCACCGACGACCGCACCGCCCGCCGCAATGTTGTGGTTCTGGTGGCGGCGCAGGCTGTGCTGGGCGCGCAAATGCCGATGATCTTCACGATCGGAGGGCTGGCCGGGCAGTCGCTGGCGAGCAATGTCTGCCTGGCGACCCTACCGATTTCCATGATCGTTCTGGGGTCGATGCTGGCGGCCACGCCGATGTCGGCGATCATGCAGCGCTGGGGCCGCCGCGCCGGGTTCATGCTGGGCGCGCTGATGGGCGCACTGGGCGGCGTGGTGGGGGCCTATGGCCTCTACCTGGCGTCGTTCCCGATCTTTCTGGCGGGCAGCTTCCTGACCGGCATCTATATGAGCGCACACGGGTTCTATCGCTTTGCCGCCGCCGATACCGCCTCGGACGCGTTCCGGCCCAAGGCGATTTCTTATGTGATGGCGGGCGGGCTGGCAGCGGCCATCATTGGGCCGCAACTGGTGAAGCTGACCGCCACCGCATACGTGGTCCCGTTCCTTGGCACCTATGCGGCAGTAATCGCACTCAATCTCGTCGGATCGCTGCTGTTTCTGTTCCTCGACATACCGCGCCCTGCGCCACCGTCGGCGGACAGCCCCAAGGGCCGCACAAGGTGGGAGTTGATCACAACCCCCCGTATCGCGGTGGCGGTGATCTGCGCTATGGTGTCATACGCGCTGATGAACCTTGTGATGACCTCGACCCCGCTGGCGGTTGTGGGTTGCGGCTATACCACACATGACGCGGCAGATGTGGTCACCTGGCATGTGTTGGCCATGTTTATCCCAAGCTTCTTCACCGGCCATCTGATCGCGCGCTTTGGCGTCGAGAAAATCGTGGCACTGGGGCTGGTCATTCTGGCAGCGGCAGGAGTTGTCGCCCTGGAAGGCGTCGAGTTGAACAATTTCTTCCTCGCCCTGATCCTGCTGGGGGTCGGCTGGAATTTCGGCTTTATCGGCGCCACCACCATGCTCGCCGATTCCCATGCACCCAGCGAGCGGGGCCGGATGCAGGGGCTGAACGACCTGCTGGTCTTTGGCGGCGTGACCTTTGCCTCGGTCGCCTCGGGCGGGCTGATGAATTGCTCGGGCGGCAACCCGGTCGAGGGCTGGACCGCCGTGAACCTTGCCATGGCCCCCTTCCTGGTGCTGGCGGGCGGCGCGCTGATCTGGCTGGTATTGCGCCCGAAAGAGGAACTGGCCTGAGCGGGGAGAACTCATCGCTTCTGCTTCGAAACTTGAATGTCCGGTCGCCGCGCGGCGTATGCCCGCAGGCGGGCGCTACAACGTCTGTTCGGTGCGCATTATGGTTCCAGGTACATCTTCATTCGCCGGTCAGCGCGCCGGTGACAAAGCGCCTGCCCGCCGGAACGGGCATGCGCTGCGGCTTCGCCTTGAGTTCGCGCAAGGCAGCGCTTTGAACACGCGTCAGAGCCACGATCACCAGCGCCCCGAAACGGCTTGCCACATCAGGCTGGCGCGTTTGCGGAACTCGCTCTGCCCCAACGCGCCCGATGCGACGAGACCCGGCGCCGCCACCGCCTGTTTCAGTATGGCCTCTGTTTGCCACCCTGCCAGAAGCGCCGGTCGCGCCGCCGCAGAGACCGCCGCTCGACCGCGCCGCGCCCGCACTAGACGCGTCAACCCGTTCTCGGCCAGCATGCGGACGCCTTCCGCCGTGCCATCCAGCAAGGGTATGCGCCCGCGCGCCTCAAGCTCTGGCATGGCGCGCAGCCAGTTGGCCACGCCCGTGGCATAGCCATAATCTCGCAGAACATCCGTGTCCGCTGGCCCGAGACTCTGCGCCGCTGCGACCATCAGCGCCCCGGCACTGTGCTCCAGATACGAGGCCAGATGCGCCGCGTCCTCGAACGGGTCCTTGTAGATATCCCAACGCCTGACCGAGACATATTGATCCAGATAGACCGCAAGTTCTGGCGACAGGATCGCGGCCAGAGGCGTCACCACCTGATGCCGCCGTGCGGGTTTGCCCCCGGCGATCTCTTCCAGCGCGTCTCGCCACCATTGCAGGCGCATCTCGGCGATCATCGCCTCTTGCGTGACCCAGGGAGCGCGCGCCACTTCGACATTCAGCGCATAGAGCGGGAACAGCACTCGGCGTGCCGAAACCGGTGCGGCCATGGCGGCCAGAAACCGGTCCGGGTCAGCCTTTTCCACCAGCGCGGCACAGGCGGTCAGGTCGGCGTCAAAGCTCATCGGGGCCGGACAAGCATCAAGGCATAGGCGATGTGATCGGAGGCGGCCTCCCAAAGCGCGATCTCACGCGCATTCATGTCCAGCATCTCGACCATTGCCGGATCGGGGGTGACGGCGCGCAGTTCGGCGATGCGCCGGCGCAGGGGCGCATAGTAGTTTTCCCATGCCTGCCCGACGATCAGACGATGACCTAGAATGTCAAATCCCGCAGCGTCAACGCGCGCCTCGATGCCTGCCAGATCGGTGATCTCGGGGTAGTCCTGCCAGAACTCGCGCGCTGCCTGCGGCATCTCATTTTGCAGTTTCACCGGCTCGGAAAAGGCGACGAAACCACCCGGCGCGAGCGTTTTGCGCCATGAGGTCAGCCCTTCGGTCACACCCAGGAAATACAGCGCCCCGGCACACCAGATCAGATCATAGGGCCCGCCGGGGTCAGACATGTCACCCTGCCGGACCTGCACGCGGTCGCCGAAACGCGTGCAGCGATTTTGCGCACTGGTGACAAACCCATCATGCTTGTCCAGTCCGATCAGATTTGCCTCGGGCAGCCGGACGGCCAGCGTTTCAAGGTCGCCCCCCGGCCCGCACCCCGCGTCACAGACCGAAACGGCACCCGTGAGCCCGGTCTCGCGCAGAACCCAATCCACATCCTCTGGCGCGCCGGGTCCTTCGCGAGGCAGATCGTGGTGAAGTCTGAAAAACGCCTGCCAGTCCACTATGCGGAAGCCTCTGTGTGGTGGATGAGTTTCCAT
This sequence comes from Ruegeria hyattellae, assembly GCF_041537925.1. NCBI lineage: Bacteria > Pseudomonadati > Pseudomonadota > Alphaproteobacteria > Rhodobacterales > Roseobacteraceae > Ruegeria > Ruegeria hyattellae. The sequence goes on along the minus strand of NZ_JBGOSH010000001.1, from coordinate 93,195 downwards.
CGGATCGCATCCAGCAGCGCCTCGAAACTGGCATCCACTATGTTCGCGCTGACCCCCACGGTAGACCAGCGCCGCCCTGCACCGTCCTCGCTGTCGATGATGACGCGGGTGACGGCTTCGGTGCCGCCCTGCGTGATGCGCACCTTGAAGTCGACTAGCCGCATGTCTTCCAGCACAGCCGAGTACTGGCCCAGATCCTTGGCCAGCGCCTTGGCCAGCGCGTTCACTGGCCCCCGGTCGCTGCCGTCTTCATCGAGCGATTCACTGACCGACAGGCGCTTTTCGCCGTCGACCTTCACCACAACCACCGCCTCGGACAGGCTGATCATCCGGTTGTACTTGTTCTTGCGCCGCTCGACCGTGACCTTGTAGCGTTTGACCTCGAAAAGTTCGGGGAGCAGCCCCAGTTCCTCACGCGCCAGCAGCTCGAAAGAGGCCTGCGCGGTGTCATAGGAGTATCCTACGGCCTCGCGCTCCTTGATCCGTTCCAGAATACGCCCCAGCGCCGGGTCGCCCTTGGCCACCTCCAGCCCGGCCTCGGCCAGTCGGTTGCGCAGGTTCGACTGCCCGGCCTGGTTCGACATCGGGATGATGCGGGTGTTGCCGATGACCGCAGGGTCCACATGTTCATAGGTCGAGGGGTTTTTCAGGATCGCACTGGCATGCAGCCCGGCCTTGTGCGCAAAGGCCGAAGCGCCCACGTAAGGCGCCTGCTTGGTCGGCACCCGGTTGAGGATATCGTCCAGCATCCGGCTGACCATGGTCAGCCCCGCCAGCGCCTCTGGCGTGACGCCGGTTTCGAAGCGGCTGGCATAAGGCTCTTTCAGCAGCAGTGTCGGGATCAGCGAGGTCAGGTTGGCGTTGCCGCAGCGCTCGCCCAGCCCGTTCAGCGTACCCTGGATCTGCCGCGCGCCCGCTTCGATGGCGGCCAGCGAACCGGCGACCGCCTGTTCGGTGTCGTTATGGGTGTGAATGCCCAAACGGTCGCCGGGGATGCCCGAGGCAATCACTTCGCCCACGATCCGTCCGATCTCGGATGGCAACGCGCCGCCATTGGTGTCACACAGCACGATCCAGCGCGCCCCGGCCTCCAGTGCCGCATGGCAGACCGCCAGCGCATAGTCCGGGTTGTCACGGTAGCCGTCAAAGAAATGCTCCGCGTCAAACAGCGCCTCGCGCCCCTGCGCCACGATATGCGCGATCGACGCACGGACGTTTTCGGTGTTCTCCTCCAGCGCGATGCCGAGCGCGTCGGTGACGTGGAAATCATGGCTCTTGCCAACCAGACAGACGGTGCCGGTGCCCGCATTCAGCACCGCCGCCAGCACATCGTCATTCTCGGCCGACCGGCCCGAGCGTTTGGTCATGCCAAAGGCGGCAAGCCGCGCGCCCGTCTGGGGCGCATCGGCGAAAAATGCGCTGTCGGTGGGGTTGGCACCGGGCCAGCCGCCCTCGACATAATCCAGCCCCAGCTCGTCCAAAGCGCGGGTGATCTGGACCTTTTCGGGGGTCGAGAACTGCACCCCCTGCGTCTGCTGCCCGTCGCGCAGGGTGGTGTCGTAGAGGTACAGGCGCTCACGGGTCATCACACGCTCTCCAGCTTGGCAGCGTCGAAATCGGGCCCTGGCACCAGTTCCACGCCCGCCTTGCTCATGCGCACCTCAAGGCCCGCCTCCAGATAGGCCGCTTTCAGGCGGTCGACCTCTGCAAAATCCTTGCTTTCCATCGCAACGCTGCGCGCATCGGACAGACGGATCTCATGCGTCGACAGGTCCAAATCACCTGTTTCGGCCCATCTGCTTAACTCCTCCGTCAGCAGCCCAAGCAACTGCGCCGACGCCAACAGGCCCGCGGCCTCGCCAGTCGCAGCCAGACGGTGGAGCTCTGCGAGGGCGCCCGCCGTGTTCAGGTCGTCGGCAAGCGCGGCGATGACTGCAGGCGCCGCGCTGGCCGCGGGTTCGATGCCCGCTGTCAGCGCCCGCCATTTCCGGAGCGTTCCCTCCGCCTCGCGCGCCTTTTTCTCGGTCCAGTCCATCGGCTTGCGATAGTGCGTCTGCAGGAACACGAACCGGATCACCTCACCGGGCACGCCCTTGTCGAGTAGATCACGCACGGTAAAGAAATTGCCCAGGGATTTGGACATCTTCTTGCCCTCGACCTGAAGCATCTCGTTATGCAGCCAGACCTTGGCGAATTCCCCCTCGGGATGGGCGCAACGGCTTTGGGCGATCTCGTTCTCATGATGCGGGAACATCAGGTCATTGCCGCCGCCATGAATGTCGAAACTGTCGCCCAACAACTCATGCGCCATGGCCGAGCATTCGATGTGCCAACCGGGCCGCCCCCGTCCCCAAGGGCTGTCCCAGCCGGGCAGATCGTCGGTCGAGGGTTTCCACAGCACGAAGTCCATCGGGTCTTCCTTGAAAGGCGCCACCTCGACCCGCGCGCCTGCGATCATGTCATCCACTGACCGACCCGAGAGCTTGCCATAATCATCGTAATTGCGCACGCGGAACAGGACATGGTCCTCTTTCTCATAGGCGTACCCCTCCGCAATCAGCCCCTCGATCATCGCGATCATCTGGGCAATATACTCGGTGGCGCGCGGCATCTCGTTCGGTCGCATCGCGCCGACCTCATCCATGTCTTTCAGATACCAGCCAATCGTCTCATCCGAACGCGCCTGCACCAACTCTTCCAACGTGCCTTCGGCCCCGGCCTGCTTGCGGGCCAGAGCGGTTGCGTTGATCTTGTCGTCCACATCAGTGAAATTGCGTACATAGGTCACGTGTTCGGCCCCATAGAACTGCCGCAACAGCCGGTAGAGCACGTCGAACACCACCACGGGCCGCGCATTGCCCAGATGCGCCCGGTCATAAACAGTCGGCCCGCAGACATACATCCGCACATCTTTCGCATTGATCGGTGCGAAATCCTCTTTCCGGCGGGTTTTGGTGTTGTGCAGTCTGATAGGTGTCATCGTCTCTTTCCTCAAAGCGCGGACCAAAGGCACGCTGGCGCGGGCTTAGCAACTTGTCTCTGGGAAGAAAACGAAAGAAACCGGCCCGCGTGATCGCTCAGCAGGGAATGCAGCAAATAATGATACAAATCGGGTTCATGGGACCTGCATAGCGCTCCGCCGCCGATCTTTCAAGGCCGGTCCAAAAGGGCTGCGAGCACCGGAACTTTGTGCTATAGTGCAACCACAGGGAGCCATATAACACAAATGAACACCTCAAGAGCGAAGTGGTCCTTGGGACCGCATGAGACAGATGACAGCGCTGCCACGCAACTTGACAGTGCGGTGGTCAACGCGCTGGACAGTGACTATGCCGCGCTGGTGTCGGGGTTGCGAACCAAGCAGCAGCGGTTCGAAACCAGCATTCACAAGCATCTGCGCGAACTTGATCAGTGCCTGACCCGGCTGGAATCTGAGCGCGAGCATCTGGTTCATTGCCGCACGCAGATATCGGGCCACGAAAAGATCCTTGCCAGTCACATGAAAAGCCTCAGGAAAGCGCGCTCGGACGGGGATAAGAAAAAGCGCAAATCTGTTGAAAAGACGATGAGAAAGGAAACCGCCGCCTATGAGGAGAGCCTGCGCCAGGCGGCCAAGCATTCCGCGCGCATTCAACGCGAACTGAAGGCGGCCAAGACCTCTTTCGAGGCGGTGGGCTCGGCGGGAAACCTGATCGCCGACGGAGAGCTGAAGCTGGAAACCGGGCTATAGACCGTGTCGCGTGACAGCGTGAACCGCATCTGTGCCGCGCTGCCGGGCGCCGAGGTCTCGGACCCTTGGGGCGGTGGCCATGACGCCTGGAAGGTGGGCGGCAAGATGTTTGCCTGTATCGGCACCGCCAATGACGGTGTGTCGGTCAAGACCCCCGATATCGAAACCGCCCAGATGCTGATTGACGCAGGCGTTGGCGTTCGCGCGCCGTATTTTCACCGCAGCTGGATCAGGCTGGGCTGGGATTCGTCCGAGGACGAGACGCGCCACAGGATCGAGGTGTCTTACGATCTGGTGCGGGCCGGTCTGACAAAGAAACTGCAAGCGAGCTTGCCACCGCGCGGTTGAGATTGACAAATCACATCGCCTCTGCCCCTCTCCGCTTGACGACCAATATGGGAGGTGGGGATGAAGCTGTCTCATCGTATCACGAACATCACCGGCGGCGGCTCGGACGGGTGGGATGTGTTCAACAAGGCGCGCGCAATGGTGCGCGCCGGCGTTGCGGTCACCGAGCTGACGCAGGGCGAGCATGACATCCGCACCCATCCAGTGATCCTCGACGCGATGGATGCGGCCGCGCGTGCGGGCAAGACCGGGTATTCCAGCGTGCCTGGCGAGCTTGACCTGCGCGACACCGTTGCCGCCCGCATCCAGGACCGGACCGGCGTGCCCACCAGCCGCGACAATGTGCTGATCACCCCGGGTGGCCAGGCGGCACTGTTCGCCGCCCATAACGCAACCTGTGATCCGGGTGACGTGGGTCTGTTCATCGATCCCTATTATGCTACCTATCCCGGCACGATCCGGGGTGTGGCCGCGATTGCGAAACCGGTTCAAGCCCATGCCGAAGACGGGTTCCAACCGCGCGCCGCCGAAATCGACGCAGCCGCCGAGGGCGCCACCTCTCTGCTGATCAACACGCCCAACAACCCCACCGGCGTGGTCTATTCCCGCAACACGCTGGAAGGGATTGCCGGGGTCTGCCGTAAGCGCGACCTGTGGCTGATCTCGGACGAGGTCTACGACACTCAGGTCTGGGAGGGCGAACATCTTAGCCCGCGCGCCCTGCCCGACATGGTGGATCGTACTCTGGTGGTCGGTTCGATGTCGAAATCCCATGCCATGACCGGATCGCGCTGCGGCTGGGTCGTGGGCCCGGAGGAGGCGATCGCGCATCTGATCAATCTAGCCACCCACACCACCTATGGCGTGCCGGGATTTGTCCAGGCGGCGGGAAATTTCGCGCTGAACGAAGGCCCCTGGCTGGAGGACGAAGTCGCCGCTCCTTTCCGCCGACGACGCGCGCTGGCGCAGCAGGTGCTGCAAGCCCAGAACGTGCTGCGACTGGTGCCGGCACAGGGCGCGATGTACCTGATGCTGGATATACGCGCGACCGGCATGAACGGCGAGGCATTTGCCTATGCCCTGCTCGATACCCATCACATCGCGGTCATGCCCGGTGAAAGCTTCGGCAAGGCGGCGGCGGGCCATATTCGCGTCGCGATGACAGTGGATGACGCAGGCTTTGCCGCTGCGCTGAAAACCCTGTGCGACTTCGCGGGTCAGATTGCAAAAACGCGCGCCGCCGAGTAGGTCTCGTTGAGAAAAATCAAAAGCGGAAGGTTGTGCGCAGGTTGAACGTGTCGGTGTCAAAATCACCGGACCCATCCCCCAAATCGCTGAAATCATGGCGCAAAATCTCGCCGCCGATCAGCACCCTGTCACTGACCGGAACCGAGACGCCGATACCATAAACCGCGCCGGTATCATCCGCGCCCGAAGTCTTGGCGCGGGCCGCTCCGACCACTACATACCCCAGCGCTCGGCCAAAATCGTACCCGCCACGCAGCTTGAGCCGCCCGATATAGTCCAGATCGCCCGAGGCGCCACCCAGATCGATATCGGTGCGGTTAAACTCGAACTCACCGCCGAGTACAAAATTGCCGAAATCGTGGTCATATCCGATATAGGGACCAAAGCTGACATCGTCGCCACCCGAAGACGCCGGCCCGTCCACATCGGTATAACCAAGGGCAAAGCCGCCATAGACTCCAGTCCAGTCCTCGGCCAGCGCCGGACTGGCGCAGCTAAGTGTCAGGAGTATCAATGCGGGCAGGCTGCGCTTCATGATCGGACTCCGGTCATCACCGCACCACAACCATCGCCCGAAACGGGGCTGTTGGCCGTGGCAGCATCAAGGTGAGACATGGGTGACATGACCTGTGCTGTCAACGAACCGAATCCGCATGCTAAAATCTGTAATCCACCATAGCACGAAACCGGCCTGAGACGCAAAAAACCGCTCAAATCCACCGGGTTATTGGTCGCAAACAGAACAGACCCCGTCGCGCCTGCCTGTCAGTCTTTGTCGAAATGGGAGGGTCCGAATGCAGGGCGAATTGTCGAAGATCGGTCTCGTCATCCGCACCATCGGTGCCGGACGTGGCCGTGCCGCGCGTGGCCGACCCGCGCGCGTCTGAACGCCTATTCACCCAAGCCTCTCGGACCTTTTCGGACAATTCAGACCATGAACGACCAAACCAGAACCTCCTCGCGCAGCGGCGGACGCGCCGCGCGTCGTGCTGCCCGCGCGACCGCTCTTCCCGACCATCTCCGCCCCATCCGCCCCGGCATGGAAGGCGGCACGCTGAAAGCGCTGTCGCAGCAAGATGTCGAGAAAATCCACCATACGGCACTTGACGCGCTGGAACAGATCGGGCTGGCCGACGCCCCCCCGAGCGGCGTCGAATACCTGACCAAGGCGGGTTGCATCCTGGGTGATGATGGCCGCCTGCGCTTTCCGCGCGCACTGGTCGAGGATACGCTGGCCATCGCAAACCGCAAGGTGACGCTGTGCAGCCGCGACGGCAAGACCGATCTGGATCTCAGCGGAACGCGGGTCCATTACGGCACCGCCGGCGCCGCGGTGCATATGGTCGATGTGCATGGTCGGGAATACCGCGATTCAACCGTGCAGGACCTGCATGACGCCGCGCGGATCTGCGACCAGCTCGACAATATCCATTTCGTGCAGCGCCCGATGGTCTGTCGCGATATCCCCGACAACCGCGAGATGGACCTGAACACCATCTACGCCGCCTGCTCGGGCACAACCAAACATATCGGCACCTCGTTCACCGAACCCGATTTCGTGGCCCCCGCGCTTGAGATGCTGCACATGATCGCAGGCAGCGAGGATGAATGGCGCGCCCGGCCTTTTGTCAGCAACTCGAACTGCTTCGTCGTTCCGCCGATGAAATTCGCCACCGAAAGCTGCGAAGTGATGGAGCGCTGCATCGAAGGCGGCATGCCGGTGCTGCTGCTCAGCGCGGGCATGGCCGGGGCCACCGCGCCCTCGACCGTGGCGGGCGCCATCGTGCAGGCGGTGGCCGAATGCCTCGCCGGACTCGTCTATGTCAACGCCGTGAAGCCGGGCCACCCGGCGATCTTCGGCACCTGGCCCTTTGGGCTGGACCTGCGCACCGGGGCGATGTCGATCGGGTCGGGCGAACAGGCCCTGCTGAGCGCGGGTTGCTCGCAGATGCACCAGTTCTACGGGTTGCCCGGAGGTGCCGCAGCGGGGGCATCGGATTCCAAACTGCCCGACATGCAGGCAGGATGGGAGCAAATGTGTTCGAACGTGATGGCGGGTCTTTCGGGGCTCAACATGGTTTATGAGGCGGCGGGCATGCATGCCTCGCTGCTGGGCTTCTGCCACGAAAGCCTGATCCTGAGCGACGATCTGATCGGTCAGGCGCTGCGTTGCGTGCGCGGCATCGAGGTGACCGAGGAAACGCTGGCGCTGGACCAGATCGCCGAGGTCTGTCTGGGTGGCACCGGGCATTACCTGGGCACCGGCCAGACGCTGGACCGGATGCAGGCGGATTATGTCTACCCGACATTCGGCGACCGCACCTCGCCGAAGGAATGGGCAGAAAATGACAAGCCCGACCTGCTTGCCAAGGCCACCGAGCGGAAAGAGATGATACTGGCACACCCCTCGCAGGCGCGCTGGGACCCGATGCTGGACAGGGCCCTGCGCGAGCGGTTCAACATCCACCTGCCCGCCTGACAGATCCCGCCTGAAAAAACAAAGGCGGCGGCCGCATTGAAGCGGCCGCCGCCGGACCGGCATGGTGGGTTGTTTGCCGGTCCCTGCCCCTACTTTGAAAGGGTCAGCCTTCGGTCGCCGGGATCAGACCCGCTTCCTGCGCTGCGGAAACTTCAGCCTCGTCCAGGGCGCCGTCGGCATTCACGTCGATCGCGTTGAACCCGTCAGCGGACATTTCGGGGAAGACGGCCTGCACCTCATCCAGCGTCCATACGCCATCGCCATTTGCATCCACTTTTCCTGCGGCCCATGCCAGCGCGGGCAGAGACACGGCAATTGCAAGCAGCGCGGTCGTTTTGGTCGGTTTCATTGGATCACTCCTAGTTATCGGTTTTTTACCCGTTCCTTTCTGGAACACGGACAGAAAAACCGACCCGCGAAACGCCGTCACCCACCCGCGTGAGTTGCGCTCGTTTCAGGCTGCTCGCCGCCAGAATCACGGCCCGGACTGCGCGGCGAACCGCACGTCCAAGTCAGCGGAGATTTGCTCGGCGGAACCTGTCGGATTGCATCGGTGGATTTAGGCGAGGCTCTGCCGAAACACGCTGGGGTTGCGAGAAAAAAAGAAGGGGGGCTTGCACCCCCCTTTCAGTTTCGCCGTTCAGGCTCATCTAGTTTACCGCCCGTGTTTTTTTGCCTGCGGCCTGAACGTCGTTAGGGGCGAGCGCACCCGCCCCGGATGAGAGTGGGAGGACCGAACTTCCGCCCCACCCTAACTCGTCGGGGTCAGGCGAATCTGTCGCCTGTACCCCTACACGCCATCTCTGGCGTGATTCTCAAAAGCGTGATCAGGCGACCCGAACCGTGAGTGGCTTGGCTTTGCAGCGGGTGTTTTCCACAGACTCGCCCAGTTTTCTGAGGTTAAGTCTCGGGACAACTCTGTATTTCCCTGCCTGAAATTGATCGCCTGATACGCCCGTGTTTCCTTTCGCTATCCGACCCCCCCGGTTGGACCCGGTTCTTCCAAGCCCCCCGCTTGCGGGAGATCCATCGGGGGCCGGTGAATTTACACCGGTCCCCTCAGTTTCCTCAGCTACAGCCGCTGGTGCCGCCGCAGGTGTTGCACTTCATGCAGGTGCCGTTGCGCACCAGCGTGTAGTTGCCGCATTCGCCGCAGGGATCGCCCTCGTACCCCTGCATCTTTGCCTTGGTGCGGGCATCCATGCTGACGGTGCCGGTGCCGAGCGCGGTCTCGGCGCCCATTTCCGGGACCAGCGTGCTGAGCGCCTGCACCGGGTTCGCTGCACTGTCCAGAGCGACGCCGCCCACGGTTTGGCCGCCGTTCAGCACCACCAGCTCCTGCGGCAGACGTTTGCGCAGATAGCCGGTCGAGCTGATCTGTTTCAGCACTTCCAGCGATTTCGAGGCCGCGGTGTCGCTGATCTCGGTGACGTTGGACACGCCCTCTTCCTCGCCCCGGCCCAGATCGTCAAAGCTTGCGCCTTCGGGCTTCACATGGGCCAGATCGGTGCGGTCCAGATAGGAAACCGCCAATTCGCGGAAGATATAGTCGAGGATCGAGGTGGCGTTCTTGATGCTGTCATTGCCCTGTACCATGCCTGCCGGCTCGAACTTGGTGAAGGTGAAGGCATCGACGAACTCTTCTAGCGGCACGCCATATTGCAGGCCGACCGAAACCGCGATGGCGAAGTTGTTCATCATCGCCCGGAAACCTGCGCCCTCCTTGTGCATGTCGATGAAGATTTCGCCAAGGTTGCCATCCTGGTATTCGCCGGTCCGCAGATAGACCTTGTGCCCCCCCACCATAGCCTTCTGGGTATAGCCCTTGCGACGCTGGGGCATCTTTTCGCGATGCGATTTGACAACCTCTTTGACGATCACCTTTTCGACGATCTTCTCGGCCAGAACGGCGGCTTTTTCCTGGGTCGAGCCGCTTTCCAGTACCTCTGCAGCTTCGTCGTCATCCTCGACCAGCGCTGCCGCGAGGGGCTGCGAGAGTTTCGAGCCGTCACGATAGAGCGCGTTTGCCTTGATGCCCAGCGACCAGCTGAGTTCATAGGCTTTCTGGCAATCCTCGATCGTAGCGTCATTGGGCATGTTGATCGTCTTGGAGATCGCGCCAGAGATGAAGCTTTGCGCCGCTGCCATCATGGTGATGTGGCTGTCGACGTTCAGGAAGCGCTTGCCCTTCTTGCCGCAAGGGTTGGCGCAATCGAAGATCGCGTAATGGTCCTCGCTCAGATGCGGCGCACCTTCCAGCGTCATGGTCCCGCAGACATGGTCATTGGCGGCGTCGATATCGGCCTTGGAGAAGCCCAGATGACGCAGCAGGTCGAAAGTGGGATCGTTCAGCTTGGTTGCCGGGATACCCAGAACGCTGGTGCAGAAATCTTCGCCCAAAGTCCACTGGTTGAACACGAAGCGGATGTCGAAGGCTGAAGCCAGTGCTGCATCCACCTTGGCCAGTTCATTGGCGCCAAACCCATGCCCCGCCAGCGAGGTGTGGTTGATGCCGGGCGCGTTGCCGATGGTGCCGTGGCCCACCGCGTAAGACACGATCTCCTCGATCTGGGCGCTGGAATAGCCCAGCTTTTCCAGCGAGGCCGGAACCGAGCGGTTAATGATCTTGAAGTATCCACCACCGGCCAGTTTCTTGAATTTGACCAGCGCGAAGTCAGGCTCGATGCCCGTCGTGTCGCAATCCATCACCAGACCGATGGTGCCGGTGGGAGCAATCACAGTTGCCTGTGCGTTGCGAAAGCCGTTCTTTTCGCCAAGGCTCAGCGCCTCGTCCCAAGCGGTCATGGCCAGTTGCACCAGACGCGGATCGGGATTGTTGGCGTGATCCATCGGCACCGGTTTCACGCTCAGCTTTTCATAGCCGTTCACGGCGCCATGGGCAGCATTGCGGTGATTGCGGATGACCCGCAGCATATGCGCTGCGTTGCGCTCAAAGCCCGCAAACGGCCCCAACTCTCCGGCGATCTCGGCCGAGGTGGCATAGGCCACACCGGTCATGATCGCGGTCAGCGATCCGCACAGCGCACGGCCCTCGTCGCTGTCATAAGAAAAGCCCATATTCATGAGCAGACCGCCGATATTGGCATAGCCCAGACCCAGCGTGCGGAAGTCGTAGGACAATTGCGCGATTTCCTTGGACGGGAATTGCGCCATGGTCACGCTGACCTCCAGCGTCAGGGTCCAGAGCCGCGTGGCATGCATGTAATCCTCGGCCTGAAACTCGCCATCCTTGAGGAAGGTCAGCAGGTTCATTGAGGCCAGATTGCAGGCGGTGTCGTCCAGGAACATGTATTCCGAACAGGGGTTTGAGCCGCGAATTTCACCGTCTGTCGGGCAGGTGTGCCAGTCATTGACGGTGTCGTGATACTGAATGCCCGGATCGGCACAGGCCCAGGCGGCGTGACCGACCTTTTCCCACAGATCGCGCGCCTTGACGGTTCTGGAAACCTTGCCGTCGACGCGGTTGATCAACTGCCAATCAGCGTCTTTTTCGACGGCGGTGAGGAACGCATTGGTCACGCGGATCGAATTGTTCGAATTCTGGCCCGAGACCGAATTGTAGGCTTCCGAGTCCCAGTCCGTGTCGTAAGTCGGAAACTCGATGCTGGTATGGCCCTGCTTGGCGTAATCCAACACGCGTTTGATGTATGTTTCGGGGACGGCGACGTTTTTTGCTTCGCGAACAGCGACTTTCAGGCCGTCATTCACCTTAGGGTCATAGGCGTCAGCCTCGGCTCCGTCCCAAGTGCGGATGGCCTCGAAAATACCGTTCAGCATCTTCTCGTGCATCTTCGATCCGGCAACGATCGAGGCCACCTTCTGCTCTTCGAGCACCTTCCAATCGATGAAAGCCTCGATATCGGGGTGATCGGCATCCACGATCACCATCTTCGCTGCTCGACGGGTTGTCCCGCCTGATTTGATCGCACCTGCGGCACGATCGCCGATCTTCAGAAAGCCCATCAGGCCCGAGGATTTACCACCTCCCGACAGCGGTTCACCTTCGCCGCGCAAGTGACTGAAATTAGTGCCGGTTCCAGAACCGTACTTGAACAGACGCGCCTCGCGCACCCACAGGTCCATGATGCCGCCTTCATTGACCAGATCGTCATCGACCGACTGGATGAAGCAGGCATGGGGCTGCGGATGCTCATAGGCCGATTTCGACTTGGTCAACTTGCCGGTCTTGTGGTCGACATAGTGATGGCCCTGCGCCGGGCCGTCGATACCATAGGCCCAATGCAAACCGGTGTTGAACCATTGCGGTGAATTCGGAGCAGCGCGTTGAGTGGCGAGCATGAACCGCATTTCATCGTAATAGGCCTGTGCGTCTTCTTCGGTGGTGAAATAGCCGCCCTTCCAGCCCCAATAGGTCCAGGCGCCGGCGAGGCGATCAAACACCTGCTTGGAGGAGGTTTCACCGCCGAATTCGGCATCCTCGGCAGGCACCGAACGCCACAGAAACTCGGGCACGTCCTTTTCGCGGACCTTCTTGGAGGTGCTGGGCACGCCCGCCTTGCGGAAGTATTTCTGCGCGATCACGTCGCTTGCGACCTGGCTCCAGGAAGACGGGATCTCGATATCGTCCAGCCGGAACACGATGGTGCCATCGGGATTGCGGATTTCAGAGGTCGCAGAGACGAAATCGAGCTCCGCGTAAGCGTCTTGTCCAGCCTTGGTAAATCTTCTTTCAATCTTCATGTCCGCTGTCCTCAGATATTCAGCATCATTCCACTGGACGCATCGCCCTCTCTGTCCCGGTTCAGAACCGGTCGCCATTGGCGGGACAAAAACACCCCCGGCACCGCAAATCTCACGGTACAAACACGATCTGGTCGCGTGTTGCTTGATGATTTGTTTTCTATCCCGCCTGCTTTGCCGCCTCGGCATTTCCTACCATATTTAGTGGCGACGCTGCTGGCTTACACAACTTGGCGTATGCAGTCATATAAGGTCAACGATATTTTTACCAAAAAATCCAACTATTTTCTGTTGACCCGTAGAGCCATGGCACCGGCCTGATGCGGGTGAACGATTCCTCCACACCCTGCCTTTTGCTGAGAGCCGTTACGCCGAGTAAAATAACAGTATGATTTCCAGTGCCTTACGCAGGGCTGCGGCACAAAGAGCACAGCGGCGCACACATGCCGATTGCAAAATTATCCCCATCGCAACTGTTGCGGAATTACCTTAGTCTGGCACCCGAACACGGGCAGCAGACAAAACGGATCAGCAGGTGAAACGCATCGGATCAATCCTGGCATTGGCCCTTCTGACGGCCTGCGCACCCCAAGATGTTGTGCCCGGCAAAAGCTCGGCCCGGTTCATGGAGTATCCGACCCAGCTGTTCGACGTGTTCGAAGCTGCCTGCACCGGCCCGGCCTATACGTTCTCGCATACCGGCAAAGAGGTGTATGAGTGCCGCGAACTGCTTCCGCCGCCCGAGGCGGCCGCAACGATCCTGGCTTATGACGGCTATCCCGAAGACCTGCCTCAACTGGTGATCCGGTTCGTCGCCACCGAGGACGCGCCGGGATATGTGGTGGATGCGGAACTGTTCCTGAACGTGCCGCAGAAAGAGGGGCTGGCACAGCGCGTGGTGCCGGGAGATCCGCGAATCAACCGCAGAATGTCCCGACTGCTGCGCATGGCAGGCGGCGCTCCGATCGAACCCGGAGTGTTGGCAGAACCCGGCTAAAGCATCTCTCACCAATCTGAATCGCGGACGACGCCCTATCAAACCGATTTGACGCGCAACATGACCAGTGAACCGGACCCGGTCTCTTGGACTACGGTTTAGCGACCGATGCGGTCAGCTGCTTTCTGACAGGCAACATCCAGACCTTTCGCCACATGATCCACGTCCTCCAATGAAAGACAAAGCGGCGGCACCATGCGCAGGCAGGATTGAAACGGCCCGGATTTCGACAGAATGATCCCCTGCTCGCGACTGGCTTCGAATACCTCGGTAGTGGCGTCCTTGTCGGGTGTTCTGGCGTCCCGATCGCTCACCATTTCGATGGCGAGCATCAGGCCAGTCCCACGCACGTCGCCGATGATCGCGTGTTTGTCTTTCAAATCGTGCAACCGCTCCAGCAATGCGTCTCCGACCGTGCGCGCGTTGTCCTGCAGTCCTTCGTCACGCAAAATGGCCAGCACAGACCGCGCGGCAGCGGCAGAGGTGGGGTTGGCGCCGTAAGTGTGGAACATGAACCTCTCGGCCATTGGCGCCGCGACGTGTTTCTTCGCCACCACCGCGCCAATGGGAAAGCCGTTGCCGAGCCCTTTGGCCATGACCACGATGTCAGGGATAACCGCGTCGGCCTCGAACCCCCAGAAATGTGCGCCAGTGCGGCCAAAGCCCGATTGCACCTCATCGGCAATGTATAGCCCGCCCGCCGCGCGGACCCGAGCGGCCGCGCCAGACATGTAGCCGGGGGGCATCTCGATGATGCCGCCATAGCCCTGGACACTCTCGACGAATATACCCGCGACCTGCCCCGATGTGGCCGAGGCGATCGTGCGGTCGATCTCGTCCAGATACGGTTGCGTGCCGGGGCCGAAAATGCCGCGGTACTGATTGGGCTCGGGCACAAAGGCCACGTTGCCGGGCATTCCCGGATGCCGCCAACCGGCAATGCCGGTGATCGACTGCGCCGCCGCGGTGGGGCCATGATATGCTGTGCGCAAGGCCAACAGATCGAGGTTCCCGGTATAGGTACGCGCCATGGTCATCGCCAGGTCGATCGCCTCGGCGCCGGAATTGGTCAGATGCACCACCCAATCATGACCGCGGGGCATGGTTGCCGCCAGTTCCTCGGCCAGATGCGCTGGTGTGGGGTGGTAGAACATTGTCGTGCAATGGGTCAGGGTCTGCGCCTGTTCCATTGCGGCGGCAACCACGCGTGGGTGGGAATGGCCGACCGAAATGCAGACATTCATGCCCAGCATGTCGGTGTATTTTCGCCCGTCGGCATCCCACAGATACTGTCCCTGCCCCTTCCTGAACACGATCGGGTCGCGGAAGGGTGTGAAACGGGTCAGCGAGGCGGCGTAGTATTGGTCGCGTCTTGCTGCAGTGGTGTCGATATCCCAATCGGTGTGCAGGGTATGGTCGGTCATGAAAAGCCTCCGGCTTTCAGGCGCATGTTGCGTGGGTCAAATGGCGGCTCCGGCAGGATAACCGCCGCGCGATGCATGCCAAGGATCGAGATGGTCAGGTTGTCACGGGCCGTCACCTCGCGCAGATAGGCCAGCGCCAGCACCTTGCCCGTGCGATGGCCATAGGCGCCAGAGGTGACGATGCCGACGGGGCGTCCAGACTGCCAAAGCGTATGGGCATAAAACGGGTCCACTTCGCCAGCTTCGATCCGTAGCAGGACCATGTCCCAGGGCGTGTCGCGGGCCAGCGCGCGGCGTAGTTCGGGGCGCACGAAAGACGCAAGCCCCGCCTCCATAGGGCTGCGCTCGCTTGTTAGATCACTTCCCCATCCCCGATACCCTTTTTCGAGGCGCATGGAATTGGCGGCATAGGCGCCATAAAACCCCGGCGCAAAGGGCTGCGCCGTCTGCTCCAGCATCTTAAAGAGCTGAACGGCGTTCTTGGCAGCAACATGCAATTCCCAGCCCGACTCGCCAATATAGGACACCCTCAAAGCGCGCACCGGCACGCCCGCAACGGTCGTCTCCCGCGCCGTTAGCCATGGCATATCGGCCACTTCCGGCAAAACGTCAGCAGCCTTTGGCCCCATGACGCCGATCACGGCAATGTCTTCGGTTATGTTTTTGACCCGCACGTTGAAGCCCATGGCGCGCGCGCGCAACAGGTCGAGGTCAATCTCCTCGGCCGCAGCAGCCGACGTCAGATAGGCGTGCCCTGCCCCAAGCATCGTGACAGTGAATTCCGACAAGACCCCGCCAGCCGGGGTGAGCGCATGGGTCAGTCCGATCCGGCCTGGCCCGGGCGCACGGTTGGCTCCCAATGCCTCGAGAAAGGGGGCAACATCCGGCCCCGTAACGTCGAACTTGGAGAAGACAGACAGATCCGCCATGGCAACACGGGTGGATGCGGCCTCGACCTCGGCCGCGACCGGACCGAACCAGTTGGCGCGGCGGAAGGTTTCGTCAGCCACCACGCCCGGCTTGGAGGAGAACCAGTTAGGCCGTTCCCAGCCATGTGCTGCACCCATCACCGCGCCGCGCTCGATCATCAGGTCATGCAGAGGCGACAGGCGCAGACCGCGCCCGGCGGGGCGTTCTTCATGGGGGTAATGCACGCCGAACTGGAGGCCGAAACACTCGACCGCCTTGGCAACACGGTAATTGCGGTCCGCCCAGGCGCCAAAACGTCGGCTATCGACGCTCAGCGCATCCATCGGCGGCGCGCCGTGGGTCATCCAAAGGGACAGGAACCAACCGGCACCGCCACCCTCCATCACGCCCATCGAGGATCCAGTCAGCAACCAGGCATTTTGCGCGCCGTGGGCGGGCCCGATCAGCGGGTTGGCATCGGGGGTGAAGGTGATCGGCCCGTTGATGACTGATTTTACCCCGCCCGTCTGCAGCGCCGGGATACGCTCCATCGCTGCCATGATGATATGTTCGACCCGGTCCAGATCCGGAGGCATCAACTCGGCGCCGAATCCGGGAGGGACACCATCAACGGACCAGACCTGCGCTTCTTTTTCGTAAGGACCGAGGATCAGCCCGTCGCGTTCCTGGCGCACATACCAGCTTTCTTCCGGATCGCGGATGATGGGCAGTTCCGGCAATCCGGCGGCAACGCGGTCTCGGACAGCATCCACTGTATCGGTCACCAGATATTGGTGCAGGACGGGGACCGACGGGATGTTCAAGCCCATCATGCGTCCGATTTCCCAGCCCCATGTCCCGGCTGCGTTGACGATGTGGGTTGCCGCAACCACGCCTTTCTGCGTTTCGACCCGCCAGTGGGCGCTGTCTCGGGCAATCCCCGTCACGGCACAGTTGCGCCAGATCTGCGCCCCACCTCGACGGGCAACATTCGCCATCGCATTGGTCGCCAGTGACGGGTCGACATGACCGTCATCCGGTTCATAAATACCGCCCAGCAATCCGTCGAGCCGTGCCAGCGGATGCAGGTCCGCGATCCGATCCGGCGTCAGAATTTCGAGCGGATAGCCGGTGAATTCTGACAATCCGGCCACATGGCGAAACTCGTCCATTCGGTCGGGGTTGCGGGTGATGCGCATCGCACCCGACGGGTGAAAGCCGCAATCCTCCCCTGTCTCTTGCGGCAACACATCGCGGTAAAGCCGGACAGATACCGCGCGCAGTTCCTGAATGGTCGGGTTATGGGCGAAATGCGTGCACAGTCCCGCCGCGTGCCAAGTCGAGCCGTGGGTGAGATCGTTCTTTTCCACCAGCAACACATCAGACCAACCCGCCTTGACCAGGTGGTACATGAGCGAGACGCCCATGACCCCGCCCCCGATGATCAGCACTTGCACCCTGGTCATGCCCGCATCCTTTTGCCATCGGGATCAAATGGAGCGCGGCGCAGCGGTGTGGCCGAGTAGTCTCGCCCGGCGACTCTGACAGTGAAAGCGCGCGCGCAGGTCTGCGTCAGGGTTTCGCCCGGCATGGTGTCGAGCATTGCAAAGCACAGGTTCAGGCCGGTGCGCGGCCCGCGCCCCCCCGAGGTTGTCAGCCCCACATGGCGACCGGCTTCAAAGACCGGCTCGTCATGCTGCATCAGCGCCTCGCCCATGATCGACATCAGGACAAGCCTTTGGTGCACGCCCTCCGATCGCTGCGCCTGCAAGACGGCACTGCCGATGAAATCTTTGCCCCAGTCGATGGTGAACGCCAACCCGGCCTCAAGCGCCGTCACCATAGGCCCCAGCTCATGCCCCCAATGTTTGAAGCCCTTTTCAATACGGCAACCGTCCAGCGCGTAATGTCCCAGCGGCGTCGCCCCGGCGCCGCGCAAAGCGTCAAACAGCATTGCCGCGTCTTTATTGGCCACCCTCAGCTCCCAGCCCAACTCACCGACAAAGCTCAGGCGGGTAGCGCGGCATGTGACCTCGGCGATCCGGGCCTCGGTGGAGTGCCCAAATCCTATGGCAGGCACTTCGCCCAGACCTTCCAACAGCGCGCGGCTGCCGGCCCCCATCACACCGATAGTGCAGAAATCTTCGGTCACATCCGCAATCGACACGGTGTCGGGCAGGTTGCGACGCAAATAGGCCAGATCGCGTGCCCGGGTTGCCGCGCCCGATGTCAGGTGAAACGCCTCGGCCCCAAGCCGGGTGAGTGTCACGTCCATCTCGATCCCGCCACGTGCATTCAAAAGTTGCGTGTAAACGGTACGGCCCACAGCAACATCCAGTTGAGCGGTCGAGAGCCAGTTCAAAGCGCTGAGCGTGTCAGGCCCGGACAGATCTAGCTTGGTCAGCGGACTGAGATCGATCAGCGAGGTGCCCTCTGCCATGACGGCCGCTTCGGCCTCGGCCCTCGGCCACCATGCCTGTGTCCCGACGGAATAGGGTTGCGCCGCCCCATACCAGAGCCCGCGCTCCCATCCCGCAGTGACCCCGAACTGCGCACCTGCCGCGGCCCAGTGATCGTGCAGCGCGGTTCTGCGCAAATTCCGTCCGGCCTTGGGCTGCTTGTAGGGCCAGTGAAGCGCAAAGAGGTCGGAAACAGCCTCTTTCATGCGATCCTGCAGATGAGAGGGGCTGGCGGTCGCCGGATCGACGCGGGCAACGTCAACCTCCCACATATCCATTGGTGGAACGCCATCGGCGATCCAATCCGCAAGCGCGCGACCGATCCCCGCCGACGACATGATCCCGACCGAGTTCATCCCGGCTGCCACGAACAGCCCGTCAACCTCGGATTCGCCAACCAGAGGTCGCGTGTCCGCTGTAAAGCTCTCGGGTCCGTTCATGAAATGTTGGATGCCGACGGTTTTGAGTGACGGGCACACGTCCAGTGCCGCTTCCAGAAAGGGCGCGAAATGATCCCAGTCCTCGGCCAGTTCCAGAAAGGCGCGATCGCCTTCGGGACCATAAGCATCCCAGCAGTTGGCGTTGGGTTCGAATCCGCCAAAGACCAGCTTGCCCGCGTCGCCCTTGATATAGATGCCGCGATCAAGATCCCGGATCACCGGGAATGGATTGGGCAGGTCCGGCAGGGGTTCCGTGACAACATACATGTGCTCAACCGCCTGTAGCGGCAGGGCAACCCCAGCCGTTGCCGCCAATTCGCACGACCAGGCACCGGTGGCGATCACCACGCGGTCTGCCGCGATCTGCGTCCCGTCTGCCAGGACCACGCCTGTGATCCGGCGGCGATCCTTCAGCAATCTTGCCACTTGCACGCCTTCGCGGATCGTGACGCCCTGTTTCCGGGCAGCGCGCGCATAGGCCATGCAAAGATCAACCGGGTTCACATTTGCATCTTCCGGGACATACAGCGCACCAACATGATGCGAGAGGTCCAGCAGTCCCAACGGAACCTCACCGGGCTGAATCATGCGCGGTGACAGTCCTTGTGTCGTCCCCAGATCGGCGATCCGATGCAATTCATCCAGCCGTGCGGGTTCCCGTGCCAACCAGTAACCACCGGTGCGGACATAGCCGGTCGACATGCCGGTTTCGGCCTCCAAATGCGGGAACACGTCCAGTGCCGCCATTGCGAGCCGTGTCATGTTTGGTGTAGCCCGCAACGGTCCGACGATACCCGCCGCATGCCATGATGTGCCCGAAGTGAGTTGGTTTCGCTCCAGCAGCAGGACATCCTGCGCGCCGCGCTTGGCCAAGTGGTAGGCAAGGCTCAGACCAATCGCACCGCCACCTATGATCAAGGTGCCCGCCATCAGAAATAGTCCCGATCAGGCTGTTCCGCCTTGCGGCGGGCAACATAATCCAGCAGCGCGGCATCGATATCAGCGTCCAGACCGGGATCTTCGTAGCTGTGCAAGCGATCTTTCCAGATCGCATTGGCCCGCGTCGCCGCATCTTTCGCCCCCGCCGCGTCCCATTGTTCAAAAGAATTGTCATCCGGCGCCCAGGGGCGAAACAGGGCCGTCATGAAATTGGCCTGCGTATGCTCGGACCCAAGGAAGTGCTTCCCGGGTCCGGTCTTGGCGATAGCTTCCATCGCTTGTGCATTTTCGCTGAGGTCGATGCCCTCAAAGAACCGGGCCGCTTTGCCGCAGAGATCATGATCGAGGATCGTTTTTTCAAATGACGTGACCAACCCGCCTTCCAACCACCCAGTCGCGTGGTTGATCAGGTTCGCGCCCGCGAACATGGACATCATCAGTCCCCAGGTTGCTTCCTGCTGGCTTTGGGCATCTGGCAGTTTAGACGCGCTGAGCGTTCCGACCGTGTGCAGCGGCACACCCAGACGGCGGGCCAGTTGTCCGGCTGCCAGCACCATCAGGCCTGCCTCGGGCGTTCCAAAGGTCGGCGCGCCGGATTTCATCGACATCGTCACGGCAAAGCTCCCCATCAGACACGGCGCACCCGGTGCGATGAGCTGTACCAGCGTCATGGCTGCCATCGTCTCGGCCAGAACCTGTGCAAGCGTTCCGGCCACGGTGGTCGGTGACATCGCTCCGGTCAGGACCCAAGGCGTACAGGCCACCGGCTGGCCAGCCCGCGCGTAGGTTTTCAGGGCCCCGGACATATGGCCATCCATCACCAGTGGTGCATTGGTATTGGCCACGCAGTAGAGCACTGGCTTTTCGGCCACGAATTTCTCACCGAACAGAATGCCTGCCATGTCGATCGCATGTCCGGCCCGTTCGGCGCCGATAAAGGCACCCATGAAGGCCCGGTCCGAATGGCGGATATGGGCATAAAGCATGTCCAGATGGCGTTTGTTGGCCGGCAGGTCCACCGGCTCGCACACTACACCGCCGGAATGATGCAACCACGGAAGCGTTTGGTGCAGCTTCACCAGTTCAATGAAATCCGTATAGGAGGCATAGCGCCGTCCCCGGTCCAGATCATGGACAAACGGTGGCCCCCAGGACGGACACAATACCGTCGCATCGCCACCAAGCTGCACATTTTTCTCTGGGTTGCGGGCATATTGGACAAATCGTGCCGGAGCTGTGGCCATGATCGTCTTGCGGCAGAACCCCGGGGCAAACCGAACCCGGGATCCGGCCACATCGCAGCCGGCATCGGCAAAGATTGTCAGTATCTCGGGATCGTCCCGAAACTCCATTCCCGTCTCGAACAGGATTTGATCCGCATTGGCCTCGATTTGCTCCAACCCAGCCTCGCTCAGGACATTGAAGGTCGAAAGTTTGCGCTGAATGAACGGCGCGCAAGGCTCTGCTCCGGTGGCCCGGGCCGCGTTGCCGCGGCGTCTGTGTCTGCCTCGTCGTTCCATGCGTTTAGCTTTGCAGGTGGATTGACAGTTCCCAAACGCATTCACACTATATAAGGAATTCTTATACTAAAGATGATCTGATGCTCGACCGCCGTTCCCTTTCGCCCAGCCTCATCCGCTCGTTGGAAGTTTTTGTTGCCGTGGCAGAAACCGGCCAGATGCGCTCGGGTGCCCGGCTGTTGGGCCTGTCACAACCCGCAGCATCGCAACATATTGCCTCGCTTGAAAAGGCGTTCGGCACGCGCCTGATCGATCGCAGCGTTCGGCCCGCGCGATTGACCCACGCGGGCTTGCGCCTGCACAATCGCGCGCAAAAAATCCTTCACGCCCTGTCCGACATGGAATCCGAGTTGCGCCATGTGGGGCAAGCGTCGATCAGCCTGTTGCGGGTCGGAATTCAGGCGTCCATCGCAACCACGTTAACGCCATCGCTGGTGGCGCTGGTCCAAAGTGAATTCGGTGTCGAGGATATTACGCTCCACGCAGGTCAAAGCGGAAATCACGAGCATTTGCTGCGTACCAAACAAGCTGATCTGGCCATCACCTCGAACCCATTCCTGGACATGGACGGGCTGGAACGGCATCACATCCTGAAAGAAGACTACCTGCTTGTCCTGCCAAGCGGGTATGACGGCCCCACAGACAACCTTGAAGCCATCCAGAAGCGCCTGCCGTTGGTGCGGTTCGGAGACACGACCAATGCCGGTCGAAAAATAGCCCAGCACCTGCGGCGCCTACGGTTTGAGCCGGACAAGGTCATTCAGGCCGACCGCTCCAGCATGGTGACATCCTGCGTTTCCGCCGGTCAGGGGTTCAGTTTGCTGACGCCAACCCTGCTGATCGATGGCATGGTGGAAAACATGAAACTGCGTCTGATGGAATTGCCGGTCGTCGGGTTGTCCCGAACGCTGACAGTGGTTGCCAGACAGGGAGAGTTGCGAAATTTGCCAACGGCGGTGGCGGAGTTGTCGAAACGAAAATTGATGCATCAAATCGTCGAGCATGTGGGAGAGATCGGTTCAAAGAGTGTGGATCACGCCTGATCACACCCGGTTTCGATTCCGATGGTCTGCTCCCAGAAAGGGAGCACGACGCAAAGGCTGCCGATCACAATCGCCTGATCGTTGCAGATGTGGTCGGGGCGGCGAGATTCGAACTCACGACCCCCTGTACCCAAAACAGGTGCGCTACCAGACTGCGCCACGCCCCGGACCGTGCGCCTACCTAGCGATGCGAAACGGGTTTGAAAAGCCCTAAAGTACCCGTTTCTGCCACGCTTTCGTTTTATTCGATATGCGCCCCCCCAACCGAGGAACGCACGATCCAGTCAGCAACCGGATGGCCGAGCTATTGGCGTGGCGCCTGCAAGCAAGTCAGCAGCCAATCGCTGCGCAGATACGTTCACGATAGGCTGCGTTTGCAGGGCTTTCGAGAACCGATTCCCCAGGCTCCTCACGGCAATTAGGCACATAGTTCTCGTCAAGTCCCCGGCTGACACAAATTCCGATATCCCATCCGGGAGGCTGGTCATTCAGGTCAACTTGCCCCCATTTGGGATGTCCGATCTGCTGCAGCGCCGAAAACTGGTTCTGGATAAGGTTCGACACATCCGCAACTGCATCGCAGCTGAGCCGGTGATAATTGTTCCGGCCCCTGTCATAATCATATGTCATCAAAACCGCTTTCACGGCGACGGTATCAAGCGGCTCGGATACGAAGTCATAAGTGCCCGCGGGTATCTGCACTGGAGTGTAGACCGCCTGCAGCACCGGATCGACAATCGGCAGCAGATGGAATTTCGATACGTCCAGGCCCGAGTCCGCAAACAACCGAGCTGGCGCTCCGGCAACATAAAAGAATGCATCGATCTCGCCATTCTTCAGACGCGCCATCGATTCATCGGGTCCGATTGTCAGCGTCTTCCCTGCTTTGACACCGACCAAATCCAGCAACAGCGATGCCGTCAGAAACGTACCGCTATCGGCAACGCCCACGGCAACCCGCTTGCCATTCAGGTCTGCAACCGAGCCAAGGTCTTTGGAGGCCAGAATATGGACCTCTTCGTTATAAAGCGGAAAGGCGATCCTTACACCGGCAATCGCCCGGGCAATGTCGGGGTCGTTCGCGGAATAAGTCTTCAGATATTCAAGAACGTCGCTTTGCACGATCCCGAACTGCGTCGCCCGCCGCTTGCGCACGCCCAGGAAGTTTTCCAGGGAACCGGCGCTTTCATTGACGATCAGTGTCTGTCCGCAACCAGCCATCAGGTTCGAGATGTCGCGACCGATCTGAATATAGGTGCCGGTCGGGCCGCCGGTCAGAATGTTTTTCTCGAATTCCTGTGCTTCGATGCTGTTGGGGCCAAAGCACATGATCAAGGCAGTGCCCAAAAGCTGCAGCGATCGTTTTGCAAAATTCTTCATCTTTCTTCCTGTTCCTTAAATTCGGTTTTTCAACAACGACCAAGATCGCGGACCAGTGACGCGAGCGTCTGACGGTTGATCGAGTTGAATACGGCACTCAATGCGTCATGTGTACATACACCTTCCGTCAATAGCTCCTGCAACTCACTTCGCTTTTCGGCGGGAGTTCCAGCCAAACCCGGTGCTGCCGCAATCGCTCGGCTGACTTCTTCAGACTGCAACGGCGCCGCCCGGCGCTGCTTCGATCTGGTTGCGGTTTGGGCCGGTGCCTCCTGGACCGGTGCTTGAGCGGGCTGCGACCCGGCCTTCAACGCATCGAAAGCTGCTTGGGTCTCTTGCCGTTCCGTCCTTAGTGTACTGAGTTGAGACCTGAGATCTGCCGTGTTTGCCTCTAGCGCGGCAAGGTCGGCAAGGGTGTTCTGGATTTCAGCTTTCTTGGCCTCCTGCTGCGCCGCAATGGCATCGCGATTCGCTGCCGCAACCTGCGCCTGTTGTTCTGCCGTCACGCGCGCGTCCTCGGCCTGGGCGATCTGTGCTTCCAGATCGCTTCGGGTCTGGCGCAACCGGTCAATCTCGGCGCTCAGCGAGGCCAGGTCCGTCTTTGCGGTTTCGGTCTGCGCCACCACCGCATCCCGTTCGGTCAGCGCGGATTGGATGTCGGCCTGCGCCGCCGCCACCTCCTGCGCTTTCTGTTCCGCTGCCACGCGCGCCTCTTCTGCCTGGCCGATCTGTGCCTCCAGATCGCTTCGGGTCTGGCGCAGGCGGTCGATTTCCGTGTTCAGCGAAGCCAGATCCGTCTTTGCGTCTTCGGTCTGGGCAACAACTGCGTCCCGCTCGGTCAGCGCCGATTGGATGTCGGCCTGCGCCGCCGCCACCTCCTGCGCTTTCTGCTCCGCTGCCACGCGGGCCTCTTCGGACCGGGTGATCTGTGCCTCCAGATCGCTTCGGGTCTGGCGCAGGCGGTCGATTTCAGTGTTCAGCGAGGCCAGGTCCGTCTTTGCGTCTTCGGTCTGGGCAACAACTGCGTCCCGCTCGGTCAGCGCCGATTGGATGTCGGCCTGCGCCGCCGCCACCTCCTGCGCTTGCTGTTCCGCTGCCACGCGCGCCTCTTCAGCTTGACCGATCTGTGCCTCCAGATCGCTTCGGGTCTGGCGCAGGCGGTCGATTTCAGTGTTCAGCGAGGCCAGGTCCGTCTTTGCGGTTTCGGTCTGCGCCACCACCGCATCCCGTTCGGTCAGCGCGGATTGGATGTCGGCCTGCGCCGCCGCCACCTTCTGCGCTTTCTGCTCCGCTGCCACGCGGGCCTCTTCGGACCGGGTGATCTGTGCCTCCAGATCGCTTCGGGTCTGGCGCAACCGGTCAATCTCGGCGCTCAGCGAGGCCAGGTCCGTCTTTGCGGTTTCGGTCTGCGCCACCACCGCATCCCGTTCGGTCAGCGCGGATTGGATGTCGGCCTGCGCCGCCGCCACCTTCTGCGCCTGCTGTTCCGCCGCCACGCGGGCCTCTTCGGACCGGGCGATCTGTGCCTCCAGATCGCTTCGGGTCTGGCGCAGGCGGTCGATTTCCGTGTTCAGCGAAGCCAGATCCGTCTTTGCGTCTTCGGTCTGGGCAACAACTGCATCCCGCTCGGACAGCGCGGATTGGATGTCGGCCTGCGCCGCAGCCTGCTGCGTGGCATTGTCCCGCGTCTCTGTCAGGTCAGCCTGCACCGCCGCTGTCTCGGACTGCAGTTTCTGTAGCTCCGTGCGGGCTGCTTCTACTCGTGATTTGATATCCGCCTCTGTGCTTAGAAGGTCGTCAATATTTCTTGAAAGCTTTCCGACTTCTGCAAGTGCCGTCTTGAGTTGCGAGCGGGTCGCTCTCAGCATGTTCTCTGCCATCCTGGCGTCCTGTTCGAGCCCTGCAATGATGCTTCGAAACGACGCCACCTCGTGCGAAAGCGGATCGATTCTGTCTGCACTACCCAGCGGCGCGACCTCGCTACCCGAGCCCTGCGCCATTATTGGCTGCGTCCAACCAA
The DNA here is from genome assembly GCF_041537925.1 of Ruegeria hyattellae. Classification (NCBI taxonomy): domain Bacteria; kingdom Pseudomonadati; phylum Pseudomonadota; class Alphaproteobacteria; order Rhodobacterales; family Roseobacteraceae; genus Ruegeria; species Ruegeria hyattellae. Next base: position 67,537 of record NZ_JBGOSH010000001.1, on the reverse strand, counting down.
ACAAAACCACAAAGGGTGCCAACGCGACACTACGGAAAAGCAATGACATCAATACCCAAACCCTAGAACAAAAAAACAAAACAATAAGATCATCCTAGCATTATTGTCGCTTGAAAAAAAGAATGGAATGAGCTCGGGGCGTGAACATTATATGGTCCCAATGCATCAGTTGGACCTTGGCTACCTAATGCACCTCTTACGGGCCTGCGAAATGATGCCAGCTGCATTGGCGAGGTTTTGCGAGTGTGTTGAGCCGCATAAGACCCCTCAGGCATCTACAAGATCCCAAATGTCGCTTTGCGTTCCCGCAGGCTCGACTTACGAAGGATCAACGGACACTCCGGCACCTCTGGCTCGGCAAATCGGGCCTCACTGGTTGACCTGCTCCGCTTGTCGTGCTTTGCCGGGCCCGACCAAGAGGCAGTGAGCATAACAATCCGATGCTGAGAAATCTCTATGACAGGACTATGCGTCTTGCCGAACACCCGCATGCGCTCTGGGCATTGGCCGGGGTCTCGTTTGTGGAAAGTTCGGTCTTTCCGATCCCGCCCGATGTGCTGATGATCCCGATGATCCTCGCCGCGCCGTCGCGCGCCTTTCTGATTGCCACAGTTGCGCTGGTTGCCTCGGTACTGGGTGGGTTGCTGGGTTATGCGATCGGGGCGTTCTTCTATGAAACCATCGGACAACCCGTGCTGGCAGCCATGGGCAAGGCGCAGGCGATGGACGCGTTCAACACCCGTTTCAACGATTTCGGCTTCTGGGCCGTCCTGACCGCTGGTGTCACCCCCTTCCCCTACAAGGTCATCACCATCATGTCGGGCTGGACCGGCATGCCGTTGGGCACGTTCATTGCCACTTCGATCCTTGCGCGTGGTCTCCGGTTCTTTATCGTGGCCGGGCTTTTGTGGAAATTCGGCGAGCCCATACGCGATTTCATCGAAAAGCGTCTCGGTCTCATGTTCACCTTGTTTATTGCTCTGCTGATTGGCGGCTTCGTGCTTGTGAGGTACCTTTGACACGTCGAAACAGGCTGGTGCTGACGGCGACTGCCACCTCGACCGCGCTGCTTGTCGGGGCCTATATCTCGCAGTTTTTCGGGTGGGAGCCCTGCGCCATGTGCCTGTGGCAGCGCTGGCCGCATTTTGCCGCCATCGTCGCAGGTCTGTGTGCGCTGGCGATCCCTGGCCCGATCTTTCCGCTGCTGGGGGCTGCGGCCTCGGCCACGACCGGCGGCATCGCAATCTTTCACACCGGTGTCGAGCGCAAGTGGTGGGAGGGCCCCGCCAGTTGCACCGGCAGCGGCGATGGTCTGGCCGGGATGAGCGGTGACGCGCTGTTGCCCGGGGGTGCCGATCTGGCCCCGCTGGTGATGTGCGACGCGCTGCAGCCCTTCTTTCTGGGCCTCACCATGGCGAACTGGAATGCGCTGTTTTCGCTGTTCCAAATGTGCGTCTGGATCTCTGCCGCCCGCGTCGGACGCAACTGATCAGACCGTTTTCTTGGTCGAGAGCAGCAGGCTGGTTTCACTGGTCTGCACCCCTTCGAAACTGCGTATCCGTGCCAGTGCCCGATCCAGCTCCTCCAGCGTTTCGGTGCCAAGTTCGACGATCAGGTCCCAGCGCCCGTTGGTCGAATGGATCGCCCGCACCTCGGTCAGCCCCTGAAGCTGGCGGGTGATCCGCTGCGCGCCGCGCCCCTCGATCCCGATCATCATCAGCCCGCGCACCGGGTCCTGCGCCGTGTCCTCTTTCAGCACCACCGAAAAACCCAGAATGTCACCGCGCTGGATAAGCCGCTCGATCCGGGCGCGGACCGTGGTGCGCGACAGGCTGAGTTGCAGCGCCAGATCCGAGAGCGACGCTCGCGCGTCACGTCGCAGGGCCGACACCAGCCTTTCATCCGTTTTGTCCATCTTGCATATCCATTTTGATCAACTCACTTCCCAATCGACCAATTTTGCCTCTGGATTGCAACACAGTTTGCACAGATTTTGGAAGAAGACTGAAATGACAGGCGAATGATGATGTCCACAAAATGTATTCTGATCGGCGCTCCCGTAGATAGCGGAAAGCGGCGCACCGGGTGCCTGATGGGCCCCGATTCCTACCGCACTGCCGGGCTGGCACAGGCGCTGAGTGATCTGGGCCACGCGGTCGAGGATATGGGCAACCTGACCCCGGCCTCACATGCGGCGGAACCCGACGATACCCATCTGCACCAGCCCAATCGGACCATCGGCTGGACAAACCGGCTGATCCGCACCGGTCAAGAGGCCGCACAGCGTGGGTTGCCAATCTTTCTGGGCGGCGATCATGCGCTTGCACTAGGCAGCGTGGCCGGGATGGCGAATCATGCGGCCTCGGTCGACCGCCCGCTTTTCGTGCTCTGGCTGGATGCTCATAGCGATTTCCACACGCCAGAGACCACCGGTTCCGGCAATCTGCATGGTACGCCATTGGGTTATGTGACCGGACGCGGCGGCTTCACCGGCTTTCCGGTAATCACCAACAAGGTGCCCGAGGAAAACATCTGCATCATTGGCCTACGCTCGGTCGACACTGCGGAACGCGAGGCGCTGCAGAATTCCGATATCCGCTTTCACGACATGCGCCAGATCGACGAACATGGCATCGTCCGCCCGCTGGCCGCGTTCCTGAATCATGTGGCCAGTCAGAACGGTCTGCTGCATGTGTCACTCGACGTGGATTTCCTGGACCCGTCGATTGCGCCCGCCGTCGGCACTACGGTGCCGGGCGGTGCCACCATGCGCGAGGGGCATCTGGTAATGGAGATGATCAGCGACAGCGGGTTGATGACCTCGCTTGATCTGGTCGAGTTGAACCCGTTCCTGGACGAGCGCGGGCGCACCGCGCATCTGATGGTGGACCTTGCCGCCTCGGCGCTGGGCCGCCGCGTCTTTGACCGGCCGACACGGAGTTTCTCGTGAGCATCATACAGGCCCCCTCCTCGGTCGTTATGATCCGGCCGCACGCCTTTCACCCCAACCCCGAAACCAGCGCCGACAACGCGTTTCAGAGCCAGGCTGATGCGCGCGACGTCTCTGCCCGCGCCCGCGCCGAGTTCGACAGGGTCGCAGGAACGCTGCGCGAGGCCGGTGTGAACGTGCATGTCTTTGACGATCACGGCGACCTGGACACACCCGACAGCGTGTTCCCGAACAACTGGTTTTCAACCCATACCGGCGGCCATATCGCACTTTACCCGATGTATGCCGAGAACCGCCGCCGCGAGCGCCGCGCGGATGTGATCGAACTGCTCAAACGCGACTATCGGGTCTCGGAAGTGATCGACTACAGCGGCTTGGAGCAGGACGGTCTGTCACTCGAAGGCACCGGCGCCATGGTACTGGATCATATCGGGCGCATCGCCTATGTGGCCCGGTCGAACCGCGCCGATCCGGTGCTGCTGGAACGGTTCTGCGCGCATTTCAACTATGAACCAATCAGTTTCGACGCCGCCGACGCGCAGGGCACCGCGATCTATCACACCAATGTTCTGATGGGCATCGGCACCGATTACGCGCTGATCTGCCTCGACATGATCCCCGATCCCGAACGCCGCCGGACAGTGGCGGAAAGGTTGTCAGAGAATGGGCGCCAGGTGATCGACCTGACCCATGATCAGATTGGCAATTTCGCCGGCAACGCTATCGAGCTGACTGGCTCCGAGCGTCTGCTGGCCTTGTCGGCGCGCGCTTTTGAGGCGCTGCGTCCCGATCAATTGGCCGTCATCGAGCGCTCGGCGAAACCACTGCCACTCACCATTCCCACTCTTGAAACCGCGGGAGGATCGGTGCGCTGCATGCTTGCCGGTATCCACCTGACCCGCCGCCCCGAAAGGACCGCCGCATGAAACCCTCCGACAAGGCACTTGTGCCGTTTGTCTCCGTCGATCACATGATGCAGCTCATCCACCATATCGGGGTGGAAGCAATGATGACCGGCATCGCCGAATACATCGAAGATGATTTTCGCCGCTGGGAGCTGTTCGACAAGACCCCCCGCGTCGCCAGCCATTCCGAGGTTGGTGTGATCGAACTGATGCCCACCTCCGATGGGGAAATGTACGGGTTCAAATACGTCAACGGACACCCCAAGAACACCAAGGAAGGGCTGCAGACGGTTACTGCCTTCGGCCTGCTGGCAAATGTCGAAACGGGCTATCCGATGCTCTTGAGCGAGATGACCATGCTCACCGCCCTGCGCACTGCCGCCACCTCGGCCATGGTTGCAAAACACCTGGCCCCGAAAGACGCGGACACGATGGCGATGATTGGCAACGGGGCGCAGTCCGAGTTTCAGACCCTGGCGATGAAGGCGATCTGCGGGCTGAAATCGGTCCGGCTCTATGACATCGACCTGGCTGCGACCGAGAAATGCGCGGCAAACCTTGCGGCGCAGGATATCAAGGTGGTGATCTGCAAGACACCCGAAGAGGCCATCGAGGGCGCGCAGATCCTGACCACCTGTACCGCAGACAAGCAAAACGCCACGATCCTGAGCGACAATATGGTTGGCAGCGGCGTGCACATCAACGCCATCGGCGGTGACTGCCCCGGCAAGACCGAGCTGGCCGCAGGCATCCTGCAGCGCTCTGACATTTTCGTGGAATACCCGCCACAAACGCGGATCGAGGGCGAGATCCAGCAACTCGACGACGATTATCCGGTCACCGAGCTCTGGCAGGTCATCACCGGCGCGGCTGCGGGCCGCACGTCAGAGCGCCAGATCACGCTCTTTGACAGCGTCGGTTTCGCGATCGAGGATTTCTCGGCGCTGCGCTATGTGCGCGATCAGTTGGAGGCGACGGGCCTCTACCACGCGCTTGACCTGCTCGCTGATCCCGACGATCCGCGCGATCTGTTCGGCATGCTGCAACGCGCCGCGCCGGGCAGCGCATGAAAAGACCCGGGACCGGGGCACTGCCCCCGGTCCGGCCGGGCACGGTTTCCCGACTGGGTTTCCTCCGGATGAACAGGAACGCGCCCGTCGACCGGCTGGCGCAGTACCGCGTTCAGGATCCAAGAGACCTATACACTTTGCGAAAGGCCACCATTATTGCATTTCGCGCGTTACCTGGGTCACCCAACCCCGCCTGAAATCAAAGATTTCAACGTGTTGGGAGATGCTGGATAGTTCAGGCCCTTTGCGAGGCGCCTCAGCCCATCACCGTGGTATAGGTGCCCTCGCCGGCCAGAATGCCCCGGAACCCGCCCGGCTCGTCCAGCGAAAACACGATAAGCGGCATGTTATTGTCCCGCGTCAGCGCGATCGCCGAAGCGTCCATCACCTTGAGGTTCTTGGTCAGCACTTCGTTGTAGGTGATCCGGTCATAGCGCTTGGCATCGGAGTTGGTCTTGGGATCGCTGTCATAGATGCCGTCTACCTGCTTGCCCATGAAGATCGCCTCGCAGGCCATCTCGCTGGCGCGCAGCGCGGCGGCGGTGTCGGTGGTGAAATATGGGTTGCCGGTACCCGCGGCAAAGATGCAGACCCGCTTTTTCTCAAGGTGGCGTACTGCGCGGCGGCGAATATAAGGCTCGCAGACCTGATCCATCGGAATGGCCGAGATCACGCGGGTGAACACGCCCAATTCCTCCAACGCCGATTGCATCCCCAGCGCATTCATCACCGTGGCCAGCATGCCCATGTAGTCAGCGGTGGTGCGCTCCATGCCCTGGGCCGACCCCTGCAGCCCGCGAAAGATATTGCCGCCGCCAATGACCATGCAGATCTCGACGCCCATATCATGAACCGATTTGACCTCTTCGGCGATGCGCTGCACGGTGGGCGGATGCAGGCCGAACCCCTGATCCCCCATCAGCGCCTCCCCCGATATTTTCAGCATCACCCGATTGTATTTGGCTTGCGTCACGAATTCGGGGGAAAGAGAGGTCATGTTGCGCTCCGCTGCGGCACCAGTGTAATTGCGGCGCAAAATGGAGCAAAACGCAGCGAGGTTCAATGCGGGTCAGGCACCAGACAGACAGGAAATTGCAGCAATGTCGGGCCGTCACATGAGGCTTGCCGCGCAACTACCTGACATCCCCGAAGGTTTGCCGGTTCTGATCGCCGGTCCAACCGCCTCAGGCAAGTCGGAGCTGGCGCTGCAGATCGCCGAGAGGCATGGCGGAGTGATCGTCAATGCTGATGCCAGTCAGGTCTATGACTGCTGGCGCGTCATCACCGCGCGCCCCTCAGCCGACGAAGAAGCGCGCGCGCCGCACCTGCTCTACGGCCATGTGCCCTATGATGTGGCCTATTCAGCGGGTCACTGGCTGCGCGAAGTGACGCCTCTGCTGACCGGCCCGCAGCGCCCGATCATCGTGGGTGGCACCGGGCTCTATTTCAGATCACTCACCGAAGGCATGGCTGACATCCCGCCAACGCCGCCCGAAATACGCGCCAAAGGCGATACCTTGCCCCTTGAGGCGCTTCTGGCCGGGCTGGACGTGGACACCGCGCAAGGGATCGACCGGCAAAACCGCGCGCGGGTACAGCGCGCCTGGGAGGTGCTGCGCGCCACCGGACGCCCGCTGGCCGCATGGCAGGCCGATACCTCTGCCCCGATCCAGCCTCTCGACCAAACGGTGCCGATCGTGATGGAAAACGACCGCGACTGGCTGCTGGACCGAATCGCCCGCCGCTTTGACGCGATGCTGGCGGGCGGCGCGCTGGACGAGGTGGCCGCAATGCGCGCCTGCTATGATGCTAACCTGCCCTCCTGCAAGGCCATCGGCGTACCCGAGATCATCGCCTATCTCGACGGCAAGATTGATCTTGAGACCGCCCGCGAGCGCGCCACCGTCGCGACGCGGCAATTTGCAAAACGTCAGCGCACGTGGTTCCGGGCGCGGATGGCAGGCTGGCATCGGCTGCGACCCGACCTCTGATCGCCGCGCGCTGGTTGTCCGGCCCCCGCATTCATGCTGTAATTATGGTGATGACAGGGTGTCCCACCGGGTTGGCTGCATGGCGAGCGACGAGAATTTGGCAAACGAAGTCCGGCTGCTGAGCCTGCCCCAGCTCGCGCCGCTAGGGCGCTGGCAACTGGACCTGCCCCATGACCGGCCCGAACACCTGCTGCTGTGGATCACCCGCGGTCAGGGCGTGGCGCTGTTTGACGGCGCGCGGGCGGGCATCGGAACGCATAACGCCATTTTCGTTCCCGCACGGCAGCTTCTGGCCGTTGATCTGGGACGGCAGTGTTTCGGTCAGGCACTGGTGCTGCCCGTGGGCAGTGCGCCCTCGTTGCCCGATCGCCCGGTCCATCTGCGGGTCCGCGACGTCACCACGCAGAACGAACTGGCCGGGTTGCTGGACGCGATCACCCGCGAACAGGACAGTGGCAAGAGCTTGAACTCAAAGGCGGTTCTGGCCTATTCCGAGCTCTCCGCGATCTGGTTACAGCGCGTGATCGAGACTGAACCCGCCTCACCCCGCGCCAGCGCCGCGCGGCGATTGGCACGCCGCTATTTCGACCGGCTGGTGCACGGCCATGCCACCGGCGCAAGCATGGCCGACCACGCCGAAGCGCTGGGCGTGACACCCACCCATCTGACGCGAGTCTGCAAATCGCAAACCGGACGCACCGCCGCGGCCCTGCTGACCAGCCGCGTCCTGCACGAAGCACGCGCCGCCTTGGTCCAGAGCAACCGCCCTGCCAGCCACATCGCCAAAGACCTCGGTTTCAGCAGCGCGGCCTATTTCACCCGCTTCATGCAGCACCATACCGGCCTTGCCCCATCAGCGATCCGCCGCAGCGCGGCATAAGCCCTGCCTGCAGGTCGTCCAAGCCGGGCTTTGCCCGAAAGTCGTTTTTTAATCATCCAGATGTCGTTTTTGAGCCTCGAAATGGCGAAACCAATCGTTGACGCCCGGGATTTTCTGTTGCCGTATATTGATATGGGGAGCTTGAAAGGACCATCGCGCCTACGGCGCGCCGCAGGGTAGTCTCTGGCGTAACATCCGGCGCAACTGCTCCCGACCACAATCAAAAACAAACTCACTCACGGGGAGAACCAAATGACCAACAAGACACTGACTGGAAAACCGGTGCACCCGGCGGCCGAGATGCACGCCCAGGAATATCGGGACGGCAAGCTCAGCCGCCGCGAATTCATGGCTCGCGTGACCGCCCTTGGCGTCGCCGTGCCTGCTGCCTACGGCATGATCGGACTGGCCTCGCCAGCGCAGGCCCAGGAGCCCGAAAAGGGCGGCACGATCCGCTACCAGATGGAAGTGCGGGGCCTGAAAGATCCGCGCACCTACGACTGGACCCAGATTGCAACATTCACCGCCGGCTGGCTGGAATACCTGGTCGAATACAACAATGACGGCTCGTTCAAGCCGATGCTGCTTGAAAGCTGGGAAACCAATGACGATGCGACCGAACACACTCTGAACGTGCGCAAAGGGGTCAAGTGGAACAACGGTGAGGATTTCACCGCTGATGACGTCGCGCGCAACATCACCATGTGGTGCGATGGCACCGTCGAAGGAAACTCGATGGCGTCGCGGATGTCGTCACTGGTTGATCCGGAAACCAACAAAGCTGCGGACGGGGCGATCACGGTGGTTGATCCTCATACGGTGAAGCTCAAGAGCAGCGCACCTGATATCACGATCATTCCCGGCATGTCGGATTATCCGGCTGCGGTGGTGCACAGCAGCCACGAGCCGGACAATATGCTTGCCAATCCAATCGGCACCGGCTTCATGATTCCTGAAAGCCACGAAGTTGGCGTCAAAGGGGTTCTGGTTCGAAACGAAGGCCATGACTGGTGGGGCTATGCCGCAGGCAAGGGCGGTTATATCGACCGGATCGAATTCATCGACTACGGCACCGATCCCGCGGCCTTCCTGGCGGCTTACGAGGCCGAAGAAATCGACATGAACTGGGAGTCGGTGGGCGAGTTTGTCGACATCTTCGATGGTCTCGGCCTGACGCGTTCGGAAATACCCTCCGGCTTCACCATTGTCATTCGCCCCAATCAACTGGCTGAAGACGCCGACGGCAACAAGATCTACGCCGACCGGCGGGTGCGGCAGGCGCTGGCCATGGCGGTGGACAACGAGGTCTGCCTAGAGCTTGGCATGGCGGGTTACGGCATCCCGGCAGATAACTGCCATGTCGGACCGATGCATCCCGAGTTTGATTCCACGGTCAAACGTCTTCCCTTTGATCCGGAGCGCGCAAAGGCTTTGATGGACGAGGCCGGTATGGGAGATTATGAGCACGAGGTTCAGTCAATTGATGATGACTGGCGCCGCAACACGACTGCGGCTGTGGTTGCCCAGCTCAACGATGCGGGGATCAAGGCGCGCCATACTGTGCTGCCAGGATCGACCTTCTGGAACGACTGGACCAAATACGCGTTCTCGTCGACAAACTGGAACCACCGCCCGCTTGGAACCCAGGTTCTCGCGCTGGCTTATAAAGGTGGCGAAGCGTGGAACGAATCCGGGTTTGCGAATGACGAATTCGATGCCCTGCTGGCAGAAGCGAACTCGATTGCCGATGTGGACCAGCGCCGCGAGGTGATGGGCAAACTGCAAGGCATCATGATCGACGAAGGCGTGACCATCCAGCCTTATTGGCGGACGGCAATGCGCCACCACCGCGACAATATGGTGGGCGTCGAAAAACACATCGCCGACCTGCCGCAAATCTATAAGTTTGGCCTCATCGGCTAAACGCAAAAACAAACAGGCCGCGCCCCCGGGCGCGGCTTTTTCGTCCATCAGCGGCGAACAAAAATAGCGATGCGCGAGGCCTGAATAGCCTCGCACCGGCCACCAACAGGGGCACACATGGGACTATTCATTTTAAAGCGTGTCGGCGTCATGATCCTGACTGCGTTATGCCTGACATTCCTCGTCTTCTTTCTGACCAACCTCTACCCAAACCTTGAAAAGCTCGCCAAGACGCAGGGCAATTTCCGGATGTCGGACGAGCAGGTCAGCAGTTTCCTCGAAAAGGGCGGCTATCTTCAGCCAATACCGATCAAATACGGTGAATGGCTTGGTATTCTGCCCTCTTACCGGCACACCAATGAAGATGGCAGCGTTCAGGGGCGGTGCATCCTGCCCGGCAAGACGGCAGAGGAATCGCCAGAATTCTGCGGCATCCTGCAAGGTTTCTGGGGCTATTCGACAGTCTTCAAGGATGAGGTCTCCAGCGTCGTCTCAACACGCTTGGCGCTGACCGGCAAGCTGATGTTCTGGGTGATGTTGCTGATGGTCCCGTCAGCGCTGTTGCTTGGCATTCTGGCGGGCATGAAGGAAGGGTCAAAAACCGACCGGACCTTGTCGACCTTCGCGATCACCACGACGGCAACACCGGAATATGTGTCCGGCGTGATCTTTATCGCGGTCTTTGCCTCCTCCGCTGTTGGGTTGAAATGGTTCAAAGGGACCGCAACCTCAGCGATGGAAAACGCCACGTTCGAGAATTTCTTTTTGCCGGTGCTGACCATCTCGCTTTACGGGATGGGCTATATCGCGCGGATGACGCGCGCCTCGATGACCGAGGTGATGACGGCGCAATATATCCGCACCGCGCGGCTGAAGGGCGTCAGCTTTTCCAACATCGTGATGAAACACGCGCTGCGCAACGCGCTGATCGCCCCCTTCACCGTCATAATGCTGCAGTTCCCATGGCTGCTGAACGGTGTGGTGATTGTCGAGACACTCTTCAACTACAAGGGTTTTGGATGGGTGCTGGTACAGGCGGCGGGCAATAACGACATCCAGCTGTTGCTGGCGGTGTCGGTAGTGTCGGTCATTGTGGTGCTGGTGACGCAGCTGATATCGGATATCGGCTATGTCTACCTGAACCCACGTATTCGAATTGCTTAAGGGAGGAGATTGAGCATGGAACCTCTCACGACATTCGAAATCATTGCCCGCATGTTTTACCAGTTCACCTCGGTCTGGGTTGCGCTGATCTTGCTCTTTGCCGTCTCGATGGCGTTCAAGCGGCGGCTGGGGCTTTATGGCAAGCTGTATGACAGCCCCATCGGCATGGTCGGCTTCGGCCTTGTCATGTTCTGGGTCTTTACCGGCATCTTCGGTGCGATGGACCTGATCGTGACACAGGATGCGCTGGCGCAGGTCTCGGGCATGAAGAACAAGGTGCCGGGTACGCCGGTCAGTGGTGCTGAAGAGGGCCAGTATGGCTGGTATCTGCTGGGCGGCGACAATCTGGCGCGTGACGTGTTCAGCCGGATGGTCAAAGGGGCCTGGATCGTGGTGCAGATCGCACCTCTGGCGACAGTCTTTGCCTTCATGGTGGGGATCACGCTGGGCCTGCCCGCGGGCTATTATGGCGGGCGGCTGGATACGCTCCTGTCCTTCTTGTCGAACCTGATCCTGGCCTTCCCGGTGATCTTGCTGTTCTACCTGCTGGTCACGCCCGAGATCGTGGCAACCGGTGTGCCAAGTTACATGGCGACGGTGCTGTTCGTCTTTCCCATCGTGTTTCTGGCGGTGCTACTCAACTCGCGGTTCTACACACAGCCGAAGTTCCGGACACCACTGCTGATAGGCGTGCTTGGAGTTGCCATCTGGCTATATCTGTCGCTGATTTCCAATGACGGCGCGATCGTAGCAACCGACACCTATTGGATACCGGGAATCCCCGGCATTCTGGATCTGTTCGATATTCCCGGCGGTGTGTTGGTGGTGTTCGTCTCGGTGGTCTTCGTCAACTCGCCCACGGTGTTCCGCATCGTGCGTGGCCTGACGCTGGACATCAAGACGCGCGATTATGTGGCCGCCGCGCAGACCCGCGGCGAAGGCCCGTGGTACATCATGCTATGGGAGATCCTTCCCAATGCGCGTGGGCCGCTGATCGTCGATTTCTGCCTGCGTATCGGCTACACCACGATCCTTCTGGGAACCCTGGGTTTCTTTGGCCTAGGTCTGCCGCCGGAAAGCCCGGATTGGGGCTCGACCATCAATGAGGGGCGCAAGCTGCTCTCTGTTTACCTGCACCCAGCTCTGCCCCCTGCGCTGGCGCTGCTGACCATGGTTCTTGGACTGAACCTGCTCGCGGACGGGTTGCGGGAAGAAAGCCTGAAGGACTGATGGAAAGGGCGGACCGGGGGTGCTGACCCCGGTCCCCAAACCGATTTTAGCCAGATGAAGGGGTTCCCCTGACTCTCGCGAGGAGATGACAAGATGAACAAACTTGCGGAATATGACGGGCCCATTCTGGAGATCGACAAGCTGTCGATTTCCTTCTTCACTCGGTTGCGCGAAATTCCGGCGGTGATGGATTTCTCGGTCACGGTACAGCCCGGCGAGGCCGTCGGTCTGGTAGGCGAATCCGGTTGCGGCAAATCCACCGTGGCACTGGGCGTGATGCAGGATCTGGGCAAGAATGGACGTGTCGTTGGCGGCACGATCAAGTTCAAGGGCCGCGATCTGGCCCAGATGAGCCCTGAAGAGCTGCGCGACATTCGTGGCAATGAAATCGCGATGATCTATCAGGAGCCGATGGCGTCACTAAACCCGGCCATGAAGATCGGCAAGCAACTGATGGAAGTGCCGATGATCCACGAAGGCGTGAGCAAGGAAGAGGCTTACGCCCGAGCACTGGAGGTGGTCACCGATGTGCGCCTGCCAGATCCCGAACGGATGCTGAACTCGTTCCCGCATCAGCTTTCGGGTGGGCAGCAGCAGCGGATTGTCATTGCCATGGCGCTGATGTCGAAACCCGCACTATTGATCCTGGATGAGCCGACAACGGCGCTTGATGTGACGGTCGAGGCGGCGGTGGTCGAACTGGTCCGTGATCTGGGCAAGAAATACGGCACTTCGATGCTGTTCATCAGCCACAATCTGGGGCTGGTTTTGGAAACCTGCGACCGGCTCTGCGTGATGTATTCCGGCGAAGCGGTTGAGCGCGGCTCGATCAAGGATGTGTTCGACGAGATGCAGCACCCTTACACGCAGGCGCTGTTCCGCTCGATCCCGCTGCCGGGCGCTGACAAAAACGCGCGTCCTCTGGTGGCCATTCCGGGCAACTTCCCCCTGCCCCATGAGCGTCCATCGGGCTGCAATTTTGGCCCGCGTTGCGACTATTTCGAAGAAGGCCGCTGCGACAAACAGGACATCGTGATGGAGGCGGTGCCCGGCAATGACCGGCATCATACGCGCTGTCTGAAATACAAAGAGATCGACTGGAACGCGCCGATCACCTTGGGTGAGCAGAAGGAAAAGGGTGAGGTTGGTGATGTTGTTCTGAAGATGGATAATCTCAAGAAATATTACGAAGTGGCCGCCAATGCGCTGTTCGGCGGCGGGCAGACCAAAGTGGTCAAGGCCAACGAGACGCTGAGCTTTGAGGCCCGCGAATCCGAGACGCTGGCCATTGTGGGCGAATCCGGTTGCGGCAAGTCGACCTTTGCCAAGGTGCTGATGGGGTTAGAGACGGCCACGGACGGGCAGATCCTGCTCGACAACCGCAATATCGAAAGCGTGCCCATCGAAGAACGCGACACCAAGACCGTCTCAGAAGTGCAAATGGTGTTCCAAAACCCGTTCGACACGCTCAACCCCTCGATGACCGTGGGGCGGCAGATCATCCGGGCGCTGGAGATTTTCGGAATCGGCAACTCTGAGGCCGAGCGCAAGAAGCGCATGCTGGAATTGCTTGACTTGGTGAAACTGCCCCGCGCCTTTGCCGACCGGATGCCGCGGCAACTGTCGGGCGGCCAGAAACAGCGTGTCGGCATTGCCCGCGCCTTTGCAGGCGACGCACGGATCGTGGTGGCGGATGAGCCGGTCTCGGCGCTAGATGTGTCGGTGCAGGCGGCGGTGACCGACCTGCTGATGGAAATCCAGCGCGAGCATAAGACCACGCTGCTGTTCATCAGCCATGACCTGTCCATCGTACGCTATCTCAGCGACCGGGTGATGGTGATGTATCTGGGTCATGTGGTCGAACTGGGCTCGACCGATCAGGTCTTCAGCCCGCCCTACCACCCCTATACCGAGGCGCTGCTAAGCGCGGTTCCCATCGCCGACACTTCGATCGAGAAGGAACATATCGTGCTGGAGGGTGACATCCCCTCGGCCATGAACCCGCCGCCGGGCTGCCCGTTCCAGACCCGCTGCCGCTGGAAATCCGAAGTCAGCGGTGGTCTGTGCGAAAAGGATGTGCCGTCGGTCAAGACTCTGGCGGATGGGCATCAGGTCAAATGCCACTTGTCCGACGAGGTGCTGGCGCGGATGCAGCCGGTCATCAAGATCGCCGCCGAATAAGAGATATCGCAAGAACAAAATGAAAGGGCTGGGCCAATTGGCCCAGCCCTTTCTTAGCCACCGCCGTCAGGACTCGGCAGCGACAGTTTGACCTCATGGCCTATTCAGCAGGCTCTTGTGACATTGTTGTTGGGATCCCGGCCCTTTCGCGCTTGCCGTCATTGTAGATCGCCTTGATCAGTGCAAAGCACTGCAGGACCATCACCACCGAGAACGGCAAGGCCCCGATCACCATCGCGGTCTGGATCGCCTTCAGCCCCCCCACCAGCAGCAATGCTGCCACCACGGCCCCAAGCGCAACACCCCAGAAGATGATGTGCGGACGGGCTTTTGGACCTTCGTCGCCAGCGGCATTGATGGTGTTTACGATCAGAACGGCACTGTCTGCTGTGGTCACCAGATACGTCATCAGCAGAACAACGATCATCACCGACATGGCCCAGCCGAGGAACGGTGCAAGCATGTACTGCACCATGGCAAAGATCTTATCGCCATCCGGCGCGCCCTTGATGATGCCATCCGCGCCATTCAGTTCCAGATCAATCGCGGTGCCACCAGCCCATGTGAACCAGACAAAGCACATCAGTGACGGTACGATCATCGCGCCTAACACGAATTCGCGAATGGTCCGACCCTTCGAGATACGCGCCAGGAACAGGCCCACAAACGGAGCGAACGCAATCCACCAGGCCCAGTAGAACACCGACCAGCCACCCTGCCAGCCTTCCAGCTTCGAGGCAATGCTGTCAGGGTTGCCGTCACCCGACCAGACACGGAACATCATGTCCGGCAATGCGATCATGTAATCCCACAGTCCCAGGAACAGCGCCTGCAGCCCGAAGAAGGTCGAGCCGAAGACCAGGAAAAACGCAAGCAGCGCGATGCTGAGCACCATGTTGATGTTCGACAGCCACTTGATGCCCTTGCCAACTCCCGACAGCGCCGAGGCGGTCGAGGCGGCCATGATGACCACGATGGCGATCAGCACACCGGCGGTGTTGGCGGTGCCTTCGGCATTGGTCAGCCCGCCGATCCCGATCCGGGTCAGGCCGGCAACGAACTGCTCGACGCCGAAACCAAGCGTCTGCGCCACGCCAAGGATGGTCGCGACTACGGCGACGATGTCAACGATATGGCCCAGAGACCCTGAAAGGCGCGCGCCAAAGAGCGGCGTCAACGACGACCGCATGGTCAGGGGCAGACCACGACGATAGGCGAAGAAACCCAGCGCCAGACCGGCAAGCGCATAACAAGCCCAGGCCCCAAGCCCCCAGTGCAGAAAGGACCACTTATAGGCCATCCGGATATTGCCTTCGGTACTGCCTTCGGTAATGCCCTGAATGACCTCGGGGTTGTTGGTCCAGTGATACATCGGTTCGGCCACGGCCCAGGTCAGCATCCCCACCCCGATCCCGGCCCCGAACATCATGGAGAACCACGAGAAATTCGAAAACTCTGGTTGATCGCTATCGAGCCCCAGCTTCAGCCTGCCTGCCGTCGGCCAGATCGCAAAGGCGAGACAGCACAGAACAAAAAGCGCCACGGTCCAGATATACCACGCGCCGAACGACGCCAGGATGAACGCGTTGATCGAGTTCAGGACAGCGCCCGACTGCTCGGGAAACGCGATGGCCCAGATCACAAGGCCACCGATCGCCAGCTTGGACGAAATGGTGACGATGTGGCTGAAACCCCGATAAAAACCTTCATCGGCCACGCCGATTGGCAGGTCTGTTAAGGGTGGTTTGATTGACATGTAACTTCCCTGTTCTGTTCGCTGTTTTTTGTTCGCGTTGTTGAGTTGACGCAAATTCTTCACATCAGCGGATTTTATTGACAGTCGGGTACCCTTTTGCAGTAGTAAATTGTTTATGACTGACATTAGCAGAGTTAATAGGAAACTTGGCCATTCGCTGGTCGCGCTGCATGCGTTCGAGCTGGTCGCACGGTTCGGAAACCTCTCGGGCGCGGCCGAGGCGCTGGGGGTGACGCAATCCGCCATTTCGCAGAAGATCAAGGGGTTAGAGGTTGAGCTGGGCGTCGCCCTGTTCAATCGCGAGCATCGCGGCGTCACCCTGACCAACGAAGGCGCGCGCCTGCTGAAAGTGGTTCGACCCGCCATGACGCAGATGGGCGCCTCGGTTGCCGACTTGCTGGAGCGCAAGTCAAAACCGCGGGTGCGCATCTCGGCGGATTTTGCATTCGCAACCTTCTGGTTGCTGCCGCAATTGTCGGACCTGCGCGACGAGCTGGGCGACGAGATCGAGATCCAAATCCTGGCCTCGCAATCCCCACCCGACAAAAGCGCCGAGGACTGGGATATCAATATCCACGTCCAGTCCTTCAGCACGATCGGCAAAGGAGAGGTCGCACTGCTGCGCGAGCGGGTCGCCGCCGTCTGCAGCCCGGATTTTCTGGCTCGGAATGGCCCGATCCCCTCTGTCGCGGATCTGCTGGACCTGCAGTTGCTCAGCCTGTCCAAGCCGCCATCGGCCCATTGGCAGACATGGCAGGGATGGTTCGAAGGGCTGGGGATCTCGGGCGCGCGGTCCAAAAACTATATCAGTTTCAACAATTACGACATGGTCACCCAATCAGCGATTGCCGGGAACGGCGTTGCGCTGGGATGGCTGGGTCTGGTGGACGGGCTGATCCAGCAGAACCTGTTGGTGCAAGCCACCGAGGATGTGGTGGTCAGCAATGCCGGCTACGTCATGTCGCGCGATCATTCCAGCACGCGGCGCGGACCAAATCTCGTCTTTGAATGGATCAAACAGCGCGCCGCCAATCCAGTTACCCGGCCCGCGCTCTCCGTGGCGCAGCTCTGACACCACGGTCCTACTGCTGCGGCGGGCTCTGGCACGCACTGCCGCACTGCATACTTTCCTCAGGCTCGACCAGATGTTCGTACTGCGCATCGGTCAGGGTTTTCAGGAACGCCACCAGTGCATCAATGCGCTGATCGTCCAGCGCAGGCGCGTCGGTTAATTCCTTGATCGAGAGTGTCGGCGCCACCTCGGGATCACGCCACGGCGCGCCAGTTTCCGGGTTGACCTGCCGGGCCGCCGCCTTGGTGTTGTATTTGTTGTAGAACAGCACAACCGTGCGCAGATCCTCGAAGACGCCATTGTGCATGTAAGGCCCGGTCACCGCGACATTGCGCAACGTGGGCACGCGAAACTTGCCCTCTTGCGCCGGGTCGTCAATCGTCGGATTGGCCAACAGCCCGGCATCGGCCAGATCAGCGGGCACACCGTTATGGGCGCGCACCGCCGTATGGGTGGGCACGCCGACATTGTGGTATTCGTGGTTGGTAAAGGTCTCGCCCGGGTCGATCTCGCTGCGCTTGAGCTTGTGGCACTGGTTGCAGTTGCTGAATTGCTCCGAAAAGAACAGCAGACGGCCCAGTTCTTCGTTCTGGGTGAGTTGGTATTCCCCCTTGAGAAACCGGTCATACTTGCTGTCGAAGGGTGCGAAGATTTCGGTACGTTCAAAGGCGGCGATGGCCGAGGTCATCGCCGCATAGGCCGCATCCGTATCATCAAACACTGTATCGCCGAACAGGCCGCGCATTGCACTCACGTAGTCAGGGTTTTCGACCAGTCGCGCCACAACCGCAGCCTTGTCGCGCATACCCATCTCGATCGGATTCAGCGGTGGTCCGCCGGCCTGATCCTCCAGCGTGGCGGCGCGCCCGTCCCAGAACAGCCCCCCGACCCAGACGCCATCCTTGGTGCGGTGCAGGCCCGGTACAAGTGCCGCATAAGTGGCAGTTGGCGCGTTGCGGTCGCCCAGCGAGTGCCCGTCATCGCCCAGCGACACGGCCCGGCCCAGACCGGTTTCGCGCGGATCGGCAAAGCCCGCCGCGGGATCATGGCAGGTGGCGCAGGACTGGGTCCGGTTGGCCGACAGGTTGATGTCGAAGAACAGCGCCTCTCCAAACGCCTCGAGCCTGTCGGGAGGGTCGGCGTGAACTGCCCCGGCGGCAAGGCCGAAGAGCGCAGCAAGGAAGAGCGGTCGCATTTGAGTGGCCTCCGAAGCGCTGGATCATTGGCTTCGGCATACCAGATAATTTTAATCAGGATTTGATTCAACGCAAACTTGCGTCACCCGCCCCAGATCTTTTTTACGTAATTCTTGGTTTCTTTATAAGGTGGCACGCCACCATGTTTTTGCACCGCTTTCGGCCCTGCATTGTACGCGGCCAGCGCCAGACGCCAGGATTTGAACTCGCGGAACTGGATCGACAGGTAGCGCGCGCCGCCATCGAGGTTCTCATAAGGATCATGCGGGTTCACACCAAGCGAGCGCGCTGTTTGGGGCATCAGCTGCGCAAGGCCCAGAGCGCCCTTGTGCGACTTGGCCCGCGGGTTCCAGTTGCTTTCCTGCTGCACGAGACGCAGAAACAGCTCTTCCGGGACATTGTAGCGCCGCGCGGCATCGCGCGCCATGGCGGTGTACTGGCCGCGATACTTGCCGGTATAGCGCTTGTCGAAACTGCTATGCGCCGAGGGCGGGCGCAGACGGACCGAGTTCTCGTACTGGCTGGCGCCGCGCGAATCGAGAAACTTCGCCTGGTTCTTGAACAGGTCTCTGCGGTTCTTGGTTCCGAACATGTCCGCCGCCGCCGGCACTGCCGACAACACAACACACACAACAACAAGTCCCGATACAAACCTGCGCATACTCACTGCCCGTCAACTACACCTCGACGCGGGACTATACATATTCCAAAGGAAATTGGAAGGCATCCGCCCTGTCGGCAGCCAAGGGTGTGACCTTGGAAGATTGCAACGTCTGTATATGGTATTTTAAGCCTGCTGCGGTCCGTATAGGGTCACCGGGACGGATCGCGCAGATTCGCGACACCAAGACAAAACAACAGATGGGGAAAGCCATGGCAGGCTCGGTCAACAAAGTCATTCTTATCGGAAATCTGGGCCGCGACCCCGAGGTTCGGTCATTCCAGAACGGCGGCAAGGTCTGCAATCTGCGCATTGCCACGTCTGAAAACTGGAAAGACCGCAATACCGGTGAACGGCGCGAGCGGACCGAATGGCACTCGGTCGCGATCTTCAACGAAGGCCTGGTCCGCGTTGCCGAGCAATATCTGCGCAAGGGATCGAAAGTCTATATCGAGGGCCAGTTGCAGACCCGCAAATGGCAGGATCAATCCGGTCAGGACCGGTATTCGACTGAAGTTGTGTTGCAGGGCTTTGGCTCGACACTGACCATGCTGGATGGCCGTGGCGAAGGCGGCGGTGGTGGTGGCGGTGGTGGTGGCCAAGGCGGCGGTTACGGCGGTGGCTATGACAGCGGGCCGCAGGGCGACAGCTATGGCGGTTCGCGCGGCGGTGGCGGAAGCGCCCCTGCCCCGGCCTCCGGCGGGATCGACGATGACGAGATCCCGTTCTAGGACCCGACAAAGGTGACTTGGTCCTTCCCGATAGGCCGTCTACTGGGATCGGAACTCAGGGTTCATGTCACGTTCTTTCTGCTGATCGCCTGGGTCGGGCTTTCGGCTTATGACAGCGGCGGCGCGTTTGGCGCCGCCTGGAACATCCTGTTCGTTCTGGCACTGTTCGCCTGCGTTGTGGCCCATGAATTCGGCCATGCACTGATGGCCCGGCGCTATGGCATCCGCACCCCCGACATCACCCTGCTGCCGATCGGCGGTCTGGCCCGGCTGGAGCGGATGCCCGAAAAACCGGGCGAAGAAATCGCAGTGGCCCTGGCCGGACCGGCAGTGAATGTGGTGATCTTCGCGCTGCTGTTCCTGCTAGGCGCGCGGATCGGACCCGATACGCTCAGCGGGGTCGAAAGCCTCAGTTCCGGTTTCTGGAGCCGTCTGGCGCTTGTGAACCTGTTTCTTGCGGTGTTCAACATGATCCCGGCCTTTCCGATGGATGGCGGGCGGGTGTTCCGCGCGGTTCTGAGCTTGTGGATGGACCGGGCAATGGCCACGCGGGTGGCGGCGCTCACCGGGCAGGGTCTGGCCATCGCTCTGGGGTTTTATGGGCTCAGCGCAGGCAGCCCGGTCATGGTGCTGATCGCGGTCTTCGTTTTTTTTGCGGCCGGTGCGGAAAGTCAGGATGTCGCCATGCGTGCGGTCTCGCGTCGATTGGTGGCGCGTGACGCAATGATCACCAGCTTCGAGACGCTGACACCCGAAGATACCCTGAATTCGGCAGCCCAGGCAGTGATACGAACCACGCAGCACGAGTTCCCGGTGGTCGACACAACAGGCGCGTTGCTGGGCTTTGTGACCCGCGCCGGGCTATTTGCCGCGCTGGCGGGCGATCAGCCCCGCACGACCCCGGCCAGTTCGGTGATGGAACGGAACATTCCCCGGGTTGCTCTGACCGCCAAGCTGGACACCGTGCTTGCCGCGCTGCATGAAGGCGCCCCGGCGGTTGCCGTCTGCGCCAGCAACGGCATCATGCTGGGCTATATCACCCGCGAGAATGTGGGCGAGCTGATGGTGATTCGAGGCAGGTGAATTTTTTCAACGGCTTGCAAGAGCATCTTCAATCACCAAACGCACCGCGTCGGCGGGCACGTCCGAGGTGACAAAGGCCTGACCGATGCCGCGCGCCAGAATGAAACGCAGCTGACCGTCGATCACCTTCTTGTCCTGAGCCATCAAGTCCAGCAGCGCCTCGGCCCCGGGCAGATCGCCGGGAATATCGGCCAGATCGGTTTTCATCCCCATCGCCTTGAGATGCGCGCGGACCCGGCTGGGATCCTCCTGCGCGCACAGCCCCAGCCGCGCCGACAACTCAAAGGCCAGCGCGCAGCCGATGGCAACGCCCTCGCCATGCAACAACCGGTTGGAATAGCCGGTGGCCGCCTCCAGCGCGTGGCAGAAGGTGTGGCCAAGGTTGAGCAGCGCGCGGTCGCCCTGCTCGGTCTCGTCACGGGCCACGATATCGGCCTTCATCTGCACCGAACGCGTCACCGACTGCACCCGTGCGCCCATGTCGCCCGCCGACAGGGCCGGTCCGTTGACCTCAAGCCATTCGAAGAACGCCGCATCCCCCAACAGACCATATTTTACCACCTCACCATAACCGGCGATGAAATCACGTGGTGTCAGGGTCTGCAGGACCGAAGTATCGGCCAGCACCAGCGCGGGTTGGTGAAAGGCACCGATCAGGTTCTTGCCCTGCGGTGCGTTGATACCGGTCTTGCCGCCGACAGAACTGTCCACCTGCGCCAGCAGCGAGGTCGGGATCTGCACGAACCGCACGCCCCGGCGCAGCACCGCTGCCGCAAAACCCACCAGATCGCCGATCACACCGCCGCCCAGTGCCACGACCACATCGTTGCGCTCGACCTTCTCACCCAGCAGCCATTCTACCGTGCGTTCGAAATGCGGCCAGCTCTTGGTTGCCTCTCCGGCGGGCAGCTCCAGCGAGACCATCTCGATCCCCGCCGCAGCCAATCCGGCGCGCAACCCTTCAAGATGCAGCGCCGCCACCTGATCGTCCGAGACCACCGCCACACGCGGCCGCCGCAGCATCGGCGCGATCCGCGCGCCTGCCTTTGCCAGCAGGTCCGGGCCGATCACAACATCATAGGACCGGTCGCCCAGGTCCACATAAACCGTTTCTTGCATTCAGTTCAGTTCCAACACGTCGGGTCGGGTCTCTAGCACCCCGATCACCCGATCCACCATCTGTTCGATCGCAGCATCGCCATCCGACGCCACGCTCAGGTCCGACTTGGCATAAAGCGGTACCCGCACCTGATA
Source organism: Ruegeria hyattellae (assembly GCF_041537925.1). NCBI lineage: Bacteria > Pseudomonadati > Pseudomonadota > Alphaproteobacteria > Rhodobacterales > Roseobacteraceae > Ruegeria > Ruegeria hyattellae. The sequence continues at coordinate 45,490 of NZ_JBGOSH010000001.1, read as the reverse complement.
AAGGGCGGCCAGCGTCGCGCGCGGATCGCCTGTTCTGAGCAGCGGGCGGGTATCTTTATGCTTTACCCGGTTCCACAGCACGCCAAGCTCGGCATTCAACCAGACCGACACGCCGCGCGCGGAAATCATCGCGCGGTTGGCCTCGGACAAGAACGCGCCGCCCCCGGTCGAAAGTATCCCGCGCTCTTCCTCCAGAAGCCGGCTGATCACCTGGCTTTCCTTGGTGCGAAAGAACGCCTCGCCATCACGAGCGAAAATTTCGGGTATTGTCATGTTGGCGGCTGATTCGATCTCGGCGTCGCTGTCCAGGAAGGGGACTGCAAGACGCTGCGCAAGCGCCCGGCCCACAGCGGTTTTTCCGGCGCCCATCATGCCGACCATGACTACCGTCTTGTGCAGCCGCCATACGCCATGCAAAGGAGATTTGGCCAGGTTGTGCTCAATTTCGCTCATTTGCCCTTGAATGACGTGATCTTGTGAAAAAGGCTAGGTATAACTTGCGGCAAAACGACGAAAAGAGGCAGTACGGCTATGGGGCGTCTGATAAAATTCTTGGTTTACGTGATCTGCCTGTGTTTCCTCGGGTTGATTGGCTATGCCTATCTTGGTCCGTTCTTCGGTGTGGATTTCAGCGCCCCGCAGAGCGAGGTGCGACAACCGGTGACACTGGATGCGAAATAGACTTGCGCTGGCCCTTGCCGCGCTGCCGGTGTTGGCATCGGCGCAACATCCACTATCCGCGATCGAGTGGCTGAACGACCCGCCGTCGGTGATGCTTCCGGGCACGGTGCTGATGGAACCGCCCGTGACCACAGTGGGGCGGCAGCCCGAGATCGCGGTACGCCCACTGGATACGCCCAGCCCCGCAATCGGGCTGGTGCCGTCTGCGGTGACCGGCCTTCCGGTGGACCTGTGGCGCGGCAGCGATCCCGTGCGACTGGCGCAACTGATCGCGCAGGTGCCGGTGCGCAACGCGCCTGCGATGCAGAAACTTCTCTATTCGCTGCTGCTGACCGAAGCGACGGCCCCCGCAGGTACCGGCGCCGAAGAGATCCTGCTACTCGCCCGGCTCGACCGGTTGCTGGATCTGGGCGCGACCGATCCGGCGCAGAACCTGGCGCAGGTGGCCGGGGCGACCCGGAATGCCGACCGCTTTCGGCGTTGGTTCGATGCGACACTGCTGACTGGCGATGAGGATCGCAGCTGCGAGGTGCTGGCCGCAGCGCCCCATCTGTCGCCCGGCTATGGCGCGCTGATCTTCTGTCAGGCGCGCCGAGGCGACTGGCCGACCGCCGCCGTGACGCTGGAGGCCGCCCATGCGCTTGAGCTGCTTGAACCTGAACGGCTAGACCTGATGGACCGGTTCCTCAGCCCCGACCTGTTCGAGGGCGCACCACCTCTGCCCCGGCCCGATGTGCCCGACCCGCTGACATTCCGCCTCTATGAAACGATCGGAGAGCGGTTGCCGACCGCGCCGATGCCGCGCGCCTTTGCCACCGCCGACTTGCGCGATGTGGCCGGTTGGAAGGCGCAACTGGAAGCCGCCGAGCGGCTGACAAGAATCGGCGCGCTGACGCCGAACCATCTGCTGGGGCTATATACCGAACGCAAAGCCTCGGCCTCGGGCGGGGTCTGGGACCGGGTGGACGCCCTGCGACGGTTCGACAAAGCCCTGCAAAGCGGCAGCCCCGAGGCGGTGACCAAAACCCTGCCCGCTGCCTGGTCCGCCATGCGCGAGGTCCAGCTTGAAGTTCCCTTTGCCGAACTGTTCTCCGAGCAACTGGGCCAGATCGCACTGACCGACCCCGATGCCACGCGCCTGACCTGGGAGATTGCGCTGCTTGCGGGGGCACGGCCACCGGCTTCGGACGGGGCGGCGGCCTCGCTGTTTCTGGTAGCGCTTGCCAATGGCAATCCGCGCGATCTGACCGCGCCGGACACCACGGGTCAGGCTATCGCCGAGGGGTTCGCAACGCCGCCGCTGCGCCCCGAATTGCAGGACATGATCAATGGCGGACGATTGGGTGAGGCCATTCTCGAGGCGATGATCCTGTTCGAGGACGGCGCCAACGGCAACACTGCCGATCTGACGGCGGCGATCGCGCTGTTCCGCACGGTGGGCCTGGAAGACACCGCACGGCAAGCGGGCCTGCAGCTGATGCTGCTGGATCGGGGGTGACCATGACGGCGCCGCAGACACAGGACCTCTGGATATCCAGCTTTCTCGAAGCACAAGCTGCGGAACTGGGGGCCGCCACCAACACACTGCTGGCCTATGGGCGTGATTTACAGGATTTTTCCGGCTGGCTGACCCGCAATAAACTCGATTTCGCCCAGACAGAACGCGAGCAGGTCGAGGCCTATCTGATCGATTGCGATGCCGAGGGTCTGTCGCGCGCCACCCGCGCCCGGCGGCTGTCGGCGATCAAACAGCTCTATCGGTTCGCGTTCGAGGAAAGCTGGCGCAGTGACAACCCGGCCATTCAGATCCGCGGTCCGGGACGACAGAAATCGTTGCCCAAGACGCTGGAGGTGGTCGAGGTCGACAGGCTGCTGGCCGCCGCCCGCGAGACCGGGCGCGGCAAAGCCGACCGCGTGCGCAACACCTGCCTGATGGAACTCCTCTATGCGACCGGCATGCGGGTGACCGAACTGGTGTCGCTGCCGGTCTCTGCCGCACGCGGCGATCCGCGCATGCTGCTGATCCGGGGCAAGGGCGGCAAGGAACGCATGGTGCCGCTGTCCCCACCCGCCCGCGAAGCGCTCGCCGTCTGGCTGACCCTGCGCGACGAGACCGAGGACGCGGGCGCCACCAAGGGCAGACCCCGCTCGCTTTTCCTGTTCCCGTCGCGCGGCAAGCTGGGGCATCTGACCCGGCACCGTTTCTACCTGTTGATCAAGGAACTGGCTGTGGCGGGCGGCGTGTCCCCCGCAAAAGTCACGCCACACACGCTGCGCCACGCCTTTGCCACCCACCTACTGGCCAACGGCGCCGACCTGCGGTCGATCCAGACGCTGCTGGGCCACGCGGACGTCGCCACCACCGAAATCTACACCCATGTTCTGGATGAACGGCTGACCGAGCTGGTGCTGGATCACCACCCCCTCTCGAAGAAACCGCGTTAAGCTCTTGAACGAGCAGAACATGGTGCCCATAACGGGCAGGTATATATGATAGTCAAGGACCGATGGACCCGACCCCTTCAGTGATCGACAGCGCATTCTGGATCACCTCTGGCGCAATTCTGTTTCTTCTCATTCTTTCCGGCTTCTTCTCCGGCTCCGAAACCGCGTTGACCGCTGCCTCGCGCGGCAAGCTGCGTGCGCAGGCCGACAGAGGCTCGCGCGGGGCGCAGCGGGCGCTCGAAATCACCGATGACAGCGAACGGCTGATCGGCTCGGTGCTGCTGGGCAATAACTTGGTCAATATCCTTGCCGCCTCGCTCGCCACGGCGCTGTTCACCCGGATCTTCGGCGAAAGCGGCGTAGCGCTGGCCACGCTGGTGATGACCTTGCTGGTGCTGATTTTTGCCGAGGTGCTGCCCAAGACCTATGCGATCACCAATGCCGAAGAGGCCGCCGCGCTGATATCGCGCCCGATCAGCATCGTCGTCACCCTGTTTGCCCCGGTTGTCAGCGCCGTGAGGCTGCTGGTGCGCGGCGTGCTGCGGCTGTTCGGGGTGCAGATCGACCCCAATAGCCGCATCCTTGCAGTACGCGAGGAGATTGCCGGTGCGCTGCAGCTGGGCCATTCCGAAGGCGTGGTCGAGAAAGAGGATCGCGACCGCATTCTGGGCGCGCTCGATCTCAACGACCGGGCGGTCGAAGAGATCATGCTGCACCGCTCGAATATCGAGATGATCGACGCCGCCGCCGAGCCCGAGGCGATCCTTGAGCAATGCCTGCAAAGCCCCCATACCCGCCTGCCCGTCTTTCGCGATGAGCCCGAGAACATCATCGGCGTGGTCCATGCCAAGGATTTGTTCCGCGCCATGTATGCGCAGGTCGGCGGCGCGGGTGGCAATACGGATCAGCTACGCGATTTCGACATCTCGAAGGTTTCAAACGATCCCTATTTTGTGCCTGAGACCACGACGCTGGACGACCAGATGCGCGAGTTTCTACGCATGCGCAGCCACTTTGCGCTGGTGGTGGACGAATACGGCTCGCTGCGCGGGCTGATCACGCTGGAGGATATCCTGGAAGAGATCGTCGGCGAGATCACCGACGAGTTCGACCTGGATGAAGAGATCCAGATCCAGAAGGCCGAAGACGGCCAGTATCTGGTCGAGGGCGCGATGACGATCCGCGACCTGAACCGCGCCACCGATTGGCATCTGCCCGACGAAGAGGCCAATACCGTCGCCGGTCTGGTCATCCACGAGGCGCAGATGATCCCCATCGTGGGCCAGGTCTTTGCGTTCCACGATTTCCGCTTCGAGGTTACCGCGCGCGAAGGCAACCGGGTGACCGAGCTGAAGATCCGCCCCCTGCGCCTGGCGAGCTGAACCTCCATTAACGCGAATTCAGTGGTCACGCGGACCCGCTTGGGTCAGTTTGGCGCAAGGAGGACCCCTTATGCCAAGCCTGAAACGGAGACTCAGCGATCCCGCGCGCCGGCTCACATCCGCGATCTGCACCATCCCGTCCGCAATCGTGACCCAGGCCCTGGCGGCATCGGGGATGGATTTCGTGATGATCGACATGGAACATGGCGCAGTGGATCATGGCAGCTGCCACGCGATGATCGCAGCCACCGCCGGAACTGAGTGCGCCCCGCTGGTACGTGTCGCCGAAAATGATACCGCACAGGTCAAGCGCGTGCTCGATATGGGGGCCGAAGGGATCGTCTTTCCGTTGATCCGCGATGCCGAGGATGCCCGTGTCGCCGTTGCCAGCCTGCGGTACCCACCGCGCGGCACTCGCGGGTTCGGGCCGTTCATCGCGCAGTCCCGCTGGGGCACCTCCCTGACCGGTTATCGCGAGGAGATCGAGGATCATCTGGTCTGCTGCCTGCTTATCGAAACCACCGAAGCGGTCGAGAATATCGATGCGATCTGCGCGGTCGACGGGATCGACCTGCTGGTGGTGGCCGCGTTTGACTTGACCACCTCACTTGGAGTCAGCGGCCAGTTCGACCACCCCGATTACCTGCGCGCGCAACAGATCATCGAAGAGGCCGCGCTGCGCGCCGGACTGCCCCTGGGTGGCGCTGCGCTGAACGCGACGCAGGCCGCGGCGCTGTTCGAACGCGGCCACCGGGTCATCGCCGGCTTCGATGTGTTGTGGCTGAAACAGCAATCGTCCGAGATGGCTTCGTGGTGCGCGGACTGACCGACACGACACGGTGATGTCGCAATCCGGACAGCCCGTGAGATCAACGCCGCCCAAACTGACCTCAAAGACTGGAGATTAGTGCATGAAAACCACCACCAGAGTGGCCGTAATTGGCGGCGGCGTCGTCGGCTGTTCCGTTCTCTATCACCTGACCAAGCTGGGCTGGTCGGATGTGATGCTGCTGGAACGCTCTGAGTTGACCTCCGGGTCCACATGGCACGCGGCAGGCGGGTTTCACACGCTGAACGGCGATACCAACATGGCCGCGCTGCAAGGCTATACCATTCGGCTCTACAAGGAACTCGAAGAGATCACCGGCATGTCCTGCGGGCTGCACCATGTAGGCGGGGTGACCCTGGCCGACAATCAGGACCGGTTCGACATGCTGCTGGCCGAACGGGCCAAGCACCGCTTCATGGGGCTGGAAACCGAGATCGTCGGACCCGATGAAATCCGGAAGATCGCGCCCGTTACCAACATGGATGGTATTCTCGGCGCGCTTTATGATCCGCTGGATGGGCATCTGGACCCATCGGGCACCACCCATGCCTATGCCAAGGCTGCGCGCATGGGCGGCGCCTCGATCGAGACCCACTGCATGGTGCGCGAGACCAACCAGCGCCCCGATGGCAGCTGGCATGTGGTCACCGACAAGGGCACGATCAATGCCGAACATGTGGTGAATGCCGGTGGCCTCTGGGCGCGCGAGGTTGGTGCCATGGCGGGCATCTACTTCCCGCTGCACCCGATGGAGCACCAATACATCGTCACAGATAACATCCCTGAAATCGAAGCGATCGTCGATGGTGGCGGCGAGCATCCCCATGTGATGGACCCGGCGGGCGAAAGTTATCTGCGTCAGGAAGGCCGGGGCCTGTGCATCGGGTTTTATGAACAGCCCTGCAAGCCCTGGGCGGTGGATGGCACGCCCTGGGAATTCGGTCATGAGCTGCTGCCGGATAACTTTGACAAGATCACCGATAGCATTGAATTTGCGTATAAACGTTTCCCTGTTTTGGCCGAGGCCGGAGTGAAATCGGTGATCCACGGGCCCTTTACCTTCGCGCCCGACGGCAACCCTCTGGTCGGCCCGGTGCCGGGGATGCGCAACTATTGGTCGGCCTGCGGTGTGATGGCCGGTTTCAGCCAAGGCGGCGGCGTGGGTCTGTCACTGGCGCAGTGGATGATCGAGGGCGAGCCCGAGCGCGATATTTTCGCCATGGATGTGGCCCGTTTCGGCGACTGGATCAGCCCCGGTTATACGCGGCCCAAGGTGATCGAGAATTACCAGAAACGCTTCTCAGTCTCCTACCCGAACGAGGAACTGCCCGCCGCACGCCCCAACCGCACCACGCCAATGTACGATATCTTCAGCGATCTCGGCGCGGTCTGGGGCCAGCAATACGGGCTGGAGGTGGCGAATTACTTCGCCCAAGGTGCAGAACCGGCTTATGAAACCCCGTCTTTCCGCCGCTCGGACGCATTTGACGCAACAGCCCGCGAGGTGCGCGCCGTGCGCGCGGGCGTCGGCATCAACGAGGTCCACAATTTTGGCAAATACAGGATAAGGGGCGACGGCGCACGGGCCTGGCTCGACCGGATCATGGCGGGGCGCGTTCCGCAACCCGGCCGCCTGTCGCTGACCCCTATGCTGTCACCGAAAGGCAGGCTGATCGGGGATTTCACGATTTCCTGCCTGAATGAACGTGACTTCCGGCTGACCGCCTCCTATGGCGCGCAGGCGTTTCACATGCGCTGGTTCCGGCAACATGAAATGGACGGCGTAAACATCGATAATATAACTGATACCTGCAACGGCTTTCAGATTGCGGGTCCGCGCGCGCGCGACGTTCTTGCCGCCTGCACCCGCGATGACGTGACCAGCCTGCGCTTTCTCGATGTGCGACGCATGGTGATTGGCATGACGGACTGCATCGTACAGCGCGTCAGCTATACCGGCGATCTGGGCTACGAAATCTATTGCGACCCGATGGCCCAACGGCAGCTCTGGTGGACGCTGTGGCAGGCGGGACAGGATCACGGCATCACACCCTTCGGGATGCGCGCGATGATGAGCCTGCGGCTGGACCGGTTCTTCGGCTCGTGGATGGCCGAGTTTTCGCCCGATTACACGGCGGCGGAAACCGGGTTGGATCGGTTTATCTCTTTTGGGAAAGATGCTGATTACATAGGCAGAACCGCTGCAGAAACCGAACGTAAAGCCGGCCCTGCGCGCCGTTTATGCGCTTTTGAGGTCGCGGCGCAGGATGCCGATGTGCACGGCTATGAGCCGATCTGGCTGGAGGGTGCGGTGGTCGGGTTCTGCACTTCTGGCGGCTATTCGCATCATGCTGAGACATCCATTGCCCTGGGTTTCTTGCCCAGCGAGCGTGTTGCAGCCGGTCTCGCGGTCGAGATCGAGATACTCGGGCAGATGTGCAAGGCGCGGGTTCTGAAGCGGCCGCTCTTTGATCCCGACGGCACCCGCCTTCGCGGGTGACAAAGCCGCACGCGGTGGCCATGGTGGCGATATGACCACGATCCCGATCATCCTGCTGGCCGCCGGGGCCTCGAGCCGCATGGCTGGCGCCGACAAGCTGATGCGCCACATCGACGGTGAACCCCTGTTGCGGCGCACGGCCCGCCGCGCGCTCGGCATCGGGCCGCTTTATGTCGCCCTGCCACCCGCCCCGCATCCGCGCCATGGAGCACTTGCGGGACTTGATGCCCACATCATTCCCGTACCCGATGCGGCAGAAGGGATGAATGCGAGCCTGCGCCGCGCAGTTTCCGCTCTGCCACCGTCTGCACCTGCGGCGATGGTGCTGCTGGCCGATCTGCCGGATATAACCGAAAGTAACCTGGGAGATGTCCTTCAAGCCGTTGATCTAAAATCTGATACCCTGATCTGGCGCGGCGCGACCGAGGCCGGAAAACCCGGTCATCCCGTGATCTTTTCCCGTGCACTATTTCCCGAACTCCTGACCCTAACCGGGGATGCGGGCGCGCAGAGCGTGGCCCGGTTACACGCAGAGCGAACCGTTTGCGTGCCCTTGCCCGGCAACAATGCGCGCCGAGATCTGGATACGGAAAAGGATTGGTCGGATTGGCTGGCCTGCCAATGACGCCTCGGATCAGGTCATGAGGCGCAGATCGGGCCCGTCGCCCGTAGCGGGCGCACGGACCGGAGCGGCACTTTGGCGGGTTTTGAGTGCCGGAAACAGCTCATAAAGCTCGTTGCGCTGCGCGTTGCCGCCCCCAACCCCGGTGCGGGACGGGTCGGCGGGCTGAAAGCATTCGCTCCAGGCGCCGTCCGACAACACCACCTCATGGGTGTCAAAGGCGATATGGATATAGCTGACCTCGGACATCTCGGCCCGCGAGATACCGACCAGACCGGTCAGAAACTTGGCCGCTGCCAGCGCCTCGCTCTCTTCGAAATAAAGCGCGGTCCGGTCGTTGGCGACCAGTACCCGGTGGTTCGGACTGACCAGCATGTCGCGTTCGGGCAGATCGAAATCCAGCGCCCCCGCACGAATCAGAACGGGTTGCAGATGTTCGGCCCTGGCCATCTGATGTGGCCAGACCCGCCGCCGACCGGTCCAAGACAGTGTCCGAATACCATTGTCGCGAGTCACCACGCGGTCGCCGGCATGCAATTCTTCGACCCTTCGCTCGCCCTTGGGCGTGGCAATCAGGGTTCCGGGTGTAAAACAGGACACACGATACTCACTTTCACAACTCAACCATGTTCAGGGCGGGGTCGCAGATGCTGGCAATACAGGCACCAGTTCCGCCATCCTCAGACACTATTCTGAACCATCGTTAATCACAGGCCGACCAGCAACACGGCCCGGCCTCACAAAATGCGACACCGGGCCGGAGAGCGTTGCCGAACGGGCATACTGCCCGCCAACATCCTCTCCGGCCCGGCACCTCATGAAAGTTGTGTCAGTTGCGCCCCCAGCTCGAACACCATAGTCACCAGCGACAGCCGCAAGGCTGTCCCCCTCTCCGATGACACTCTTTACGGTCCCCACACCACTCAAAACGGCATTTCTACTGTTGCTCGTAACACGTCCTTCATCTCTGGTGTCATTGGGTGCAATGACACCGTGCTGCATTCCCCTTTGCCCGGATTCCATACCCCCGCAAACAATGTGCCCTATACCGGTCCCCAACGAAAAGGTGGTCGAGGTGCCAAGCACCGTGCCAATACCCCCAGCACGATGCGACACCCCGGCCTCCCCATTCGGGTTTCCCCGAATCCGGCCAAGACTGTTTGTTTGCGATGAAACCTTACCCACAAGACCGCAAGACGCACCCATGCCGGAAGTGTCACGCGGCAGTCCCGCGATCCTTTCCGTGCCTGAGATGTTGCGACTGCGCGTCATATTCGTCTCCGCAATAGGTTATGCTGGCCTCCAACACTCAGAGACCTCGCCCATCCGCAGGACAGCCCGACCCGATCCAACGCCGCACGCAACGACGAAAGCGAACAAAAGGGGTATACAACGATACCAATTAACATCCGGCACACCTCTCGGCATACCGGTCAAGCACTCGTCACACGGCGAAAAAATACCGCTTGCGACGTCGCGCCCCCCTCTTGCATCTTCCGATGCGTTTTTGTGCGGTCGCCCCCGTGACCAACTCAAACCGCCCCCCAGTCGGGCTGTTTCATGGATAGCGAAGAGCGCGCGCTCAAAAAAGGAAAAATGTCACATAAATTTTTTCCAAACATCTCAGGTACGAAGTTTAAGTCGTGCGGTGACCGAAACCTCCTCGCCCTTTGGTTGATCACTGTTTCCTGATACCCAGGGTGACAACCTGCCCTTCATGCCTGTTTCGCAAGGCTGCAGCGGGCAGCAATACGCCCCGGACCAGGGGTGCGTTTGTCGCCGTAATGAGAACAACTCCATCTCCAACTCAACCGAACCGCACATAGCAATGTGATGCCTTTTTTTCGCCCCAATCCCCCAAATTGGTCGAACCAATGATCTGATAAAGCAGGGTATTTTTCTCTTTTCAGGAACAATCGGAATTTGAAGCCCCGCGATTCGGCTGACCTGCACGTCAGCTTCCATCACCACAGATCCGGGCAGCCGCAGCGCTGATGATGCTGACGCTTTCAATATCCGGACCGCAACAGGGGAACGGACCGGAAGCTTTTGGGTTGGTCCGATCGGCGGCAGATGAGGCCAATCTTAACGCGTATTAAGAAATCTTCATGTCCCCAAAAGAATCCCGAAAGGCACCTTGCCTATTTCAAGGTCGGACCCGGATTGAACCGGCGCCTATACAGGAGACTACCATGAGTGATCGCAGCCATTCCGGCTTACCTTCCAACCTTTCCAAATGGGCTGGCGCTTCGGCCTTGAGCGCGCTGCTGCTGACCGGTGCGGCGCTCCCTGCCGCCGCTGACGCGGCCCTGGCCGATCTGGTCGACGAAGTGTCGCCCTCGGTGGTGACCATTCTGGCCAAGCAGAAGGCCCAGCCGCAACCTGCCAACGCGCCGAATCCCGGCGCGACCGATCCCCGTTTCGATGAATTCTTCAAGCGCTTCGGTTTGCCCGAAGGCTCGTTCGGTGGCACACCGATGCCCTCCCCCGGGCCGCGCAGCGGTCTCGGCTCGGGCTTTGTGCTTGAAGAAGACGGGCTGATCGTGACCAACCATCATGTGGTCGAAGACGCCGACAGCATCACCGTGCGGCTGAGCGACGACCGTGAATACGATGCCGAAGTGGTCGGGACCGACCCGCTGACCGATCTGGCCGTGCTCAAGATCGTGGTCGACGAGCCGCTGCAGGCGGTGATATTCGGCGACAGCGAAGTCATCCGCGTCGGCGAGGACGTGGTGGCCGTGGGTAACCCGTTCGGGCTGAGCTCGACCGTGACCACCGGCATCATCTCGGCCAAGGGCCGCAACATCTCGGCCGGTCCTTACGCGGAGTTCCTGCAGACCGATGCCGCGATCAACAAGGGGAACTCGGGCGGGCCGCTTTTCAACATGGAAGGCGAAGTAGTCGGCGTGAACTCGGCCATCTATTCACCCTCGGGCGGCTCTGTTGGTCTGGGCTTCGCCGTGACCTCGAATATCGTCGAGGACATCGTGGCTGACCTTGTCGATGACGGCCAGGTGGATCGCGGCTGGCTGGGTGTGTCCATCCAGAACGTGAACCCCGAGATCGCCGCAGCGATGGGGCTGGAAACCGCACATGGCGCGTTGGTGTCGGATGTGGTCAAGGGCAGCCCGTCCGAGGGCATCCTGAAGACCGGCGACATCATCACCGGCTTCAATGGCGGCGCTGTCGATGACAGCTCCGACCTGCCCCGTCTGGTGGGCGGCACCCAAAGCGGCAAAGCCAGCGAGATCACCCTGATCCGCGACGGCAACGAACAGACCATGACGGTCACGCTGGGTGCGCATCAGGACAGCGCCAGCGCAGCAGATGTTCTCACCGACAAGGCAGACGACCCGAAACTGGGCGTCACGGTGGCCCCATTGGATCAGGCCGCACGGGCCGAGATCGGCGTCGGTGAGGACGTGAACGGCGTTGTCATCAAGTCGCTGGCCCCAGACAGCCCCGCGGCTGAGGCGGGACTGCGCGCGGGTGATGTGATCGTCCGCCTGGGCGACCAGGAGATCGAGACGCCCGAGGCGCTGATTAGCGCGCTGCAATCGGAAAAGACCGATCCGGCGCTGTTGCTGATCAACCGCTCGGGCAGCCAGATCTTTGTTCCGGTGCGGATCGCGTAAGACGATCCCACCCCAAGAACGACGCGCTGCCTGGGGAGGTGCAAGCGCGTTAGGTCCGGCGGGTCACTTCTGTCCCCGACCTGCCGGTCCTGCCGGGCGCCCCAAGAAGCGCCCGGTGCGTGCAATCCGATGAAACCCGGCCTATACCTTTTCCCAAGCACAGGATTGAACCCATGAGCAGACGCGTACTGATTGTCGAAGATGATGCGGAAACCCGTGATTTTGTTGCCAAAGGCTTCGCCGAAGAAGGCTTTGCGGTCGAAACCGCCGAAGACGGGCGCGAGGGGCTCTACCACGCGACCGATGGCGGGTTCGACGTGGTGATCGTCGATCGGATGATGCCCGGTCTCGACGGGCTTTCGCTGACCAAATCCATCCGCGCTGCAGGCCTGCAGACCCCGGTTCTGATGCTGACCGCCATGAGCGCGGTGGACGAGCGCGTCAAAGGACTGCGTGCCGGGGCCGATGACTATCTGGTCAAGCCGTTCTCGTTTCAGGAACTTCACGCCCGGATCGAGGCGCTGTTGCGCCGCCCGCAGGATACCGAAGAGACCGCGACGCTCACCTGCCGCGATCTCGAGATGGACCTGCTCAAGCGCAAGGTCACCCGCGACGGTCGCGACATCACCCTGACCCCACGCGAGTTCCAGATCTTGGAGTTCTTCCTGCGCCGCCAGAACCGGGTCATTTCGCGCACCATGCTGCTGGAAGGCGTCTGGGACTATCACTTCGACCCCAATACCAACATCGTGGATGTGCATATCTCGAAACTGCGCCGCCAGATTGATGAAGGGGCAGACATCCCACTGATCGAAACCGTGCGGGGCGCGGGGTATATCATGCGCGATGGCTGAATCCCTGTCGGTCTTTCGCAATGCGCGCACCCGGCTGGCCCTGGCCAGCATCGCGCTCAGCACCATCCTGACGGCGGCGGTGCTGGCGCTGGTCTATGTCAACGCCAATCGCACCATCTCAAGCGAGACCCGCAGTGTCGTGACCGCCGAACTAGCGGGGCTTGCCGATGAATACGAACGGCTGGGCATGATCGGTCTGATCACGGCGATCAAACGCCGGACCGTGAACGCCGCCGAACGCGACGCGATCTATCTGCTGACCAGCGCCGATGGTCGCGTTCTGGCCGGCAATCTCAGCCAGTGGCCCGAGGCGGTCGAGCCCGGCAGCGGCTGGGTCGAACTGACCCTGCAACGCCCCGATACCACCCAGACCCTGCCGGTCGCGGCGGCCTCGATCCGCCTGCGTCGTGGTGAAAGGTTGCTCGTCGGGCGCTACACGACCGAAGCGAGCAAATTCGATCAGGTGCTGTTGCAATCGGTAGGGCTGGCCCTACTGGCCTCGGTCGCGCTCAGCCTGCTGACGGGCTGGCTGTTGACGCGGCTGGTCTTCTCTCGGCTCGCCGACATCACCCGCACCGCGGATGAGATCATGTCGGGTGATCTGTCCCGGCGGATACCGCTGCGCGGCTCGGACGACGAGTTCGAGCGTATGGCCGCCACGCTCAACGACATGCTGGACCGGATCGAGCAACTGATCGGCAATCTGCGCATGACCACCAATTCGATCGCCCATGACCTCCGCTCACCGCTGTCGCGCTTGCGCCAGCGGGTTGAATTTCTGACCTCGGCGGAGCGCACCCCGGAAGAGCGCGAAATTGATGCTGCCCGCGCCATGGGCGAGGTCGACCACCTGCTGCGGGTATTCTCGCAACTGACCGAAATTTCGCGCGCCGAAGCGGGCCTGGGCCGCGAAGAGTTCGAGCCGCTGGACCTGACTCAGCTGGTTCATGACGTGATGGAGTTCTACGAACCCGTCGCCTTGGATAAGGGGATCACAATCGCCGAGGCGGGTACCGCCACGCAGGTGCGCGGCCATCGGACACTGATCGCGCAGGCGCTGTCGAACCTGCTGGAAAACGCTCTGCGCTATGCGCCGGAGGGCTCGGAAATCGAGATCACCGTCGCGGACGGGGCCGATCAAGTGACGCTTGGCGTCCGGGATGCCGGACCCGGTGTGGCCGAGGCGGATCTGGAAAAACTGGCGCAGCCCTTTGTCACTCTCGACCCCAGCCGCACCGAGAAGAATGCCGGTCTGGGTCTGGCGCTGGTTGCGGCCATCGCGCGGCTGCATGGCGGTGCGCTGGCACTTGCCAATGCAGAGCCGGGATTGGTTGCCGAATTGAGCTTCTCCCGCGTCTCCGGGTCGTAATGCGCCGTCAGCCCGTCACCGCAGGCAGGTTGGCATAGCCGCGAAATCGTATCCGACCGCCCCGCACCCGCCCCGGCAACAGGTGATAGTCTGGAAAGCGCCGCAGGAACCGACCCATCGCCACCCGGCCTTCAAGGCGCGCGAGGGTCAGCCCGACACAGACATGCGGCCCGCCCGCAAAGGCCAGATGCCGGTTCGGCTTGCGCGTGATGTCGAACCGCGTCGGGTGCTCGAACACAGCCGGGTCGCGATTGGCCGCCCCGATGCACAGATGCAAGTTGGTGCCCGCCGGAATCACCTGACCTTCGATCTCGATAACGGCGGCGGTCTCGCGATTGCCGAACTGGTTGGGCGAGCGGTACCTCAACACCTCTTCGACGGCAGAGGGCAGCAGGTCAGGCTCTGTCAGCAGGCGCGCACGCTGATCGGGATTATCGTGAAACAGTGCCAGGCCATTGCCGATCAGGTTGGTCGTGGTCTCATGGCCGGCATTCAGAATGAAAATGCAGTTCTGCAGCAATTCCGTCTCGGACAATTGCGCATCCGCCCCCTCACCCCGGATCAGCCGTGTCAGCACATCCGTTTCCGGATCGCCCGGATCGGCCCGGCGCCGCGCGACAAGGTCGGCCAGATAGGTTTTGAACGCCTCTACTGCCCTGTTGCCGCGCGCCAGTTGATTGTCGGTCAGGCTGGGCTCCAGCGCGCCCAGAATGGCCAGCGACCAGTCGCGCAGCGGTGCGCGTTCCGCCAGCGGTACGTCCAGCAGGTTGCCGATGATCTGGATCGGGATCGTGGCGGCGAAATCCTCGATCAGGTCAACTTGATCCTTCCCTGCCATCCCGTCCAGCAGGTGATCCACCGTCTCGATCAGCCCCGGCTCCATCTTCGCGATTGCGCGCGGGGTCAGCGCCGAGGTCATGATCCGCCGCACCCGTGTGTGCAGCGGCGGATCAGAGAAGACCAGCGAGGTGGTGTGATGCTCAAACAGCGGCGAACCTGCCCCGAATTTCGGACCAAACGCCGCTTTCTTGTCCGACGAATAAAGCGCCGTGTCGCGATAGATGCGGTCCAGATCCGTGTGGCGGCTGATCAGGACCGAGCCATCGGGTTGCGGCAGAACCGGCGCATGCGCAAGCAGCGCGTCATAGAAAACGAACGGATCGCGCAGGAAGGCCTCTGGCGCTTTGGCCAGATCGAAAACTTCGATATCAGCTCTGGTCGGCTCCAACTTCTACCCCGCTCCGCGCGATCCGTATCGATCGGGTCAGGTTACAGCAGGAAATCCGCTTCGGACAGTTGCAAGCTCTTTGTCAGCTCCAATCTGAAATCCGCGCCGCCGTCGCCATTGGTATCCGCTTCGACAATTGTGATACCCACATCGACATATGTGCGGACCGAAGCCACGCCGGGCGCGAAAATGTCGCCCTGCCTCAGCGTGGCCGGACCGTCGAACAGCTCCGACAGGTCAATCACATCGATTCCGGACTGGAAATAGTGGATACTGTCGACACCCATTTCGGTGTTGCTGTCAGAAGTTGAGATGAACTGGAAACGATCCGCGCCAAGGCCCCCATAGAGCTGGTCGGCGCCGAGCCCTCCGACGAGGACATCGTCCCCGGCACCACCTTTGAGCGTGTCTTGCCCTGGCAGGCCCGCAAGCCTGTCATTTCCAGCGCCGCCAAACAGTTCGTCCTTGCCGAAGCCAGCCAGCACAACGTCGTCATCATCGCCGCCCAGCAACGTATCGTCGCCGCTACCGCCATAGAGGTGATCCCGCCCCTGCAGCCCGGACACCCAATCGTTTCCGTTGCCGCATGCAAGTACGTCGTTCCCGGACCCGCCATAAAGCACGTCATTGCCGTCGCCGCCCTGCAGCGTGTCATTGCCGACGCCACCATAAAGCGAATCCCAGCCCTGATGCCCCAAAAGCTGGTCGTTTCCGTTGCCCCCGGCTAGGGCGTCCCTACCCCAGCTACCCAAAATCACGTCGTTGCCGTCATTGCCTTGCAAGCTGTCGTTGCCGAAACTGCCATAGAGGCTGTCCCGCCCGTCACCACCCGTAAGCCGGTCGTGATCGTCGGCACCGTAAAGCCTGTCATTGCCAAGGCCGCCGGTCAGCCTGTCATTGCCGTCTCTTCCGTCCAGAACGTCATGCCCCGCGCCGCCGTCCAGTTGGTTGTTCGCTTGGTTCCCCTTGATGACATCGTTTCCACCGCCACCACGGACATTTTCGATCAGTGCGCGGGTGTCGCCATCGACCAGTCGCGCATTTGCCACATTGCCTGTTGCGATCCGGTCGGGATCGCTCGAATATCGGTCGAGATCGGACAGCTGCGCTTGGGAAAACGTCGAGAACGCGCCGGGGCTCAGGTCGACCCGAAGATGGGTCGAATAGTTGCTCAGGTCATAGGTGTCATTGCCGTGACCATCCCAGATTGTGCGAAAGATCCGATTGCCCGCAGGGGCACCCTGCCCCTGTCCGTTGATCGACATCTCGCCGGAATTGGGGTTGAAGCCATAGGTCGTGTCACCGCTCCAGAGCTCGCCGGAGCTTGCATAATTCGCGCCATACAGGAACTGCATCGCCGCGATGTCGAGCTGCATGAAGGATTGTGGCCAGTCTATATGTCCGGTGTCATAGGAGTGGGTATCGGTGTCTCCAACATAGTCCGTATAGGTGACGACCGTGTATTCCAGACTGTCGAAGCCACTTGCCACAAATTCCGGATATTCATGGCCATGATCCAGACCCATCGCATGACCTATCTCATGCATGATGATGAGATGAGCTTCATTTCCGGCCACCGGGTCTACAACCAGCGTGCCAAGCGAAATATTGCCTGCCAGTTGTTCTTCGCCCGGCAACAGCGCGTACCCTCCGTCAATAGACGGATCCATGGCGATCTGTATCGGGGCTTTGGTACTGCCGCTTTCATAAATCGAGATGTCGGTGAATCCGGCAATTTCGGAAAATGCCTTTGCAACACCCAACTGCACATTTGTAGTAGCAGGTCTCAATCCGGCAAAGTCCGGATCGTAGTCAAACGCCCGCCTTACCGCAAAAGCGTCCGGAAAGCTAAAACTCAATTCGCGCAGCGTCGGTATTGGCCAAACAGGTGTGTTCGCGCCCTGTTCTCTGACGTCCCAATGAGAATTATATAACCACGGATCGAAAACCTCGGACGAGGACGGGGTGTAAACGGTCTTACCCATTACTACTACTGCTCCAGAACATTCGCAGGTGCCGACAACGGCACATTCTTAGTCAACACTAACGCAAAGCTTGTACTTCCAACTCGCCCTAAATGTGAACATGAGATATGGCGAGATCAGGGAATTTCGGTGAAATTTCCGCGCGACAGTTACACGTGACATGACCGCCGCGCCAAAATAAGGTCGGCCCATGTCGAACCCCATCTCCTCGATCCGCAACCTTGGTCCCGCTTACGAGGAAGCCTGCACACGCGCAGGCATTCACAGCGCCGAAGAGCTGCGCGAACTTGGGGCTGATGCGGCCTATGCGCGGTTGCTACAATCAGGCTCGCGGCCGCATTTCATCGGCTACTACGTGCTGGTCATGGCCTTGCAGGGCCGTCCTTGGAACGACTGCAAGGGCAAGGAAAAGGCCGAGCTGCGCACGCGCTTTGATGCGCTGGTGGCCAGTTCATATGACAAAGGCCGCTCCGATTTCGAAGCGGCCCTTGATGCGATTGGGGTGATCGAAAAGCCGGGTTAGCCGACCAGTTCGATACCCGAGAAGAAATAGGCGATCTCAACCGCGGCGGTTTCCGGCGCGTCCGAACCGTGGACCGAGTTCTCGCCGACCGATTCCGCAAACTCGGCGCGGATGGTGCCGGGGGCTGCGTCTGCGGGGTTGGTGGCGCCCATGACTTCGCGGTTCTTAGCAATGGCGCCCTCGCCTTCCAGAACCTGCACGACCACCGGGGCCGAGGACATGAACTCGCACAGTTCGTCATAGAACGGACGCTCGGCATGCACTTCGTAGAACTTGCCAGCTTGCGCCTTGGTCATGTGGATGCGCTTTTGCGCAACAACACGCAGGCCCGCGTCTTCGAACTTGGCATTGATCTTGCCGGTCAGGTTGCGGCGGGTTGCATCGGGCTTGATGATCGAAAAAGTGCGTTCCAGTGCCATGTGCGGCTCTCCTTGCTCTGACGGCGCAAGCGCGCCGGACTATTCCGCGCGCCGCCTAACACGGGAGACCGCGCGTGAAAAGTGCAATGATGCAAGCCGGCTCAGGTCACGTCCGGCAACGGGTCGCGCTGATCGACCCGCAATACGTATAGCGCTGACAAGAGCCCCAGCGCGCTTGACCCCAGCATCATTCCCAAAACGGTGAAAGGCGCTGTCTCAGGAGCGACAATGATCCCGGTGGCCGAGGTCAGCACCGCGCCCAGCACCACCACCAATGCACCCGACAGGCCCGAGGCGCTGCCAGCCAGATGCGGGCGCACCGACATCAGTCCGACAGTGGCGTTGGCCACGGTCAGCCCATTGCCGAACCCCACGAACACTGCAGCGCCGAAGAAGATCCAGACGGTGCCCTGCCCGGCGAAAAACAGGATCAGCCCGCCAAGCGGCCCGATGGTTGCCACCACGCGACCGGCGATGATCATCCAGATGAGCTTTGTGCGCGCGGCGATCAGACCGGTGACGAAATTGCCCACCATGAAGCCCGCGGTGATGATCCCGATGCCAAGCCCCAGCAGCGCCGGGCTTAGATCGAACCAGGCCGCCGCCACCAGCGGCGCACCGGTGATGAAGGCGTAAAACCCGCCGATCGAGAAGGCCGCGCACAGGCTATAGCCCCAGAACCGGCGCGATGCGAACAACTCGGGGTATTGCCGGATCTGCGCGCCAAAGGTTGCGGACGGCGTGGTATTGGTCTCGCCAAAATCGAACCAAAGCAGCGCCAGCAGACCGAACCCAAGGATCGAATAAAGCCAGAACGAGGCACGCCAGCCGAACAGCATTTCCAGCACGCCGCCCAGCATCGGCCCCAGCATCGGTGCCAGTGCCATCGCCATGGTGACATAGCCCAGCTTGCTGGCCGCCTCGTTGGGGGGATACATATCGCGGATGGCGGCGCGCGACACCACCTGACCAGCGACCACCATGGCCTGGATCATGCGAAAGATCAGAAAGACCTCGATCGTTTCCGCCAGCGCACAGCCGACCGAGGCCACGGCAAAGATCAGTGTGGAAACCAGCATCGCCGGACGCCGCCCGAAACGGTCCGAGAGCGGCCCGACCCCCAGTTGCATCACTGCCGAGACCAGCAGGTAGCCAGCGACCGACATGTTGACCACTGCGTAATCCGCGCCAAATGCCACGCTCATATGCGGCAGTGAGGGCAGGAACATGTTGACCGACAGCACCGAGATCGCCGTCGCAAGAACCAGCGTGATCAGATGCGGTGCAGTGCGGGTTGCGGCCATGACCTGCCGGTAGCACGGGGTCTGCACCTTGACCACCCCTACCCGCTGGCGGCTACCCAAGCGCTCTGTTAAGAGCCGGTCATGCTACGGATCGAAGACATATCCTATGCGGTCGAGGGACGGCCGCTTTTTGACGGCGCCAGCGCCACCATTCCCACCGGCCACAAGGTCGGTCTGGTCGGGCGCAACGGCACCGGCAAGACCACGCTGTTCCGGCTTATCCGGGGTGAGCTTGCGCTGGAATCAGGGCGCATCTCGATCCCGCGTCAGGCCCGCATCGGCGGGGTGGCGCAGGAAGCGCCCTCCTCCGATGTCTCACTGGTCGACACCGTTCTGGCCGCCGATACCGAGCGCAGCGCGCTGATGGCGGAATCAGACACCGCGCAGGACCCCGCCCGCATCGCCGATATCCAGACCCGGCTGGCGGATATCGACGCCTGGTCAGCCGAAGCGCGCGCCGCCTCGATCCTCAAGGGGCTGGGATTCGACGACGCGGATCAACTGCGCCCCTGCTCTGATTTCTCGGGCGGCTGGCGGATGCGGGTGGCGCTGGCCGCTGTTCTCTTTGCGCAACCCGATCTGCTGCTGCTGGACGAGCCGACTAACTATCTCGACCTCGAAGGCGCGCTGTGGCTGGAAAGCTATCTGGCAAGATACCCGCATACGGTCATCATCATCAGCCACGACCGGGGCCTGTTGAACCGCGCGGTGGGTGCGATCCTGCACCTGGAAGACCGCAAGCTCACCTACTACGCTGTTCCTTACGATAAATTCGCCGAACGCCGGGCTGAGCGGCTGGCCGCGGCACAGGCGGAAAACGCCAAGTCCAAGGCCCGCATCGCCCATCTGCAAAGCTTTGTGGACCGGTTCCGCTACAAGGCCTCCAAGGCGGTTCAGGCGCAATCACGGCTGAAGATGATCGAGCGTATTCAGCTGATCTCGACCCCGCAGGAGGCCGCGCTGCGGGCTTTCAGCTTTCCCGAACCCGAAGAGTTGTCGCCGCCCATCGTGACGCTCGAAGGCGGCGTGACGGGTTATGGTGAGACAGAGGTATTGCGACGGCTGGATCTGCGAATCGATCAGGACGACCGGATCGCGCTGTTGGGCAAGAACGGTCAGGGCAAATCGACTCTCTCGAAACTGCTGGCTGACCGCCTGCCGCTGATGGCGGGCAAGACCACAAGGGCAGGCAAATTGCGCGTGGGCTATTTCGCCCAGCATCAGGTCGATGAACTGCGCGTGGACGAAAGCCCGCTGGATCACCTGCGCCGCTTGCGTCCCGGTGAGGCGCCCGGCAAATGGCGCGCACGGCTTTCGGGCTTTGGCCTGAACGCGGATCAGGCGGAAACGCTGGTCGGGCGGCTATCGGGTGGGCAAAAGGCACGGCTCAGCCTGCTGCTGGCCACCCTCGACGCACCTCATATGCTGATCCTGGACGAACCCACCAACCACCTGGATATCGAAAGCCGCGAAGCCTTGGTCGAGGCGCTGACCGCCTATACCGGTGCGGTCATTCTGGTCAGCCACGACATGCATCTGCTGGGTCTGGTGGCAGATCGATTGTGGCTGGTCTCGGACGGGACAGTGAAGCCGTTTGAGGGTGATCTGGACGCCTATCGCACCATGCTGCTGGCGCGCGAGAAACCCACACGGAAACAGCCTCGCGTCGCCAAGCCCAAACGCCCCTCTCGCGACGCCATTCTGGCGCTGCGTATGGAGGTTCGCAAATGCGAAGAGCGCGTCGGCAAGCTGAGTGACATGCATGACAAGCTGTCCGTGAAACTGGCTGATCCTACGCTTTACGAGGATGACAGGGTCGGCGATCTTGAAGTCTGGAACCGCAAATTCACCGAAGTGGTTGAGGCGATGGAACGGGCCGAGGCGCTGTGGATCAAGGCCGCCGAGCGACTGGAATCAGCCGAGGCGGTGTCATGAGCGAACGGGTCAAGGGAACCAATGCGATGATCGCGGGCATGAATCCGGTGATGATGGCGGGCGAGTTCGCCTTTGTCGCCTGGCCCGCTGACACGCCATGGCCGGACGGTACCATCGCCAGCCATGCCGAACCTGAGGGGCTGTCTCTGATCGTACCCATGGCTGCAGCCCCGGCGCAAGTGGTGCCGATGCGCTGCATCACCCTGCAGGTCAACTCCTCGCTCGAAGGTGTCGGGCTGACCGCCGCTGTTTCCACCGCGCTGGCGCATGCCAACATTCCGGCCAATGTGGTTGCGGCCTATCACCATGACCATGTCTATGTGCCCGCCGACATGGCGGACCGGGCGCTGACGATACTGACAGACTTGCAAAAGGACTCGGCCCAATGATCGACATGGCTTTTCTGATCGCAGCCTTCACCACGCTTTTTGTGGTGATTGACCCGCCCGCGCAGACCTCTATCTTTCTGGCGATCACCCATGAGATGGATCTGCAGACCAAGCGGCGCATCGCGATCCGCGCCTGCATCACCGCGTCGCTGATCCTGATACTGTTCGCGGCCTTTGGCGAGGCGCTGTTGGGTTTCGTGGGCATCTCGATGTCTGCCTTCCGGGTAGCGGGAGGTGCGCTGCTGTTCCTGACCGCCATGGATATGCTGTTCGAACGGCGCACCAAACGTCGCGAGAATAGCGCCGAGGAAGAGGAGCACCCGGATCCGTCGATCTTTCCCCTCGCCATCCCGCTGATCGCGGGCCCCGGCGCCATTGCCTCGATCATCCTTCTGGCGGGGCAGAACCCTGGGATCGAGGGGCTTGCGGCGGTAGTTGCGGTGATGCTGGTAGTGATGGCGATCCTGCTGGTGTTCAACCTCAATTCCCACCTTCTGGGCCGGCTGCTGGGCAAGACCGGCCTGAACGTGGTCACGCGGCTCTTGGGCATGTTGCTGGCCGCGCTTGCGGTGCAGTTCATCCTTGATGGTCTGAGGGACTTTGGTTTCGCGGGTTGAACGCCTATATCGACCCTGTATCAGAGTGTTAGGTGGCGCGCATGGACGGCGACAACATTGCCCGGCTTGCTTATCTGTCCCTGCTCGGGGCGGTTTTGCTGTTCTGGTTCTTCACCCAGAACCGGCAGGGCATGAACAGGACCCTGCAACAGATTGCGGCATGGGCGTTTATTTTCATCGG
Source organism: Ruegeria hyattellae (assembly GCF_041537925.1). Classification (NCBI taxonomy): domain Bacteria; kingdom Pseudomonadati; phylum Pseudomonadota; class Alphaproteobacteria; order Rhodobacterales; family Roseobacteraceae; genus Ruegeria; species Ruegeria hyattellae. Next base: position 22,589 of record NZ_JBGOSH010000001.1, on the reverse strand, counting down.
CGTGATCGCCGCCTACGGGCTGTGGGAGGATATTCGTGGCAGCGTCGATCCGGGCCTGCGCATGAGCGTCAGCGACAGCGGCATCTCGGTCCCCCGCGCGCCGGACGGGCATTATTACCTGCAACTGATGGTCAACGGCAAACCGGTGGATTTCCTGGTCGATACCGGCGCCAGTCAGGTGGTGCTGACCCAGCGCGACGCGGACCGGGTGGGAATCGACACCGACGCGTTGAACTATTTCGGCCGCGCCATGACCGCCAATGGTGAGGTGCGCACAGCACCTGTCGAACTTGAGAGCATCGGGCTGGACGGGTTCACCGACAGCAACCTGACCGCCTGGATCAATGAGGGCGAAATGGATCAGTCGCTGCTGGGTATGGACTATCTGCAACGCTGGCCCAGCGTTCAGATCACCAACGGCGCGCTGATCCTGCAGCGCTAGAGCGACATTGTGTCATTAGGGTTCAAGGAACGGAAGTTTGCGGGCGCTGGCGGCGATTGTCCGGTTCGAGCCCAGGCTGACATTGTGCGCGAGTTGATGTCTGAAAGAGCAACAACAGTTCTTCAATCCACTTTTGATTGTAAAAACTGGCAGTCTCGTCACTTGGACCTGAAAACAGCACGCGCCACGCTGTTTAGATATGCGCCGCCGAAGTGGGTGTCGGGCTCGAGATAAGCGCTTTCCGCCCACTCGTTCCACGCATTCACGAACAGCATCCGCTCGCCAAAAAACGGGTTTGTTTCGCTTTTGGCCGCAAGCTTTGCTGTCCACTCCTCGAACTTTTTCGGTGTTGAGCCATGTATCACATGGCCCCGACCTGGTTGTCGCGGGTTTTTGTCCCAGTGCGGCATGACAGAACGCACCACCGGATAATCAGGATCGGGCTCGGCAAGCGATAGCTTGATCAATTCGTCATAATCGAAAATCGCTGATACGCAATTTGCATCGAATATTTGTTTCGGATTCAGGGCTTTGGTAAGTTGTTTGTTGTATTTGTTGGCAGTGAATTCGATCGCACCATCCAGCCCGTAGGGCCTTGGGTCCACAGCGGCATCGGTTTCGGCCATCGTCAGCAAGACATCGATATCGTAGCGTTCGCGCAATAACGTTCTGATGCGCAAAATCTGTTCTGAAGCCTCTGGCATAAAGCTCGGACGATAAATCGTGAAAAGCGGTCGATCCTGAATACGGATGTATCGCGGATCACGAAAGAACCGTGCAAGATCGTCAACCAGTTCGGAAGTCAGGTCGTCGCTGTATTTCTGTTCAGCAATGATCGATCGTTCTTTCCCGATCCAAGCCCGAGTCCAGGTCTCATTGCACCACATCAGGCTGAACGGGAAATCGACGTCCTTGTCCGCCAGCATACGCTCAATAGGTGCATCCATGAACGGCTGTCCGTCGAACCGATAGTAGTAATAGCAGAATCCATATATCCCGGCATTGCGCGCCATGCGAACCTGTCGCTTCTGAATGTCTCCCTGGGTAAGATCATAAAACCCGAGATCGCGCGGTATTCTCGGGGCGATGTGACCGCGATACCGTGGGATATTTCTAGAGAGATTTGTCCACTCAGTGAACCCGGCCCCCCAGTTCTTGTTATTTTCCTCGAACTCATGGAATTGCGGCAGATAGAACGCGATGACTTTCGTGTTGGGTGTCTTACCATCACCGATTGACGGATCGACCTCTTCAAAATCGTGGCCCGGTTGGAAGCTTCGATCGGCAGAAGCATAAACCTCCTGAAGAATGAGCTTGGATTTTGATCCCGGCCAAAGCCTCGCTAACGCACGCCGAATGGCGTGTCTGAACGGTCTTGTGGCCGTGCGCAATGTCACTCGGTTTCGCGAGGGTTTGTCGCTGGCGCTGGGCATGGATTTGTCTGTCCTCGATCAGTGGGTTTTGGATCTATCAGCTGACAAAGTTTCGAAGAAAAGGGCGCGCGTTGAATAGAAGTCCTGAGACTGCGGCTTCCTCGAAGTGGGCAGGTTGAGGGCGCATGACTTCAACTGCTGCGTCGCGCTTTGAGGTAATAGTTCAGGAAAAGAAAGCCGGGTGCGATTCCAAATTTTGCTAGCCGTTCCCAAGGGCGCGATCTGTTCAGGTACCAGCCTCCTGAACAGTCTTCCAGTTCAAGCCCGCCACATGTCACAAGTTCCCTGGCGGTTTGTTTGACGAACCACCTCAGATGTGTCCGATCCAAAATGCCGCTATTCTGTAATCGAAACCGCCCTTTGAAGAACAGCGGAAAGGTTAATCCGTGGTATCGTGCATTCGGAACGCTGACGATCAAGGTCCCACCCGCGCTCAGACGTTCCGAGCATTTTTGGACGACCGACCACGGGTCTACCAAATGTTCCAGAACATCCAGGCACAGAATAGTATCGAACGTGCCGCCAGCTTCGTCCAACTTATCCCAAACGCGTGGATCTTCAATTTCTCCTGGAACAAACAAATCAACCGACTCTTCTGGTGATCCATCCGCCCTGTCGATCAAAGCCACGAATTCGCCGCCTAAATGCTCTTTTATAAATACCGCCGTGGCTCCGATACCTCCGCCGACATCCAGAATTCGTCCGGGTTTTTTATCGCAAAGATGCAAGACGTCGGTTCGAACGTTGGTGTGGTAGCTGACACTCACCTTATGCTTGCCATCATCGCTTTTCATCAGATGTTCCCATTGCCCAAATCGCTCTGCCAGACTGCATACCGATATTCTTCAGGGAGTCCATGTTGGATCATCAACAGAAGCGCTCGTTTTTTTGACCAGCCAAGTATGCCCCATCTTCCACACATATCCTCGGGCAGAGCAAACACGCTAACACTCATCTGATGGCGAAGGTTTGTGTTGTCCGCAAGACGAGGTCTGGCTGGCCTCAAGACAGGCCCAAACCGATTATCCTGCGCTCTCCGCATTCTTCTCCCACCGACCCGATTCCTCGGACCAGTATTGCGCTGCGCAGCCGGCTTCAGTCAGGGCTTTCCACTGCCCCCGCGCACATTGCACGGCCTCGGGGTCGTTGCCGTCAAACAGGATGCAGACCCGTTCCAGCGCCTCGATTTCCTTGGGCGTGATCTCTGCCCCGTCAATCGCCATGATGCAGGCTGGATCGTTGACGGCCTCGGCGCTGTCAGTCAGCAGGATGGGTTGGGCCGCGTCATGCGGCCCGCCCGCGCGGCCATGCGGCAGGAACTCCTCTTCGGGTCCAAGCCAAAGCCGCTCATCCAGCCAGTCCAGCCGCCCCGGATCCGTTCCGCGCACCGCAACCCGCCAGCCCGCACCGCGGGCCTTGTCCAGCAGCACCGGCAGCGTCTGTTCCAGCGGGTGCCGGGTCAGGTGATAGAAATAGACGGCCCCCATCTCAGCCCTGCTCGAACTTGTCCCGTATCAGACGGTTGAGCGCCATCACACCCCAGCCGGTCGCACCCTTGGGTGCATAAGCCGTCTCTCCCTTGACCGAGGCGACCCCGGCGATGTCGAGGTGAATCCACGGCGTTTCCTCTTTCACGAACCGGGCCAGGAATTGCGCGGCGGTGATCGAGCCCGCCGGGCGACCGCCGATATTCTTCATATCGGCAATCCGGGATTTCAGCAGATCGTCATAGGCCTTGCCCAGCGGCATCCGCCAGGCGCCTTCATTCTCGGCGCCAGCCGCCTTGAGGAAGCCATTGCACAGCTCGTCATTGTTGGAGAACACACCGGCATTCTCATGTCCCAACCCGATAATAATCGCGCCGGTCAATGTCGCCAGATCGATCATGCCCGCCGGTTTGAACCGCTCCTGCGCGTACCACATCACGTCACACAGAACGAGGCGGCCCTCGGCGTCGGTATTGATCACCTCGACCGTGTCGCCCTTCATCGAGGTGACGACGTCGCCGGGACGTGTTGCATTGCCCGAGGGCATGTTTTCCACCAGGCCGATCAGGCCCACCACATTTGCCTTGGCCTTGCGCAGGGCCAGTGCTTTCATGGTGCCCGCGACAACGCCCGCACCGCCCATATCCATGGTCATGTCTTCCATGCCTGCCGACGGCTTGAGCGAGATGCCCCCGGTGTCGAACACCACGCCCTTGCCGACCAGCGCCAGCGGCGCGTCATCCTTAGCACCGCCTTTCCATTGCATCACCGCCACTTTCGACGGGCTATCGGACCCCTGCCCGACGCAGAGCAGCGTGCGCATACCAAGCTTGGCCAGCTTATCCTCTTCGAGAATTTCGACCTCGACGCCAAGCTCGCTCAGGGCGCTGACGCGGTCGGCGAATTCCGTGGTGGTCAGCACATTGGCCGGTTCGTTGATGAGATCGCGGGTCATGTGCACACCCTCGGCAATCGCCAGCAGCGGAGCTGCGGCCTCTGCAACCTCATCGGATTTGGAATGCGCGATCAATACATCACCCCGATCCTCAGCATCGGCTGTTTTGTGCGCGTCGAAACCGTAGCTGCGCAGGGCGATGCCAAGCGCCAGTTCCTCGGCCTTGTTCTGGCCGCCCGCCATGATCTGCATCGACGCCGTGCCCTTGGCCTTGGCAAGTGCGGCACCTGCCTTGCGCGCCTCGACCACGGACGGACGGCGCGGCAGGACCAGCACATCCAGCGCTTCGGCCTGCATACCCGCGGGCCAGGCCAGCGTGATCACCTGGCCGGGTTTGGCCTTTCCGAACTTCTCGCTTTCAACAAGACGTGCCACGCCACCTTTTGTCAGCCGGTTGGCGCGCCGTGCCGCCGGGTCCAGCTTGCCTTCGGGAGGCACGATGATGACCACCCGCCCTGTAGCTTCGGCGATGGTGTCGAGATCGGTGGGCTGGAAATGGATCGGGATCAGGCTGCTCATCTGCGGCTCCTTGATGTCAATTGCCCCAAGAGGTAACGCGATGCCCCCCCCTTGACCAGATAGCAGTTTTCCCGGCGCCTCATTTGATCTAATGTCCGGCGAAAAGAAACTATTGGCAGGTTCGAGGGGATCGCAGTGACACGATACGACAGATATGTGCTGTCGCAATTTCTGCTCTTCTTCGGGTTTTTCGCCCTGATTCTGGTTGCCGTCTTCTGGATCAACCGGGCGGTATCGCTATTCGACAAGCTGATCAGCGATGGCCAGTCGGCGCTGGTGTTTCTGGAGTTCACCGCCCTTGCCCTGCCCAACCTCATCCGCATGGTGCTGCCGCTGGCGGCGTTCGCAGCAGCGGTCTATGTCACCAACCGGCTCAAGAATGACAGCGAATTGACGGTAATGCAGGCCACCGGATCCGGCCCGTGGCGACTGGCGCGGCCCGCCATCGCTTTTGGCCTCGTGACCGCCCTGATGATGAGCCTGCTGACCCATCTGCTGCTGCCCACCTCGATCAAGCAGCTTGAGATGCGCCAATCCGAGGTGGCTCGAAATGTCACCGCGCGCCTGCTGACCGAGGGCAGCTTCCTGCATCCCGCCGATGGCGTCACCTTCTATATCCGGCAGATCGACCCGGACGGCACGCTGAACGACGTGTTCCTGTCAGATCGCCGCGATTCGGCGGAAAGCACCATCTATACCGGAGCCAAGGCCTTTCTGGTGCGCGATGGCGACAATGCCAACCTGATCATGGTGGACGGGCTGGCGCTGCGGCTCGACCACGCCGGCAACACCCTGTCCTCGACCGCCTTCTCCGATTTCTCCTATGACATCACCAGCCTGATCCGCCGCAGCGAAAGCCAGCGCCGCAGCATACGTGCCATCCCGACGAGTGAGATGATTCGCGATCCCGAGGGGATCGAGGAAAAGGACGGGCTCAGCGCGGGCAAGGTCTCCGAAGAGCTGCATCTGCGCTTTGCCCGGGCGCTGGTGTGCATTGCGGTGACGATGATCGGTTATGCCACGCTGATGCTGGGCGGATTCTCGCGGTTCGGCGTTTGGCAGCAGGCGCTGTTGGCGTTTCTGATCCTCGTCTGCCTCGAGGTGCTGCGCGGGGTGGTGTCGGATGCAGTGCTGCAGGATGCCAGCCTCTGGCCACTGATCTATCTGCCAACCGTGCTGGGGATCGCCATTGCTTGCCTGTTTCTGCAGTTCGGATCGCGGCCGCTATCGGTCATCCTGCGCAGATCGCGCCAAGGCGGAGGGCAGCCAACATGATTCTTGACCGTTATTTCGCTCGCCGCTTCGTGCAGGGGTTTTTGGTGATCGGAATGGTCTTTCTGACCCTGATCCTGCTGATCGACCTGATCGAACAGCTGCGCCGGTTTGAGGGGGACGATGTCGGCTTTGGCAAGATTGTCACCCTGACCCTGCTGAGCGCCCCTGCCGCGATCAGCGAAATCCTGCCCCTGCTGATGATATTGTCGACAATCGTACTGTTTGTTGGTCTAGCGCGCAGTTCCGAACTGGTGGTGGCACGCGCCACCGGTCGGTCGGGGCTGCGGGTGCTGGTCGCGCCCGTGCTGGTTGCGGCCTGTATCGGAGGGCTTGCAGTGTCGACCCTTAACCCGATCGTGGCGGCCACGTCCGAACGGGTGCAAATTTTGGGCGACACTTATCGCAATGGCGGCCCCTCTGTTCTGTCGCTGAGCGGCGAGGGCCTGTGGCTGCGCCAGGGCGACGATCGCGGCCAATCCGTCATCCACGCGACCGGCTTCGAAGAAGACAGCCGCACCTTGCTGGGCGTTACCATCCTGACCTATGCCCCCGACGGCGGGCCGCTGCGGCAGATCAATACCGAAAGCGCCCAGCTAGTTGGTGAAGAATGGATCCTGCGCAACGCAAAGGTCTGGCCGCTGATCGAGGGGATCAACCCCGAAACCAATGCCGCCTACCATGACGAGCTTGAGATCGGGACGACCCTGACAGAAGAGCGCATCCGCGACAGTATTGGACGGCGGCAAAGCATTTCGATCTACGATCTGCCCGAGATGATCCGCCAGTTGGGCAAGGCCGGGTTTTCAACCAAACGGCACGAGGTCTGGTTCCAGGTCGAACTGGCCCGGCCGCTCTTCCTGATCTCGATGGTCCTGATCGGCGCCGCCTTCACTATGCGACATACGCGCTTTGGCGGCACCGGCGTCGCGGTTCTGGCTTCGGTGCTGCTGGGCTTCACGCTCTATTTCATTCGCAACTTCGCCCAGGTGCTGGGTGAAAACGGGCAGATCCCCGCGGCGCTCGCCGCCTGGGCCCCGCCAGCCGCCGCAATCATGCTGGCGCTGGGTCTGCTGCTTCATGCAGAGGACGGATAATGCCCCGACTGCCCCTCGCTCTGTTGCTTGCCTGCCTCGCCGCGGCACCCGCCGCCCAGGCGCAGAGCACCTCCCTGCCCCCCGGGTCCCAGACGCAAGAACAAACCCCGGCGCTGCTGGTTGCTGACCAGGTCTTCATCACTCCGGAACGCCAGTTGATCGCCGAAGGCAATGTCGAGGCATATCAGGGTGAGGTGCGCCTGCGGGCACAAAAGATCACCTTCGACCGCGAAAGCGGCACCCTGTCGATCGAAGGACCCATCCGCATCGATCAGGGCGGCGAGATCACCATTCTGGCCGACGCCGCCGAAATGGATCAGGGGTTGCAGAACGGCCTGCTGCGCGGCGCCCGCATGGTGTTCGAACAGCAGGTGCAATTGGCCTCGCTGCAAATGACCCGCGTCGGTGGCCGCTATACGCAGCTTTACAAGACCGCGGTGACCTCGTGTCATGTCTGCGAGGATGGCCGCCCGCCGCTCTGGCAGATCCGGGCGCAGAAAGTGACCCACGATCAGGCCGAGCGTCAGCTCTATTTCGAAGGCGCACAGTTCCGGGTTCTGGATGTGCCGATTTTCTATTTTCCGGCGCTGCGCCTGCCCGACCCAACCCTGAAACGCGCAAACGGGTTTCTGGTTCCGTCGATCCGGTCCACCTCACAATTGGGGGTTGGGGTGCGCGTGCCCTATTTCTTCAAGCTCGGCGATCACCGGGACCTGACGCTGACTCCCTATCTGTCGTCGAAAACCACGACGCTGGGCTTCCGCTACCGGCAGGCCTTCCGGCGCGGCCGCATCAACATCAACGGTGCCTTCACCCGCGACGACATCCTGAAGGGCGAAGACCGGGGCTATCTTTTTGCCGATGGGATCTTCGCGCTGAAAAACGGCTACCGCCTCGGATTTGATATCAAAACCGTGTCCGATGACGGCTATCTGCTGGATTACGGCCTTCCCGATTACGACCGCCTGCGCAGCCAGATCGCACTGGAGCGCACCACCCGCGACGAGGCGTTTCTAGGCCGGTTTATCCACTACAAATCGTTGCGGGATGACGAGGTAGACGATGAATCCGGCGCACAGATTTTCGACCTGGACTATCAACGCCGCTATTTTCCCGACCGAATTGGTGGCGAACTTCTCCTGGGTTTCGAGGGCCATGCACACCGCATTGATACCGAGGAGGAAGTTGTCGGCCGTGATCTGGCCCGCGCGACAGCCGATGTAGCATGGGATCGCTACTGGATCCTTGGACAGGGGTTGCGCACCGAGCTGCATCTGGGCACATCTGTAGATGGGTTCAAGTTTTTCGACGACGACGTCAATCCCGACAACGTCCTGCGTGCCACGCCCCGCGCGGCGCTCACTCTGCGTTATCCGATGACCCGGCAGGAAAAGAACGGCGCGACACAATATCTTGAGCCGATCGCACAGCTGGGCTGGACCAATGTAACCAACTCTGACGTACCAAATGAGGAAAGCGGCTTCGTCGAGTTCGACCAGGGCGACTTGCTGCGCCTGTCGCGCTTTCCGGCACCGGATGTTCGCGAGGATGGCGCAACCTTCGTCTATGGCCTGAACTGGGCCCGCTACGATCCGGCTGGCTGGCAGGCCTATGCCACAATCGGTCAGGTCTTCCGGCAATACGCAAACCCGAACTTCACCAAGACATCGGGGCTACAGGGCACGTCGTCGGATATACTGCTGGCCGGGCAGATCCGTATGAATAACGGTCTGGCCCTGACCACGCGCGGTATCCTGAGCGGGGAACTCAATTTCGACAAGGCCGAAGTGCGGGCGGACTGGTTCAGCGACCGGCTGAACTTCAGCAGCACCTATCTCTGGCTTGGGCGCGACCCGCAGGAAGACCGCGACATGGCGGTGTCCGAGGTGTGGTTCGACGGCGGCTATCAAGTCGACCCGAACTGGCGAGCGCTGGCGGATCTGCGCTATGACATCCAAGACTCGCGTGCGGTGCGGACCGGGATCGGGGCGATCTACAAGAACGAATGCCTCACCATTAACATTTCCCTGAGCCGCCGCTATACATCCTCAACCAGCGTGGAACCTTCCACGGATTTCGGAATCTCGCTTTCTCTGGACGGATTTGCCGTCGAAGGCGCAAGCAAAGAATACAGGCGATCATGCAGAAAATCCTGAAACGGCTGACAAGACCTCTTGCGCTCGGCACGGGCCTGACGCTGAGCGTGATCCTAACGCAGGGTGCGGTACAGGCGCAGGGCCTGTTCTCTCCTGCAATCCGCGTCAATCAGGAGATCATCACGAATTTCGAGCTTGAGCAGCGCATCATGTTCATGGACATCCTCAACCTGCCCGGCGATCCCGAAACAGACGCGCGCGAAGCGCTGATTGACGACCGTCTGCGGCAGCAGGTGATCAGCGAGGCCGGAATGGAGGTGGCGCCCGAGGACGTGCAACTTGGAATCGACGAATTTGCCAGCCGGGCCGATCTAACCAGCGAAGAGTTCATCAAGGCGCTGAACGATGTTGGAATCTCGCAGGAAACACTGCGCGACTTTGTCCGCAGCCAACTGGCCTGGCGTGATTATGTTCAGGCCCGTTACCTGTCACAGGCCCGTCCCACCCAGCAGGAGATAGACCGCGCCCTGGGTCAGGCCGGCGGGAGTGGCGGGTTGCGGGTGCTGATGTCCGAGGTGATCATTCCGATCACCCCGCAAACCCTTGCCCAGGCCGAAGACCTGGCGGCGGAGATATCGCAGGTCAAAGGATATGACGCCTTTTCATCCGCCGCGGCGCAATATTCCGCCTCTGACACCCGCGACAATGGCGGCCGCCTTGACTGGCTGCCGATCACCCAGATCCCACCGGCATTGCAGCCTTCGATCCTGGCTCTGGCACCGGGTGACATTACCTCTCCGATCCCGCTGCCCAACGCCATCGCCCTGTTTCAAATGCGCGGCATTCAAGAAGTCGCCGCCAGCGCCCCGCGCTACGCGACGATCGACTATGCCACCTATTTCATTCCCGGCGGCCGCACTCCCGAAGCGCTGTCGAAGGCCGCCGAAATCGCGGACCGGATTGACAATTGTGATGACCTCTACGGCATTGCCAAAGGTCAGCCAGAAACCGTGCTGGACCGCAAGAGCGCAAAGCCCTCGGAAATTCCGAAGGATATCGCGCTGGAACTGGCCAAGCTTGACCCGGATGAGGTTTCGACCACGTTGACCCGCAACAACGGCCAGACGCTGGTGCTGCTCATGCTCTGCAGCCGGACCCGCGATCTGGGCGACGATGCCTCGCGCGAGGATGTGGCCCGCGCCCTGACCGAACAGCGCCTGAATGCCTTTGCCGCCAGCCTGCTGGAACAGCTGCGCGCCGACGCGGTAATCGTCGAGCAATGACCAACCTGCCCATCGCGCTCAGCTGCGGCGAACCGGCTGGGATCGGACCGGAGATCGCGCTGAGCGCATGGCAAGCCCTGCGCGACACCTGCCCCTTTGTCTGGATCGGTGATCCGCGCCACCTGCCTGCCGGTGCGCCGGTGGTGACCGTCGCCGACCCGGCCACCGCCGGGGCGATCTCGGCCTCGGCTCTGCCAGTTCTGCCGCTGTCCCTTGCGGGCGACGCCACCCCCGGCCAACCCGACCCGCGCAACGCCGAGGGCGTTATCTCGGCCATTGAAGCGGGCGTCGAACTGGTGCGCTCGGGGCACGCCTCGGCGCTGTGTACCGCACCGATCCACAAAAAGGCGCTGATCGACGGTGCCGGGTTCGCCTATCCCGGCCATACCGAATTTCTTGCGGCTCTGGGCGAGGTTGACCGGGTGGTGATGATGCTGGCCAGCGAAGCGCTGCGCGTCGTGCCCGCCACGATCCACATCCCGCTCGCGCAGGTACCCACGGCCCTTACTCCCGACCTGCTGCGCGAGACCGTCAATATTACTGCGCAAGGCCTCAGGGATCAATTCGGCATCGCGCAACCCAGGATCGCCGTCGCCGGTCTCAACCCACATGCGGGCGAAGGCGGCGCGATGGGGCAGGAAGAGCTGGATTGGATCGTGCCACTGATCGCGCAGATGCAGGACGAAGGTCTACGCATCACCGGACCGCATCCGGCCGATACAATGTTCCACGCCGCCGCACGCGCGCACTATGACGCCGCCATCGCGATGTATCACGATCAGGCACTGATCCCGATCAAGACGCTGGATTTCGACCGGGGCGTGAATGTCACCCTCGGCCTGCCCTTCATCCGCACCTCGCCCGATCACGGCACCGCCTTCGACATCGCGGGGAAAGGCATCGCCAATCCCTCCAGCCTGATCGAGGCGCTAAAACTGGCGCAGCGCATGGCCCTGACACGCCAAGGCCCACCCCAATGAGCGCTATTGATAGCCTGCCCCCTCTGCGCGAGGTCATCGCGAGTCATCAGTTGTCTGCGCGCAAATCACTGGGCCAGAACTTTCTGCTGGACCTGAACCTGACCGCCAAGATCGCCCGGCAAGCGGGGGACTTGTCGCAATGTGACGTGCTTGAAATCGGCCCCGGTCCCGGCGGTCTGACTCGCGGCCTGCTGTCCGAAGGCGCGCGCCGTGTGCTGGCGGTGGAAAAGGACACGCGCTGCATCCCGGCACTGCAAGAGATCGCCGCCGCCTATCCCGGACGGCTGGACATCCTCAATGGCGACGCTCTCGAGATCGACCCGCTGACCCATCTGACGCCGCCGATTCGAGTCGCGGCCAACCTGCCCTACAATATTGGCACCGAATTGCTGGTGCGCTGGCTGACACCAAATGACTGGCCGCCCTTCTGGCAAAGCCTGACGCTGATGTTCCAGCGCGAGGTTGCCGAACGCATCGTGGCCCGACCCGGCAGCAAGGCCTATGGGCGGCTTGCCATTCTTGCCCAATGGCGCGCCGAGGCGCGGATCGTGCTGTCGCTGCCACCAGGCGCCTTCACCCCGCCGCCGAAAGTCTCCAGCGCGGTGGTTCATCTGACCGCCCTGCCCGCGCCGCGCTACCCGGCCGATGCAAACGTGCTGAGCCGCGTGGTCGCCGCCGCCTTCAACCAGCGTCGCAAAATGCTGCGCGCCGCACTCAAGGGCGTTAGCCCTGATATTGAGGAACGTCTGCTGGCCGCGGGAATCAATCCAACCGAGCGCGCCGAACAGGTCTCGCTTGAGGCATTCTGTAACCTGGCCCGTCAGATCGCGACGTCCTGAGCCCCCCTTTCCGCACCAATTGCTCATATCTACGAAACAATGACGCCCACGAGGCGTACATTGATCACAAAAAATTGCCAATTCAGCCGCCAGAATTACAGAAGTGAACAAAATCACAGTCCACGCCTAGCCGATCGGCTATGCTCGCAACCCTGTTGGTCAATTTCTTTTTTTGTGTGTGAGGCCCGTTATGAAAACCGTTCGCTCTGCAAACCGTCAATTTGCCTCGGCAAGCGCCGCATCTTCACGGAAGATCGATGATACCGGCACCGGGTTTCCGGTGCTTGAACTGGTGATATTTGCCTGCGCTTTCGGGCTGACCGGCGCGCTGGCTGCATTCTTTCTGTCCTGAGCGCGCATTCGCGCCCAACCCCAGCCCAAATTCCAAAAGAACGCCCACCGCTCGCGGGCGTCCAATTTCGTTTACCAGAGCTCTACTCTGCCGCTTCGGGCGCGTCGCCAGAGTCGGCAGCGGGAGTGGCATCGGTGCTGTCGGTGGTTTTCGGCTTGCGGGCGCGGGGCCGGCGCGCCGGTTTCTTGGGCTTGCTTTCCGGAGTTTCGACCAGACCGCTTTCGCTGCTCTCGTCATCACCCGCAATATCCAGAACATCGGGTTGCGGGGCCTCGGCCGGATCAGACGCAGGAGCTGCAGGCGCGGTTGCCGCCGATTCGCGTTCCTGACGCTCGGCACGCTCGCGGTCGCGTTCAGCCTGACGTTCGCGGTTCTGGCGTTCCTGCTCTTCGCGCCGCGCATCCATTTCGCGCTGCGCCTCGCTTAGCAGACGCAGGTAGTGTTCCGCATGCTGCTGGAAATTCTCGGTGGCGACGCGATCATTCGCAAGCTGCGCATCGCGAGCCAGCTGGTTGTATTTGTCAATGATCTGTTGCGGTGTACCGCGCACCTTGCCTTCGGGACCGGAGCTGTCAAACACACGATTGACAACGTTGCCACCAGAGGGCCGGTTACGGTTGTTCTTGGACCGCGAACGGGATTTGGACGATCTCATTTTGTTTTAGTCAGCCTTGTCTTTCGAATGTCGATCACCCTGTTCTCCGCTTCATGCGACCACATACGCCGGGTATCGACTTTTTGGGCTTAATGTCGCGGGCGAGCCTAATGCCTCATCCGCTGCGACACTTCTGAGTAAACACGTCCTGTCGCCACAAACAAGAGGGCAGACCGAAAAAAACGGTATTTTGCGAAGCATATGGCCAATTGACGCTGAAGAGAGACGGGTTCATGCGGGATTCTGCGCCAGAATGACGCGGTCATGGCCGGACAGGTCGCGGATCACCTGCACCTGCGCCAGCCCCGCGGCTTGCACCAGCGCGCTGACCGCCTCTGCCTGCGTCGCGCCAATTTCCAGGATCAGGCGGCCTTGCGGCTGCAGAAAATCGCAGGCCGAGGCAGCAATCCGGCGATAGGCCTCCAGCCCGTCGCTGCCATCGGTCAGCGCCATTTCCGGCTCGTGCTCGCGCACTTCGGCGGCCAGACCGGGCATCTCGTCCAGCGCGATATAAGGTGGGTTGGCGACGATCAGATCGAAGGTGCCGTCAACCGCGCCGAACCAGTCAGAGCGGCGGATATCGGCGCGATCCTCGACCCGGTGCAGAACCGCATTGGCACTGGCCTGCAGGCAGGCGGCCTCGCTCAGGTCGACACCGATCCCGGTGGCGTTGCGGTGTTCGGCCAGCAGGGTCACCAGAATGCACCCCGAGCCAACACCCAGATCCAGAACCCGGTCGAAGGGCAGCGACAGCGCCACTTCGATCAGGGTTTCGGTCTCGGGGCGCGGATCCAGCACATCACGGCTTAGCTTGAAGCGGCGGCCGTAGAATTCCCGCTCGCCCAACAGATGCGAGACCGGCACCCGGATGGCGCGCAGGGCGATCAGGTGGTCGTAGCGCTCGGCAATCTCGGGGGCCAGATCCTCGGGCGCAATGAGCGTCACGCGACTGGCCTCGATCCTGGCGGCATGGGCCAGCAGGACCCGCGCATCGCGGGCCGGGTCGGGTACGCCGGCGGCACGCAACCGCGCTGTAGCAGCGACCATCGCCTGCGCGGCTGTCTGTGCGGTGGTCATTGGCCCATCTCGGCCAGCAGCCGCGCCTGATCGTCAGCGGTCAGTGCATCGATCACTTCGTCCAGATCGCCCTGCACCACCTGATCCAGCTTGTAGAGCGTGAGGTTGATCCGATGATCGGTCATGCGACCCTGCGGGAAGTTATAGGTGCGGATACGTTCGGAGCGGTCGCCCGATCCCACCTGGCTGGCACGGTCGGCCGACCGTTCGCTGTCGATCCGCTGGCGTTCCAGATCATAGAGCCGGGTTTTGAGTACCTGCATCGCGATTTCGCGGTTGCGATGCTGGGATTTTTCAGAGCTGGTGACTACGATGCCGCTGGGAAGATGAGTAATCCGTACGGCGGAATCGGTGGTGTTCACATGCTGGCCTCCTGCCCCTGAACTGCGCATCGTGTCGATCCGCAGATCGCCCGCGTCGATCTGCACATCCACATCCTCGGCCTCGGGCAGCACTGCCACGGTAGCCGCCGAAGTATGGATACGCCCTCCGCTTTCGGTGCTGGGCACCCGCTGCACCCGGTGCACGCCGGATTCGTATTTCATCCGGGCAAAGACATTCTCGCCCTTGATATGCACCACGACATCCTTGATGCCGCCAAGTTCAGTGGCCTGCTCCTCGACAATCTCAAATTTCCAGCCGCGCCCCTCAGAGTAGCGCTGATACATGCGCAGGAGGTCCCCTGCGAACAAAGCCGCCTCATCGCCACCGGTGCCGGGCCGGATTTCCAGCATCGCGGCACGCGCATCGGCCTCGTCGCGAGGCAGCAGCGCCAATTGCAATGCGTGTTCGGCCTGCGGCAGCTGTTCGCGCAAGGCGGGCAGTTCCTCTTCGGCCAGTTCCTTCATGTCGGGGTCCGACAGCATGGCTTCGGCCTCGGCCAGATCGGCGAGGATCTGGCGCCAGGCGGCGATCTGTTCCACCACCGGTCTCAGGTCGGAATATTCCTTGGCCAGCCGGGCGATATCGCCACCAGCCGCGCCATCGGCCATCGCCGCCTCGAGGTACTGAAACCTCTGGGTAATCTGTTCTAGTCGTTCTTCAGGAACCATCCCGGCGGTGTCCGATATCGCGGGGCTTTGGTCAAGGGGCTAGACTGTGCTAGGCTTTGAGGCATGACACGACACTTACTTGTTTTTCTGCTGATCGCGAGCCCGGTTCTGGCCGATGTTACAGGCCCCGGCGGCAAGGTTCAGGACTGTTATTGCACCGACAAGAGCGGGTCCCGGATTGAGCTGGGCCAGACCATCTGCATGCAGGTCGATGGCCGAATGTTCATGGCGCAATGCCAGATGTCACTAAATGTGCCGATGTGGCGCGAGGTTCAGAAGGGCTGCCTATCCTCCTGACGGCATCTGCGCGATCCAGCCCTCGACCCGCGCGCGGTTCACGCCAAAATCCGATCTGCCAAAGCGCAGCCGGCCATGGATGCGCAGTAACTCGCCTTGCTGTTGCGCTGTGGTGTAGTCGGGAAAACCGAACACATTGCTGCGCGTGATATAGGTGATCATCTGTTCATCGACCGACCCGGCCAGCACCGTGGTGCCCGGATCGGCACGGGCAACCTGATCGAATTGCTTGAGCGCATTCGGCCCGGCCTTGAGAACCCGCAGCACGCTGCCGCGCGTATCCGCATCACTGTCACCGATAGGTGCAACATGCCACTGCGGAACAGCCGATGGGGCCAGCCGGACATAGCCCAACACCACCACAACTGCCACCAGCAGCACCCATACCAACATCGCGAACCGTCCCACGCCTGTTTCTGCCCCTTGTTGACTGCAACCAGCCTAGCGCGCGGCGACACCGGGCAGAACGCAAATCAGTTCATAGAGTAGATTTGCCGCAGTCAGTGCGGTATTGCCCGAGGGATCATAGGGCGGCGAGACCTCGACCAGATCGCAGCCGACAATATTGGCCCCGCTCAGCGCATGGATCAGCTCCAGCGCCTGCGGGGTGGTCAGCCCGCCGATCTCGGGTGTGCCGGTGCCGGGCGCATAGGCCGGGTCGAGGCTGTCGATATCATAGGTGACATAGACCGGACGATCTCCGATTTCTCGGCGGATCTCTCCCCCCAGCGGTGCCAGGCTCTTGTGCCAGAGGTCCCAGGCCGGGAATTGCCGGAACCCCCAGCCCTGCGCCTCGGTGAAATCCGTCGCGGCATATCCCGAGCCGCGAATGCCGATCTGATAGGTCCGGTCGGGCTGGATCAACCCCTCTTCATAGGCGCGGCGGAAAACGGTGCCATGGGTCTCGCGTTCGCCGAACATATCGTCATTCACGTCGGCATGGGCATCCACATGCACCAGCGCCACGGGGCCGTGTTTCGCCGCGATCGCGCGCAGGATCGGCAAGGTGATCGAGTGATCGCCACCCATCGCCACCGGGATCACATCATTGGTTAGGATCGCGGCATAGCTTTCCCTGATGATCCTCAGACTGTCGGCCAGCGAAAACGTGTTGATCGCCAGATCACCGATATCGGCGATCTGCAGACTGTCGAAGGGCGCCGCCCCCGTCGCCATGTTATAGGGCCGGATCATCGCGCTTTCGGCGCGGACCTGCTTGGGCCCGAACCGGGTGCCGGACCGCCACGAGGTGCCGATATCCATTGGAATGCCCAGCACCGCCACATCCAGCCCGTCCAGGTTGGTCGCCTGCGGCAGACGCATGAAGGTGTTCGGTCCGGAAAACCGGGCCAGATCGTTGCCACTTATAGGTTGGTTGAATTCGGTCATGCTCTTTGCTGCTCCCACCCGGTCTGCCCACCGAGTACGGCGAATACCGGAATTATGACTAACCAAAAGTTAAGACCCCACCAGATCGGGTCGAACACCGACATATCGAACGGAGTTAAAGCGCCGATAGCGCTGCGCTGAGCGCCCTTCATCTGAACTTGTTCCACCCCAGCAGGCAGATGATCTCGGTGGCGATATGGGCGCCGGCGATGGCCGTGGCCCCGGTGGTGTCGAAGGGGGGCGAGACCTCGACTACATCGCCGCCCTTGATGTTGATCCCGGCAATGTCGCGCAGGATGATCGAGGCCTGGATCGAGGTCAGACCGCCCCAGACCGGCGTTCCGGTGCCCGGTGCAAAGGCCGGGTCCAGCCCGTCGATGTCGAAGCTCAGATAAACCGGGTGGTTACCCAGGATCTCCTTGATCTTTTGCGCCGTGGCGGCAGGCCCGGCCTCATAGACCTCGCGTGCGTCGATGATGTTCACGCCCAGCGTGTCGTCATTGGTGGTTCTGATCCCCACCTGAACCGATCGCGCTGGGTCCACCAGCCCCGATTTCACCGCCTTGTAGAACATGGTGCCATGATCCACACGCGCCATGTCGTCATCGGCCCATGTGTCGGTATGCGCATCGAATTGCAACAAAGACATCGGCCCATAAGTCTCGGCATAGGCCTTGAGGATCGGAAAGCTGATATAGTGATCGCCCCCCAGCGTGACCGAGGCCACGTCCGCCTCCAGAATGCCCCGGATATGATCGCTCACTGTGTCGGGAAAGGCGGGCACATTGGCATAGTCAAAAGCCACATCGCCATAATCGACGATGGCCATCTCGCTCAGCGCATCAAAGGGCCAGCCATAAGGCGCATCGGGCGATTGCAGTGCGCTCGCCTCACGGATCGCGCGCGGACCCAGCCGCGTGCCGGGCCGGTTGGTCGCCGCCTGATCGAAGGGGACGCCGGTGACCGCGATATCGACGCCGCGCAGGTCCTTGGTGTATTTGCGCCGCAGGAACGAAGTCGCACCGCCAAAGGTGTTCTCAAAGGACGGCCCGCGCAGATCGGTACGGGTAAAGGCCTCATCCACCTGATTTTTTGCATCTTCCAGTGCCATGCTCGGGCGCCCTTCTTGGTTACGTCAACGATCTGCGTGTTACGCGGCGGGTTGCGCCGTTTCGACCAGGCGGGCAAAGAACGACGCCCCGATCGGAGCCACTTGATCGTTGAAATTGTATTCGGGATGGTGCAGCCCCGCGCTCTCGCCCTGGCCCAGAAACAGATAGGCGCCGGGCCGGGCCTGCAGCATATAGGAAAAATCTTCGGCCCCCATCTCACGCCCCTTATCCGCAATGACGCGGGCTGCGCCAGCGACCTCACCCGCAACAGCGGTAGCAAACCGCGTCTTGTCGGGATCGTTGATGGTCGCGGGATAGCCGATCTCATAGTCCAGCCTCGCCTCGACGCCATAGCTGGCTGCCTGCCCCGCCACGATCTGCTCCATCCGCTTCTTCACCATTTTCTGAACCGCCGGGTCGAAGGTGCGGATCGTGCCGTTCAGAAAGGCGGTATCGGGGATCACGTTGTCCACCGTCCCGGCATGGATCTGCGTCACCGAGACCACAAGATCGTCCAGAGCATAGTGGTTGCGGCTGACAATCGTTTGGAAAGCCTGGGCGATGCCACAGGCGGCCATCACCGGGTCGCGGGTCTCATGTGGCATGGCGCCATGGCCACCCACGCCCTGCACATGCACATGGAACGTATCCACCGCCGCCATGATCGGACCCGGGGTGGTATAAAACCCACCTTCGCCGAAACCCGGCGCGTTGTGCAGCGCGTAGACCTGCGCGATGTCGAACCGGTCCAGAATGCCCTCCTGCACCATGATCTCGGCTCCGCCGCCCGCCTCTTCGGCAGGTTGAAAGATCAGCGCTACGCGGCCCGAGAAATTGCGCGTCTCGGCCAGATAGCGGGCCGCGCCCAGCAACATGGTGGTATGGCCGTCATGACCGCAGGCATGCATCCGCCCCTCATGTTCCGAGGTATATTCCAGCCCGGTCGCCTCGGAGATCGGCAACCCGTCCATATCGGCGCGCAAGCCGATGGTCGGCCCGTCACCGCGCCCGTTGATGATTGCGACGATCCCGGTGCGCGCGAAGCCTTCATGCAACTCATCCACCCCGAACGCGCGCAGCTTCTCTGCCACAAAGGCCGAGGTCTTGGGGCAGTCCAGCCCCAGTTCCGGGATGCGGTGCAGATGCTGACGCCACGCCGTCATGTCACGCGCATACTCGGCAATGCGGTTTACAACGGGCATGGGGTGGACTCCTGCGTCAACGTCGGGAATTGATGCATCAGACACCGGAACGGGGGCCGTCGCAATGACAGAAAACACATTGATCAACAACAGCGATGCCGGGATCGAGCGCCTGCTTGAAATCATGCGCCGCCTGCGCGACCCCAAAACCGGCTGCCCCTGGGATATCGAACAGGATTTCGCCACCATCGCCCCTTACACGATCGAAGAGGCCTATGAGGTCGCCGATGCCATCGAACGCGAAGCCTGGGACGAGTTGAAGGGCGAGCTGGGCGATCTGTTGTTCCAGTCCGTCTTTCACGCGCAGATGGCCAGCGAGGCGGGGCATTTCGCCTTTCAGGACGTGGTGCGCACCATGTCCGACAAGATGGTCGACCGACACCCGCATGTCTTCGGTGACGAATCCCGCGACAAATCCGCCGAACAGCAGACCCTGGACTGGGAGACGATCAAAGCCGCCGAGCGTGCTGGCAAGGCGCAGAAAGGCGCGCTGGACGGCGTTGCCTCCAACCTGCCCGCGCTGCTGCGCGCCCATAAGCTGCAGAAACGCGCCGCCCGCGTGGGGTTTGACTGGCCCGATGCCAGCCATGTGCTGGCCAAGATCACCGAAGAGGCCGCCGAACTGGAAGAAGCCCGCGATGCCAAGGATGCGGACGCGCTGGAAGACGAGTTCGGCGATCTTCTGTTTGTGATGGTCAATCTGGGCCGCCATCTGGGGATCGAACCCGAGGCCGCCCTGCGCCGCACCAATGCCAAGTTCACCCGCCGCTTTGCAGCCGTCGAGGAGCGGCTGGCCCAACGCGGCAAGACCCCGTCCGAGAGCGAATTGGCCGAGATGGACGCGCTCTGGGACGAGGTCAAAGAGCAGGAAAAACAGGCGGCACAGCAAAAAGCCTGATGGCGGTTCCCGGCTTGTGCCGCAGACACCCTCTGGACAGGACACAGCCCGGATGCGACTGTCCCGCCGCGCCTGACAGGAGCCACCAATGACCGCCCGAAAGATCATCATCGACACCGATCCCGGTCAGGACGACGCGGTTGCAATCTTGCTGGCGCTGGCCAGCCCTGACGAGATCGATGTGTTGGGCATTACCGCAGTTGCAGGCAATGTCCCACTGCACCTGACCGCCAAAAACGCCCGCATTGTTTGTGAGTTGGCAGGCCGTCCGGACATGCCGGTTTATGCGGGCTGCGACGCGCCTCTCAGACGCAAGCTGGTCACAGCCGAACATGTGCATGGCAAGACCGGCCTCGACGGACCCGTCCTGCCTGACCCGACAATGCCATTGTCCGACGGCCATGCGGTCGACTTCATCATCGACACGCTGCGCCGCGAAGACCCGGGCACCGTGACGCTCTGCCCGCTTGGGCCGCTGACCAATATCGCCTCGGCTTTTCAGAAGGCCCCCGACATAATCCCGCAGGTGCAGGAGATCGTCTTGATGGGCGGCGCCTATTTTGAGGTGGGCAACATTACGCCGGCCGCCGAATTTAACATTTATGTCGACCCCGAAGCCGCTGATATTGTGTTCAAATCCAACATTCCAATCGTGATGATGCCGTTGGACGTCACCCATGACGCTCTTGTCACAAAACACCGTAACGACGCCTTTCGCGCGCTGGACAGCAAAGTCGGGCACGCCGTCGCCGAGATGACTGACTTTTTCGAACGGTTCGACCGCGAAAAATACGGCTCCGAAGGCGCGCCTCTGCACGATCCCTGTGTAACGGCCTATCTGATACGCCCTGAACTGTTCTCGGGTCGCCATATCAATGTGGAAATCGAAACGCAGTCGGATCTGACCCTGGGCATGACAGTGGCAGATTGGTGGGGTGTCACAGATCGCACGCCCAACACAAGGTTCATGGGTGATATCGACGCGGACGGGTTCTTTGACCTGCTGATCGACCGCCTGTCCCGACTATGAGCCTACAATCCCGCCTTGCCTTACGCCCCATACCGGGTCAGAACGCCCTCCTCGACGGTATTTCGAGGCAGCACCGCAGCGGGGCACACACAGCATTGGAGCCACTGACATGAGCGCGCAACTCCGCCTCGCCCAGCCCGAAGATCTGGCCCGGCTCATGGGCCTTGTCGCCGCCTTTCATGCCGAAATGGGCATCGAACAGGACGAGGAACGGCGCCAGTCAGCGCTGCTGCCGCTGCTCGAGGGAATTCCCCATGGCTGTATCTACCTGATCGGCCCGGCCCGCGCACCGCTGGGCTATATCATCCTGACCTTCGGCTGGTCGGTGGAATTCGGTGGCATGGATGCGTTCGTGGATGAGATCTATATCCGCCCGGCGGTCCGGCGGCGTGGCATCGCCAGTGAAACGCTTCTGGAGCTGCCAAAGGCGCTTGCGACCGGAGGGATCAAGGCGGTCCATCTTGAGGTCGACCGCGAAGACGCCGCTGCGCAGAAACTATATCTGCGCAGCGGGTTCAAAGCACGGGACCGCTATATGCTCATGAGCCGGGTGCTTGGGTGACAGATCCGATTCGACCGTCGCTTACCGTTTAGACACCGGCAGGCGGGACGTAACAATCCGCTGCATCCAATGTCTTGACCGGATCTTCGGGACCGCATTGTTCGCCGGTGACCGGATAGGTATTTTCCTTAGTACAGGCGCCCAACAGAGCAAGTGTGGCAACCGCCGCAAACAGAGATTTTGCAAAGGGGGTCATTCGCGCTTCCTTTCTTTAAAAGATGTGCACAATATCTGCCCCTTCAGGCACTATCAGGTCCTTGATCCTGATCAAGTTTTTCTGTGACGCGGCGGCACGCTGAACGGCCCCGTTCAAACGGTTTCCCGATTCCTCAATAGCGCATTGCGCAGCCGCGACCGGGCAAAAGAAAGCCCCCGGATCTGCCTGGAGCTTTGGTGTTCTGCAGGTCCAGGTTTTATCCGCGCAGGATGGATGTTCCGGCGTATTTTGCGGTTTCGCCCAGCGTTTCCTCGATGCGGATCAGTTGGTTGTACTTGGCCAGCCGGTCGGAGCGCGCCAGTGAGCCGGTCTTGATCTGACCGCAATTGGTCGCCACCGCCAG